>NZ_KB899748.1 GCF_000378445.1 Deinococcus aquatilis DSM 23025 | reverse complement strand
TGGCTCTGAGCGTATCGAGCGCGTGAAACAACGAAAAGAGCACCACGCCGCAGGGTGTGGAACCTGCGACATCAAGAGGCCCACGACCATCCAAGCCATCGTCAGAGCGTGTCGGCGGTCCCGCCATGGGGCTGACCGGAGCAGATCGAAGACCCGGCTGAATAGAATGACGGCGTCCCCATCGGTGCGTTGTTCTTGTGTCATCGCAGCTCAAGAATGCCCCGACGGGGGCATTCTCATCTGTTTTGTCAGTCCCTCAGGCCGAGGTGAAAGAATCAGAGCCTCAACACAGCATTTGGGCTGAAGTCATTGGCCCGGCACAGGAGGTCTCTCCTCTGAACGGCGTGACGCCTCTATAACCTGCCTCCGGGTGGCCCAGCACGCTTGAGCACCACCAGACTCGCCGACAGGTGGCTGAAGCCTTGGTCTGACTGGCGGCCTCTCCCAATGAGGCCGATCCCGCGGTCTGGTTGAAGGCGTGGTCCTTGAGATCCATCCACGGCTCTCAGCAACTCCAGCCCGTTGACTGCACCTCTCAGTCCCTGGCCCAAGCGATTCGGCAGCCCCGGCCCCTCCAGGCGTGATCCAGATGCCATGACCCTGGCACCACAGCGGCAGGTCACTCTCACGGCCCTCCTGCAGACCCAGCATGTTCTGGCGCGGGGTCATTTCACCGCAGGCCAGGGCTTCGAACGCATGGTCTGCCTCGTAGATGTGGCCTTGAGATCCACCTCGCTCTCCGGGTTGCAGGCCCTTCAACAGGAAGCGCAAGCCTGGCGTCCATCCCCCGGAGTCAGGCGGAGTGTTGATGCCCACGTTGATGGTCAGACCTCAGGATCAGACGGAGCTTTACCGGGTCGGTACCGTGGAAATGATCCGGATCGCTTCAATGGCGGTGGCCGTAGTCGTCCCGCCGTTTCTGGTCTGCACATGGGGACCATGAAGACGATGTTGGCTAGAATATTGCCGGTAAGGAGGGCCTTGTACACGTTCCAGCGCTGGGGATGATCGTCGCTGATGGGCCAATGTAACCCTCTCCGTTTGCCCTGTCTCTGTCCAATTGGACAGGCAGGTCCCCAACCAAATGGCCGGGGACAAGGCTGACAGGATCAGGGCAAACTGGCTGGATGGTTTGAGTCCGAGAGGTCGTTATGTTCCGCGGCCACATGACCGAGCGTGCCTGCATCCCATTAAATTGATCTCGTGCAAGCGAGGAGAATCCATAACCACCTGTAGTCACCGTTCCAGTCTCGTCATTTCAGCCCCAGCCGAGCCTGGGCCGTACAGCTGCAAAGCGTGTTTGGCCCTGGGCGACCCGTGGGTTCACCTGCGGATGTGCAGTACCTGCGGATACATCGGGTGTTGCGATTCCAGCAAGAACAAGCATGCCACCCAGCATCACCGGGCCTCGGGGCATCCACTGGCACGCTCGGTCGAACCTGGAGAAACGTGGGTGTGGTGCTATATCGACCGGGTGATGCTGGAATGAGGCCCGCCCCAGACGATCTGCGGCAGATCGAAGCGCTGAGCGATCTTACAGACACCGAACTGGAGTGGATCGCCAGCCACACCCAGGAGCAGCACTTCGCAGACGGTCAGGTGGTGGTTCAGGCGGGTGATCCGGCCAGCCACCTGTTCTTGCTCCTGGAAGGTCAGGTCGCTTATACCGGGGAGTTGGGGGGGCAGCCGATCCGGTACGTGACCCGTCAGGGAGAAGTGGCCGGGATGCTTCCTCATTCCCGGATGACCCATTTTGCCTCCACCGGGCGGGCGGTGGGCCGAACACGGGTAGGCCAGCTTCCCCAAACCGATTTCCCGGCTCTGGCTCAAGCTGTTCCGAGTCTGGATGCGCGGTTACTGGCCATCATGACCCGCCGAATTCGTGACGCCGCACATGCTGAAGAGCAGCGCGAACGCATGAGTGCGCTCGGTAAGCTCTCGGCTGGACTGGCCCATGAACTGAACAATCCGACTGCGGCCCTGCGGCGCGACGCCGCTGACTTACAGGACAAACTGGGCAGCGTCCCTGTTCTGTTGCAGGAACTGCTGTACTCCGGCATCAGCTCCACCCAGTTGCAGCAGGCAGAAACGACCATCGTGCTGGCAGCCCAGCGCACCGGGCCAGTGGGCACGATCGAGCAGGCCGACCTCGAAGATCAGCTTTTGGACCAGCTGGACGATTTGGGGGTGGAACGTCCGGAAGAGCGGGCCGCCACCCTGGTAGAAGCGGGCGTGCGGCCAGGCGATCTGGAGTGGCTTGAGCAGCAGAGGACACATGCCAGTACCCTGACGGCCTACCTGGAATTTCGTTTGGGCAGCCAGATGGCCCTGCGCAATATGACCGGAGCGGCGGGGCGGATCTCAGAACTGGTCGGATCGATCAAACGGTACTCGCACATGGACCGGGGCGGCGATCAGCAGCCAGTGGACGTGCGCACCGGCATCGACAGCACGCTGACGATGTTGGCGCACAAGCTCCGCAGCAAGAACATTCAGGTAGAACGCCTCTACCCGGACAGCTTGCCCAGCGTGATCGGCCATGAGGGTGAACTCAATCAGGTCTGGACGAATTTGATCGACAATGCTGTCGACGCTTTGGCGCAGGACGGGCGGCTGACGATCGGTGTGACCGTCCAGGCCGATCAGGTCGGGGTGTCCTTCCTCGACAACGGTGCAGGCATCCCCGCCGAAATTCAGGGCCGAATTTTCGAGCCGTTCTTTACCACCAAAGGCGTCGGAACAGGCACTGGCATGGGTCTTGATCTGGTGCAGCGGATCGTCATCCGGCAACATGGTGGACGTATTCAGGTGACCAGCCAGCCGGGCGAAACGGACATCCAGGTCTGGCTTCCAGCCGCTCCATAGCTGGTCTTGTCCCGCTCTTTTCCCACTTCTTTTGCAGAGAGGTCGTATGGATATTCAAACACCCAGCCCTGTGATTCTCGTCGTGGACGATGATCCTGAAGTTTTACGGGCAGTGACGCGCGACCTGCGCCGCCGATACGCCCAGGCCTACCGGATCCTGCGGGCTGAATCAGGCGAGCAGGCCCTGGCTGCCCTGGCCGAGTTGCAGGAACGCGGTGACGCCGTGGCACTGTTACTCAGCGACCAGAGGATGCCGCAACTCAATGGCGTCGAATTTCTGTCCAAAGCCGCCCTGCTCTTTCCCGAGGCCAAGCGGGCGCTGCTCACAGCCTATGCCGATACCGACGCCGCCATCAAAGCCATCAATGAATCCAGGGTGCACTATTACCTGACCAAACCGTGGGATCCACCCGAAGAAGAACTCTACCCGGTCATCGACGATCTGCTGGACGACTGGCGGGGAGAATACAAGCCGGGATACGGCGGGCTCAAAGTGGTGGGCGACCGCTGGTCTTCCGAGGCCCATGAACTGCGGGACTTTCTGGCCCGTAACGGCGCTCCGTACACCTTTTATGACTTGGACACCTCTCCAGAAGCGCACACCTTGAGGGGTGAGGCAGGAGGGGCGTTGCCCCTAGTGATCCTGCCAGGCGGCGAGCGACTGGAAGGGGCCACGGTGGCTGCCCTCGCTGCTCAATTGGGACTGGGCAGATCCGCTTCTCGTCCCTTTTATGATCTGGCGATTGTGGGTGCCGGTCCGGCTGGCCTGGCCGCCGCAGTGTACGGCGCTTCTGAGGGACTGACGACGGTACTGATTGAACGTGAAGCGCCTGGTGGTCAAGCCGGAACCAGCAGCCGGATCGAGAATTATCTGGGATTTCCTGCCGGGCTGTCCGGTGGAGACCTGGCCCGGCGAGGTGTGGCGCAGGCCGAGAAATTTGGCGTCGAACTGCTGACGCCCGTTACCGTGGAACGTCTGCGGGTGGAGGGTCAATACAAGTACCTGCAATTGGCCGTTGGAGCTGAAATCGGGTGTCACGCGCTGATTCTGGCCACCGGCGTCAGCTGGCAGAAACTGCCTGCAACGGGGGCCGACCGCTTTGCGGGGCGCGGAATCTATTACGGGGCCGCGCGCAGTGAAGCCGTGAACTGCCGGGGGGAGGAGGTGTACATCGTCGGCGCAGGCAATTCAGCGGGACAGGCGGCCATGTATTTCTCTCAGTACGCGGCCCGTGTGGTCATGCTGGTCCGGGGCGCACATCTGGAGGCCAAGATGTCGCAGTATCTGGTGGAGCAACTTCGCCGCACGCCAAGCATCGAGGTGCAGCTCCATGCAGAGGTTGTGGCGTGCCACGGACAGGAGCATTTGGAGAGCGTCACGGTGCTCGACCGGACAACCGGGGTGTCTCAGGAACGGCCCACCCAGTTCCTGTTCAGCTTTATCGGAGCTGCGCCGCAAACCGAATGGCTGGACGGCGTGGTGACCAAAGATCCACGTGGGTTTGTACTGGCCGGTGATGATCTGCCGGAGGAGACCCGCACTGCCTGGCCCCTTGCCCGTGCACCCTATCCTCTGGAGACCAGTGTACCGGGCATCTTTGCGGTCGGCGATCTGCGGGCATCCAGCGTCAAACGGGTCGCCAGTGCAGTCGGGGAAGGCAGCGTAACCGTGAGCTTCGTACACCAGCATTTGGCCAGTCTTTGATGCTCCAGGAGGGGTATTGCCACTCCAACAGCACAAGGACTGACGTGGTTCTGAGCGAACTGCGCAGCGTACGATCCTGGTTCCGCCTCTTTCCTGGCGTTGTTAACTCTCCAGATCAGTTCTGGTGCACACTGACGCGAGTTTGGCAAAGCGCTGACATACGCCGTGGAGGGCCAAAGACCACAGGGGAATTGGCCCTGTGCCCCTGTTCTGTCGTGCATGTTAGCCTCCTCAAAAGTGCCGTGATGGGCGGCTTGGACCGGTCCCAATAGACCGACTTGGAGGAGGCTGTCATGTTGGCCTTCCTTTTTGTTGTCTCGCCCTGATCCCCAGTGGAGTGTGTCATGACTGACCTTTCTGCACCTGACGGTACATACCGAGCCTGTCTCGCGCCTTGAACTTGCGCTGACCAACGATCCAGCCGCTTCCAGCAGGCGCGATCTCATGCTGAATATGGCGCGTATGCTAAGCTGGACTTTGACCATTGAAGACCATCAGGTGGCGTAGCAGGGTGCGTCTGTGAGACGGCGTGGACTGACCCCCTCCGACAGAGTCACAGCCCAAGACACTTCGCCCCAGTCAGCGGGTACGCTGATTGCATCGCGAAGGGGATTCCATGCCCGGATGAAATCACAGCCGCGACTTCAAATTTGAGGTGGTCAGCCAGATCAACAGCGGCCAGCACCTCACTGCCCAGCTCAACCGCCCCCACTCCCTGGCGCCGAGCCTGATTCATCGGTGGCGCAAAAAGGTCTAGGCGCGTGGGGAAGCCGCTTTTGCCGATGGTGCCACGACGGATCGCAGCGACGAACTTCGCATTGCCGAGCTGGAACGGTATTGCGGTCAGTTGGCTCTGGCCAATATCATTGTGCCTAAAAGTGACTTGCCTGCTGGCCCGATACTTTAGGTTCACTCCAGTCTGATGTGGCCGTACATCCTGAGCTTTGATGAAGTTATGGGAAACCATCCTGCGCAAAGGGCGTCCAGTCCTTCCGTCCTGTGGAACCAGAGTGCTGTGGCCCTAGCGTATGCAGGACTGGCGTTCATCTGCTGGGGCGCAGTTAAGAAATTCCAGCAAGACCGAATCTTCGGCCATGGAACTGGGCGTACGAACCGGAACTTTCAGGTCACGCCCACGTTCCGGTTGAGCTTGATCTGAGAATTCCCGAGGAGGCGGTGTTGCCTGAACCGGTCCCAAGAATGAGAGGGCGGAGGAGGGATGGGAAGAAGGGTTCCATACATTCCCATTGTTCATGCGTGATTTCTTCGCCCCACAGCAGAAAAAGAAACTCTTTCTCCAGTGGTTTCAACCTTGGTATATACGTCCTGGTGCGCCTGTCATGATCCACCAGCGGACGTGGCAGGATCTTCCTGACTCCACTCGGCCAAGTCATCAGAGCTTATGGCAGGTGCCCCAGAATCACCTTGATGGGGTCTGGCTGCTCCAGGGCTGCCATCCAGTCCAGCACGCGGTCACTGAATCCGCCCACACTGATCAGACGCGGATGCCCGCCCACAAAGCTGGGGCTGTACCCGGCCAGATTGATCACGTACGCCTGCCGCTGCGAATCCGCATCCAAATACCGCTTCAGTCTGCCCCAGGCCGCATCGGCCACCTGCTCGTCGGTCAGAACAATTACGCGGTCAAAGTGCGCCGTTAACGCCTCCTCAAACGCAGGCAGGAGATACGTGCCTCCACCGACCTCATGCTCTGTCCTGTGAATCCGCTGGGCCGCCTGGAGTGCACTCGGTACATCCTTCAAGTTCACCTGTTTGAACCAACTCCCGAAAGCATAGACCTGGCAGCCCGCCTGTCGGCCCAGCAGTCCACCCAGGGTGCAGGCGGCCTCCATCCGGGAAATGGTGCCCTTGTCTGAAACCAGAGCGTACATTGAGCCGCTCAGATCGACAAAGACCGCGGTTCGGCCCGGCAGATTCTTCAGCCGTTCTGCCGAGCACTCCATGGCCGCCTCCACTGCCGAGAGCAGCACAGGCGGGACATGGCGCACCGGGTTCGTGGCGAAGCCGGCAAAGGGAAAGTGTCCAGTTCTGATCCACTGCCAACCAATCTGAACAAATTTGGAGTGCTGAACACGAATACTGCGCTGCGTGGGTTGCGGCTCCGGCACCTGAACCCCGAGGTGCTGCAGGGCCATCTCCATCGCGTTGTACCCCCGGGCCGGCAGGGTGACCCGTTTGCGTTCCCAGTAAGCCACCACCTGCCAGCGGGGAAGCTTGGTTTTTCCCCACACGACCTTGGGACGCAGCAAGGCGTTGTAGGCACTGTAGAACCGGAAGGGCAACTGCCGGCTGGCGGCCACCTCTTCCGGATCGGCGAGCCGCTTGGCCGCCGCCTGAAGAACATCGTCTCCCACGTTCAGGGTGACCAGCGTGCGCAGGTTGCGCAGCAGGGCCATATAGCCCATCGTGGGCACCACCCCAGCCCAGGTCAGGGAGGTGCTGCCTTCACGGGAGATGACCTGTTCCCAACTGACGGTCTGCGTGCCCTGCCGCACGGCCCGCATCAGGGGCAGCTGCGCCTGTTCTGCTTCGGTCAGGGCTTTCCAGCCCTGGGTCAGACTCCGGAAGAGCGCGGCCTGACGTTCATCTTTCGGTCTGGCATGCGTGATCCGCAGGGCGTCGCGTTGGCTGTAGGCTTTTCCCTGACCCCGGCCCGCATAGCGCAGGGCCTGACGTTCGGTCAGGGCATTGAGCCGCTCGGCCACGGCCCTCAGAAACCGTTTGGGGAATTTCCCCTGGGCTTTCAGGTAAGCCAGGGCGTCCAGATGCTCGTCTCCCCGAATCCAGATGGCCCGGGCCGCCTCCTCCGCTTCAGGCAGCGCCAGCAAAAAGGCTTCACACACCAGCATGGTGGGGGTCATGCGCAGCATCAATTGATGCCGGGCGTAGATCGCCAGTGCGGCGATAAAGTGTCCGCCTCCCGGCTCAGCGGCAACGGCTTGAACCAGTTGCCGAGACTGGGTGGTCATGTCGGCCTGACGCTCGTAGAAGCTGTCTCCACGGAACAATTGATTGGCGACCAGCAGGTACAGTTCTTCGCGAACTGGGCGCTGGAACGCAGGGGCACCTTCATAGGTGCGCAGGGCAAGGAGACCCGTCATCGATCCTCCAGAAAGCACGCGAGCAAGCAAAAGCCCGGCCATTGCGTCTCAGAGGCAAGAAGAACCGGGCAAACAGGGTGGAGGAAGGTTCAGGGGAAAATGGTCACGGGTGAGAGGGAAGGCACCAGGGTGCCTCCGACAGGTGGATCCCTCAGGGCCGCGCCGAGGGAGCACCTGCAATCTTCGGAGGGGAAGGAACCGTGATCCGCGCCGCCTGAACGAACAGAACTTAGCGTGCGGCTGAACCGCTGAACATCGGCCAACTGGCCTAAGTCGCTGGATCAGACAAAATTCCTGGTCGCCCAATGGGAGGTTGATGCCAACTTGGGTCATCCACGTGGCCAGCGCTAGGGACGCCCCCTCTTCAGCCATATGCGCTTTAGGAATGAGGCAGGACTGCAGCGTGAGTTCAATATCGAACGCGGCGCGGCGCAGTGGAGTTGAGCCGGCCAGACGCTTTACAGTGCAGCCCATGACTGTTCTCCCCGCTGTGGCCCGCCACCTCACTGCCGCCGGCACGCGGGTCTACACCGTGCCCCTGCGGGCCTTTCCCCATTTTCAGGCCAACGCTTTTCTGGTGGTTCAGGGCGAGCTGGCAGCGCCCAGCTACGCGGCCCTGGTCGACATGGGCAGCGCGCACGAGGACAGCCTGAGCGACCTGCAAGTGGGTCTGGCCCACCTCCGCTCTGAATACGGCGAGGCGTGGTCCTGGGACACCCTGAATCGGCTGATCGTGACTCACCCTCACCCCGACCATGTGGGCGGGCTGCCCGCCGTGAGGGCGCTGACCCCCGCCCCGGTCGCGGCCCACATTTGGGCAGTGCCGGCCCTGGAGCAGCCCGAGTCGCGCGGCGCGGCGTGGCAGGTGCAGGTCGAGGGCCACCTGCGCTGGGCGGGCATTCCCACGGAGAGCAGTTACGCCGAGCGTCTGCGCCGCCGCGCCCACCACCTCATGTTGCCCAGCCCCGTGGCGGTCCAGACGCCCCTGCAAGACGGCGACGTGCTGGACGGTGTCTTTCAGGTCATTCATACTCCCGGCCACGACGGTGCGCAGGTGTGCCTGCGGGTGGACGACCTGTTGCTCAGCGCCGATCACCTGCTGCCACACAACTCACCGCCCCTGATGCCGGAGCGCTCTCAGCGGGGAGCGGGGTTGGGGAACTACCTGGCTTCGCTGGACCGCATCGAAGCGCTGGACGGCGTGGAGGTCGCGCTGGGCGGTCACGGCGGCCCCATGTCCGACTGGCGCGAGCGCATCCGCGACTTGCGGGCGCGGTATGGGGACAAGCTGGCGGCCGTGCAGGCGGCGGCCCAGCAGCCGGTGACCATTCACGATCTGCTGCTCATGCTGTATCCGGACCTTCGCCCCGTCCAGGCCATCTTGCTGCTGGATCAGACAGCGGCGCTGGCCAAGTATTTGGGGCAGACCGGGGGACTGAAGGAAACGCAGCGGGCAGACGGCGCCGCCCTGTTTCAGACCCAGTCGTGAAGCTGCGGGGGTCTCACCGTGCAGGCCGACTTGGCTGCCGATTGAACCGGCACTGGCAGGTGTGACCGCGCAGAGACAGAGCCGTACTGCGGCAAGTGGCGGGTCTGGCCTGCGCTGTTCTGAGGACGAGCACAGCCTCGTGCTCAACGTTTGTCTGCGCAGACACCAAGACACTGAAGCTGCGAAGACCTTCCTGACCAGTCTCCTGGTTGAATATGACGTCCCAGAGGTAATTCTTACCGGGGCATCTCCACAGTTAAGGAGCTGCCATCAGAGAGATTCCGAACTTGGTCAACGTCGATCATCAGCAGGTGATTTCCACGGCACGTTGCAACAATATCGTCGAGCGATCTCACTGTCTTACACAACGTCAAGAACGAAAACCACGAGGCTTTAAACGGCGAAAACGAGCGCAGGAGGCTTCTAAGTACGTCGTAGTTAACCCAGCCGCTTTACCCCAAACTGCGGGATAAAGCTCCATTCCCACTACGACGTACTTTCTTCGATACTCGCTTCGCTCGGTTAATCTATAGATTAACTTCGACCTACTTAACTTCCCTGCCCGGACCTCTGAACATCCAGCACCCAAAGAAGCAACCAGAGACAAGCGTTCCAGAACATGGTCAGCTTCAGGCAATCCCACCCTTTCAGGACGAGTTGATGATCTTGCGGCGTAGTTATTGTTGCGTGGCCCCGCAAGGTCTCCTCAAGGCGGTCTGGCCTCGCCACTTCTCAGACGGCCACGCCTTGTGCTGCGTTACAATTCTACCCGTCGGCCCTCCCGCGCTGATTGCAGAAGAGCATCCAGCACCCTGGCCTGCTGCACCGCGTCTTCAGGCGGGTACAGTGCCGCTTCCTCATCCCGGGCCACCCGCTGAAAATGGGCGGCCATCAGCGCGTAGCCGTTGCCGGGGTCGATGATCTGCCGCTGACCGTCGCGGGTCAGGATGAACTCAGGCTCATCGCTGAAGAACGCCCGGTCCAGTTCCATCACCCCGCCCGTCCCCAGCACTTGCGAGCGGCCAATCCGGCCTCCGGACAGCCAGTCAAAGCCGCAATCGATACTGGCCAGCGCCCCACTGCCGACATGGCTGTAATCCAGTACGGCAGACATGGACACGTCCACACCGTCTGGCGTCCAGCGCGCCTGAGCGGTGACGGCCAGGGGTTCACCCAGCAGCATCCGGGCCTCGTTGACTGGATAACAGCCGATGTCGTACAGCGCGCCGCCCCCCAGACCGGGTTGCAGGCGAATATCCTCGGCATTCCGCACGGTGAAGCCGAAGGCCCCCCGGTAGGCCCGGACCTCGCCGAGATCACCGCCGCGAACCGCCTCCAGCAGGGCGCGGTGCTGCGGCGTGAAGCGGTAGGCGAAGCCTTCCAGCAAGGTCCGCCCGCTGGCCCCAGCCACATCGGCCAGCTCGCGCGCCTCCTGGGCATTCAGGGTCAGCGGTTTCTCGGTCAGCACATGCTTGCCTGCCTGAAGGCTGGCGGTACTCCAGGGCAGGTGCAGGGCATTGGGCAGCGCAATGTAAACCGCGTCTAGATCGGCGTCGATGACGTTCTGGTAACTGCCAGTGGCGGGGATCTCCCAGTCACTGGCAAAGGTTTGCACGCGGGCCGACTGTGGCTCCCGTGCGCCGAGCATCGTTACCTCGCCTCCAGCGGCCCGAATGGCTGGAATGAAGGCCCGAGCGATGCGGGCCGCGCCAAGAATGCCCCAGTGAAAGGTCATACCCTTACCATAGCGCCCTGAGCAACGCAGGCTGTTCGGCCCGCTCTGCTCAACCCTCCGCACTGAGGTTCCCCCTATCTTCAGTCTAGGTGCACTTCAAATCTCATCTGACAGGTTGCGGCAGGTCGGGTTGGCAGGGTAGAGGCCTGCGGTGACGAACGTTTCCGAATAGGCGTTGTCGGTGGCCTGTCTGAATCCCCTGCGTTTTCTGCGCCGCCCGGACAGCACCCAAGAGCAATCCAGCTTCTCTGATGGTGACTGAGTGCCCTGCCAGGGTGATTGCCTTCAGTGGCAGGCTGCACCTCAGTACCCGACAGTTTCTGGAGAGGTCGTGTGGGACACCATCAACAGGTCGATCAAGCCGCAGAGGCGTACTGACTCTCGGCTGAACGACCGCACCAGTTCCCGTAAGCCCATCTTCACCACGCTCCATGCCCGGCGACCATGTGCTTTCTTCGGGCATTCCAGAGTGACCCCTACCAGCACACACCACGTGTAGGTCAGCGTTAACAGGCACAGCAGGCGCTCCACGTGATCGTGGAGCGTCATGTGGGTCCCCTCCAGTTGGAAGCCCTTGCTTTTCAGTGCCCTGAAGAGACACTCGATCAGGAACCTCCGCCGGTAACGGGACTGGTTCGTGGTCACCGTCCCTGCGTTACTGGCGATGATCAGGGCCTCACCATCCTGCGTATAGGTCAAGACGACGTTCATCGGTTGCCCGTAGACCACCGTGTCTTCGACCAGCAGACCGGCAGTGCCGGTCTGCAAGCGACTCAACCAGTCCTGTGCCGTCCAGTCGTCCAGGAGCGTGTCGCTCCTCAGTCGCACGCAGATGGGAATCCCACGATGGGCCAGGCCCTGAATCCAGTCGTAGCCGATAAATTCGCGATCGGCATACAGGACCCGGATGTCCGCTGCGGAGAGCAGGCAGAGGGCATCGTCCATGAGGGTGTGCCGGATCTCCGTATTGCTGCCGCCCCCGTGGGGCAGCAACTCGTAGAGCAGGGGGATGGCGACGCCCCGCCAGATGACGGCCAGCAGCAGGACGTTCACGTCCGTCTGTCCGTACTTCCAGTTCGTCCGGTCAAGGATGAATTCGCGTGGGTGCGCGGAAGGAAGGAGTGTCAGGACGACCCGGGCGACGTCGGCCGGTTGGAGGGGGTGACGGTCAAAGAAGCGTTCCACACGTCGGATGACGGAGGCGGTCTGCGCACTTCCGGGGAAGCGCGCCGCGAGTTCCGCATGCCGGACGTCCTTGCCCTTGAGAAGCGCGAGAACCATGAGGGAAAGCAACTCAACCTGATTCTTGCGGAACTCTGGGAAGTGCGCGGTGAAGCAGCGGGTCAGCTTGGCCAGGACGTCGGGGGACGCGTCCTGTTGTCGCGCATCAGCTGAACTTTTTCAAGCCCCATGGGAAACTGTCGGGTACTGAGAGGCTGCACGCCGGAAGTGCTCTGTGGCAAGACCAATCGGATCAGGTTGCGGGAACATGACGTCGAGGCCATGGACGGACGCCATCAGGACGTGGAAGAACGCCCCACAACCTCCGAGGAGACCCTGGGGTTGCGGATGAAGTGTGGGTGCACACCCAGGCGAACGTGCGCTACTTCCCCGAGCTGCATCTGGCCAGGTGGTTCGCCCAGACCCACCCGGTTCCGGTCTACGCCTTTCCCAAGACCGGGGTAAAGCCCCTGCTGAATGCCTAGCAGCACCTGGTGGATCAACATCGGGTCGATACCATGATCTTGATTGATGGGGGCACCAACAGCCTGATGCGGGGCGATGAAGCCAGTCTGGGCACCCCCAGAGAGGACGCTGTGAGCTTGGCTGCCGTGGAGCAGTTTAGGGCGTATCACAGAAATTGCTGATCTGTCTGGGGTTTGGAGTTGACACCTTTCACGGGGTCGCCCACGCCCAATATCTGGAGGCAGTGGCGGCCTTAACCCGTAGCGGCGCGTCTCTAGGCCCCTGGAGCCTGACGCCCTACCTGTCTGAAGCGCAGCGGTATCGGGAGACCTTGCCCTGTGTCCATGAGCGGACGCCGGATCTGCCCAGTATCGTCTCGTCATCCATTCTGGATGCGGTGGAGGGTCAGTTTGGGGATGACCAGTCCACATCCGGCACCCAGAGATCGACCCTGTTCATCAACCCGCTGATGGCCTTGTATTGGGCGTTCAATGCTGTCGGTGTCGCACAGCGGAACCTGTACCTGGATCGCCTGCAGGAGACGGAAACCTTCGCGGAAGTGAGCCAGGTGAGCGCCGCCTTTCGGGAGGAGTGGCCTGAACTCAAATCTTGGGAGAGTATTCCCCTCTGAGCCGCTGTTGGGGGAAGAAAAGTACGGGCTTGAAAGCGCCAGTCACCCCTTGGCCGACACACCCTGGCAGGAGGGCATGCCGAGAATGTCGGCCTGTTGATCGGCGATGAGCAGAACCCGGCCCGTGAGCTGTTCTTCGGCGACGAGCCATTCTTTGTGAACTCAGTCACCTGCACCTGAGCCGCAGGACAGTCAGCTCAAGCGACGCCTGCGGGCCGTGCTCAAATCGTTTGTATCTGAAGAAACTCCCGGGCACCCGAATACATGGTCGCGCTCATGCTGGTCTGCGGCGCAGTGAACTCAAGGGGTTCAGGGCGCAGCGCAGGGACCAGGCCGTAAGTGCGCCTCCGCAGTACAGGCCGGTGCGCGGCGCTCAAGGCATCGGAGATTCCTCATCCAACCGCGCTGCTTTGATCTGCTCTTGCAAATTATATTGCAGATCACTAAGATCTTGTAAAATCAAATGCAAACACAGTTTCAGTCCTGATCCGTCTCACGTCCGGTTGCCTTTCATGACCGGTCAACAAGGAGCTTTCATGCTGTCAGGTCTCCGTTCCCGGGATGTTCCAGCCACCGCCATCACCTCCGGCATCTGTATCCCTGGAGCCTGCCGTGCAGCTTGAACGTGCCGAACTGCGGGTCGTCTCGCTGCCGTTGCTGAAGCCCTTCAGGACCTCCTTCGGCGTGATGACCGACAAGAATTTCATCCTGCTGCGCCTGTTCGGCGGCGGCCTGGAAGGCGTGGCCGAAGGCGTCATGGACCTGCGTCCGGACTTCCGCGAAGAAACCATCAGCGGCGCACTGGCCCTGCTTCAAGAAACGGTGCTGCCCGCAGTCCTGGGCCGGGATTGGCGCAACCCCGAACATCTGATGGGCCGCCTCTCGGGGGTTCGGGGCAACCGCATGGCGCTGGCGACCGTGGAAATGGCCTTCTGGGATCTGTGGGCCAGAAGTCTTGGTCAGCCGCTGTCGGCGGTGCTGGGCGGTGTGCGCGACGCTGTCCCCGTGGGCGTCTCGCTCGGCATTCAATCTTCGGTGGACGCCACCGTGGACAGCGCCGTACAGCATGCCGAGCAGGGCTACAGGCGCATCAAGCTCAAGATTCAGCCCGGCTGGGACGTGGACGTGGTGCGGGCTGTCAAGGCAGCCTTACCCGGAACGCCCGTCACGGTGGACGCCAACGCCGCGTACTCGCTGGCACACCTGAACACCCTGCGCGAACTTGACACCCTGGGGCTGGACTACATGGAGCAGCCGCTCGCCTGGAACGACATGCGCGACCACGCCAAGTTGCAGGCGCTGATGAACACGCCGCTGTGTCTCGACGAATGCATCACCACGGCGCAGGACGCCCGCAAAGCGCTGGAAACGGCGGCCTGCCGACTGGTCAACATCAAGGTGGGCCGGGTGGGCGGCCACCTGGAAGCCCGGCGGGTGCACGATGTGGCCGCCTCGTTCAGCGCCCCGGTGTGGTGCGGAGGCATGCTGGAAAGTGGCGTGGGCCGGGCGCACAACATCCATCTGGCGACGCTGGAGAATTTCACGAAGCCGGGGGACACGAGCAGTTCCTCACGCTACTGGGCGCGAGACCTGATTCACGAGCCGCTGGAGACGTCAGGCGGCATGATGTCTGTTCCGGCCGGACACGGGATCGGCGTCACACTGGACTTGCCCTTCTTGGACACCATCACGCAGCGGAAAATCGAGGTGGGCCCGCTGAGACAGGCCGTGGCAGGACGCTGACGGTGATCTCGCCTGCCGCACCAGTCTTTCCCCGCAGTCCCCTGACGGTGCGTGAGCTGCGCGGCCCGCAGGAACTGGCCGCGACGGTGCCGCTGGCCCACGCCATCTGGGGCCAGACAGACAGGCCCGAGGACACGGTGATGTTGCGCGTCATTCAGCATGTGGGCGGGCTGGTGGCCGGCGCTGTGGACCCCGAGGGACAGGTCTGGGCTTACCTGGAAGCCCTGCCGACCTCAGAGGTCGGTGTCCAGCACTCGCACCGTATGGGCGTCCATCCGGCCTACCGCCAGCAGCATCTGGGCGAGCGCCTCAAGCACTTTCAGCGCGGGTGGTGCCTGGAGCGCGGCATCACCCGCGTTCACTGGACGTTTGATCCCCTGTTGCCGGTCAATGCGCATCTCAACATTCACCGGCTGGGCGCGACCGTTCGGACCTATCTGCCCGATCAGTACGGTGACATGAAGAACATCAGCGCGGGCGCGGCCTCGGACCGTCTGGAGGCCGAGTGGACCCTGGACAGCCCACGCGTGACGGCGCATCTGTCCGGACACGTGGCGGAGGCGTGGCCCGCCGGAGAGGTCGTTCATCCGCTCCACGAAGATCTGCCGGACAAGTTGCCCGGCACGCTGGCCATGCACCTCCCGGCACAGGACTATTACGCTCTGCTGCAGGATGACCGCGCCCTGGCCGTGGAATGGCGGCAGCGCACGCGGCCCATGTTCATGCGGCTGTTTGGCGAGGGATTCGTGCTGGTGGACGTGAATCTGGCCCGCCGCCAGTACCTCTTTCAGAGAGAACCGTCATGCTGAGTTTCGTCCTGCGCCGCCTGCTGGCCCTGCCGCTGATCCTGCTGGCGGTGACGTTCCTGATTGTGCTGGTGATGCAGCTGATCCCCGTCGAGCAACGCGCCGTGGCCTACACCACCGATCTGGCACAGCTGGGACGCATCCCGGAAATCATCAAGACCAACCACCTGGATGCCGGCGTGTTCGAGCAGTACTGGCGGTGGTTGGGGCTGGCGCTGGGCGGCAACCTGGGATTCTCGCGCACCAGTGGGCAACTGGTCCTGCAAACCCTGCAGGCCCGCTTTCCGGCCACGCTGGAGCTGACGCTGTTCACACTCCTGCCGCTGATCAGCCTGAGCGTCTGGCTGGGTTCGAAAGCGGCTGTCCACCGAGGTCAGGCGGTCGACGCGGTGATTCGCGTTCTGGCCGTGATCAGTTACAGCACCCCCAGTTTTGTGCTGGGCGTGTGGCTGCTGGTCATCTTTTACGGCGTGCTGAACCTCCTCCCCGGCACGGGCAACCTCAGCAACGACAGCGCCATCTACTTTTTGACGGGCGAGATCCGGCGCGTGACCGGGCTGACCACCATCGACGCTTTGCTGTCTGGCCGCCTCGACGTCTTCTGGGACGCGCTCAAGCACCTGATCATGCCCGTGTTCACGCTGATGGTGGTGGGCAGCGCTGGACTGATCAAGGGGACGCGGACCAGCATGCTTGAGGCCCTGAACAGCGATTACATCCGCACGGCCCGCGCCAAGGGCGTCACCGAGGGGGTGATCGTCCGCAAGCACGCACGGCGCAACGCCATGCTGACGGTCATCACGCTGGCGGGCCTGAGCGTGTCCGGACTGCTTCAGGGGGCAGTGATCGCCGAGACGCTGTTCGGGTACCCCGGTGTGGGTGCGTGGGCGGCGCAGGCTGCGGCACTGGGCGACCTGCCCGGAGTGCTCGGCTTCGCGCTGCTGGCGGCAACGGTCGTGGTGTTGATCAATCTGGCGATCGACCTGGCCTACACGGTCATCGATCCCCGCGTGAGGTACGCATGACGGTCGCCGAGCGGCTCAAGGTCCGCCCGGTCAACGTGAAGGCGAGGGGCAGCTTCTGGGGCAGGCTGTTTCGCCACAACCGCCTGGCCCGTGTCGGGGCCGTGCTGGTCAGTCTCTTCATCCTGGTGGCGCTCCTGGCTCCCGTGCTGGCACCGCCGCAGGGCAACTGCCGCCGGGCACTGGGCATGACGGAAATGCAGACGATTCCTGGCCCGCTGGCCTATCTGCGCGAGGTGGTGGCCACTCCCGACGCGTGTCTCCAGATGCCCCGCGTGGGTTTTGCGGCCCAGCCCAATCCGCCCGCCGCAGACGCGCCACTGGGACGTGTCAACGGCTACGACATCCGCTACGGCCTGGTGTGGGGAACGCGCACCGCCTTCTTTCTTGGCCTGACCGTCCTGGCGATCACCGTCACCGTCGGCTCGCTGGTGGGACTGGCCGCCGGATTCCTGGGCGGCGTGACCGACAACCTGCTCATGCGCCTGACCGACGTCATCTTCGCCTTTCCGGCGCTGGTGCTGATCCTGGTGCTGGTGGCCGCACTCGGGCCGGGGCTGCTGAACATCATCATCGCCCTGAGCCTGGTGTCTTGGGCCGGACTGGCGCGTGTGGTCCGCTCGGAGGTCCTGCGGCTGCGCGAGCTGGAGTTCGCGGCGGCGGCGCAGAGTCTGGGAGCCAGCCGGGTACGCATCGCCCTGCGCCATGTGCTGCCCAATGCCATCGGGCCGCTCCTGACCATCGTGGTGCTGGAAATGGGGAGCCTCCCGATCGTGGCCGGATCGCTGTCCTTCCTGGGGCTGGGAACGCCGCTGGGCTACGCCGACTGGGGGCAGTTGATCGCTCTGGCCCAGAAATGGATTCAGGGACCACCCGGCCAGCCCTTCGCGTACTGGTACGTCACCCTCTTTCCTGGCCTGTGCATCTTTGCCTACAGCCTGGGGTGGAGCCTGCTGGGTGACAGCCTGGCCGAGGCCCTGGATCCCCGGAACCGCTGATGCCGCCTGATCCTTTTCCCTAATGTCGACCGCCCTGTTCCGCGTGCCACCTGCCCTGTCCCGTCTCTGGAGGTCCACCCATGAAACGTTTCATCGTTCCTTTGACCCTGGCTCTCGCTTCAAGCGCTCTGGCGACGCCCAAAGACGCCCTGGTGTACCAGATCGCCTCGGCCACAGCCAGCGTGGAGCCTGCTCAGGCTGTCGCGACCTTCGACGTGTTGCCCGTCCAGCAGATGTTCGAGGGGTTGTACCTCGACAACTTCGGTAAGTACGAACCGCTGCTCGCCACCACCTTCACCCAGAGCAGGGACGGCAAGACCACTACTTTCACGCTGCGCAAAGGGGTCAAGTTTCACGACGGCTCGGCGATGACCTGCTCGGACGCCGAGTATTCGGTGCGCCGCACGCTGCTGGTCGGCAGTGAAACCTCACTGGCCGCACAGATTCGTGCCAACCTGCTGAGCATTCCCGGCTTCACGCCGGAGGTCAAGAAAACCTACACCTTCGCCAAGCTGTCGAACATGGTCAAGTGCAACGCGGCGGGGCAACTGGTCCTGACGCTGGACCGCAATGTGCCCAGCCTGCTGGATTCCATCGCGCAGGTGTACATCGTGCCGATGAAGACGCTGGTGGCGGGTGGCGACTGGAGCGGTACGGCCAGGGACTTCGGCGCGTTTCTGGGCGAGGACGTGTCCAACTCCGTGCTGGCACAAAAACCAGTCGGCACTGGGGCATACCAGTTCGTGGCCCGCGATCCCAGCCGCTTCGTGCTGAGGGGCTTCACTCAGTACTGGGGCGGCGCACCCGCACTGAAAAACGTGATTCTGCAAAAGGTGGACAGTGACACCGCCCGCGTGCTGGCCCTGCAAAAGGGCGACGCCGATATCGCTCTGATTCCTGACCGTGACACGCTGGGAAAACTCAAGGGAATTCCGGGCGTGAAAGTGTACGAGGATCTGCCGACCCGGAACCTGACCGGCGTGGTGCTCTTCAATCAGAACATCAAAGACGACAAGTTGCTGCCCGCCGGTCAACTGGCCGAGAACAACGTGCCTGTCAACTTCTTCAGCGACATTCACGTTCGTAGAGGCTTCGCGGCGCTCTTCGACACCAAGACCTACACCCGCGACGCCTTGCAGGGGTTCGGCCTGGCCCGCAACACCACCCTGCCCACCAACAACTGGGCCGAGGACAAGACCCTCAAACCCCCCGCTTACAACCTCAAGGCCGCCGAGGCCGAGTTGAAGCAGGCTTTTGGCGGCAAGCTGTGGACCACCGGCTTTACGGTGCCGCTGTCGACCTTCGGCGGCAGCGGGATCTCGCAGGTGGTGGCGGGGATCTTCAAGGAGAACATCGAGAAACTCAACCCCAGATTCCACGCGAGCGTCAGCACCCTGGAACTGAGCGCCGCCAACGCCTCGCTGCTGGGGGGCAAGTTGGCGTTCAGCGCCCTGACCTGGGGCGGCGCGGACCCGGATACCAACCTGCGCGGCCTGTACAGCTCCGGCGGCATCCTCGCTGCGGCCACCAACATCAAAGATCCCCGAATGGAGAAGATGCTGGACACCGCCCGTGACGCCGTGGGCCAGAACGCCCGCAAGCCGCTCTACAAGTCGCTGCTGACCTACCTGAACGAGCAGACATACGCCTTCCCGCTGCCGCAGCCGCTGATCTTCGCCGCCACCTCCTCGACGCTGAAGGGCTACGAGAACTTCAACAGGACCAACCTCCTCCGCGTGCTGAGCAAGTAGACGTTTCAGCCCACAGATGCGCTGCCTGACGTGCGCCCGCCTACCTTTTCCCCATTCAAGGAGAACCGCATGACCGACACAACAAGTACCACCAAACTTGCCGCCGCCTTCGAGCAGGAGGCCAAGCGCCTGCTGGAGGAGTACAAGATTCCCGGCGTCACGCTGGGCCTGCTGACGCCGGACGGCGATCACTTCGTCAACCTGGGCGTGACCAGTCTGGAAAACCCGCTGCCGATCGATTCCGACACCATCTTTCAGATCGGCAGCACCACCAAGACCATCACCTCGCTGACCTGCTCGGTGCTGGTGGCGCAGGGCAAGCTGGATCTGGACGTGCCGGTGCGGACCTACCTGCCGGAGTTCAAGCTCAAAGATGAGTCGGTCGCCTCGCTTCTCACTGTCCGTGATGTCCTGACCCATCAGGGCGGGTTTCAGGGTGATCTGTTCGAGGACACGGGTGAGGGCGACGACGCGGTGGCCAAGGTGCTGAACATTCTGGCCGAGTCGCCGCAGGTGGTGCCGCTCCGGGGCCACTGGAGCTACAACAATGCCGGGTTCTACGTGGCTGGCCGGGTCATCGAGACGATCACGGGCAAGACGTTCGAAGCGGCCGTGACCGAACTGGTCCTGAAGCCGCTGGGAATGGACCACACCCTGTTTTTTCCCGGCGAGATCATGACCTACCGCTTTGCCACCGGACACAACAAGATCAACGGGGAGATGGTCACCCAGCGCCCCTGGATGATGATGCGCTCGTCCGCTCCGGCAGGAAGCAGCTGCTCGTCTACAGTCAGCGATATGGCGAAGTACGCCCACTACATCATGTCGGGAACGATGCCGGAACCCGCCGTGTCCACCCCCGAGGCGTCCGGCGATCAACAGGAAGGGGCCGAACCCCCCACGCTGAGCGGTCTGGAACGCACGCATCTGTGGAATCCGGTCCGGTCCGTCGGCGTCGGCATCAATTCATTTCCGGGCGAGGAAGGCCAGGTGGGTCAGAGCTGGTTCATCGACCAGCACCCCGGAGCCCTGATCATCAGTCACGGCGGCACCACGATCGGCCACCAGTCCGACTTCTGGGTCTCGCCGGACCGCAAAGTGGGCTTTATCGCCATGGCCAATGCCAGCAACGGACACGCCTACAACCGCCAGCTCAGCGACTGGGTCAAGCGCGAGCTGCTGGGCCTGACCAAACCGGAGCGTGAGGAGGTCAAGCTGGACGTGGAGACCCTTGAAGCCTTCGCGGGAACCTACGACATTGTGGGTCAGCCGCACAAGATCGAGGCCAACGTCGAGGACGGCAAAGTTAAGCTGGTCATCCCCAATACCACGGCGGGCGGCACCGAGACCCTCTCGCTGCGTTTCATCGCTCCAGAGTGTGCCGTCGTGGTGGGCGGGGACGCGGACGGACTGGGCGTGGAGTTCCTGACCAGCGGCGGCGAGGTGGACTTCCTGCGCTTTGGTGCCCGGCTCTACCCGCGTGAACGTGCTGGCACGGCCAGTCTGCCGGTCGACGCCCTGTGAGCGGGGGGGTCTGGATCAGGGGCGGCACGCTGATCGACGGCACGGGCGCACCCGGACGGACCGCCGACCTGCTGATTCAGCACGACCGGATCGTCCGTATCAGCGACCCCGGTTCGGACGTGCCGGACGGGGCCGAGGTGATCGACGCCTCCGGAATGGTGGTGGCCCCCGGCTTTATCGACGTGATGAGTCACTCGGTGGCGAGCCTGCTGGCAGACGGCCTGAGCGTGGGCAAGGTCACGCAGGGCGTCACCACCGAGATCATGGGTGAGGGATGGACCCCGGCCCCGGCCGTGGCAGGCGAGGCCCATGCCTTTCCTGTTCACGGGCTTCCCGGCGGTGATGAACGCTGGATCCAGCGGGCCAAGGGCTGGTCCCGCTTTGGCGACTGGATGGCTGCACAGGAGGAGGTGGGGGCCGCCGTCAACTTCGGTTCTTTTCTGGGCGGGACCACGGTCAGGATGATCGGCAAGGGGCATGCGGCAGGGGAGAGCGGACCCGAAGAACTGGCGGAGATGCGCCGCGTCACCCGCGAGGCGATGGAAGACGGTGCCTACGGCGTGGCGACGGCGCTGATCTATCCGCCCGGCAGCTACGCCAGCACCGACGAACTGGTGGCCGTGTGCGAGGAGGTCGGGCGTGCTGGCGGCATCTACATCACGCATATGCGCTCCGAGGGCGCGGCGATCCTGGACGGCTTTGCCGAGGCGCTGGAGATCGCGCAGCGGAGTGGGGCGCGGCTACATCTCTACCATCTCAAGGCGGCGGGGGGTCCCTCCTGGCCGAAGATGGCTCCCCTGATCGAGCGCGTCAATACTGAGCGGGCGGCGGGCAAGGACATCCATGCCGATATGTACCTGTACACGGCAGGCGGCACGGGTCTGGCTGCCTCTTGCCCCCCGTGGGCCAGTGAGGACAACAAACTCAAGGAGCGGCTGCGCGACCCTGAAACCCGCGCAACCATCCGGGCGGCCATGCTGGAGCCGGACGGCAGTTGGGAACCGCTGGGGAACCTGGCCGGGCCGGAAGGGGTATTTCCGGTGGGCCTGACCCTGCCCGAACACGCCGAATACCTGGGTAAATCATTGGCCGAAATTGCCCAGCTCCGGCGCCAGGACTGGATCGACACGGTGCTCGACCTGATTGCGAGTGAGCCGGGCGGCATCGGCACCATGTACCACCTGATGACTGAGGACAATATTCAGCGTCAGCTTCAGGAACCGTGGGTGATGCTCGGCTCCGATGCGGCGGGCTACGATCCCGGCGAACAGAAGGGCGGTTTTACGGGTGGGCACCCCCGTGCACTGGGCAACTTCACCCGGCTGCTGGGCCACTATGTCCGCGAGTTGGGCCTGCTGACGCTGGAAGAGGGCGTGCGCCGTATGACCAGCCTGCCCGCCGCCCATCTGCGCCTGACGGACCGGGGCGAACTGCGTGCGGGTGCCTACGCCGACGTCGTGATCTTTGACCCACAGAGCATCAGCGACCGGGCCACCTACGCCGAGTCAAACAGGCTGTCTGTGGGCGTGCGCGATGTCTGGGTCAACGGGACGCAGACGCTCAGGAGCGGTAAACATACGGGAGCCTTGCCGGGGAAGCGGCTGTATGGACCGGGAGCAGGCCGCTCTGCGGCACCGTAACTGGCTGGCAGTCTGTGAACGCCAGAGCGCATAGACTGGGGACAGCATGACCACGGCCCCTGCACCATCCCCCGAGATCTCCTCACCCGCAGTGGCAGACCTGTTGCGCTCCGGCCTGGAGGGGTTCGGACTGCGAGATCAGCAGATCGCCCGCTATTTTATCGACCACGCTGAGGAGATTCCCTTTCTCAGCGCTGGAGAAATCGCGGAGACGCTGGGGGTCAGCGGCGCGGCCATTACCCGGTTCGCCCAGCGGGTCGGATTCGAGGGGTATCCCCACCTGCAACGGGTGATTCGCCAGGATTTGCGTGCCACCCTGGGCATGAAGCAGCCGGGAGGACAGGACAGCGTGGTGGCCCGCTTCTGGGCCAGCGAGCGGGCGAACCTGGAAGGGCTTCAGAACATTCCAGAAGCCAGACTGCTGGCCTTCGCCCGGTCCATCGCCGCCGCACAGCAGGTCTGGGTTCTGGGCGCACGCTCCTCATACGGCATCTCGCTGTTGGTCGAAACCATCCTGGCATCGCTCCGCCCACGGGTGCGTGCCTACTCCGCCGATCTGTTGCTCAGCCGTCCCGAGCAGCTGTTGGAAGTCACCCCAGACGACGTGGTGGTCGTGTTTACCCTGCGGCGCTACAGCCGCGCGACCACCCGGATGACTCACGCCCTACACAAACAGGGCGTCCAGGTTCTGCTGATCACCGACCAAGGGGCGTCCCCCCTGAGTAAGATCGCCCACCAGTGTCTGCAACTGCCGACGCAGGGGACGGATGTGCTGGCGTCCCTGGCACCGTTTATCAGCGTCAGCACGCTCCTGGCCGCATTGGTGGCCCATGAGTTGGAGGGCGGACATCTCAAGCAGGCAGAAGCCCTGAATGCCGAATTCGGCGTGTACGAATACTGAGCCTGCCCTGCTGCTGGAAGGATCGAGAGCTTGACACCGAGTGACAGTCTAGGGTCTTGAGCACGGCGTCCACAGCGGGGCGGCCATGCTTCTCGGGGCAGAGGCTGGTGGTGGAACAGGTCACCACCAGGGCTTGGCACTGCTGATCGACTACAGCAGCGACGTCCAGCATGCGGAGGTTGGTGTAGGTGGTCTTGAGGACTCGGGCAACCGCGCCGAATACCACGTCATCATCGACTGCTGGCGGCGTCTCCACGCCCCCGCAGTGACCGGGCTGGCTGCCAGCAGCAGGAACGCGGCAGGGGGTGCAGGGGACAGAGGCGCATGTGCCGTGAGCTTAAACGCCCACCGACCGTGTGATGGCCTCACATCATGCAGCATCGCCAATGGCTCTGGACCCCAACGTCTTGGTGCAGCGCCTGAACCTTCACTGTCAACCCTTATTCGCGATGACTTGCAGGGCTGCTCTCACGCCGCTGTTCAGGTTCTCCTCTCTCAAAAAGCGTTGGAGCCGTTCGTGCTGCAACCCACTGGGCCGAAGAGAGAATCGCGTGCCGTACCCCGTGAGCAAGGACATCAGTCGCTCGTCTACCTTCCCTTGCTGATCAGCAGCCAGGCTGGGCCGCCAAGTCAGCAGCACCTCCACAGCATCGAAGCGTGGCAAGTTCATTGCGAGGCGCAGCAACCGCCGCCGTGAACCAGCGTCCGGTGCCCGACCCCACAGGAGGTTCAGACGATCTCGCGTGATGAGTTTGGCGGCCACCAGCACCGCCGCTGCTGTCCGGGCTTCTGGGCTGGTGCGGAACAGGGCTGACTCGAACACTTCCACATGGTTTTGAGGCGACAACCGACCCAACGCGCGAAGAGCTTCCAGCCGCACGCGGGCATTGGGATGAGCCAGAAGAGGTTCGAGTCGGCGGGCAGCGCCCACTTCCCCCACCTCAGAGAGGCCCGCGACCCAGCCTGCCAGAGCAGAGGTTGCCAGCTGCTGTTCATCCTCAGTCAGATAAACAGCAGAAACATCGGTGCCCCGCTGACGCAGGGTGTACTGCGCCAGAGAACGGATGCCACTGCGGGTATCAAAGAGCGCTCTGAAGAGGAAGCCCGGCGTTTGATCTCCTGGCGTCGCTGCAATAAGGCGACCCAGGGCGGTGTGCCGGACTCCCACGTCACCGTCAGCCAGGAGGGCAGGCAAACGGCTGAGGGCAGCCAGCTGGGCAAACCGGCGACGCAGAGGCGCGTGTGGATCTCGACTGAAAACATCCAGCCACTCGGTGCGATCCGGTTCGGCCAGTCCCTCGACGACGCGCAGCACCCCGAGGCGCGTCTCCCGGTCTGCTGAGGGCAATACGGCCCTCATAGCGTCTAACCCAACCTCCGTGCGTAGTAAGGCGCGTGCTTCCGCCACCAGTGGCCGGAGATCCGCACGTTCCACGTGTTCCAGACGATCGACCAAGGCGAGGTGCTGTGCCCAGTGGGAGATAAATGGCCCATTCAACCGCTGCTCTAGAGCGCGGGCCGCCGCCTCCCGAACAGGGGCCACCCAATCGTTGGCCCGGATCAACAGGACACCTGTAGACAGGGGGCCTTCGTTCTTTGCCAAGAGACGCACCGCTGCTTCCCGCAAGTAGCCATCGGGACTGAAAGCCAGGGCCGTGAGGATGCCAGGCATGGATTTCAGTCCCTCTGCATGCTGTTCCAGCCAGGGACGCCAGCGCGGCGTTCCCCTCATGCTCGAGTCATGCGTCCAAGTCCAGAGACCGCCAGACCCTCCCCAGTCGGAGTAAAACGCTTGCTGCCACAGCGCCTCCAGGCGAACCCACCCGGAAGACGGGACTGCTTCAAGGAACGCTTGCAACTGGGCCGCGCCCTCGACGTCAGGCTGCGTCTGTGGGATGGCCTGATCCAGCAGGAGCCGCAACTGAACCGCAGAAGGAAGGATGAACACCCCGCCACCCTACAGGCCCACTACTCAAGGGGGGAGTGGATTGATCAGTGTCGAACGTGGGGCAAAGCTTGAAGGAGACCCCTATTGATCAAAGCAGTGGGCGAACCCCGAGAGATTCGCCCACTGGACGTAGTTCGCCAACTGTTGCCTCGCACATCGAGCGAGGTGCAGGAATTGCACCTGCCAACAGGCCCACGTCACGCCTGAATGCCGTTATAGCACTGTATGACGGCCAAGGTTGCTCAAAACTGGAAAGTCAGGCAAACCCAGGCTGTGACTCAACCGTGCCAGCAGTTCAGCATCCTCCGAGCGCAATTGATTCGGCAACACGGCTTCGTCCGCTTCAAAATACAGGCCCGTCTGGTAGCCCGGGCGGACCCATTTGGCTAAGAAGCTGACCTGCCCTCCACGCTCCACCCGGTAAACCACGCCTTCTGGTGGTCCAAGAGCGCCGTGACTACCTTCTCCAAGCGTCTGGAACAGGGCAGAAGGATCAGTCGCGTGAGCCGCATGCAACTGAGGTGTGACCAACGAAGATCCCACGCGGCGCATGAGTTCTGACCAAGGCAATCGGTCTTTCCCCTGCATCAGATCAAAGGCCACAAAGGGTTCGTGGGCCAGCCGGTACCGGGTCCCGTGGGCGAACAGCAGCCATTCTCCGATGACCCGCTCGCCGGGCTGAAGGAGATTCAGGAAGCGCTCGGCATGGTGTTCCACCCAGGCGTCGAACAACTGGGCCTGAGGTCTGCGGCTCGACCTGGCCCGGTAACCCGCACGGGTGAGCGCCACGATCTCATCGCCGCAGCGGGCCACCGCCAGATTGCTGCCGTCCAGTTTTTCGTGCACCCAGACCTGATCGCCCGGCAATGTGTCTCTCGTGGCCCGACGCGCTTCCCGTTCGGAAATGGTGCGGTCTGCCGGGGTCAGGTGGCTGCCCGGCAGGTGAGGAATCCGGCCGTAAGTCTTCATGCCGAGGGGACGCTGCGTCATCGCTGAGGCTGATCATGACAGCTTGAGGCGACCCCTGCCCTACGCCATTTGAGTCTGGACGACCTCGCAAAGCGCCCTATGCTGGTCAGATGTTTGTGTCTTGTTTCGTCACCCTCGGCCAACGTTGTACCGCCCCTGTGCGGCTGGAGGGTGACGCCTTCGAAGTGCACGTGACCACCGTCCCGCTGGAACCAGACCGGCTCCAGGCATACCGGGCGGCCTGCTGGGAACTGGGGGTCAAGGCGCTGGTGATCGAACTCGCCCCTGGCGTGCCCGTGCAGCCGATGACCTGCCTGCGTGTTCGGGGAACCCCGGAGACCGCGCTGCAAGCCGCCCGAGACTTGGGAGCGGCCCTGGAAGCTCAGGGCTTTCCCACCCAACGCATCAAGATCGAGGCGGCTCCGTGGAATGTCGGAGTGCCGGTTTCTGCAGAGGACGCCGCCCAAGAACCGGCAGGACGGTACTTCGAGTTTCACGCCAGACTGGTGACCTGTGCGGACGCCGACCTGTCGGAGCTGGCGCGGCTGTGTGAGATTCAAGGCGCACACCTCTCCCGGAACCCCCTCAAAACGCGGCCAGATGGGCAACAAGAGCGGTTCATCACCTTGCGCGTGGGGGCAACGGGGCGGACGGAAGCAGAGGGACAGGCCGCCGTCCTGACCCGCCACCTCGAAGAGGGGGGCTGGACGGTGGAAGACACCGTCATGGAATACTGCCTCTACGACGATCACCGCGCTCTCGACGCGGCCTGGGAAGCGCCGTGAGCGGGCCTTCAGAAGTCCTTCAACCGTTCCTGCGGGGCTGGTTGCGACGGGCGGGACAGCATCCGGCGACCTCAGATTGGGTGCTGCGCGGCAGCCTGGTCACCCGCGCCCTGTGCGGGCAAGGGCGCGTGCCTGCCGATGTGGATTACCTGGTGTCCGGCGAGTATCAACCTGACACCTTGGCTGCCCTGATTGCTGAAGTGGCGCAGCTTCCAGACCACAGCACGCGGCTGACCTTGACCCGCACCGAAGCCATCTGGGCCGAGACCCCCTTCCCCGGCCTGCGGGCCTTTCTGGTGGGTCAAGACCACGAGCACGAGCAGACCTTTCAGGTGGATTTCTCGTTTGGTGATCCGATGGTTCAGGCTCCGGTAGCGTTGCTGATGCCGGAGGTCGGCTCCGTCCAAGCCTGTCCCGCCGAGACCCTATGGGCCTGGAAACTCCACGGTTTGGTAGAATTCGGCCCCGGAAAGTGGCGAGGCAAGGATCTGTACGACCTGTATCTGCTGCAAACCCACGTAAAACTTGACCACAACGCCTTACCCGAGGTGGCGACGTTGGCCTTCTCCAGCCGCGAGACACCCTTGGGAGACTTGGACGAATTGCTGACCCGAGAGAGTTGGGGATGCTCGGTGTCCAATGGGCGGAAATGGCGCACCTTCCAGCGCCGCGCCGGGGTCGATGCTGAGTTTTTGGAAGTCCGGAATGCGGTACGGATGCTGGTGAACGACGTGATGAACAACACCCAGACCGCCTGATGCCGGGCAGCCCCACTACACTGCCCGCTATGGCCCATCCGTACCACCACGCCGTCAGTTCCAGCAAAACCTTGAACAGCTGTTGAAGCGCCGTCAAGTGCCCATTGGAATGTATGCGGTGAGCATCTGGCGGCGAGGGCTTGTGGCCGGTGCAGGTTTGCTGTTGGCTGGAGGAGCATATATGGGCATGACGTCACTGCAACACACCCATCAGCAGGCTCCTATGCAGGTGGCTGAGGCCTTCACCACTGCGGTAATTCGCAATGATGTCAATGGGATGGGAGTCTTGCTGGGGGTAGACCCGAAACAGGGCAGTCCAATGGAGCAGACCTTTGGAAAAGTGCTGGGTGGATTGTTGGAGGACTACGCGGACGACCAAGCCCAGAACCCCAAAGATTATCGGTGGGAGATTCGAGAGCAGCAAGTCAAAGCTGGGGTGGCCCGGTTGCAGATTGATCTTTACGTTCCCAATTATGCGGCACAGGCTGAAAAGGTCTCCGAGTTATTGGGGTACACCACGGATGCCGAAGGGACACTGGTTGGGCCTGAAGAATTGGCGATGGATGTCACTGAAGCCAGACGCCTGGCCAACGAAGACCCAGCCATCAAGCCCCTGCATTACCGGGTTCCCTTGAGGCTCATTCAGCAGAATGGAAAGTGGGTCGTGGACGCGAGGGGGAAGACCAATGACGCGCTCGTTTCAGTGATCCGTCGCAGCGATACCCTGACCGACAACGAAGAGTATTTGGTCAAGTAGGCTCGGTACAGGAGAGACGGATGAGACAGATCATTTCCAATAAGGCCAACCCGGAATGAGCATGATCTACCAATTGAATCACGACCTCAATCACATCACTGAGTCCGGCGTGTACGACGCCGAGATCATTCCCTTTCCTGACAGCAGGAGCGCCACCTTTTTAAATCCAACCTTGGATTACGGAGCTATCGTGCTCAGTCGAATTGACCTGTGTGGCGACGTCGCTTTTCTTCGGGGGCGTGATTACCCCTACCTTGGCACAGGCCTGCCACTCATGTCCAAGCGTCTCCTGCTCACCTTGCTCTCAGCAGGTAAGTTTCCTTATCAACCTCGGGTGCTAGGGGGTAGCTCAGGGGAGCTGAGAAAGCGGAAGCTCCGGTATGGCTACCAAAGAACTTCCGCTTGCCCAGAATACCGTTGAAGACCTGTTCACCCTCATTTACGTCTACGTGGATGATTATGTGCAAGCCGCTGCGTGCAGCGGCTTATTTGTGCTCCCCCACGAACCGAATCAGAAGGGGAGTTACAGCGAACTGATGACCATCGCACTGGTCGGGGAATTGCTCGGTGAGGTGTCCGGGCAGAAATGGTTGGCTCAAGTGCGTTCGACGTATCGGGCGCTGTTTCCATGCTTACCGGATCGCAGTCGATACCTGCGCATCCAGTTGAATTTGGAAACTATTTACGCCGACCTTGCGCTGAGACTGCCCCACTTCGACGACGACACCGTGTACGTCATTGACAGCAAACCGCTTGTCCACTGCAAGGGGACGCGCTACGCGCGACCCCGAGCCATGAGTGAGGCAGGCAGTGGACGCGGTGGGCATGGGGGTTACGGTGTCAAAGGTCGATTCTATGGGTTCAAGCTGCATGCCATCATTGACGATCATGGCATGATCGTTCGCTTTGCTCTGGCTGCTGGAAATGAGAGCGATCCACCCCTCGCGCGTGCCCTCCTGAACGCAGGCGAAGGTGCCTTGGTGCTCGGTGATCGGGGCTATCAAGGCTGTGGCGTCTACGCGCAACCCAAGAGCAACATGAAGCAACCGCGCCCCTGGTGGGGCGCCATGCGATGGGTCAGAAAGACCATTGAGGCGGTTTTTTCTCGACTGGATCGTTCATTTCAGTTGATGCTGCCGCAGCTCAATTCCTTCCGATCTATTCGCGCTCATGTCTGCCGAAAAATTGCCGCTCACAATTTGGCCTTGTTCTTTGGCGGCCTTTGATCCCCTAGCACCCGAGGTT
>NZ_KB899747.1 GCF_000378445.1 Deinococcus aquatilis DSM 23025 | reverse complement strand
TCCAGTACAGCGGTCCGATTGTGATTACGAAGGGTGGAACGTACTCGGGCAACTGGGAGAGCACGCAGAACAAATCCGCGGTCCTGATCCAGACCAGCGAACCGGTGATCATCGAGAACGCCAACATCCGCAGCCGCGGCAACCTGATCAGCGGCTTCAAAAACCGCCTGACGGTCCGCAACACCCGCGGCTACGCCCTGAACCCCAACGTCGCCGGCAAGGCCGCCGGACGCGCCGTCAACGCCGAGGAAGTCATGAACCTGCGCGTGGAAAACAGCTATTTCGAAGGCACCACCGGCATCTACGCACGTGCCTTCATGGGCAATACAAGTGCCGGAGAGACCATCAAGATTTTGCGCAACCGATTTAAGAATACTGATGGACGCTTGAGTGACGGTGCTGGCGGGTACACCGGTGCATACACCATTGTTCAAACAGTGCTGTTCAACAATGTCAAACGCTTACCCAATGTGGAAATTGCTTGGAATGAAATCATTAACGAACCCGGCAAAAGCCGCACGGAAGAAAACATGAATTTCTATCTCAGTAGTGGCACGCCGGCCAGTCCGTTTCTGATTCATGACAACTACATTCAGGGCGCCTATGGGGTGTCGCCGCTGACCGAAACTTTCTATGCGGGCGGGGGGATTTTGTTGGGCGACGGCAAAGTCACCGATCCATTAGATTCAGGTTATGCCCGGGTGTACGACAATCAGGTGGTGGGCACCACCAATCACGGGATCGGGATTGCAGGAGGCGTCAATAACCAAGTATATAACAACCGCGTCATCTCCAGCGGGCGCACACCTGCAGGTGAGCGCATTCCAGCGGCAAACGTCGGGTTATATGTCTGGGATCCCAACGGCGCAGGCAAGCTGGCAGTCCCGACGTTTGCCAACAACCGCATGGACAACAACGTGGTGGGCTGGACGCGGGTAGCTGCTGACGGCAAGACCAGCAACAGCCCGACGTGGTTCCCGCACTGCGGCCTGAATGCCACCACTTGCGCAGGCAACCAAAACATCGGCACCGTTACCCTCGACATGGAAAAACAGGAATACACCCGCTGGCAAAGTAAGGTCAGCAGCAAAAACGTTAAAGTCGGGCCATAAGCTTAGCTTGAACCTAGGAGGGATCAGATCCATCACGTGATAGATCTGATCCCTCCATCTGTTTGATCTTCAACAAGCAACCAAGAGTATCGATTTCAGCTCAGTACCCAACGCCTTCTGAATTGAGCGTCTGGCTGGATTTCAAAAGCCCAATGAGTTGAAGTGCTTCCACCTCCCCACGCTCGTGGATGCGGGCGAATGTGCGCACGAGGGTTCGGAGGCCCAGCGTCACCACACTCCAGGCTCGCCGACCATGTACTTTCACGGTGCACGTTTGGAGAAGACCCACCAGCACGCACCAGACGTACGCCAGGGTCAGCAGGCAGAGCAGGCGCTCCACGTTCTCGTGGAGCGTCATGTGGGTACTTTCCAGCTTGAATCCCTTGCTTTTCAAAGCCCGGAACAGACACTCAATGCGGAACCTCTTGCGATACCCGGACAGGATGCGGCTGGCAGAACCGGAGGTGCTGGCAATGACCAGCGCCTCTCCATCCTGGGTGTACGTCAGGACGACATTCATCGGTTGCCCGTAAACCTCGGCCCGGTCAACCAAAATGCCTTTCATCCCTGGCTGCAGTCCCTGCAGCCAGTCTCGTGCAGGAGAGCCGTCAATGAATGTGTCTTGTCGGAGGCGGACACAGAGGGGAATCCCCGCACGAGACAGCTTAGTGATCCAGTCTTGGCCAATGAATTCACGATCGGCATAGAGCATGGCGATCTCCCGACAGGACAGGAGGCACAACACATCACTCATCAGGGTCAGACGGATCTCGGTGCGACTGCTGCCCCCATGGGGCAGCAGCTCAAAGAGGAGTGGAACGGCGACACCACGCCACAGGACGGCCAGTACCAACGCGTTCACGTCTGACTGTCCCAGCTTCCAGTTGGTACGGTCAAGGATGAATTCTCGCTTCCGGGCCTCCGGAAGCAGCTTCAGCACAACCACTGCGACATCAGCCGGGCACAGGGGATGATGGTTGAAGAACCGCTCAATTCGGCGAATAACCGAAGATGTCTGAGCGCTTCCCGGAAAGCGCTCAGCCAGTTCTGCATGCCGGACGTCCTTGGCTTGAAGGAGTGCCAGGACGACGAGAGAAAGCAGCTCCACTTGGTTTTCGCGGTATTTCGGAAAGTGGGCACACAAGCAGCGCGTCAGATGGGTCAGCGTGGCAGGGGACGCGTTCTGTTTTGACGGATCAGACGAGAGATTTCAACCCGTCAAGAAAGTGTCTGTATGTCCAAAATGAGGTGAGGAGAGAGCGTCGCCCTAAAATTGTCTGCGCTTGTCGCTTGTACCCGAATTGCGCGTTCTCTGTCTCAATGGCGCCACACCGCTGCTCTTCGCTTGAGACCAGGCTGCCTGCGGGCCCAATCCAGAACAGACCTGCGCGGGTGGGGGTGAAACGCCGAACTCTGCTGGAGGACGCCATGATCATTCTTGGACTTGATCCCCACCCATCCCGCCGTCGCTCTCGATGCGCGTGGCGTCGTTCTGGACAGTCTGAGCGTCCAGAACGACACCGACGGCCTGAATCAGTTGTGGGCTTGGTCTGCTTGTTTTGAAGGACACTGCTGGGCGATTGAAGGTGCAGGCAACCGGTACGTGGCTCCCCTGCTGGCCCTGCTCTTCGCCAAGGATCAATCGGTGTATCACATCCATCCCAGCCTGACCAGCCAGTACCGTGCGCGTCGCGGCAAGAAAAAGAACGACTTGGTCGATGCCGAGAACGTCGCTCGGGTGCTGCTGGCCAACCCGCAACTCCCGCCCGACCAGCTCAGCGAGCAGCGTACCCGTTTGCAGGAATTGTCCCGCACGCGGGACAAGCTGGCTCAGCAGCGCAAAGCGAACCAAATGATGCTCGAAGCACTTCCAGAGACCACGGCTGTCTCGCTGAGCACCGCCCTGCAGGCGGTGCTGACTTCTCTCGAAGCAGCATTGAAAGAGCTGGAACACGCCATGGCGACCCTGGTCGCTCAGGTGGCCTCTACCCTGTTGACCTTGCAGGGGATCGGCGTGGTGCTGGCCGGCACCGTACTGGCCGAGATGGGTGACATCCAGCGGTTTGAAAACGTCCATCACTTTGCCAGTGACTGCGGCGCTGCCCCCGTGGAGCGGGGCAGCGGAAAGAACACACGCTGGTGCGTGAACGTCGGTGGCAACCGACAGCTCAACAGGGTGCTCCACCTGATGGCCTTGACCCGGCTACGCTGTGATGAACGCACCAAAACATTTGTGGCCAAGAAGGAGCAGGAGGGAAAAACGAAACGGGCGGCACTTCGAGCACTCAAGACGCACCTGGCTCGGGAGGTGTACCGAACCCTGCAGGCCAGTCACGTGGGCGGCCCCATCCCAGCCCCTTCATAGGATCTTTTTGGGTCTTCTCTTCCGCCGACTTGACATACCAGGTTCGGGTACTGAGCGATTTCAGACCGTATCCGGATTGTTCCATGCTTCAGTAGACAATGAGGTGCCCGTAAAGGCACTCTTTGGGGCCTAGAAGACCCGCCATTTTAGTACCCGCACTCCAGGGTCAGTCCGGGTTACAGCGCGGCATTCTCGTGGCTGTGAGGCGGAAAGCTTGAGAGCGAGCCATACCTACGCAGGTAAACCAGTCAGGGCCTGTATCAAATCCACCAAATCGCCTCTACCCCTGACCGCAGCTGCGAGGCGTTCTACAGCGTCGGTATCGAGAGTCTCCAGTGCAGCCACAGTTTCGGCATGAGGCGGACGACCCAGCTTGACACGCAGAAGCGAGCGAACCATGCCCAAAGACTCCTCACGGCTCAGCGGTAGGAGCACGGGTTGATCCTCACGTTTGGTTTTCGCTGTTCCAGTTTTCTTGGACGATGCTTGCGCCTGTCTGGGCAGCACATCGTACTTTTCGGGATGACGAACAGCATCAACCAAAGTGGCAGCCACAGAGCGGGGCTTGTAACCCGTGTCCAGTCGCTGCTTGACGGCCTCCACAGCGGTGCGAATCCGCTCGGGGTGATCGGCCACCAACGCTTCAGCGACCGGGCGACTGACTTTGAGAGACGTCAGCAGTTCCACCAATTCAGGATCAACCTCACCCTCGAAGGCGTAGGTGATGCGCTGGCTGTCGCCCGAACCGTCATACGACACGTTTCGGAGGTACTTTGCGGCAATCAGGTGTGCGTGTGCGCCGTCCAGGGTACGCCGGACATTGTTGGTGCGCTGTCCACTCAGTCCCGTCGCTTCCCGCCAGGCCGCGATGATCACCGGAAGTTCACGGGCCAACGAGCCGTCGTCACCGACCCGGTGAGCCTGCAACACGCGGTACAGGCTGCGGGCGGTGGGTTGCTTAAGATCACTGAGCAGTTCGGCATCCAGGATTTGGTAGAAGCCTTCGCGGATCGACTGGGCGAAATGTCGCGAAAATGTGACCCGCAGAGGTGCGCTGCCTACGATTGCGCCGCCTGCACCACTGGCACTCAGGCTCACGTCATGTACCGAAATCCGGTCGATCAGGCGATTGGTTTCCGTCATGCCCCTGAATTTTCCGCCCTGCTGCCGGGACACGCGGGTCAGCCAACTCACGCCCTCCAAACGCAGCAGACTCTCTCTCAGACGCACATAAGCGTTGCCCCGCGTACCGAGCGGCGTCAGTTGCAGCAGGCGGTAGGCGGTGCACACCACCGTGTCGTCCTCAGGGCAACCTGCCTCAAAAAACAGGGTTTGCAGCGCCAGCAGCACATCGGGATCCACACCATGCGGCCGTCCACGCGAAGCGACACCCTCGACGTAGAAGTGCCGATCCCCGATGTTGAAAGTCGTTTCCCAGCTTTGATCGTCCCCGATATCGCGGTTCAGAATGCTGAAGACGCCTGAGCGGGCGAGGGTCAGCTCGTTGATGAGATGGTCGTTGCCCTGCGTCATGATTTGATGATTATAGGTATTTTTAAAAGCTTTTAAAACATATGAATGCATCATCAAGCGGGAGGCGGTTTGGCGTGCCAGAAAGGGACTTTCCATTTTTTTGACTCAAAGTTAGCGTGCTTTACCCCCCTTTTTGACTCAAAGTTAGCGACAGTTCGACTCAAAGTTAGCGACAGTTCGACTCAAAGTTAGCGTGCCTTTTTGGGCCAAAAGACTCAAAGTTAGCGATAGTCATTTTCTGCTCTTGACTCAAAGTTAGCGTGCCTTTTTGGGCCAAAATTGCTCTTTTGACTCAAAGTTAGCGATAGTCGGAAAAACATGTTCAGCACATATTTTTTTCTGTTTTGACTCAAAGTTAGCGATAGAGCTGACTCAAAGTTAGCGATAGTGGATATCGCCTGTCCTGATACATTGGATGGTACGCTATAATGTTTTTAGCTAATTATCTTGGTCTTTTCTGTTTTTGGTAAGGCTGGATTTATGCTCTTTTTCTCATCACATGAGGGCCAACTTGAACGGAATGAGCTTCTGAAGGTCACGCCATTCAATGAAAATTGGTTCCTTCTGCCACAAACCTTTAGAAGGTGATGTGGAGCGGCATTCCACTTAAAGCACAGACCCACCCTCTAGGTCACATCAAGTGGGGAGGGTCAATCATGTCTGCAACACTGAAAAATCTGGATCAGCAAGTGATGGTCGTGACCGGAGCGTCAAGCGGTATTGGCCTCAGCACAGCACGGATGGCTGCTAAAAAAGGGGTGCGGCTGGTGCTGGCAGCCCGCAGTGAGGCAGCACTGAACCAACTGGCCGACGAAATCGTGCAGGCAGGTGGGCAGGCCGTTCCTGTTGTGGCCGATGTGAGCCGGGAAGAAGACATTCAACGCATCGTAGAGGCGGCGCGGCAAGCTTTCGGGGGCTTCGATACCTGGGTCAACAATGCAGGCGTCGGCATGTACGGCAAGCTGGAAGAGGTGTCGGTCGACGATATGCGCCGCCTCTTCGAGGTCAATTTCTGGGGAGTGGTCTACGGTTCACGGGCGGCAGTAGCCGAACTGAAGTACAGAGGCGGGGCGCTGATCAATGTGGGCAGCACCGTCTCTGAGCGGGCCATTCCATTACAGGGGACTTACAGCGCCAGCAAGCATGCCCTCAAAGGTTTTACGGATGCCCTTCGGATGGAACTGGAAGCGGACGGCGCACCCATTTCTGTGACGCTGATCAAACCCGGCCCGATAGACACGCCGTTTCCGCTGAATGCCCGCAATTATCTGGACACCGAGCCGCAGCATGTGCCGCCCGTGTACGCCCCTGAAACAGTGGCCCGCGCCATCCTGCACGCCGCAGAGCATCCAGCACGTGACGTATTTGTGGGCGGCGGCGGCAAAGGCATCGCGGCGTTTGGACAGTTGGCCCCCGGAGCCACCGACCGGGCGATGCGTGGATTTGTCATCCCCCGCACCAAAAGCCAAAAACCCCCATTGCCCCGCGCTGCCAACGCCCTGGACCGTCCGTCCGAGCGGTTGGCCGAGCGCGGGGATTACCCCGGCCACGTGCAGGAAACCAGCGTCTATACCGAAGCGGCGCAAACCGGACTGCTGCGAGGGGCCATCCTGGTCGGCACGGGCTTGGCGGGCTGGGCGCTCTGGCGGTCTTCACGCAAATAAAGCTGGTAAGCAAGAGAACATGGGCCGGAGGTATATCACCTCCCGGCCCATGTTCTGGAACTGAATGTAGTTCTGTCGCTCTACGCTCTGCTTGATTCCTGTAAGGCTTCCTTGCGGTTGGCCCTGACACTCGACCAGACCGACAGGATGATAAAGCCCACGCCGATCAGGCCTGTGATCAGTTCGGGGATGTGAATGTTGCGGTTCATACTCAGCAGCATGATGATGGCGAGCGCCAGAATGCCGTAATGCGCACCGTGCTCGAGATAACGGTACTGCGTCAACGTGCCCTGATGCACCAAGAACAGCGTCAGAGAACGCACGAACACTGCGCCGATGGCGAGGCCCGCCGAAATGATGACCACTTCTTTGGTGACGGCGAAGGCCCCGATCACGCCGTCCAGGGAGAAACTGGCGTCCAGAACTTCGAGGTACATGAAAGCCGCAAAACCTGCCGCGCCTGCTTTGGCAGCCATGTTATCGGCGTCAAACAGGTTTCCTACGGCGTTCATGGCCAGGTACAACAACAGGCCGACCAATCCGGCGGTCAGGGCCGTGAGCTGCTCGGCGGGAGCCACCGCGAATTTGGTCAGCAGCAACAGCACGACGCCTGCAATGATGGCCTGAATGGTGTCCAGCTTGCCGATGCCGGCCAGACGACGCTCGAAGCCGGCCAGCCAGTGCTCATCCTTGTCGGGGTCCATCAGGTAGTTCAGGGCCACCATCAGCAAAAAGGTGCCGCCGAACGCGCTGATGGCAACTTCGGACTGCTCCAGGTATTCGGCGTAGCGGGGAGCGTCGTTGAGGGCCAGCCGGGTGACTTCGCCAAAGCCGAGGCCCGCTGTAATGGCGACGATGGCAATAGGGAACAGAAGCCGCATGCCGACCACCGCGATCAAGATGCCCCAGATCAGAAAGCGGCGCTGCCATTTCTCGGACATGTTTTTGAGGACGGAGGCATTGACCACGGCGTTATCGAAACTCAGCGAAATTTCCATGACGCCCAGGACCACGGCAATCAACAAAAAGTTGAGTGCCACGGCAATACCGCCGGTGTTGTAACCGTACCAGCCTGCCAAAATCAGCGCGATGACGGTGACACCAAATGCAAAACCAAATTCTCTCTGAATCACTGTTGACCTCTGGGATGGGTGGCGAGAAGGGTCGTTGCCGACAAAGATGCCCCCATCTTCGTGGCGGGGTAGGCGGGCAGGCGCGGCTCAGCCGATCTTTTCGATCTCTGCCCATGACATGCGGGGGCAAGTATGCCCGGTGCAGCCACAAAACTATGCCCTAAATTGGCGGGCAGTGGGAAGAGCGGCGCACGTTTGCTCCCCATTCTTCTCCCGGCCCGCCGCAGGACTGCGGGTGACGAGGGCGCATGTCACGAAAGAACCACCCAGCCACGCGGGCCGGGTGGGAGGCAGCCCTACAGATCAGATATTCACACCGTAGTTGCGGGCCAGCGGAGCCAGTCCGCCTGCGTAGCCCTGCCCCACGGCGCGGAATTTCCATTCGTTGTTGTGGCGGTAGATTTCACCGAAGATCACGGCGGTTTCCGTCGAAAAGTCCTCGCCGAGGTCAAAGCGGGTCAGCTCCTGCCCAGTGTCCTCGTTGGCAATCCGGATAAACGCGCCGCCCACCTGCCCGAAACTCTGTCGGCGTACCTCGGCCTGATCGATGGTCACGGTGATGGCAATTTTTTGAATGTCGGCGGGAACCTGCGTCAGGTTGATCTTTACGCTCTCGTCGTCACCGTCACCCTGCCCGTCGCGGTTGTCTCCGGCATGTTTCACGCTGCCGTCAATACTGCTGAGCTGGTTGTAGAAGATGAAATCGTGATCGCCGCGCACCCGGCCCGCTGCGGTCAGCAGGAAGGCAGAGGCGTCCAGATCGAATTGCTGGCCGTCCGTAGAACGGGGATCCCAGCCCAGCCCGACGTGGATGCGTTGCAGGTTGGGAGCCTCTTTGCTCAGCGAGATGTTGCCGCCCTTTTGAAGTGAAATACCCATGACGCTCCTTGTACCAGAGAAAGTGAAGAGAGGGGCACAAACTTGACTGCCGACCAGACCGGAAGAGCCCTGTTTGAGCGTCTCCGTTGGCCTGCCAAAAGTTTAGGTCATGATCTGCCCGGACTGGCGCGTGAAGAGAGCGTCAAGTTGAGGCTCATCTTGTCCTCCACTGACCGCCGGTAGCGCAGAACTCAGGCAGGCTGGAGGATGGAAGAAGGCATACGCCCGTGCAAGTCGGGGAAGAATCGGGCCAACTGACCGCGCCATCTTTTTGAAAGATGCTCTAAGGTAGGCTCGCCTTGTCTACGTTCATGTTCACTGACCTCTGCGCCCCCCGTCCACCTTGCCGCCGCTGCCTCCCCGCCTGTATTGCCCCGATGAGGTGTGCCGCCCCGAAGTGTGCTGCACTGGAGCGCCCGTGATCTACGTGACCCGGCAGGGTGAAACGCTGCACACCACCAGCGCCAAACCCCGGCCCATTCCGGCCCAGTTCACACCGCAGCAGCGCGAATTTGTAGAGGCCGTGCGGGGTAGTGGGCGGCATCTGGTCCTGCGGGCCACTGCTGGAAGCGGCAAAACCACCACCCTGACGGAAGCCGCGTGGCACCTGAATTCCGGGGTGCAGGGGGGAGGCGGGCGTGCAGTGTATTTTGCCTACAACAAGCATTCGGTGACGGCGGTGGGGCCGCATCTGCCGCCGGGCATCCGGGCGAGTACGCTGCACGCCTATGGGCGGCGGGTGCTGTGCAGCGTGCGCGGGCCGCAGATGGAGTTGGACAACGACCGCAGCCTGCGTCTGGCCGAACAGGTGTACGCCGCTGAACCCGTGTCCCGGCGACAGGTGCGCGTGGCGGCCCGGATGTGGGACTTGGCCCGTGAGTACGTCCTGAACGACAGTGCACACGACGATGACCTGACTGCGCTGGCCGTGGACGCCGAGTGGCCCGAGCAGGGCAGCGCTGAACCGGGGCGTGTGGCCGACCTGCGGCGCGTGCTGCGGGCCTTCCGGGAGCGCAGCCTTCAGGACTGGGAAGCAGGCGGCCTGCCCGATTTCACCGACTTTTTATGGCTGCCGCTGGAACTGGGGCTGGGCCGGGGCACGCTGGGTACGGCGCTGGTCGATGAAGCGCAGGACCTGACGCCGCTGCGCCAGCGCTTCGTGACGCATCTGCTGGGGCTGGAGCTGCCCCCTGCGGGAGAAGTTGGGGCACTGGCCCCAGCGGGCCGCCTGATCGCTGTGGGTGACCCCGAACAGGCGATTTACACCTATGCCGGGGCCGACCCGCGTGGGCTGTGGCGTCTGGCCGAGCGCTTGGGCGCACAGCAGTTGCCGCTGAGCGTGTCGTTCCGCTGTCCGGCGTCGCATGTGGCGCTGGCCCGCAATGCCAGTGAATTCATCCAGCCTTCGGGCGCGGCGCAGCCCGGAACCGTGGAACATGTGGCGGCAGACTCGGCCCATTACGGACGCGGAGACGTGGTGCTGTGCCGCCTGAATGCCCCGCTGCTGCGTCTGGCCCTGCTGCTGATGACCCGCCACGTCAGCGTGAATATTCGGGGCCGTGATCTGGCGACCCGGCTGGAAACGGCAGCCCAGGAAGCCTTTGCCCTGCCCGCAGACGAGGCGGCTGTGCCGGACCGGATAGCGGCCCTGTACGAACGCCGTGCCAGGCCCCTTCAGTACCGTGCCGACGAGGGTGACCGGGCCGCCAAAAAAGCCCTCGGCGAACTGAACGACCTCTGTTCCTGCCTGCGTCTGCTGGCCCTGCGGGCGGCCTCGGCGGGTGCACAGGCCACACCCGGCACTGTTGCCGGCGTGTTGCGCGGCCTGTACCGCGAAGATGCCGACGTGCTGCTGTCCACCGTCCACCGGGCCAAAGGACTGGAGTGGGAGCGGGTGACCCTGCTGTACCCCGAACAGATGCCGATGCCCTCCGGCGACCCCGAGGAAGAACGCTGCGTCCTTTTTGTGGCCCTGACCCGCAGCAAGCGGGAACTCAGGCTGGCGTATGGAGCGGGCGCATGGGAAAGCGGTTGGCGGCTGGCTGCGCCGCAGGGCTGGGTGCCGGAAGAGGTGATGGGCGCGGCGGCTCAGCCTCAGTCAGTTCAGCCTCAGCCCGCGCCGCCGCGTGTGTTCTCCCCTCCCCTGTTTGGCGCTGCTTCGCCTGTACAGGCAAACTCAGACCTGCCTGCCGCGTCGCCGGGGCAGTTGCCTTCACCCTTCCGCCGCCCGGTACCCACTCCCCCTCCGGCTGCCCTGGCTGACCATGCTCTGCGCGTGCGTGCCCTGCATCTTCCTGCCACCGTGGAAGACCCGCGTCCCTACGCGCTGTACAACGGACAGGCCGACCTGCCCGTGTCGGTTCTGGCGGCCCGGCTGGAGGGACTGCGGCAGGATGCCCGCCCGGCCCTGTCAGAGTGGGCGGAGGCGTCGCTGGTGCTGCTGCGGGAGGTCCACAGCCGCAGTGTGTATCTGGATCTGGCGCGGCTGACACAGGTGGAGCGTGCCGCGAACCGGGCGCGGCTGGCGATTCCGCTGATGCGGCCCCTGACTGCCAAAGAGGTCGGTGCGGTGGTGTTCGAGGAGCACTTTGCCCGCCTGCGCCCGGCTCAAGTCCAGCGGCGCGGCGAGCGCAACTGGCGGGTAGACCTGGAAGGCGAGGCCTACGCCTTTGACCCCCGCACCGGAGAACTGCTGGGCACGCCCTTTGCCCCGTTTGCCGTGCATCTGCGGTTGCACCCCTGACCCTCTGAGACTGGTTCAGCTGCGTTCCGAACTCTCCTCGACCAGACCCCGGTAGGCCCCCTGCATCACTTTCAGACTGGGTGAAAGTGTCAGCGCCTGTACCAACGACCCCCGAATACTGAGCTGGCCCGCCATCATCGCCTGTACCGGGTTCAGCTCGCCCAGCCAGAAGGCGTGGGCGACGTTGCTGGCAATCTGGAAGGTCAGGTCGCTCGGCACAGACCTGGCCTCGTCGCCTGCGGTGATCAGTGCCGCCTGCCCGTCACTGCCGTCTACCCGCACCGCCACACCCAGCGGCATGAACAGGAAGGCCACTGACAGGCGCTTTTGCAACAACACGTTGGCCTGACTGTCACTGTGAACCATCCCGAAAACCTGAACGAGCCGTTGTTCAAGTTGTGCAGCGCTGATGGTCAAGGAAGTGTCGGCGTCAGAACTCATTCTCCTACGGAAGATCAATCAGATGGCGTTGTTTGTATTATCTGTGACTTTAGTTGGCATTAGGCGTCCTCTTTTATGCGTGAAGCCATACATATTCAGTTCGGCTTCCAGAGTCAGATAACGGGGCACAAAGATCTGAACAGGAGGAACAACCATGAACGAGCAACTTCAGCAGACTCTTCAGGCACTTCAGGGCGGACTCACGGGCATTGACGCCGGCACGGCGGCCAGCAATGTCACCTCATGGCACAAGACGCTGGACGGCGTGCCCGGCGCAGAAACGCTGGTCAGCCACCTCGCTCAGTTGAAGTCCTGCCTGGAAAGCGGCGACCTGCCCGGCGCGGCTGCTCTCCTTCCCGGACTCGGCAGCGAAACCGAAAAGCTGGCCTCTGCTGCCCCCGCCGCCGATCAGGACGGCCTGCACCAGTTGGCCGCCGCACTCAAAGGCTGATCTCCCAGAAGCCTGAATTCAGCAGCGTCCAACCTTTCGGGGCTGGACGCTGCTTTTGGCTGCCGTCGTTGCTGTGTTCTGGCGCTTGGCCTCATACGGACTTGCTTTGATTCCCGAACATCCGGCGCTGTCCCGGATGTTCGTCCATCGTCGCCAGCCCTCGTCGTGAACGGACTCGCTTGAGCAAGCCACTCCTCCCGTACTTTTTGCCACTCGCTCCGCTCGGAATGACTCTCACGAATCATCGCAATTTGGTATCAGCCCTGCATCAAAAAGTTCTTGACCTCGCCCAGTCCGCTGGTGTTCAGCAGCACGCGGCCCGTGGGCAGGTGCAGCAGCGCGGGAGTGGTCTGAATGCCGTGCTGCTCGACGAGGGCGCTGAATTCCTCAGCCTGCTCCTGCCGGTGGACGGTCTGAATCTGGGAGCCGAATTGCCCGCGCAGGGGTTTGTCCAGCATCAGCTTCAGGCGCTCGCACTGGGGGCAGTCGTTTTGCGTCAGCATCACGAAGGGGCGATCTGAAACCGTTTCGGTCGAGGGTCTTTCCGTCATCAGCGTTTCAGTCATTGGCAACTCCGGCCATGATCGGGAAACCGCCCGACCAGAGGGCTTCCACATCGGCTTCGGCCAGCGGCTCCACGCTGATCTTGCTGTAGCTGTTGCCCTTGGCGCTGAAAAAGTCGTGGGTGGTGCCGTTGGTGCGGATGCCGTTACGCACAATCGGATTGATTTCCTCGTCGTCGAAGGCCCGGTCCAGATTCAGGTTGTCGGCCAGCACATTGAAGTTGAAGCGGATAAAGCGCTTGACATCGGCCACCAGGCCCACGCCTGCATACAAGACCTCACTGTAGGCGACCTCGTTGCGGTACAGGGTTTGCAGCGTTCGGCTGTACCAGGCACGGGCATAGGCCTGCTCGGCCTCGTCCATCTCCTCAAATTTTTCCTGAGCCAGCATCGCCACATACACGCCATGCACCGCTTCATCCAGAATGATCAGGTTGAAAATCTCGCCTGCGGCCACCATCCGGCCCTGTCCGGCGAGGTACAGCGGATAGAAAAACCCGGAATAGAACAGCGCCGTTTCCAACATGCACGACACGACCATCTTTTTCCAGAGGCCCAGATTGGACACGTCGGGATCGTTGAACACGTCCTGCACGAAGCCGATCTTGAACTGCAGGTGGGGCTGAGTCCGCACCCACTCGAAAATGCCGCGCTCCTCGTTGCTGGTCAGGAACGTCTTGTTCATCAGGCTGTAGGACCGGGCGTGGATGTCTTCCATCATGCCCTGAAATTGCAAGACTGCCTTGCGGATGTGGCCTTCAGTCAGGTGCCTCAGCGTGGGCATACCGACTTCGCCCTGCAGGGTGTCCAGCGCATTCAGGCCCGCCGAGGCGTGCATGTAGGTCCAGCGTTCCTCGTCGCCCAGGGCCTTCCAGACCAGCGCGTCGTTGCTGAGGGGAATTTCTTCGGGGAACCACAACTGAGAGGTGTACTTCTCGTAGAAAGTGGTGGAAAAGCCGTCTTCCGGCTCGCTCCAATTGGTGGCGCTGAACGGCGTGCGGTGCGTGGTAGTGGACATCGAAATCAATATAACGCTTTGATGATCTCTTTTGTTCTTTTGTTTGATGTTAGCTAGATAACCAAGAATCAATTGGTTTAGTTAAATGGAAAGTGAGCTGACCACATCCAAGATATTTGATAAGGGAACAATTGCTTTTGCTGACCCTCTTCTAACAAAGAAAGAGGGTCACACAAGCAAGATGTTGATCTGTTTTTCTTAGATAATTACTTCAGATCGCGCAGCTGAGGCATTCGTCGATGCTGGCCTTGCGCATCCGCGTGTAATACAGCGTTTTCACGCCGCGCAGGTAGGCCGCGATGTAATAGGCCTGCAAGGTGCGCGTGCTGGCGCTGCTGGGCACGAACAGGGTGCAGGAAATGCCCTGATCGACGTGCTTCTGGGCCGCCGCCACGGTGTCCAGCACCCGGCGCTGATCCATGTCATAGGCTTCCTCGTAAAACCATTCGGTATCGGCGCTGAGGTGCGGCATGGGATAGATGGTGCGGGCCTTGTTGCTGGTGCGCGTTTCCACCTTTTCGGTGATGGGCATGATGCTGGCCGATGCGTGCGACACGTAGCTGATGCTGCCGGTGGGCGCAACCGCCATCACGAAGGAATGGGCGAGGCCGTGCTGCTGGATATCGGCCACCAATTGCTGCCAGTCGGCGCGGGTGGGCAGGGTGTGGCCCCCGAACAGGGCGGCAACTTCGGCGGTGTGCGGCACGAAGTCGCGCTCCAAGTACTGAGCGAAATGTTCGCCCGACTGGTAGCGGCTGCCCTCGAAGCCCCGGAACACGAACCCCGTATCGCGGGCGAGCTCCATGCTGGCGCGGCGGGCGTGGTAATGCACGGCGGCAAAAAATACATCCACGAATTCCAGCGCTTCGGGCGAGCCGTAGATCAGTTCGTGCTTGGCAAGGAAGGAATGCAGGCCCATTGCGCCCAGCCCAATCGAGCGCATTTCATCGTTGGCCCGCTTCACGGCGGGGACTTCGTGGATGGCAGTGCTGCGGGCCACGTTGTCCAGCATCCGCACGGCGGCTCCCACCACACGGCCCAAGTCGCGGCTCTGCATGGTCTGCTCGATCACCAGCGACGCGAGGTTGCACGACACGTCCAGTCCGATGCGGTCTTTGCTTTCCTGTCCATAGGCATGAAAATAGCTGGGCAGGGTGGGCTGCAAGATCTCGCTGCACAGGTTGCTCATTTTGATGCTGCCCACATTGGGAATCGGGTTGGCGCGGTTGGCGTTGCCTTCAAACAACAGGTATGGGTAGCCGCTCTCGCCCTGCGTCACGGCGATATCTTCCAGAATTCGCCGCGCCGACACGCGCTTTTTGCGAATGCGGGGATTGTCGGCCAGGGTCTGGTATTCGCTGCTCCAGTCAATAGACGTAAATTCGCGCCCGGTTTCCTGATACAGCGAGTGAGGATAAAACTGGAAGATGTCCTCGCCTGCCCGCACTTTTTCCATAAAAACATCGGGAATGGTGGCCCCCACCGACAGGGTTTTCAGGCGGGCGTCCTCATCCGAGGCAATCTTTTTGGCGTTCAGGGTGTCCTGAAAATCGGCGTGCATGACGCTGAGGTAGATGGCCCCCGCGCCCGGACGCTGCCCCGCCTGATCGGCGTAGCGCAGCATGTTGTCCAGCATTTTCGCCACGCCCATCACGCCTTTGGTCACGTTCTGGATGCCGCGCAGCGACTCGCCCCGCGCCCGCAGGTTGCTCACCTCCACGCCGATGCCGCCGCCGCCCTTGCTCAGTTCGGCCACAAAGCTCAGGGTTTTGGTGATGGAATCGAGGTTGTCGGTGCAGTCTTGCAGCAAAAAGCAGCTCACGAGACGTCCGGTGTTGGCCTTGCCCGAGTTCATCAGCGTGGGCGTGGCAGGCGTAAAGGTCTGGGTAATCAGGTGATGCACCAGTTCCAGCGCCTCTTCCACCGTCTCTGAGCGCGACAGGGCCGTCATGCTCAGGCGGTCCTCGTAGCGTTCCAGCCAGCGGGTCCGGTCCGGGGTCATGGTGGCGTATTCGGAGTAGAACTTGAACGCGCCCATAAAGGCCTTGAAGCGGAAGCGGTAGCCGTAGGCCCGCTCGAACACGGCCTTCACCTCGTCGGGCGTGAAGCGTGCAAACACGGCGGCGTCCCACACGCCATGCTCGGTCAGATACCGGATCTTCTCGGCCAGATCATGAAAAAACACCGTATTGGGATTGACCTTCTCCTGAAAGTAGGCCTGCAGGGCGTCGGTGTCGAAGCGGGTGTCCACGACTGTACCCGCCAAAATCTTGTTGTTCAGTTCAATCCAACGTTCCATACGCGCTCCTCATATCTTCAAACCCCGTGGGTCGGGCCAGTGTGTTCCTGCATTGCTCGGTCAGCCACGCGGCCACCGTCTGGCGGTCTGCCGCTGTGCCGCTCTTGTTGATCCGGGCCACCAACGGCACGCCGTAGCGCTCCGAGATGTGGTCCCCTGCCCGCCCGAAATTTGCCCCCCAGTGAAAACTGCCGCTCGACACGACCCCGCGCAGTCCCGCCGCATGTTCTGCCAGAAAGCGGGCGGTCGTTTCGGGCACGCCGCCGGAGCCGAAGGTGTAGGTCATCAGCAAAAAGTTGCCGCTGGGAACGGCTTTGCGTAAGTCCAGCACCTCAACTCTTGTGCCCGGCGTCCCTTCTGCCAGGGCCTGCACGCCCGCAGCGAAGCGGCGCACATTGCCCGTCATGGAGTCGTACACGATCTGGAGGGACGCCGGGGGAAGAAGGAAAGACGAATCGGCAGGCAAGGGTGGGTTCTCCAGAGGGCAATAGGGTGGGTACTCCCTCTGATGAAAGAGGCAGTAAACTGAGGATCAACGGGGCGTGAGCAGAAAGCCTGGCCTCTAAGCAGAGTCAGTTTTACTGCCATCAGACAGCAACTGTCGGTGCTCGCAACTGCGCCGAAGTCTACAGGTGGTGCCCATCTCAGTCAAGTAATACAAGATATTGACTTTGTGATCAAAATCTGTATTGCTCAGCAAGTGCTCTGAACTTCAGGTTCTGGACTAGATCTCGCCCTGCCACTCTCCTGCATACGGCCCAAACGCGGCCATGACGCGCTGAATCTCATCTTCGGGCAGCGGGCCACGCGCCACAATTTCGGCGTTGCGGGTCAGGCGCTCAGACCTGGAAGTGCCCACGATCACGCTGTGAACGCCGGGGGCAAACGTGCTGAAGCGGAGCGCGAATTCATCCCAGTCCAGCTCGCCGGGGGTCAGGCCACCTGCTTGCAGACGGTCCCAGTAGACTTCCTCGTATTGCCCAGTCGGGCGGGTCTGAAAGCGCCACGCAGCGTTGGCGACCGGGCGTTTGGCGATGATCCCCAGCCCACGTGCGGCGGCCTCCGGCAGCACATGACGCAGGCTCCACTGATCCACCACATTGACGCTCGTTTGCAGGCTGCCAAAACGTGAAGACTGGGCGGCCCAGGCCAGAGCTTCGTTTTCACCGCTGTAGGCCGCCACCCGAATTTCACCGCGTTCACGGGCCGCGTCCAGAGCGCCCAGCAGGTCTTCTTGCCGCAGCGTGTCCAGTGGGCAGGAATGCAGGTGAAAAATATCGATGACGTCGGTTTGCAGGGTTCGTAGGGCGCGTTCGATGCCCAGCCGGATATTGTCGGGCGTCCAGTCGAGCACGTTGTCTATGCCGTAACCGCCCTTGCTGGACAGCACGAATTCGCCGCGCCTTTCTTTCAGGTGCCGCCCGATCCGTTCTTCCGACAGGCCGTAGCCACGGGCGGTATCGATCAGGGTGATGCCCACATCCAGCGCGTGATGCAGCAGCCTGCCCGCGTCGTCTTCGCCCAAATCTGGGCTGCCGATATGCCCCGCCCCAAAGCCCAGGGCGCTGACGCGGAGGCCGGTGCTGCCAAAATCACGAACGATCATGCGGCACTCTAGATCATTTGTCAGAACAATGGCGTGTCGTTCTCCGTTGTTCTGACCGAGCGGGGCGAGTGAATTTGGCAAGCAGAACGGAGAATGGAGGCGTCGGCGGTGCTGTTGCGGCGAGGCTGTAATTCGGAGAACTGCTCCAGCGGTCCCGGCACACGTCCCGCAAACGGTGCCGGATCAACGATGAAAAATTCCGGTCTGAGTTTCCGGCACTCAGCGGCCCGGCCCTCAGCGGCCCGGCCCTCAGCGGCGCAGCGCCCGCGTGCTTTCTCGCACGATCAGTTTCAGTTCCAGTGGGGCCAACTGTGCTGGCTCGCCCGCCATCAGGGACACGGCGGCGTGGGCGGCCAGTTCTCCGACCTGTTGCGCGGGCTGGCGAATGGTGGTCAGGGGCGGCACCACATAGGCGCTGACCGGAAGATCGTCGAAGCCCACCACAGACACGTCGTCGGAGACGCGCAGACCCTTGCGGTGCAGGGCCAGAGTCACGCCGAGCGCCATCTGGTCGTTGGCAGCGAAAACGGCCGTGAACGGAGTGGAGTTCTCGATCAGTTGCATGGTGGCCCGGAAGGCGCTGGTTTCCAGAAAATCACCCTCGCACAGCCAGTCGGGGCGCACTTCCAGACCATGATCGCTCATGGCGTCCAGATACCCCAGGCGCCGGGCGACGGCGTCTTCCTGAGTGGTGGGGCCGCCGATATGCACGATCTGACGGTGGCCCAGTTCGATCAGGTGGCGGGTGGCGGCGTAGGCACCTCCCCGTTGATCGAGGTTGATGGTCGGAGCGTCCACGCTGACGCCCCCGCGCCCCACCAGGACCAAGGGCATCCGGGCGGCGAGGTCTTGCAGGCGGGCCTCGGAAATCAGGCCGCCGACCACCACGATGGCGTCCACGTTGTGATCCAGGAAGACCTGGAGGGCTTCCTCTTCCAGTTGCAGGTTCCAGTGGCTGCTCTTGAAGAGGGGATGATGTCCGGTGCGCTCCAGAATCCGCTCAATGCCCTTGATCATTTCGGCGTAGTAGGAACTGCTGATGTCCTCGACCAGTACGCCCACCGTCTGGGTGCGGCCCCGAACCATGCTGCGGGCCACCGCGCTGGGCCTGAAATTCAGCTCGTTCAGCACGCGCTGCACGTTGACCTGAAGTTCGTCGCGGACCTTCTTGCCATTGATGACCCGCGACACCGTGCTGATGGACACGCCTGCTCGCTGCGCCACGTCACGGATAGTCAGGTTGCGTTCGTTACCTACAGAGGTCATTGCAGAAAACGTTATCACAACCGGTTACAGCTGCATAGCAGCCAGAACAGGTGTGCCACAACGTCTGTGCGCTCTGCTCCATTGACGCAGAAGAAGGTTTCGGGCCTTGACCGACGGACTGCACGGTTCTTGTTCTGTGATGCATGACCCATCGGTGCCACAACCCGGAGGCATACATTTCCGACAGTCGACTGGGCCACTTGCAAAAAACGTTTTCAGTTTGTATGCTCAAGGGGATCAATAACCTACATCTTTGAAGAGCCGACCTCTGGCTCTAGCCCTCTTTCTGCTGCCTGATCATCCTGAGAAAACGTTTTCTGTGATTTTTTATCGTCTTGCCTTCTTCTCTGACCCTGGAGGTCTTCCATGCAACGTACCCGCGCTCTGGTTCTCGCTGTTTCTTCTGCTCTGCTTCTGGGAGCTGCCCAGGCCCAAAAAACCACCATCACGGTGGGCGTGTTCCCCGACCTCGACAGCGTCATCAAGGCGGCCATCCCAGGTTTCAACAAGCTCTACCCCAACGTGGAAGTGAAAATCAGCTCTCTGGCCTACGCTGATCACCACAACGCGCTGACCACCGCGCTCTCTACGGGCAAAGGTGCGGGCGACGTGGTTGCTATCGATTTCGGTTTTGTGGCTAAATTTGCCGAAGGCAACGGCATGACCGATCTCAACAAGGCGCCCTTCAATGCAGGTCAGTTCAAGTCCAGGTTCGTGGGCTACACCTTCCCCCAGGCCACCACCCAAGACGGGCGCATGGTCGGGATGCCCACCGACGTCGGCCCCGGCTCGATGTTCTACCGCACCGACCTGCTCGCCAAAGCCAAAGTGACGCCTGCACAGCTGAATGCCAGCTGGGAAAGCTACATCGCCAACGGTAAAAAAGTCGTGACGGCCAATCCCGGCGTCTTCCTGATCCCTGACGCCTCGGAAGCCGCACAGATCATCTTGCGTACCGGACTCAAGAGCGGCGAGGGGATGTACTTCGACAAGAGCAATAAAGTTCTGGTCAGCCCGACCAACGCCCGGTTCGTGCGGGCCTTTACAGTCGCCAAGCAGATTCGCGACGCCAAGCTGGACGCCCGTGCTGGCGCCGCTTTCTCGCCGGAATGGACGACGGCATTCCAGAAGGGAAACCTGGCCACTGAATTCAGCGGAGCTTGGCTGGTGGGGCACATGCAAAACTGGCTCGCCAAGGACTACGCAGGGAAATGGGGCGCACAGAACCTGCCCGGCAACAGCTTTGCCAGCTACGGTGGCTCGTTCTGGGGAATTCCGACCCAGAGCCAGAATAAAGACGCGGCCTGGAACTTCATCAAGTACCTGACCACCAATCCTGCGCAGCAGGTGCTGGCGTTCAAGACCACCGGAGCCTTCCCGGCGTTGAAAGCCGCGCAAAACGACCCCATCTTCAATCAAGGTGTCGAGTACCTGGGCAACCAGAAAACGCGCTTGCTGTGGCGCAGCGCCGCCGCCAAGATTCAGCCGATCGACGTGAACAGGCTTGACCCCGTGGCCGAGCAGATCGTGAACGACGCCCTCAGCGAAGTCCTGAACGGCACCAAGGACATCCCCACGGCCCTCGCTCAGGCCCAGCAGCTGGTCGAGCGCCGCGCCCGCTGAGGCCCGCCCTCAGTCCTGATCTGTACCAGACTGATCTCTAGATCAACCCGCCGCATTTGAACCATGCGCGTCTGGGGCGGTGACCACAAGCCGCTGCCCCAGACGCTCTCTTTCTTACCTGCCCTGTTCAGGAGGCCCACCGGATGACCGCCACCCCGTCTATACCCCAGCAGGTCAGCAGTGGCTGGGACAAGTTTCAGCGGCGATATGCGCCCTACATCTTCATCAGCCCGTTCTTCCTGCTGTTCTTTGCTTTCAGCCTCTTCCCCATCCTGTTCAACGCTTACCTGTCGGTGCACAACTGGCAACCCGGCAGCGGCCTGGGCGACATGAAATTTGTGGGCCTGCGCAACTTCTCCGACAACCTGACCGACCCAACCTTCTGGCAGTCGCTCCGGAATACGGCGATTCTGGCTGTCGAAAGCGGCGTGCCGCAGCACCTGATTGCCCTGCCGCTGGCGTTTGCCATTCATATGGGCCTGAAGCGGGTGCAGTCGCTGGTCACCGCTGTGTACTTTCTGCCCTACATCACGTCGGTGGTAGCCATCTCGGTGGTGTTCTTTACGCTGTTTTCCTGGCAATACGGGGCGCTGAACGCGGGCCTGAACGCGCTGCATAATCTGCCCCTGATCGGCGGCCTCTTTCCTGCCGAAAAGATCAACTGGTTGGGCGAGGTCCAGTACGTGCAGCCCGCGATTGCCATGGTCGTGGTGTGGCGCTACGTGGGCTGGAACGTGCTGCTGTACTTGGCTGGACTCCAGGCCATCCCCAGTGACATTTATGAGGCCGCCAGCATTGACGGAGCCACCCGCGCCCAACAATTCCGTTTTATTACGCTGCCGCTGCTGCGCCCCACCATCTTTCTGGCCGTCACGCTGACCCTGATCGGCGGCTTTCAGTTGTTCGAGGAACCCTTTGTGCTGACCAACGGCTCGGGTGGCACGGGCCAGCAGGGCCTGACCACCATCATGTATATGTTCCGCACCTACAACTCCTACTCGGATGCAGGCGTGGCCGCCGCGATGTCCTGGCTGCTGTTTGCCGTCATCGGCATACTGTCGCTGATCAACAACCGCATCTTTGGACGCAGTGGCCTGGCCGGGAAGGACTGATATGACTTCTACTCCTCTGGCTGCTCCCGCTGCACGTCCCCGCCGTTCCGCACGCGGCACCAAGCCCCTCAGCCGCGCCGCCGCGATCTTGCTGCTGGTGCTGGGCGGCATCCTGACCCTGCTGCCGTTCTATTTCATGTTCGTGTTTGCCACCCATGCCCGGCAGGACATCTTCTCGTTGCCGCCTCCTATGTGGTTCGGCAGCAATCTGGAAGCCAACTACAGCAGCCTGCTGGAACGCACTCCGTTCTGGCGTAACCTCTGGAACAGTCTGTATCTGGCGACCCTCACCACCGTCACCACCCTGTTCTTCTGCACCCTGGGCGGTTACGCCTTTGCCATGTACTCCTTCAAGGGCAAAGCGGCGCTGTTCAATCTCCTGCTGGCCACCCTGCTGATTCCGAGCACCCTGAACATCGTGCCGTTTGCCCTGATCATGCAGGCCCTCGGCTGGATCGACACGCCGCGTGCGCTGTGGGTTCCGGGCATGGCCAGCGCCTTCGGGATTTTCCTGATGCGTCAGTACATAGGTACGGCCATTCCCGTCGAACTGGTGGAGGCCGCCCGGATTGACGGATGCAGCGAATTCGGTATTTTCCGCCGAATCATTGCGCCGCTGTCTGCGCCTGCTCTGGCCACGCTGGGTCTGGTCACGTTCGTCCAATCCTGGAACAGCTTTCTGGGGCCGCTCATCATCTTCCGGAGCGCCGACACCTACACGGCTCCGCTGGCACTGAGAACCCTGCAAGGCATCGCCAACACCGACTGGGGGGCGCTGATGTGCGGTGTGGCCCTGACAGTGCTGCCCCTGCTGATCCTGTTTGCGATTGCCAGCCGCCGCCTGATCGACGGCCTGACCAGCGGCGCGATCAAGGGCTGATCTGGATTCCGCTTCATTCCGCCACCACCGGGAAAGCGCCGCTTTAGGCTCCATCCGCGCACCCCATCCTCTTACTCGCCGCTGTGCCCGGATTGAAAGCACAACGATGGTGCTTTCAATCGGGATCCGTATGGGACACGTCTTTTCTTCTTCCTTCCTTTCCCTTTCTGGAGTTTCTATGACCACCTTTCCACAGACTGTTACCCCCCCTGAAGCCAAAGTGACCGACCTTGTTCGCACCGATTTTCCGGCGCAGTTCACCTTCGGTGTGGCGACCTCCTCTTTTCAGATCGAGGGAGCCACGCAGGAAGGCGGGCGCGGGCCGAGCATCTGGGATACCTTCTGCCGTGAACCGGGCCGAATCCGGGACGGCAGCAACGGCGATGTGGCGTGCGACCATTACCACCGTCTGGAAGAAGACCTTGACCTGATTGCCCGCCTGAACGTATCGGCCTACCGGTTCAGTGTGGCGTGGCCGCGCATTCAGCCCAGCGGCACCGGTCCCGCCAACGAGGAGGGACTGGCCTTCTATGAGCGTCTGGTTGACGGCCTGATCGAGCGCGGCCTGGAGCCTCACCTGACTCTGTACCACTGGGATCTGCCTCAGGCCCTGCAGGATGCGGGCGGCTGGACACACCGGGACACCGCCTACCACTTTGCCGAATACGCCCGAATCGTGGCCGAGCGCCTGGGGCCAAAAGTCAAGAGTATTGCCACGCTGAACGAACCCTGGTGCAGCAGCATTCTCAGCTACCAGATCGGTGAACACGCCCCCGGCTGGAACAGCCGCCCCGCTGCTCTGGCTGCGGCCCACCACCTGCTGCTGGGACACGGACTGGCAATGCAGCAGATGCGGGCGCTGAACCTGGGGGCCGAACTGGGCCTGGTGCTGAATCTGGATTCGGCCTACAGCGACACTCCCGACGATCTGCCGGGGGTTCAGCTGGCCGACGGCACCTTCAACCGCTGGTTTCTGGATCCCGTGCTGCGCGGCCAGTACCCACACGACATCTGGATACACTACGGAGCCGATGTACCGGACGTGAAGGAAGGCGATCTGGAGATCATGCAGGCCCCAATGGATTTCCTGGGCGTCAACTACTACTCGCGCACCTTCGTCAGTGCAGCGGGCCGCAAGCCGCAGGGAGCCACCTATACCGACATGGGCTGGGAAGTGTATCCCCAGGGCCTCACAGACCTGCTTCTGCGCCTGCACCACAGTTATTCCAACCTGCCGCCCCTGCTGATCACCGAAAACGGCGCGGCTTACCCTGACCAGCTCGGCACCGACGGCCAGATTCATGACGCCGCCCGCGTGGAGTACCTGCAACAACACCTGAATGCCGTGCGTGAAGCCATCACAGCAGGCGTAAATGTGCGCGGCTACTTTGCCTGGAGCCTGATGGACAACTTTGAGTGGGCCTACGGCTACGGCAAGCGTTTCGGGCTGGTGTACGTGGATTACGAGACCCAGACACGGACGCTCAAAGACAGCGCCAAGTGGTATCAGGGATTCCTGGGCTAGCCCAACTGCTCCACTGCGAATTGAATCTCGGATAACGGCATTTTGTTGGTGCCTGCTGCGCCGCTCCCCTCAGCAATAAGGAAGGAAAAATGCTGAGGGGAGCGGCGTATGCGGTGAACAGGACAGCCGAGGAAGCAAAGCTCAGAGCGTCTCCTCAGCCGTCCTTTCCAGACCTTTCCTCCTCTCACCTTTACCTCTATGTTCAGGAGGCTTGACATGACCAGCAGAACACCCACTTTCCCGTTCATGATGGTCTTGACCGGACTGCTGTTCTCCGGATGCGCAACCCAGGCCCAACTGCCGATGGAAAATTGCGCCTCCGGCCCAACGCTGTCACCACTTCCTGAAGCTCCTGCCGGGGCGTATTCGCCCACCGCGTCGGAGGTCGTCTACACGAACCTTATCGGCGGCAGTGGCAGAAAGCCGTCGGCAGCAGGTGCGCTGAGGGTGGGGATGCTCAACTGCATGGCAACGCTCGTCGATTCCCAGGGCAAGCCTGTTCAACTGCGGGGGATGAGCACGCACGGCCTCCAGTGGTTCCCAGAGATCATCAACGACAACGCTTTTGGAGCGCTTGCCGACGATTGGGGTGCGAACGTGATTCGCCTTGCCATGTACGTCGGCGAGGGTGGATACGCGACGAATCCACAACTCAAACAGCGGGTCCTTGAGGGCATCGACTACGCCATCGCGAACGACCTGTACGTGATTGTGGACTGGCATGTCCACGCGCCGGGTGATCCCAATGCAGATCTCTATACCAAGGCCAATCCGCTGGCGTTCTTCCGCGAGATTTCCCAGAAGTACCCGAACAACAGTCACATCATCTACGAAGTGGCGAACGAGCCGAACCCCAATCCGCTGGGCGTAACAAACGACACTGCGGGCTGGGCGTCCGTGAAAGCCTACGCGGAGCCGATCATCAGGATGCTGCGGGATACAGGCAACCAGAACATCGTGCTGGTGGGCAGTCCCAACTGGACGCAGCGCCCCGATCTGGCTGCCGACAACCGCATTCAGGATGCCAACACGGTCTACACGGCACACTTTTATTCCGGAACGCATCAGGCCTCCAATGATGTGACGGACCGTACCAACGTCATGAGCAACGTTAAATACGCTCTCCAGCATGGAGTTCCTGTCTTTGTCAGCGAGTGGGGGTCAAGCGAGGCCAGCGGCAACAATGGGCCTTACCTTCAAGAAGCGGACATGTGGCTGGATTTCCTGAACAAATACAACATCAGTTGGATCAACTGGTCCCTCACAAACAAGAACGAAACATCGGCGTCCTTCAATCCCTACGAACTCGGCAAGAGCGCAGCCACTAATCTTGATCCAGGCACCGATCAACTCTGGGCACCGCAGGAACTGAGTGTCTCCGGCGAGTATGTTCGTGCCCGGATCAAGGGAATTGCTTACCAACCCATTGACCGGACAGCGTTTATAGAAACGGTCTGGAATTTTGACGACGGGACAGCTCAAGGCTTCGGTGTAAATAGTGACAGCCCGGTCAAGACGGCTACCGTCAGCAACGAGAACGGTGCCCTGAAGGTCGATGGCTTGGCCGCCAGCACTGACGTGTCGGAGGGCAATTACTGGGCCAATGTGCGTCTCTCCGCCGACGGCTCCTCTGCCCACCCCAACCTGTATGGAGCAAAAACGTTGAGCATGGACGTGCTGGCCGCCGTACCCGCCACCGTGTCTATCGCGGCCATTCCGCAGAGCGCCACGCACGGCTGGGCCAATCCTAAACGGGCCGTTCAGGTCACGGCAGACAAGTTCGTTCAGCAGGCCAACGGGCTTTACAGGGCGACCCTGACCATGACAGCAGAGGATTCTCCGAATTTTGCTGCCATAGCCAGCGACACAGATTTGAAGGGCAGCATCCTCACGAATGTCATCCTGTTCGTGGGCACGCAGAATACAACTACCATCTGGCTCGACAACATCTCCTTTTCAGGTAACCGGACAGCCTCTGAGCAGCCTGTCGATCATGCGCCGCTGGGTCAGGCGACGCTTCCTTCGACCTTTGAGGACGGCACCCGCCAGGGCTGGGCGTGGGACGCTGCTTCAGGTGTCAAGGGCGCACTGACGCTCGGGGAAGCCAACGGCTCGAATGCCCTCACCTGGGAGGTCATGTACCCCGACGTCAAGCCCACCGACAACTGGGCTTCGGCACCGCGCCTTGTCCTCGATACACCCACTCTGACGCGAGGGAGTAATAATTTCCTCGTGTTCGACCTCTACCTGAAGCCGGAAGAAGGGCGAGGCAACCGTGGAGCACTCTCGGTCAACCTCTCTTTCGGTCCTCCCAGCCTGGGGTACTGGGCGCAGGCCCAGGAGCCGGTGAGTCTTCCACTGACTGATCTGGCCAGCAGGCCAAAAACGAGTGACGGACTGTATCACTTCCCCATCCGGTTCGATTTGAACAAGTTCGACAAGGCCCTCACGCCGGAGACCGCTCTTGGAAAGATCAACCTGATTGTGGCGGATGTCGAGAGCAACTACGCTGGCAAGATGTTCCTCGATAACGTGCAGTTCACTCCAACTGCTCAGTAAGGCGGTTCTGTGCCGTCCTGACACCTGAGCTTTGTCCTGATGGCCTATGTTCTCCGCTGTGTGGTTCAGGGTCTACCGAACGGCTGAGGCCAATCTTGAGATCCCTCACAAGGTAGGGTGCTTTGGTAGAGTCAGGCGGTATTTTCAGTGATGTAAGCGGTTTTTCCCAACAGAAAGTGCCCTCAATTAAGGGCGCTCTCTGCTGCTTTGTGTCAAGTAATCAGGGTCACCGACCTTGTGTTACCACGACCTTGCAAACAGGAGTTGGCGCAGGTAGACGAAACGGGGCGTCAGGGGCGGAAGATTGTTGGCGTCGTTGAAATCAGTGTCGTAGCTGAAGTCGCGCTTCGGAGCTGAGTAGCGGGCACTCCCCTGTTTGCCCTGGACATGCAAGCTATTGCCGAGGCTTACGAAGCTTCCCTTGTAAGTGAAGGTTCTTGACGATCCCCAAGTTTCATGCAGGCGTGGATAATTTTGAAGACCGCCGTTGTAGGCTCCCGATTTGGTTTCATCTATTCCAGAGAGAAAGGCTGCATTCACGGTGGTGGGGGAAGCTTCAGGAGTACTACCTGATTGGACAATTTCGCCCGTGGCTGCATTGCTCAGAATGTTGATGGCATCGGCAATCAGTGCAGCTGGGCGCTTGGCGGTGGCTCCACTGGATCCTCCAGTATTGTAGTCACCCTGCGTGTAGAGAGATTGGTTCGTAATGATAGTCAAGCCCTTGAGTTGTGGAAGCCCGTTTGTTGTTCCCAGACGAGCGGCGTTTCTGATCCTCACACCATAGTTGGTTGCATACAGCGTGGAACCATTGGTTGCCGGGTTGCCATCTCTGAAACTGAAATGAATGGCAAGCCCTCCACCAGTCGTGTCGTTGACATGTAGGGTGTTCCCGCTGCTGTCCTTGAACGCTCCTGCACCACTTTCTATAGCATCCATCAGGCGCTGTTGATTAACGTCTATCAGGGTCATGAGTTTGCCTTCCCGGTTGTCCCAGAAGGTTCTGGGGCGCACAACGACGGCTGGGTTAAGGGGATTGGCAGAATTATAGGTTTGAAGGGCAGCTGTGGCGGCAGTATTCGGCGAGTCGTCAGCGTTGACCACACTCAGAACGAAGCCTGTGGGGTTTACTGTCACAGCAACAGCTGTGGCTACAATCCGGACATCGGCGCGGCTCCACAGTTCGCTGTTATTGGCACCCGTGGGATCTGGAGCAAGGCTGCTCATCAGTGGAACCGTCAGTTTCTGCTGATGGGACAATACGTTTTTATTAAAGGGAATCAGCTGGGCCGTAGTGATTTCAGATGTACCATTACAGGCCATAGGTATGGTGTAAAAAGTGACAATCCCGCTGCACCCACGCCCGTCTTTGCCATAACGCCCGATCTGGTTGGCGGCCGTCGTCTTTCCTGTAACACTCAGTGTTCTGCCGCTTTCTGCATTCAGATAGAGGCTACCGTTGGTATGTACGCGCCCATTCAAACTCATATCCTCGCCTGGATGAAACTCTAAGTCGTCATCATAAAACGCTGCAAATTGGAACAACGGGACCAATCTGGATTGGAACTTCATTTCCAGTACGGCTTCGCGCTTGCCAGTGCTGCTGAGGGCTTCACTCTTCACTGTGTAGGCATACTGAGCGTAATTCAGGCCCGCATAAATGTCGCCGGGGCCGACCGTACCGCTTTCAGGGTTGCCTGAAATGTAGTTGGTAACGTCCACCATATAGGTATTGACGGTGCGTCCATTGAGGGTGTAAGCGATGCACCTCATATCGCCGCTGCCCACATTGGTTCCCACGCAGGGCAGAGCGCCACCTGCTGTAGAAGGCGCAGTTCCGACTGGACGGAGATAGCCTTTAAAAATATTCCGCACCTGTTCGGCCCGCATATTCAGGCCACCTTCGGCAGCGTAAAAGCCTTCTACCCCGTTCTGGCTGATGTTGTTGGTTTTCAGTTCGGTGGTCGTCATGGTCAGGTAGGCAGTCAGCACGGCCAGCATGACCACCATGAAGATCAGGGCGGTGACCAGGGCTAACCCCTGCGTCCGAATCGATGTCTGTGTATTCATCACGTCTCCCTGTGAACGGTTGATCAATTGGAATCTGATTCGGCGCTGCTGGTATTTCTAGGTGTCAGACGCTGACTGATCGTTCGCTGAACGGCGTTTTTGCCACTGCCTTCGGTCACGGTGATGGAGAGGTCGAGATAGGCCAAATCTTTCCAACTTTTGGGTTTCCCAGAGGCGTTTACGCCCGGAAAGGGAAGTGCGGCTATCGTCGGCGTAGTGCCCTGTAGGTACGGCACAGCCTTGAAGGAAACCACTCGCGGCGTAGCGGCCTGTGAAGTCTTGCCGTTGACCCCCAGCATCAGCTTCCCTCCAACGACCAGGTATTGCCGTTCTTCAATCAGGTAGAGCCGGATATCGCGTTCGGTTGCAGTGGCGTTGGCTTTGACGGGATTGAAGCTACTGGTCAGGCCACTGAACTGAACCAGTTGTGTCTTGAGCGGGGTTCCGGTGGTCGAGGTTCCGCTCAGAACGACATGGTTGCCCCGGCCATCTGCCGTATCGAAGACGTAGCCGCTGACCACACCTGCCGCAATCTGGGCTGTCCATTGGCTGAGATCCTGGGTCCCGGTGGTGCAGGCCGTGGGCAGGTTGCTGATGCCGCCTACAAAAGTTGTGGCGGCTGGATTGTTGGCATTGACATAGGCGCCCAGGACGTTGGGCAGCGGCGCACACACAGGCAGCGGCGAATCGAGCAGGCCGCGCCTCAGCGTCAGCACGCTGTTTCCACTCAGGTCCTGGGTAATCTGAATGGCGGGGAAATCGCTGCTGAGCCGCTCACCTGCCTGACGAATGTCGCTGTTGACAATGTCGAGGGTGCTGCGGGTAGTGCGGTTGCTCAGCACCTGACACTTCGGGAAACTGACGTGCTGGCCGTCGGGAACGGCATCCCAAGGAGCCGCAGGTAGTCCCAGAACACGTCGCCGCCCCACCGCGCCGCCTGACTCAGGATCTGCCACCCGATCCGCGCCTGACTCACGACCGCTCGCCCGCGCTTGTCCCGCCGAGGGGCGTGGGTCTCTGTCCGCTGCGCGCCGATCCGGGTCATCCAGGCCAGCGCGATACACAGCAGCCCAAAGAGCCGAGAGATTCGCTCTGGGGCCGTCATGTGCGTGGCCTCCAGATTCAGTCCGCGAGATTTCAAAGCGGAAAATGCCGATTCAATCGCCCACCTGAGCCGATAGGTGTTCAGTACGTCCAGCACGGGCAAATCCGATGCCACGATCACCCTGTCCCCCGCGGGGGACAGGGTGATGACCACGTGCATCCAGCCCCCATACACCCACGTCCGCTCGAACAAGGTGCGCATCTGTCCCGGTTGGAGCGTCGTGAACAGGTCTCGCACCAGTTCGTCCTCGATCCTGGTGTTCTCCCGGATACGGATACAGTGTCGGATGCGTTTCCAGCGGAGGAACGAGCACCACTCGCGTCCCACGAACTCCCGGTCCGCGATCAACACGGCCCAGCGCCGGGAAGGCAACACCTTGAGCAGACGAGCGACCAGGAGGATCCGGGCAGCAGTGCAAC
>NZ_KB899746.1 GCF_000378445.1 Deinococcus aquatilis DSM 23025 | reverse complement strand
GTCTGTGATTAGCGCCTCCCTGGATGCCCGGCCGAAGGTCGGGCATCCAAGCTTTAACGGGTGAGGCCGGTCAGGACGGCGACGGGATCTTGACCGCGCAACCGCGCGGTCTCCACGGTGGACTTGATCCGCATGTACGTCTGCGCGCCCACCGCGTTCTTGCTGCACTGCGAGACCTTCCTCGCCATCACCACGGTCCGCAGACTCCGTTCCGCCGCATTGTTCGTCGGTGGAATGTCCGGATCCTTCAGGAACTGCCACAACCGATCGAGTCCATGCTGCTTCAGGATGCCCAGCCGGAGTCGTTCGTTCGCCTTCGACTTCAGCGGTGCCCGGTTCAGCAAGGCCTCCAGGCGCAGGGTGAGTTCTTCACCCTGTTGCGCGTATTCCTCTTGCGTACACACACTCGTCGTCACGTTCCGGTGCAGTCGGATTCCATCCCGGAAGACCTGCGCAACCCGCTGTCCGTACAGCTCTCCACGTCCAGGGCGCCCCTGCTGCCCGGCGGCGACCTCATCGGCATTGCGGATCAGGTGCGCCAGGCACTTCTGCTGCTTGACCCCTTCTAGGAAGCGGCTGTCGTACGAGGAGAAGCGGTCGCTGACCAGCACGCCCGCGAAGTTCTGTCCCAGCCCTTGGCGGACTTCCACGTTCGTGTGCTGCAGGTTGGCGCGGAAGACCACGGTGTCCGCGCTGCGGAACGCGCCCACCCACGCGTTTTGGGTGCCGATCCGCCAGCCGGTGTCGTCGTGATGCACGAACGGAGCGTGTTGCACTTGTGCCTGGAGAGCCTCGACGTGAGCGGCGAGGGGGCTGCCGTCGGCGGCAAGCCGCCGTGCGGCTTGCGTGATCGCACCTTGCGTGACCTGCACGCCGCCTAGGAGGTTCATGACCCGACCGATTCGGCGCACGGGCAGACCCACCTCGTGATGCAGGGTCTGAAGGGTGGCGTGCAGAACCGGTCCGAGTCGGTGGGCGGTGGCACCCATCTGATCGGCCTTTAGGGCGGGATGGTTACCACGCACCGCGTGGTGACACTGGGGGCAGTCCATGACGGGCACGTGGTACTCGGTGACCTGCATGGCGTTCTGAGGGACAAGTTCCGTGACCCAGGCTTTGTCGTGACGGGTGAAGATCAGCAGTCCTGTGAAACCACACCGAGGACAGGTGTTTGGCGTGTCAACCTGTACGGTCTCGGTGATCTGTTGTGGCGTGGGTGGCGACTTGTGCGCGAAGGTGCCTTCACCAGGACGGCGTCCTGGTGATTTGGGTTGGGCAGTGCGCGTCTCCCGGCTGAAGGGCGCGGCATACTTGCGGGCCCGTCGTTCCAGCTCTTCAATACGCTTCTTCAGGCGGATATGTTCGGCCTGAAGCGCTTTGTTCTCCGCGATCAACTGGTCAATCTGCTCGGACTGGCGACGGATGATCTCGAAGAGATCTTTCTCAGTCACCTCGGAGCTCATGGACAGCATGGTAACGGCAAGAGTGCCCGGCTGAAAGCCGGGCACTCTTGGAGGCGCTAATCACAGACGGGCTTCGTTCGAAGTGTTTCTTGATCTGCTGCTGGATGGTTCTGGCCATCCTCTCCCAGAACGGGCCACCGTGAAATCACCCTCGGCCATCAGTCGGTTCCTCAATCACGCCGGGTGGAACACCCGGCAGTTCTGCCGGGTGATGCGTCAGCACGCCCTGCAAGTGCTGCAAGACGAGTGGCGATCTCGGCCCCATCAGCGACCTCGACTCGACCTGTTGGTTGATTTGACCAGCCTCGAGAAGCGTGGCAAGTTCGCCGACCTGGACAACTGGATGCACACGTTCAACAGTGTTCATGGCGTCCATCTGGTCGTGCTGTACCTGTGTTGCGGTCATCTTCGTCTGCCTTGGGCGGTTCAGATCTGGCGGGGGAAGGGGACGCCTTCCCCCGCACAACTGGCTTTGAAGTTGCTCCGCACGGTGCCCCCTGAGCTGCGATCGGGTAACCGGCGTCCCCGTCTGCATGCGGATGGGGGATTTGAGAGCAGGGCGTTCGTCCAGGGTGTCCTCGCTCATGGCCTCGACATCGTGGTGGGGGTTCGCTGTACACGCAAGCTTGAGGATGGCCGTCAGGTGCGAGATCTGATGGTCAGAGGCGATCTGGTCAAGCCCCAAGGGCTTGACCAGACGATGTGCATCTCTTGGGTGTGGTTACACCGCAACAAGGAGCCGGAACAACGCTTTGTGATGTCTAACCTCAATCTCGGCGGCGTGTATCTCGCACGGGTCGGGAAAGGGCGCTGGAGGATAGAGGCGTTCTTCAAAACGATCAAGGGCCGCTTTGGACTGGAACGCTTTGCCCAACACAGCAAACAGGGCGTGTTCCGCTGGTGGTGTCTGTCCACCTTGGCCTTCTTGCTCTGTCATGTCCAAGACTTGGACACACCCATGACGAGACCCCAAGTCTGGCCGGATTGGGGAGCTTTAGCGAGAACCATACGGTTCTCGTTTGTTCCAGAAGTGCGTCGCAGAGCGCTTCTCCTAGAACTGGCTGCCCTCGATGCCTTCCAGCACGCACAAATCCCCCTCAAGGTTTAAACTGCAAGATCTCAGATAACAAACTCATCTCCGTGAAGTCGCCCGACAAGAGCACCTGGGCCGCTTGAATCAAGAAGAAACCGACCTATTCTCTGCAAAATGACATCGCCCTGATCATGACCGAGTGTGTCATTAATTGTTTTAAATCCATCCAAGTCAATAAATAGAACCTGAAAAGTTTTATCTGGCTGCAATTGGATCATTTCAAGCAGGTATTTATTTAGATGATGATGATTTGGTAAATTAGTTAAGAAATCAATGTATACTAGCTTTTCCAGAGTATTGATTTGAGTAATTTGACTTAGGTGATTCTCTCTGAATTAAATATGTTCTTGAGCCTGAAAGTATTATCCATGCAACCAAATTTACCCTGAACAGGGAAAGGGTAGTGGCTGCTATTTCTGGACTGCTGCTCCATTTAATTAGATAGATTCCGCAAAGAAGGGCAAAAAGACCTAAGAAGTACCGAGCTAATATCCAATAAAAAGGCGCCAAGCTATTGAGCAGAAGGTAGACAAGAATGCCGTACACCCATATAATAGATTCAGATATGCCATCAGGAATCTCGGACGGCGGCGCATAAAGTATGATAATGATCATTTTGGTGATAACAAAGCCCAATGACGAAAGTGAAAAAAATATGTAAGGAAATTCTCTGTCCTTATAAAAATAGATCATGAAAAAGCTGATAGAGTGACATATCATTAAAAGTAATAATATGAACCTGCCATACTTCTGGTGATCCAATGCATCTTGCATGATATATGCAAATAATCCCGAAAAAATAATGATGACAGGCAATAAATTGATGAGTGCTAAGCGCCTCGCCCGAGCCAGGCTTTCTGTCAAGCTGCTGCGGTTTTGACCCGTGGAAAGTATCATCTACTCAAGTCTAACCCGATCACAATTCGTACTATCAGTCTCACTAGATACCAAGTCATTTGGGGGAATAGACCTTGGGGCGAACTTGGTGTAGAGGAAAATATCGCCTTGCGGTCAAGTCACCTGTTTGGAGGATTGTTCTCCCCAGAGGTGGTCAGCTTCAAACTTCCAACTTGGAAACATAATTTGGGCTTCTGAGGTGCTGCAAGCGCTGTATGAGGTTTTCCGCAGGTGCTTTGCGGACAGACTTGGGGGCCAAACTTGGGAGCGACTGCGGACAGCAGAAGGCCAATCAAGTCGCTCTAGCGTCACTGATCCCTCAAGCTGGCTGCGAGTGGGATCTATGCTGCTGAGTTCACTCAACTCTGAGTCCAGCTTCAGACCACAACGCTCATCCATGGAGTTCAGTCGGCAGTCCATGAGGGCAAGACGCGATCATGAAGCAGCCTCCCTAACTGTTCGGCACTGCCCGGCCGAGACAGAAAATAGCCTTAGCCCGTATGGCAGCCCAAGGCCCGCACCGCCCGCAATTGCTCCAAGGTTTCGATGCCTTCCGCCGTGATATGCAACTCTGCGATATTGCTGATCTGCACCACCGAATGAATCATTTGGGCGGCATAGCGTTGATCCAACTCCGTACCCGCCAGCGACTGGGTAAAGCTTTGATCGATTTTAACCGTTTCAACAGGCAACGTGCGTAGACGTGCCAGATTGGAATAACCTATACCGAAATCATCAATGGTCAGACTGATTCCTGTAGCCCTGATGCTACGGAGTGCCTCTACCGTATTTGGATTGTCCTCCATTACTGTTGTCTCTGTCAGCTCCAATTCTATTTGGCTGGCAGGTAGTTGGTGTTCATGCAAGAGTTCAGTAATCTGTTGGGAAAAGTTAGTCTGGAGAAGCTGTAGAACTGAGACATTGACACAAAGCGCAATAGAAGGCCATTGCTTGGCATAAATGCAGCTTTGCTGTAATGCCCAATGGCCAAGTGTGTTGATCAGTCCGGCCTGTTCTGCAACTGGAATAAATGTAGCTGGAGAAATCCATCCGAGAGTGGGATGCTGCCAACGCATTAATACTTCTGCCTTGACCATCTTGCCTGTCGAGAGATTATAAAGAGGTTGAAAGACCAGCGAGATTTCTTGACGTTCGATTGCTCCAGCCAATTCGTGCGCTAACTCCTGCCTGTACTCTGTTTCAGCGTCGTCTTCAAGGTTATAGCGGCGAACGTTCTGTTTCCCATTTTTTTTGATTGAAAACATAGCACTGTCTGCGTGTCGAAGCAGTTCCTCGGGGGTGTGACCATCCTGAGGATAGACACTGATGCCGATACTGAGCGTCAGACGAAAGTGTTGATATTCTTTCCCCAGCTCAAGACCATCTTTCTGAAGATGCTTGAGGATGGTATGACCCAACTCTTCGGCAACCTCACCAGTGGTTTCCGGCAAAAGAATGACGAATTCGTCTCCGTTCAGACGTCCAACCACCGCCGATTTACCGCTGAGTTTTACGAGTAGGCTGGCCATCTGTTTAAGCAGATCATCGCCTTTGGAATGACCTAGTGTGTCATTGACCAGTTTAAAACTGTCCAAATCAATAAACATCAGAGAAAGAATTTTGGAACTGGGACGTCCTACAAATTCCTGTAGGTAGTGTTCCAGGTAACGCCTGTTGGGTAGATTGGTCAGGATATCTGTATGGGCCACCCCTTCAAGTGTTGCCATCTTGGCGATATGACTAATATGTAATTCCTTGCCAATCATATAACTCTTAGAGCCAATAAGAACAATCCAGCCGATTGAGAGAAGCTGTAGGAGAGAAACAAGGGTCGAGTTGAAACTAGGTACACCAATATTAGAATATATATAGAACATGCCCATAATAGTCAGGATGGACATAAGAGAGATTGAGTAGCGCCAATAAAAGCCGGACTTAATATTAATAAGCGCAAATATAAGCAGCGCGTAGATCCAAATAAGACTATCTGTGATCCCCAAAGAAAAGCCATCAAATGTTGCATATAAAGCCAAGGTGATGAACTTGGTTATAATGAAACTTGCACCTACCGTCAACATTGCCATATAGGGGACTTCGCTTGCTTGATAATGACGTATGGCAATCCAGGTAGATAAGAGAGCAATGGTATGAAATGTATAAATCTGTATATTGTAGGCATGATGGCTCAAGTCATCATTGGTCAGATGTATTGAGCCGACCGTTAGTAGGCAGACGAAGGGTATAATGATGCTTATAGCGACCCGCCTTGCCCGAATCAGGTCTTGGATGAGTGCTTCCTGTGTCTGTCTGGCACTGTCTGGCATCCACTGGAGTATAACTTGCAGGTCGGTCAACAATATGTGTCAGCTCTTCTGTGGATGGCCCCGGACACTCGCCCCTGCCCCTTACCTCTATAGTCCGGGCAATATGGCGGAAACGATTAATCAGTGGGCGGTTATCATCATCGTCATGAGCGGCATCGCGCTGTGCTTCGGCGTGTTCTTTATTCGCAACCATAACCGTGAGGCACACATGCGGGCCATGCTTTTGGCGAGTGGCCTCGCCACGCTCTTTCTGGTGCTGTACCTCACGCGCCTGGGCATGGGCTACGAGAAAAAATATGTTGGCCCCGACCAGTGGCGGAGCGCTTACTTTGCCCTCCTGATCAGCCACATCATTCTGGCCGCGCTGAATCTGCCCCTGGCACTCGGCGCACTCTGGAACGCCTATCACGGATTGAAAGCCGCCGGGAATCTGGGCAACATCGATGCCCCGGCAGCCCGTAAATTGTTCAACCGCCACCGCGCCTGGGTACGCTGGACCGTGCCCGTGTGGCTGTATGTGGCGGTCACGGGTTGGATCATCTATCTGGTGTTGGGGCGCTACGGCGAAATCGTGAAAGGCTAGGAGGGCGTCTGGGCGCGGGTCAACTGATCTACTGGGGCGGGGGAATGCTGGAGGCAAACGCTTTCCGCCCCCGCCCTCTTCTGTTGCTGGACCCTTGATCCTGAGGCGGTCTGTTGTCCCGCCCTGCTACCGTGAGACCATGAAACGCAGCGTGCCCGAACTGATGACTGCCGCCGAACCTCTGGTGATGGTCACAGCCTACGATTATCCCGGCGGCATTCACGCCGAGCGGGGCGGAGCCGACCTGATTCTGGTGGGGGACTCTCTGGGCAACGTGGTCTTGGGCTACGATTCCACCGCCCCCGTGACCCTGAACGACATGATTCATCATGCCCGCGCCGTGCGCCGTGGGGCGCGGGACACCTTTCTGGTCGTGGACCTGCCCTTCGGTACCTATCACACCGGAGTGACCGACGCCATGCGGGCCGCCGTACGCGTGATTCAGGAAACGGGAGCCGACGCTGTGAAGATGGAAGGAGCCACCCCGGAGGTGCTGGACGTAGTGCGCGTGCTGACCCGCAACGGCATTCCGGTGATGGGACATGTGGGCCTGATGCCCCAGACCGCCACGGCGCAGGGTGGCCTGAAAGTGCAGGGCAAAGACGAGGAAAGCGCCCGCCGCACCGTGGAAGGCGCACAGGCGTTACAGGATGCCGGAGCCTTTGCGGTGGTATTGGAGGCCATCCCCGCCCGCCTCGCCCGCCTGATCACCGAGCGCCTGACCGTGCCCACCATCGGCATCGGCGCGGGCGTGCACTGCAAGGGTCAGGTGCTGGTGTACCACGACCTGCTGGGCCTGTACGAAGGCGAGGAAAAGAAACTTGCCAAACGCTACGCCGAACTGGGCCGGGACGCCCGCGAAGCCATCGCTGCCTACGCTGCCGAAGTACGGGCAGGGCGATTTCCGACCAAAGACCAGAGCTTTGTGATGAAGGATGACGTGCTGGGCAAGCTGTACTAGAGATGATAGGACGTGGGTTGTAGGAGAACTGCTTTCCGTCCGTCCTACGACCCACTCCCTACCACCCCATCAGACCCCACAGCCCCATTCCAGCACTTTCCGCATTGGCGCAGCGCCCACTCCACTCTGCCAGACGGTGGTGCCTTCGCCCTCATGCACGTCGTCGTCTACGAGAACTTCCATACGGCCATCCCCGTTCAGGTCGGCCACCGCGCCGATGCGCTGGGTCAGCACGTTGGGGAAGGCATCTTCAGCGGGCTGCTTTAGCACCAGACGCTCACCCAGCACGCTGGTCTTGACGCCGCTGGGCAACGATTCGCGCACCAGCACCAGCGAATATTGCCCCGCTCTTTCGGCATAGACGCTCCTCATCACGCCCTCTGAAAAATCCACCGGATCGCTGGCCGCCACCATCAGAATGTCGTCGCGTCCGTTGCCGTCCAGATCGGTTCGCAGCAGTTGTGCGAGGCGGGGCGGGGCGGTCAGGCCGCGTTTTTTCAGCTCGGCAGCCACGATAGCCAGATAGGGAGCACTGTTAAGGGGCAGGGCCGTGATGGGGCGCGGCACGGGGTTCCACGGCGCACTGAGGGCATGGGCCGGAAATACAGTTTTCACGGTGCTCAGGTAGCGGGTATCGCGCACCCAGTCGCAGGGATCATTGGTTTCGATGCGCCCGCCCACCGTGGCCGTGCCCAGTTTTCCGGCAGGCCCCAGCACCGTGGCCCGCATGGTGGCTTCAATTTGTTTGCGGGCCAGGGGTCCCAGAGATTCACCGGGTGTCCAGCGGCGGGCTGTGCCGGAGCCATCCAGTGTGCCGACCACCGAGGCGTAGGTTTGCCCCAGCCGGAACAAGATGGCGTGGGGTGCGGTGTTGGGGGCAGCAGTGGTGGATTCAGCGGTGGCCTGTGCAGCGGCCTGCACCGTGGCGAGGGGCAACAGCAGGGTCGTCAGGAATAAAGCGGCACGCATGGCAAAACCTCCGGGTCGGGTGGGATGTGCAGAGGGTGGATGACAGATGCTGCATCCTACCTGCCCAGCAAATCCGTAAGCCACAAAAACCCCACTGCTCCGCACCGCCCCTGAAGGGCTGATGTGAAGGAGTGGGGAAACAGAATGCTTAGAACTTTCGGTCAGGCGTGGCTCAGTTCCAGCGTCCGCCGCGCTGCTGGCGCGTTTCCTGTTCTGGGGCGGCGTAGGTTTCTTCGGCGCGGCTCAGTTTCTTGCGGCCATACAGCCCTTCCAGAATGAATTCGGCGGCGCTGACCCGCACGGCGTCGCTGCTACTGTCTGCAATTTCTACGGCGAGGTCGCGCAGGCCGGGAACCTGTGCGGTGGCTTTCATGGCCGCAGTGGGGTCGCCGCCCTGAGGAAAGCGGAAGACGTTGCCGTCCTCAAACCACTTTTCCAGATCACGGGTGTCGGCGCTGGCGTGGCGGCGGGCGTACACGGCTCCGGCAGCCTTGCGGATCACGTCGCGGGCCACCTGATCGGCTCCCTTCATCTCGCCCTCGTATTCCAGCTCCATCTTGCCTGTGATGGCAGGAAGGCCCGCGTACACGTCGCTGACCCGCACCACGGGTTGGCCGTCTCCGGTCAGGCTGCGGCGTTCGGCGTTGGCGCTCGCCACTTCCATCAGGCTGATCGGCAGGCGCTGGGACACGCCCGAGAGCTTGTCCACGCGGCCATCCTCACGGGCCTGAAAGGCAATTTCTTCGATCAGTTCGGCCATGAATCCGGGCACGGTCACGTCCTCGCCGCGCACCGCTTCCTGCTCGGTGATGTTCATGCCGAGGCGTACATCCGTGGGGTAGTGGGTGCGGATTTCGCTGCCGATACGGTCTTTCAGAGGCGTCACGATCTTGCCGCGTGCCGTGTAATCTTCCGGGTTGGCGCTGAAAACCAGCATCACGTCCAGTTCGAGGCGGATCGGGTAGCCCTTGATCTGCACGTCTCCTTCCTGAAGGATGTTGAACAGGGCCACCTGCACCTTGGGCGCAAGGTCAGCCAGCTCGTTCACGGCAAAAATGCCCCGGTTGGCGCGGGGCAGCAGCCCGAAGTGCATGGAGCGCACATCGCCCAGGCTGGTGCCGAGGCGGGCGGCCTTGATGGGGTCCACGTCACCGATCAGGTCGGCCACCGTCACGTCGGGCGTGGCGAGTTTTTCCACGTAGCGGTCTGCGCGGGGCAGCCAGCGAATCGGCAGATCCAGCCCGTGTGCTTCCAGCAGGGCGCGGCCTTCTGCACCCACCGGGTTCAGGGGATCGTCGGGCATTTCTACGCCCGAAATCACCGGAACGAAGTCGTCCATCAGGCCCGTGATGGCCCGCAGAATCCGGCTCTTGGCCTGCCCGCGCAGACCCAGCAGAATAAAGTTCTGGCGGGCCAGCAGCGCGTTGACCAACTGGGGAATCACGGTGTCGTCGTAGCCGACCACGCCGGGAAACAGTTCTTCGCCGCTCTGCAACTTGCGTTTCAGGTTATCGCGTACCTCGTCGTGCACGCCCCGCCGCACCCCGTCGAACGGAGAGCGGCCCTGAAATGCGGGCGTCTGGAGCAGTTCTTTCAGCGTCATCGCTGCGGGAGTCTGAATTGCCTTGTCTTGCGCCATCCCTGCCGTCGTTTGGGGTGCAGTCATGTTGGGGGGAAGGTATCACGCACCCTCCGCCCGGAATGTGCGGCTTGCTGGAGAATCGGGCCGCACAGCTCAGGCGGTGGCCTCAGGTTGAGGGCGAAGACGAGGCCGCGCTGCTGGACTGCGCCTGCTGATCTTCGAGGGCTTTGTAGGCGCATACGGCACAGAGGGCCGCCAGCAACGCCGGAGCTGTACCGAAGCTGATCTCTGCATCTTTGCCGTCTACCACGCCGCCGATGCGTCCGGCAAGGCTGGCGCCGCTGGTCTGCAGCCGCACGTCCTTGCCCATGATGCGCCCCGAAAATCGTCCATGAATCTGCGATCCATCCAGGGTCAACTCCACGTCGTCGCCCTCGATTCGTCCGCCAAGCCGTACCTCGACGCGGGTGGGGGAGAGGTCGCCGCTGGCATCGAAGCCGTCGAAGTGCCCGCCGATTCGGCCATGAACCCGCTCACCCTGCACGGTCAGGTGGATGTCCTTGCCCTCGAAGCGCCCGCCGATGCGCCCATGCAGCGCGGCTCCGTCCCACTCGGCATGAAGGTCATAGCCCTGGGTTATCCCGCCAATGCGCCCGGTGATCTGGACTTCAGGTTGACTCATGGGCTTAGTCTGACATGACCTATGCTCCGTGCCGCCACCCCAGCCGACGCTCAGACCATTTCTGCGCACCGTTACCCCGCAGAGGCGGATGCACCTGAGCGGCCAACATATGCGGCTTGGGTAGAAACAGCCATGCAGCGGGGCAGCTATCTGGGGTTTCTGGTGGTTCTTGGAAAAGAGGTCATCTCTGGAGCGGGCATGAATGTGCTGGATTGGGGGCCAACGCGAGATGATTCGCAAGCCTCTCGGGGCCGGATCGTGAATGTCTGGACACATCCCGACCACCGCAGGCAGGGCCACGCCCGCGCCGCAGTACTGGCCTGCCTGAACATTGCCCAAGGCCAGGGCATTTCTCGCCTCTGCCTAGGCACCACGCCGGAAGCCCGCGCCCTGTACGAGTCGCTGGGTTTTCGAATCAGCCACACAGAAATGGTGTTGCGGCTCTGACACCACACTGTCAGAAAACTTGGCTGATCTGTCCTGTGCCGACTCTGTTCTGGATCACTCCCGCCTTGATCTCCAGCCCCGCGACTCCCACCTCGCCAGAGAGCAGGCACGAAATCAAGAGAATAAATAGCAACCGATCTATTTTATGATTTATGCTTTTCAGACTCCAAAATGTAAGGAGGAAGTCAGGAAGTATGGTGTGAACTGCACCTATGCGTTCTTTCCTCCCGGCTGTCCCCTCCACTGAAAGTACTGGATACAGACATCACCGAGCGTCAGCAGTTCTGTTTGCGCCGCTGCTGGCGGCAGGCCTGTTGCTGGCTTCCTGTGGGGGGCCGAATGCGCCTGTGGTGCCGGGAGAAGCAGCGAATACCACGCCCGTTGCGGCCAGCCTGAAGGTGGTGCCAGATCATGCCCTGGCACTGATGGGCGGTGCAGAAGCTGGAGCGACTTTGCGGGTTTCTTCGACGGGAACGGTGACAGTCAAGGTAGACCGCGTGCCTGCCGGACTGACTGTCACTGTGGATACTGCCCGGCTAGATGGCCTGGAAACGCTGATCCCGCTGCGGTTGCAAGGAAGGCCCAGTGGTGGCGGGGCGGCCAGCATCACGGTCACGGTGGTCTCTGCGGGCAAAAGCGCCACGCTGACTCTGCCAGTGCTGGCCTTCGCAGTTCACCCAATTCTGGTGGGCGCAGGAGACCCCTATGAGGCCAGTGGAATGCGCTTTGAAGCAGACGGAAGCGTGCTGCTGCGTGCCCCGGTCAGCGCAGGCGAGGAGGGCCGTCATCAGCTGGTGCGTTTCGACCCGGCCCAGAACAGTTTCAGCCTGTTGGACTTCGGGCTGAGCGGTCTCGAAACCATCACCAGCCACGCGGTGGCTCCGGGTGGACGCGTGTGGGTCACGGCCCGCAGCGCCATGAGCGACGGCAGTGTGCTGATTTCGCGGGACAGTGCAGGCAATGTCAGGCGCTACGGCGTGGGAGCCACCGCCGATACCATCAACGGTGCTACGCCCACCGCAGACCGGGTGTGGTTTACCCAGTACACGCGTGACCGGGTGGCTGCCCTCGATCCGCTCAGTGGCAAGGTCACGTCCTATGCCGTGGAAGAAAATGCCGAAGACCTGACGCTGGGTGCGGGCGGGCAACTGTATTACACCCGTTTTTATGCCGACCCAGCGGTTGTCGGTCTTGATCCGGCCACAGGCAAGACCACTGTATTTAGGGTGGGTATTCCCGGCAAAAGCTTGCCCGACGCCCTGACCAATGCCCCAGACGGTACGCTCTGGTGGATAGAAGCCCGCACAGGTACAGTGTGGAACCTGAACCCGGTTACAGGCCAGCAAACCCAGTTGACGCTTCCCGAGGGCGCACGTCCCACCGAACTGGCCGTGGCCCCGGACGGCACGCTGTGGGTGGGTGATCCGACCCAGGGCCGCCTTTACCGCGCCCGTAAAGGTGAAGCCAGCACCCTGACCGTGCCTGTGCTGACCCAGAACGGCAAAGCAACCGGTCCCCATGCCCTGGCTGTTGGCGCAGATGGCCGCGTGTGGTACGAGGCAGCCGGACAACTGGTAGTGCTGGAATAGCTGGAACGGGGGAAGGCGGAGCATAGCTTGGACTTCTCTATACCCTGCCTTTGATAATCGAAAAGCGCCCCCAGCCAACATGCACTGGGGGCGTCCGCTTTCAAGCGTAGCTTGAGTTCAGGTTTAGAGGGCGAGGATGGCGCTGAAGTCGCCGCTGAGTCCGGCGGGGAAGAAGCTAGAGGACATGTTCTTGGCATCGGCGTTGAGCTGCACGATGTTCGCCACCTGACGGGGCGTACGGCTATAAGCGATACCGTTCACATCGGTCGGCACGATGTTGGCCGCTGTGGTGGACACGAAGTCGGGGTTGCCCGCGCCGCCCATGATGCCCTGGTCGCGGTCGTCGGTGCCGTCCACACCGTCGCGGAGGTTGCTGATCGCCTGGACGATCTGCGCAACGGTCAGGCCGGCCGTGAGAACGGGGTCGCTGACAGCCCTCTGCTGGTACAGAAGGGTGCGGATCGTACCGGCGTGGTAAGCCTCGACGGCCAGAATGCCAGCGGCATTCTCTAGGTTGCCGGCGGGCTTGTCGTCAACCAGCAGACGGGCGGCGCCCTTATAAGCGGTTACGCCCACATCCTCAAAGATGAACGCCCCGTGCAGGAAGTACAGCGCGTTGGCGTAGGGGTTGAATCCCTTGATTGCGCCGCCACTGGCTAGGTCTGCGGCCGTGCTGAACGAGGTGGAGAGGTTGAGCTGCGGCTGCGAGACAGCAGCAGAGCCCAGAACAGCGCGGATGACCTTGACGTGCGCCAGTTCGTCCTGGGCAATTTCTTGGACGATAGCAAGGGTGTCGCCCGTCAGCCCAGGCATGACCGTGTTGCCGGTCATGCCGGCGGGCAGGGTGACCTTGCTCGCGTCGCCGCCCGCCGCCGTCAGTTCACCCAAACGGCCCACGGCAGCCAAGTAGAACGCGGCTTCGAGGTACTCGAGGTTCAGCGCAAAGTTGAAGATGGTGGCGTCGAGGTTGGGCTTGCTGGGCGTGGTGGCGATCACGGGGGCGCATCCGGCGATCAGTGCGCCTGCACCCATCAGGCCAGCGGCTCCGAGGAACTGGCGGCGGCTGTTGGCGGGCTTGGTGGTGTCGTTGCTCATGGTAAATCCTCCGGGTAAAAATGAGTGGGGCAAGGAAGCGGCAGGCGCAGGCAGCCAAAGGACAGAGCAGCGAGCAGACAGCGACGGCGGAAAATGTGGTGAAGCGTCCCTTTGACCTGCTTGTATGCGCCTGCCCGCCGATTGGATCACTGCCCCGAAATGCATTAATGGGGGATGAAGTTTGGCTGGAAAATTCGGGGCGAAAAGGGGACATGAGAAGGTGTTGGAAAGGCACCGAGAGCATAGAAAAATCAGTACAAACGAGAAGGGGAAGCTAGGCCATGACGCCCGCTTCCCCTCTCTTGTCTGAATGGTTTTATGGTTTTTGGTCTAAAGAGTGCTTAGACCCCGGTAGAAGCCAAACGAATTGGCCCCACGCCTTTCCCACTCACCACTAACTACTCCCTACTTACGGTTTTTTCTACTTGACCAGTCCCAGTTTCCGCACTTCGTCGCGTTCTTCGGTGAGTTCCTGTGCGGTGGCGTCCATCTTGCCCCGGCTGAACTCGCTGACTTCCAAGCCCTGTACGACCTCGTACTGGCCGTTCTTGCAGGTCACGGGGAAGCCGTAGATCAGGCCCTCGGGAATGCCGTAGCTGCCGTCGCTGGGGATGCCCATGCTGACCCACTGGCCTTCCGGCGTGCCCAGCGCCCAGTCGCGCATATGGTCGATGGCGGCGCTGGCGGCACTGGCCGCGCTGCTGAGTCCGCGTGCCTCGATGATGGCCGCACCACGCTTGGCAACCGTAGAGATGTAGGTGTTCTCGTACCAGTCGCGCTCCACCAGATCGAGGGCGGGCTGACCGTCCACGGTGGTGGCGCTCAGGTCGGGGTACTGCGTGCTGGAGTGGTTGCCCCAGATGGTCAGGTTCTGGATGCTGCTGACGGGCTTCCCGGTCTGCTCGGCCAGCTGCGAAATGGCGCGGTTGTGGTCAAGGCGCACCATGGCCGTGAACTGTCCGGGGTTCAGGTCCGGGGCGTTTTGCTGGGCAATCAGGGCGTTGGTGTTGGCGGGGTTGCCCACCACCAGCACCTTCACGTCACGGCTGGCAACGGCGTTCAGCGCTTCGCCCTGTGGTTTGAAGATGCCGCCGTTTGCGCCGAGCAGGTCGCCGCGCTCCATGCCTGCCTTGCGGGGCATCGCACCCACCAGCAGCGCGTAATCGGCGTCTTTGAAGGCCACCATCGGATCATCGCTGGTCACGATATCGGCCAGCAGCGGGAAAGCGCAGTCGCGGAGTTCCATCACGACGCCGTTGAGGGCCTTCAGCGCGGGCGTGATTTCCAAGAGTTGCAGGATGACGGGCTGGTCTTTGCCCAGCATGTCGCCGGAAGCGATGCGGAAAAGCAGGCTGTAGCCGATCTGTCCGGCTGCGCCAGTCACGGCGACGCGAACGGGTGATTTGGTGGTCATGGGTGAATCCTCCTGAGAATTGAAGTCTGCCCAACAATAACGCGGAAAGGGGAAGTGGAGCGTGGGTCGCAGGTTGTAGGAAAAGCTCAAGGTTCAAAATTTCTTACTACAACCCACAGCCCAGGTCCTCCACCCCTTACGGCAAGGGCCAGCGCACCGTCCCGGCCTGATCCGTGCGCCAGACCTTTGCCCCCACTGCGTCGATGCGGGCCAGCACCGTGGGATGAGGGTGGCCGTAGGTGTTGTGTGCGCCCACGCTGACCAGCACGTCGGCGGGGTGGGTCTGGGCCAGTATCTCGGCCCCGCTGGAAAATCGGCTGCCGTGATGCGCGGCTTTCAGCAGGTTCAGGTTGCCCAGACCGATCAGGGCCTCGGCAGGGTCGGCAAGGTCACCCAGAATGGCTGTGCGCCACAGCTTTCCCCCGGCGGTGGGCATCTCCAGCGTCATGGACACGGAATTGTCGTTGTCTTCGGTGCTCCACACGTTGCCGGGGGGCCACAGCACGTTCAGCGTCAGGCCCGATACTTTCAATTGATCGCCGCGCCGCACCTCGCGTACAGGCACGCCACGTTCACGGGCCGTCCAGAGCACCGCCGTCAGCACCGGATCATCGGTTTTGAGGTGGCCCAGCCACAACTCTCCAACAGGCATACCGCGCAGCACACCCGAAATGCCCTCGATGTGATCGGTGTCGGCGTGGGTCGCCACTACCAAGTCCAGCTTCCGCACACCCAGTGCACGCAGGGCCGGAAGCACGGTGCGGGTGCCCACGTCGTAGTCGGAATTCACGCTGCCGCCTGCATCGATCAGGGCCGTGAATCCGGGCAGGCGAATCAGGGTGGCGTCCCCCTGCCCGACATCCAGAAACACCAGTTCGCGGGGCGGATTCAGGCGCGGCGGCAGGGCAGTGAGCAGGATGCAGGCCAGAACCGTGCCCAGCGCGGCAGGCAGGCGGATTCGGCCCCGCAGCCACAGCACGCCCGCGCCTGCTGCCAGTGCATAGGCCACGTATCCGGCGGCGCTGACCGTGCCCCAACTCAGCACCGGGGCGCGGCCAAAGGTTTCGGCGATCAGCAGCAGGATGTTGGCGAACACAGACACCAGCCAGTTGACGAGAATGGCGCCGGGGCCGAGCAGTCCGGCCAGAAAACCCAGCGGCACCAGCACCACCATGACCGCTCCGGCCAGCAGGTTGGCAGGCAGGCCCACCAGCGGAATCTGCCCGAAGGTGCTGGCAATGACGGGCAGCGTGCCCAGTTCGGCCAGCACGGTTGCCACCAGCGCCAGCCGCACCCACATCGGCCACCGCTGGGGCAAAAGCTCGGCCACTTTGCCCGACAGTAGCAGCGCCAACACTGCCAGAAAAGACAGCTGAAAGCCCACGTCCAGCAGCCACATCGGAAAGGGCAGCAGGCAGGCCAGCGCCGCAAATGCCGTGATGCCCAGCGGGTCGGGTTTGCCGCGCCCCACCGCCAGTCCGGTCATCACGGCCATGCCCATGATCACGGCCCGCGTGATGCTGGGCGAAAAACCCACCAACTGCACGGAATACGGCACCAGCAACAGGGCAGGAGTCAGGTAGCGCCATAGGGTCGGTACGCCTGCCCGCGTCAGCAGCCAGATCAGCACGCCCGTGATCAGGGCCACGTTCTGCCCCGACAGGGCCATCAGGTGCGCCAGCCCAGCGCGGTTGAAGGCGTCGCGCACGCCGTAGCCTTCTGCAAAGTTCTGTTGCCCGATCTCGTTGCGGTCTCCAAGTTCTATGGCCTGCATCAGCGCCGCTTCCCGCATGCCCAGACCAGTGACGAGGCCGCGACGGAACCACCCGCGCAGACCGTTTTCGGGGGTGCTGGAGCGCACGCGGGCCGCCACTAGCACGGCAGTCGGGGTGGGCAACCATAACCCGCCCTGCGAGCGCAGCCACGCCGCCTGATCGAAGCCGCCGGGAATTCGCCGTCCATCGGGCCGCACCAGACGCCCACTCAGGGTAACCCGGCCTGCGGGAATGCCGGGTTTGGGGGCCACCGCCAGCCGGGCACGGGGATCGTGTAGGGTCAGAAATTGCCCGTCCCAGTTACCTGTCAGCGTGACCTGTGCGCCGATCCAGGGGGTCATGGGATCGGGCTGCGCGGCCTGAAGGCGTGCTGAGCCGAACCCTGCCGCGCCGCCCAGCAGGGTGGCTGCCACCAGCAGCGGGCGAGCGTCCGACCATGCCAGCAGCAGGCCCGCCAGCAGCGCCAGACCTCCCCAGGGAATGCCCAGCCCCAACAGAATGCCGCCCATCACGCCCAGCACGGCGGGAACCGTCCATGCCACGCGCCCGCCAGTGGCAGAATTGGGAAAGCGGGGCAGGGCACGGGGTCGGGGACGCCGGGGAACAGGCCCGCCCCGCTGGGCAGACGGTTCGGCATGGCGTCCGGTCACGGCCTCATGAGGTTGCAGAGGAGCGGCCATCAGAGGGCCACTCCAGTTCGCAACAGCTCAACTTGCTGCACTTCAGCCCACACCGCACTCAAAACGACACCAGCGGCGTGAGGGTTCTCAGGGTGCTCTCGCCTACACCCTTGACCGCGTCCAGATCGGCCAGAGAGCGCAGTGGACGCGCCCGGATGATCTGGGCGGCCATGCTCGGTCCCACTTTGGGCAGGGCCTCAAGCTGCTCTGTGGTGGCGGTATTCAGGTTCAGGCGGCCCGAAATGAGCGGTTGCACGCTGGCTGTGCGCGGATAGACCGGAGGATCGGCGGCAGGTGTGGTGGCGGCCACAGGCGGCAACGGTTGACGTGTCACGGCGGGCACTCGCGGAGACGGAAACAGGGCTGGCCCCAGCGTCAGCCCGCCCAACACCAGCACGCCCGCCGCCAGTGCCAGAGTCCACCTGCGTTCCGAATCAGCTCCCTGCCACAGGTCTTGCCAAAAGTTGCCCTTCCAGAGATCCACAGGGGCAATTTAGACCCAAAAAACCAGGTGGTCATACCTCTTGCCTAACCGGGCCGCTACACTCCGGCCATGCGTTTTCCTGCCGTGTGTCCTCAGTGCCAGCGTGAAGTGCAGGTGGAATTTGCCGACAGCGCCGTACATGACGTGACCTGCCCGCACTGCCGCGCCCGCTTCTGCGTGTTCGTCCGCAAGCAGAAGTTCGAGGTGCTGTTCGATCTGGGCACCCGCGCCCTGATGGACGGCTACGCCCGTGAAGCCGTTGCCAGCTTCGCCGCTGCACTGGAACGGTTTTTTGAATTCTATGTGCGGTCGTTTGCGCTGGAACGCGCTGCATTGCAGGGCCAGACCGACTTCGGCGGCGCAGCCGACACCCTGGAATCCACCTGGCGGCACGTGGCGAGCCAGTCCGAGCGGCAGGTGGGCATGATGGCGCTGGCCTACCTGCTGCGCGAGGGCCGTGAACCGGATTTTCTGACGGCCAAAGCTCTGGGCGCAGACTTCAGGAACCGGGTGATTCACCGGGGATACCTGCCCCGCCGCGAGGAGGTGGACACCTACGCCGCCCGCGTGTTTGCCCTGATTGACCGCCTGCTGGGTGAACTGGGCACGGGCGCAGCGCACGCGGAACTGGCCCAGGAACGCCACTTTGCCGCTCACCTTGCCGCGCTGCCCGATGGCACCACCGCCGTTTTTGAGGAACATCCCGGCATGTTCCGCGCTCGCCGCTTTGCCGGGGTCAGCCCACTGGGAACCAAGAATCTGCCCGGACAGTCTGCACGGGCCTCGGCACCTGCCAAAACTGCCGCCCCCATGAACGACGCGCAGGCTTTTCAGAAGGCGCTGACGGAGCGGGGGCCACTCCTGAAGGGACTGCGGAAATAGAGAGGGAGGAAAGGCAAACCCGATCTTTTGCCCTTCCTCCCTCCCACGCAGCGCGAAGTGCCCCCGCCTACCTGTATCTGGCGATGTCCCGCAGATGGGCCGGATAATCGGCGTTCACGTAGATTTTGCCGTCCAGGCCATGCAAAAAGTACAGGGCGGCGCGGCCATCGGGTAGGGTGCGCTCGGGACTCAGCACGGCCAAAAGCGCGGCCTGACCAGGATTGTTGATCGGGCCAGCGGGCAACCCCTGCCGGGTATACGTGCTGTAGGGCGTGTCCTTGGTAAAGTCTCCGGCGCTGCGGTCGAGTTCGGGCAGATCTTTGCCAAGGCCGTAGGCGACGGTGGGGTCGCTGCCCAGCGCGATTCCGTCACGCAGGCGGTTGAGGAAGACCCCGGCGATGATGGGCATCTCGGCGTCGTTGGCGGCTTCGGCCTGCACCATGCTCGCCAGGATCACCCAGTCGCGCACGCTGAGGCCGAGGGCTTTGGCCTGGGCGACATGGGCGGGCGTAAACTCGGTATTCATGCGCTTGACCAACGTTTCTACGATGGTGCGGGCGCTGTCTTTGGGCCGGAATTCGTAGGTATCCGGGAACACGAAGCCTTCGAGGTTGGTGGCCGATTTGGCCTGGGCGTAGGTGCTCAGCGAAACGTTTTTCAGTTCGGAGGCAATGGCCGCGCCGTCAAATCCCGCCTTCTTGAAAATGGCAGGCAGGTCCTTGACGCGCCGTCCTTCAGGAATGGTGACGCCGACGGTGGGAATGCGGGCGGGGCCAGCCAGTTTGTCGGCCACCTGTTGCAGGGTCAGCTTGCCGTTGAGATCGTAAAAGCCCTCTTTCAGACTGCCCGCCGTTCCGTCCTGGCGCATGATGAAGCGCAGGGCGTCGGCGTTCTTGATGATGCCCTTGTCCTGCAAGGTGCGGGCGATGCGCGGCAGGCTGTCGCCGGATTTGATTTCCAGTGTGTAGGCCGGGCCGCCCGCAGGCCCCAGCAGGCTACGTACATACAGAAACGCGCCTCCTGCGGCCAGGAGCAGCAGCACGAGCAAGGTCAGCACGATCCAGACCCAGATGGGGGTCTTGCGCCCTCCGAGGCGGGTCACCGGATCACCGTCCCAGCAGCCGCAGATCGGACATCCATGGCCGTCAAGCGTGCCCGCAACTCATCGTCGGCAGGTGGCCTGGCCCCGAAGCGCGAGACCACCCAGCCGCCCACCTGTGCGCCCAGTTCGGCGGCCCGCACCGCGTCGCCGTGGGCCAGCCAGCCCGCTAGAAATGCGCCGCCAAAGCTGTCGCCCGCGCCGGTCGCGTCCAGCAGATGATCGCGGGTGGCCGCCACACGGGTTCGCGGCTGAGACGGGCCTTCCAGCAGCGCCCCCTCCTCGTCCAGTTTCAGCACCACCAGCGCATTTGGATAGCGATCCCGCAGCCACGCCAGCGCCCGTTCGGGGTCGCTCTCCTGGCTCATGGCGCGGGCCTCGTCGTCGTTGGGAAAGATGATGTCGAAGGGAATATTGTCCACGATGTCCAGAAAGTTCTCGCGGCCCATCTGTCCGATCATCTGAAAGCTGCCAGGGTCGAGGCTCAGCGTGGCTCCGGCTCCTTTTGCCAGTCTCGCGGCTTCGAGGGCGGCTGCACGCGGCGGATCGCGGAACAGGCTCCACGCCGTCAGGTGCAGGTGGCCCGCGCCGAGCAATACGTCACGGGGGAGTTCTTCGGGCAGCAGTTCCCAGTCTGCACCCTGCCCGGTCAGCATGGCCCGCTGGCCGCGCTGATCCAGCAGCGCCAGAATGACCCCCGTGCGGTGCTGCCCGCTGAGGGTCAGCTCGGCCTGCACGCCCTCGGCCTCCAGGTCTGCGGTTGCCAGTTCGCCGAAGCGGTCGCGGCCAATTTTGCCCACGAAGGTGCTGGGATATCCGGCCCGCTGCGCCCACACCGCCAGATTTGCCGCGCTGCCGCCGCCGAGCAGTTCCATCCGGCCCGTCGTGTCGCCCCCCGGCAGGAGGGTGGTATCAGGTTTCGCCAGCACGTCCCATGCGAGGTCGCCCAGCGAAACGAGCGGGCCGCGCCCAGAAGCCTGCAAATCAGGCGTACGCAGATCAGGCGCAGAGAGAGAAGAAGAGTGGGTCATGAATGCCGGAAGCATATCGCGCCTTCGGCAGAAAGTGCCCAGGGGAAAGTCCACAGAAAATTCCAAAAGATAAGGCCGGGCGCTGTCAAACGCTGACCACGCGTGCCATTCTGATCCCATGTGGCGTGTCTGTTGCTGGGTGATGTGGGTCGCAGTGGCCTGTGCTGGGTGGGGGGTCGGTGGACTGGACTGGGGAGGATGGGCCGGAGCCGCTGCCACTCCAGCCGAGGCCGCCCACGCTGGCCCGCCCCCTTTCCTGCTTCAACTGACCCTGTTGCTGGGGGTGTCGGCGCTGGCCGCCTACCTGTCGTTCCGCCTGGGCCTCATTCCCATCATCGGTTTTTTGCTGGCGGGCGTGCTGGCGGGGCCGGGGGCACTTGGTTTGATTCGAGATCAGGAATTGATCGCCGCCGCCTCCGAGGTGGGGGTGATGCTGCTGCTGTTTACCATCGGCATCGAATTCAGTTTGGAGCGGCTGCAACGCATTGCCCGGCTGATCTTTCTGGGCGGCGGCCTTCAGGTGGGCCTGACCGTCACTGCTGTGGCCGGGGCGCTGGTGGCTTCCGGCGTGGGGTGGCAGAGCGCCGTGTTTACGGGGTGCCTGATCGCCCTGTCCAGTACCGCTATCGTGATGCGGGTGCTGGCCGAGCGCGGTCAGACAGGCGCACGCACGGGGCAGGTCGCGCTGGGCATCCTGATTTTTCAGGATCTGGCCGTGGTGCTGATGGTGCTGCTGATTCCCATGCTGGCCGGACAGGGGGGCGGCGTGGGCGGGGTGGCGCTGGCCCTCGCCAAAGCTGCGGGCATCATCGTCTTCGTGCTGGTGGCTGCCCGCCGCCTCGTGCCGCCGATCATGGAAGTGGTGGCCCGCACCTGTAGCAACGAGATTTTTTTGCTGACGGTGGTGGCGCTGTGTTTCGGCACGGCCAGCCTCACGGCGGCGGCGGGCGTGAGCCTCGCGCTGGGGGCATTCCTGGCGGGCCTGCTGGTCAGTGAAAGCCGCTACGGAATGCAGGCCCTCGGAGAAATCTTGCCGCTGCAAATCCTGTTCAGCGCGGCGTTTTTCCTGTCGGTGGGTCTGCAACTCGATCTGGGATTCCTGATTCGCAACCTGCCGACCGTGCTGGGCGTGGTGCTGCTGATGGCCGTCCTGAAGGCCCTGGTCACGGGGGTCAGCGTGCGGCTGCTGGGCGAACGCGCGGCCATTGCCCTTCCGGTGGCGCTGCTCACGGCGCAGGTGGGAGAATTTTCCTTTGTGCTGGCGGGCAGCGGGCAGGATCTGGGCCTCAGTTTTGCCGGACTGGGTGAACGCGGCACACAGATTTTCATTGCGGCCACCGTGCTTTTGATGGGCCTCACGCCAGCGGTGGCGGCGTTGGCCGGGCCGCTGGCAACCGTCAGTACCAGACTTCCGGGGGCCAGGAGGCGCGAAGCTGCTGCCGTACAGACTGCCGCCTCCGCACCCACAGAGCCGGAGACCCATTCGGCCCTGCCGGTGGCCGGACGGGTCATCTTTGCCGGATACGGGCCGCATGCCCGCCTGGCTGCCCGCGCCCTCAGCCGCGCCGGACTGCCTTATTCGGTCATCACGCGCAGCCCCGACGGAGCCAGTGAACTGACCGGGCGCGGCGCTCCGGTACTGATCGCCGATTACACCCGCGCGGGTCTGCTGCGCGAACTGAATCTGGCCTCGGCCCGCGCCCTCGTGATTGCCGATGACGACCCCGAAATGACCGAACGCGCCGTGAGCGTGGCCCGCACGGTGGCCCCCGAACTGGATATTTTGACCCACGCCGAAAGCCCCGAAGCCCTGATGCAGTTGCAGGCGTTGGGCGCACGCCATGTCCTGACGCCGCGCCGCGAAATTGCTGCCGGACTGCTGGACCTGCTGACCCCCGAACACATCACGCGGGCCGAGATTGCCCGCCATCTGGCCGAGCGACCCGCCGTCACGCTGAGCGCCGAACAGCAGGCCCAGTGCGACCACGCCCACGCCCACGCTGGCCCCATCACACCCGAAGCCGACGCCTGCCTGGAGTGCATCGCCAGCGGGGATACCTGGGTTCATCTGAGAACCTGCATGACCTGCGGGCATGTGGGCTGCTGCGATTCCAGCAAAAACAAACACGCCACTCGCCACGCCCACAGCCAGTCGCATCCCATTATTCGCAGCGCCGAACCGGGCGAAACGTGGGCCTACTGCTACGAACACGGCTGGACGAAGTGACCCTGTACGGCGATTGGGGGTGTGCTTACTTCTCTGCCTTCTGCACTAACGCGGCGTCCACGGGCATGGTCTGTACAGCCCGGAAAGCCAGTAATGTGGCGACCACGTCCAGCACGCCCGACAGGCCGTAGACCACCTGATTGGTGAGATCGGGTGCGGAGCTGAATCCGGCGATGGGCACGACATTGAAGACGGTCATGGCGACACTCAGGGCCGCAGACAGGTTCAGCCAGCCCAGCAGCCGCTCGCGGTCCACGGGGTCGGCGGGATTGGCGGCCAGCCGTGCGAGACTGCCGTACACGGCGTTGCTGGCAAAAATGGCCGCGCCCCAGGTGGTCAGCAGGGCGGTCAGGGCCACCGGATTGGCCTCTGAAGAGGGTGTGTTGGTCACGCTCAGCACCGTGAGAAACCACAGCGAAAGCCGGAGCGCGGTCAGCCACGGAAACGCGGCTCGCAGCGCCCGCAACTGACCTGCACCGGGTGCGTCCGGCCCCGGCAACGGTTCGGTGGAAATGGCCTGCCCCAGCGTCACTCGGGACAGAGTTGCCGTCCACCACCACAGCACCAGCGCGGCCAGGAAGGAATCGAGGGCATTGAGCCACGCCACCTCATCCAGACGGTCGGCCCAGAGCGCGTAGGCGACCAGCCCGAACAGAGACGCCACCTGCACCCACAGCGCCCCCAGCGCCAGCGAACGCCAGCGGGGAGCGCCCGCATTCGGGGAGGCTTTGGGGGTGGGGGCCTTCATTTCGTCAGCCATAACAGGGATCAGTCAGTGGTGAGTGGTCAGTGGTGAGTGGAAAAAGCGGGGCGGGAGTGGGAAGCGGGTGAACCCTTCGGATGCTCATTCCGCCAGCTTTTTCATCAGTTGGTCGCGCACCACTTCGGGCTTGGCCTGCCCGCCCATCGCCTTCATGACCGGGCCGAACAGGGCGTTGGCGGCCTTGGAGTTTCCGGCCCGGAACTGTTCCACGGCCTTCGGATTGCCCTGCATGGCGGCGTCGATGGCCGCGTCGATGGCCCCGGTATCCGTGACGACCATCAGGCCGCGTTCCTGCACCAGCGATTCTGGATTCTGGCCCGCCATCACGTCGGGCAGCAGGTCTTTGGCAATCTTGCCGCTGATGGTTCCGGCGTCGATTAGGCGCACCAGGGCGGCCAGATGCGCGGGCTGAAGCGCCGTGTCCCGAATTCCCTGCTCGGCGGCGGCCAGAAACCCGGTCACTTCGGTCAGCAGCCAGTTCGACAAACGCTGTGCGTCCGGTGCGGGCGCTTCGACCAACGCCTCGTCATAAAAGCGGCTGAGGTTCACGTCCAGACTCAGGGTGTCGGCGTCGGCCTCGCGCACGCCCGCCGCCATGTACCGCGCCCGTTTCTGGGCAGGCAGTTCGGGCATCCGCGCCCGCACGCGCTCGATCCATTCGGGGGTGATGTCCAGCGGGGGCAGATCCGGTTCCGGGAAATAGCGGTAATCGGCCTCGCCCTCCTTGGTTCTCATCAGGAAGGTCTTCTGACCGCCCTCATCCCAGCCCAGCGTGTCCTGCGTAATCGTGCCACCGCCGTCCAGCACGCGGGCCTGACGCGCCGCCTCGTAGTCGATGGCGCGGGCCACACTGCGAAAGGAGTTCAGGTTCTTCACCTCAACCTTGGTGCCCCACGGCGTTCCCGGCTTGTGCACGCTGATATTCACGTCGCAGCGCATCTTGCCCTCTTCGGGTGTGGCGTCGGATACGCCGAGAGCCTGAGCGATGGCCTGCACCGCTTCCAGAAAGGCGCGGGCCTGCTCCGGCCCCGTGATATCGGCCTCCGTGACCATCTCGATCAGGGCCGAGCCTGCCCGGTTCAGGTCCAGCAGGCTGTAAGGCGCGTAGGTGGGATGCATCAGCTTGCCCGCATCGTCCTCTAAGTGGGCGCGGGTAATCCGCACGCGCCCGCCTTCTACATCCAGATACCCGTTCCGCGCAATCGGGCGGTCATACTGCGACAGCTGAAAATTTTTGGGCGAATCGGGATAAAAGTAGTTTTTGCGGTGAAACTGCGTAAAGCCCGACACGTCGCAGTTGAGGCCGAGGCCGAACATCATGCCCAGTTCCACGGCCTCGCGGTTGAGGGTCGGCAGCGCACCGGGCAGGCCCAACACCATCGGGTCGGTAAATTCGTTCGGCCCCGCGCCGTGGTAATCGGCAGGACACGCCGTAAAAATCTTGGTGCGCGTTCGCAACTGCAAATGCACCTCTAACCCGATCACTGTTTGGTAGCCCGACTGCGCCAATCCTGACCTCTGAGAACCCGACACCTGAGACATATGGCAGTCAGGATAGCGCGGGGGCAGACGCGGGCCTTCTGTTCCGGTCTATTTCAGTCAGCTATTCCGGTGTCAGGCCCAGCAATTTCTTGCAGACCCGCCCTGCCTGCCCGCTCAGTTCAGCGTGCGCCCGCCGCTGCCCATCAGGGCTTCAGCTTTCCGCAGGTGGTCGCGCAGAGTCACGTGCCAGTCGTCGCTTTCGGGGGTATGGGCCAGAGCCTGCTGGGCGTGGGCATAGGCGGCAGCCGGGTTCAAAAATCCCTGCTGGGCCATCACGTCAGCGGCCATCTGGTGCCCGGTGATCCAGTCCCGGCTGTCTGGAGCGGCCTCGCGTACCACGCGCTCATAGTGTTCCAGGGCGTCGTCGAGGTGGTAATAATCCAGTGCCACGCTGCCCAGCACCAGGCTGGCCGGAATCACTGCGCCCTGCGCCAGGGCCTGCTCTGCGGTCTGCTGCGCTTCCTGAAGGCGGCCCAGGCGGTAATCACATTCGGCCATGTCGGCCAGCACTTCGGGCAGATACGGATACTCGGGGTCTTGTAGCACGGCTTCCAGGCGCTCACGGGCATCTACCGGGCGGTCCAGGTCCAGCAGGGCCACGCCGAGTTCGTGGTTGGCATATGGCCTATCGGCCTCCGTTGCCAGTTTCAGGGCTTCCTCGAAGGCAGCGATGGCCTGTTCCTGCAAGCCCAGTTGGGTCAGAATCTGGCCGCGCACCAGCGCCACGCCGTAGCTGGGGTCGCCGTGTTCGCGCTCCAGCCGGGCCGCTTCCTTGATGGCCTCATGCGCGGCCTCGGGCTGCTCCAGGTTCAGCATGGCCTGTGCCCGCAGGTAGTACCAGGTCGCCAGATTCAGGCCCTCGTCGGGTTCCTGCCCGGTGTACAGGGCGCGGGCCTGATCCAGGGCAGCAGTGGCTTCCGCCGTCTGGCCCACTGTCAGCATCAGTGCGGACTGCTCCTGCAACATGATGGCCCGGTTCAGGCCGCCCGTCAGGTGTGCCGCCTCGCCGTATAGATGAATGGCGTCTCCTGTATGCCCCAACTGCTCCTGACTGTCGGCCTGCCAGGAGCGCAGACGCCAGCGCAGATGCTCGGGCAACTCGGTGCTGGGCAGGTGAATATCCAGTGCTTCCTGCGGCTTTTCGGCCAGTGCGAGGGCGCACATCGCATGAAAACGGGCCAACGGGTCGGCGGCTTCACGCACGGCAGCGGGAGGCGGCGTGGCCTCGCCTTCGCGCAGGCGGGCGTCCAGTTCGGCCATCAGCGCCGCATACAGCGGATCGGTCGTCAGGGCAGGATCGAGCGTGCGGGCCTCCCGCAGTGCCAGGGCCACCTCGTTGGTAGAAGTGTCGCCGTACAGCGCATGGACACTGGCGACGTACAGGGCAATCCGCGCCCGTTCGTGTTTCTTGGCTTCCCGCATGGCGCTGTCCAGCACGTTGAATGCCGTGTCGTAATCGCCCCCTGCGAGAGCCGTGCAAGCCTGCTGCCAGGTGGTGGCGACCTCAATCATTACCCACCAGTTTAGCGCGGAAGAAAGAAAGGATGAGTGGTGAGAGGTCAGTGGTGAGTGGGAAAGGCAACAACACAGATTCACCCTCCATGTCTTCCCGCAGCCCACGACCCACATCCAGCCTGAAAAACACCGCCCCTTAGCACTTGCTCAAGCCAACGTGTGACACTGCCTACACCCACACATCTTGAGTCTGGTACACTCAACTTCATGGAGCATCTGTCGGCTTCACCCGCGTTTTTTCGCCCTTCGTACTTTCTATTTCTGGAGGATTTCTCTTGAAGCGGTTGAATCCCTGGCTGATCGTTCTGTTCGTGCTGGCGCTGTTCCTGATGTTTTCTCAGGCACCTCTCAGCGGGCGTGCTACGGTCAATTACAACGAATTTAAAACCCAACTGGATCGGGGCACGATCAAAACGCTCGTGGTTCGGGAAAGTATCGGTACTGCCACACTGGCAGCCCCCACTCAGGTGGCGGTCAATACGCCGCAAGGCCCCCAGCCCCGTCAGATCAGTAATTTCACGGTTCGCCTGCCGGGAAGTCTTGCCACTCCCGATAGCGGCCTGATCAATGAACTTGAAGCCAAGAACGTGGATTACCGCTTTGAGGCTCCCAGTCAGTGGCTCAATATCATTCTCAGCCTGCTGCCCATTTTGCTGCTGTTCGGCATGATGTACTTCTTCTTCATGCGTGCTCAGGGCGGCCAGAGCGGCGTCATGCAGTTCGGCCAGAGCAAGGCCAAGAAGTACGGCAAAGAAAACCGCGTGCAGACCAAGTTCACCGACGTGGCCGGACACGAGGAAGCCAAGCGCGAGCTGATCGAAGTCGTGGACTTCCTGAAAAATCCTGGCAAGTACCACCAGATCGGCGCAGAAATTCCCAAGGGTGTGCTGCTGGTCGGCCCTCCCGGAACCGGCAAAACGCTGCTGGCCCGCGCCATCGCCGGAGAAGCCGACGTACCGTTTTTCAGCGTCAGCGCCTCTGAATTCATGGAAATGTTCGTGGGTGTGGGGGCCAGCCGTGTTCGCACGCTGTTCGAAGATGCCCGCAAGAGTGCGCCCGCCATCATGTTCATCGACGAAATCGATTCGATTGGCCGCAAGCGCGGTGCAGGCATCGGCGGCGGCCACGACGAGCGCGAGCAGACGCTGAACCAGATCCTGTCGGAAATGGACGGCTTCGACAAGACCAGCAACGTGATCGTGCTGGGCGCGACCAACCGCCCCGACGTGCTGGATTCGGCCCTGTTGCGTCCCGGACGTTTTGACCGTCAGGTCACGATTGATCTGCCGACCCTCAAGGAGCGCGAAGCCATCCTGAAGGTTCACCTGCGGAACAAGCCGATGGCCCCCGGCGTGGACGTGCCCGAGATCGCCAAGAGCACGCCCTACTTCAGCGGCGCAGACCTGAAGAACGTGACCAACGAAGCCGCGCTGGAGGCCGCCCGCCTCAGCAAGACCCAGATCGACATGAGCGACTTTTACCGGGCGCTCGACAAGATCACGCTTGGACTGGAAAACGGCTCGCTGAGCGTCAGCCCCGAAGAGCGCAAGGCGATTGCCTACCACGAGGCCGGACATGCCGTGACCTCGGCGGTCATTCCCGGTTCCGACAAGCTTCAGAAGGTCAGCATTATTCCGCGTGGGCGTGCGCTGGGTGCGGCTTTCTATCTGCCCGAGGAACAGGTCTTGATGAGCAAGGAGCGACTGGAAAACCAACTGGTCGTGGCTCTGGGTGGCCGCGCCGCCGAGGAAGTCTTTATGGGCAACGTGACCAGCGGAGCTGCCGACGACTTCCGCAAGGCCACCAACATTGCCCGCAAGATGGTGCTGGAATGGGGCATGGGCGAGAACTTCAAGAACATGGCGCTCTCTACCGACAGTGGCCCCGTGTTCCTCGGTGAAGACATGGGCCGCCCCAAGGCGTTCAGTGAGCACACCAGCCAACTGGTCGATGAAGACGTGAAGCGCATCCTGAACCGCGCCTACGAACGCGCCCGCCAGATGGTCACGGAATACGCAGCAGCCATGCACGAGGTGGCCGACGCCCTGCTGACCCAGGAACTGATCACGGGTGACGTGGTTCGTGACGCCGTGGCCCGCCTGGGCAGCAGCCCAGAGCCGATGCCACAAACCACGGCGTAAAGTTTTCTCAAAACAAGTTCAGGCCAATACCTTCAGGCCGACCACAACTCCCGCTGTTTGGGAGTTGTTTTTGTTTGGCTTGCGCTCGGGGGTTCTGGCTTGTTGATTCTTGCGGAGATGGGCCACCCTATTGCAGGCTGGGCAACACAACGTTGGGCAACATAACCCCCCCGTTGCTGACGCAACGCCCCCCTTAAGGGGAGGACCACTGCGCTTTTGCGCTCCCCTTAAGGGGGGCTGGCGGCGAAGCCGACTGGGGGGTTAGGCGTGGCCGAGGCACACAGGGATCAATAGGCCGGTTCTGGCTCAGGCTGTTTCAGCTGCCATGACCTTGAATTGCAGCCCGCCGAATTCCCGCGCCCACAGGTCGGCCTTGTCGCGTGCGCCCGCCAGATCCAGCGGCGTGGCCCCGCTGATCTGGACTGTCCAGCCTGCCGAAGTTTTGTGGAGGGCGTGAATCTGGGTCTGGCCCGCGTGCGAGCGGTCAAGACCATCGGCCACGCGCAGGATGGCCGAGAGCCGCGAAACGAGGGCGCGGTCTGTGGCGGGCAGGGCCATAAATTCGGGGTGCGACGGCTTGGGCAGGCTCTTGCGGTGGTAGCGGGCCACCTGCGCGATCCGCTCTATGTCGTGCGGCCCGAAACCGCGCAGTTCGGCGTGCCGGATCAGGTAGGCGCTGTGTTTGTGGTGGCTGCTCTGGGCCACGATCTGGCCGGTTTCGTGCAGGGCGGCGGCGGCGGTCAGCAGGCTGCGGGCCTCTTCGGGAAAGGGCTGGCCCGCCGCGATCAGGCCATCCATCAGGGCGCGGGATAGGGCCGCCACCTGCTGCGAATGCCCCAGATTGGCCCCGAAGCGTTCGGCAGTTGCCAGCACGCTGCGTTGGCGGGCGCTCAGGCCCGAAGAAAAACTCTGGAAGCGCGAGAGTTCCTCGATGAGCATGCCCTCGCGCAGGGCACCTTCGCTGACCGTGACCTCGTTGGCTCCCAGCAGTTCCAGCGCGGCGTGCAGCACCGCCAGCCCCGCCAGAATGGTATCGGCCCGTTTGTCCAGTCCCGGCAATTTGGCCCGCTGGGCAGGCGACAACCGGCGCACCCGCTCCAGCAACCCGGCGAGGTCGGCCACCGAAAAGTGCACGCCATTGATGCTTCCCTCGCGGCCAGAAAGCACTGCGGCGGCAGCTTCCGCCGTGCCACTCGACAAAATGACGCGGGTGTCGGGGCGAATCTGAAAGCGGGCGGCGTGTGGGGCCAACGCCTGCCGCACGGCACCTTGTACAGCTTGTACGTTGGCACGGTTGCCGGAACCACGCGCTTCTGGCGACAGGTGCGCCCGCGTCATGCGGATGCTGCCCAGCGGCAGGCTCAGGATGTCGGCGGCCTGAGCGGGGCCGCCCCGCACAAATTCCAGACTGCCGCCCCCCAAATCCAGCAGCACGTTGTCTGGCCCCAGTTCCACGCTGTGGGCCACGCCCAGATAGGTCAGTTCGCCTTCCCGCTCGCCGCTGATGACCGATGGATAGACCCCGGTGCGGGCCTGAATCCGCGCCGCCACCTCGGGGCCGTTGGGGGCTTCGCGCAGGGCGCTGGTGGCATACACGCGCACCTCATTCACGCCCGCAGCGGCGGCCAGCTCCCGAAAACGCGTCATTGCCGAGGCCAGGCGGTTTTCCCCCTCGGGGGTCATGTTTCCGGCGGCGTCGAGGCACTCGCCCAGCTTGGTGCGGTCTTTGAGGGCGTCCAGCACCCGGAAATCGCCCCCCTGATTGGCTCCGGCCTGTGCCTCGGCAATCAGCAGATGGCTGGAATTGGTGCCTACATCGGCAACCGCGACCTTCATGCGGGTTCTGGGCGCACGAATTCCGGCGCACGCTTGGCCTTGAACGCGGTCACGCCTTCCTCGTGTTCCCAGTGGTCTCCGGCCAGTTGTTGCAACTCGGCTTCCAGATCCAGTGCCTGATCCAGCGTGCTGGTCATGGCGGCGTTCAGCGCCTGCTTGGTCAGTTTCAGCGCGTGGGCGGGGCGAGTGGCGAGGCGTTCGGCGTAGGCCTGCACCGCGTCTGCAAAATCCTCGTCGGCCAGGACTTCTTCGCACAGGCCGTACTTCAGCGCGTCGTCGGCCCGCACGCGGTCTGCGAGGGCCATCAGCGCAAAGGCGCGGTGGTAGCCCACCAACCGGGGCAACAGCCAGGTGCTGCCGCTGTCGGGCACAAGGGCTATGTTGGAAAACACCTCGATCAGGCTGGCCGACTGCGCCCACAGCCGGATATCGCCCGACAGGGCCAGACTCGCGCCCGCGCCCGCTGCCACGCCGTTCACCGCTGTAATCACGGGTTTGCCCAGCCCGCGAATGGTGCGGATCAGAGGGTTATAGGTGTGGTTCAGGTGCTCGGTGAAGGTCATATCGCGCCCCGACACGTCGCCCAAGTCCTGCCCCGCGCAAAAGCCCCGGCCCGCGCCCGTAATGACCACCACCCGCACGCCCGCATCGGCATCGGCGGCCCGAAGTTCGGCGGTCAGGCTCAGCAACAGGGCGTCGTTGGCGGCATTCAGCTTGTCGGGCCGGTTGAGGGTCAGGGTACGCACGCCAGCATGGGTACGGCTCAGAATCACCGGGGAGTCGGATTGGCTCATGGGGAAAGTGTAGAGGGTGTTAATGCTGTGAAATGAATGTCTCTTGATCTCTGCGATTCAGAAACATCAAATGCTGAGCTTGGCAAGCATGCAGAATTGAGATTCTGGGCGAACCCCCCAGTCTGCTTCGCAGCCAGCCCCCCTCAAGGGGAGGACAAAAGCTTTTGTCCTCCCCTTGAGGGGGGGCGTTGCGTCAGCAACGGGGGGGTTCGCCTGCCAAAGCTTATAGCATTTGTCATAAAGAGACCGAAGGATAGGCATGTCGGAACCAGGCGGCGCTGTCCTGAGGGGTGAGTGTTTGCAACGCCGCCCAGATCGCGGCGAGGAGTTGATCTAAAGTGCGCCACGAGCCAGCCCGTACGGCCGCTTTGATTTTGGAAAACATCAATTCAATGGGATTGAAGTCCGGACTGTAGGGCGGGAGAAACAAGAGGTGACAGCTCTGTGCTTCGATGAGCGTCCGAACGGACGCTCGGTGATGTGACGAGAGGTTGTCCATCAAAACGACTTGTCCTGGCTGCAAGGTGGGGCACAGGACGTGTCGGACGTACCACTCAAAGGACACCCCATTGACCGCACCAGTGAGGATGAACGGGGCCAGTGGCCCCGCGTTGTGCAAGGCACAGATGAGGGTCTGATT
>NZ_KB899745.1 GCF_000378445.1 Deinococcus aquatilis DSM 23025 | reverse complement strand
CCACGCCCAAGCCATTTGCCGAGGCCAAGACCGACGTCCTGACCGCCGTGAACGAGCAGAAGAAGAACGCTGCCGTGGAAGCGTGGGGCGACAAGCTGGCCGCCGATATGAAACTGGAATACATCGACCTGAACTGGAAGGCCGAAGACCCCACCGTCGCCAAGGTCGCGGGCCAGAACATTCCTTACTCGGAAGTGATCGGACAGGTGGTGGGCAACCAGCAATTCACCGGACTCTTGCAGCAGGTTCCTGCCGATCAGGCCGCGCAACTGGTGAACGGTATCCTGAAACCGCAGGTGGTTCAGAGCCTGATTCAGGGCTACGCCGCCCGCAAAGTGGCGCAGGATCAGAAGTTGCCTCTGGCTGGAACGCGTCAGGAGTTGGCCGCCGCACTCACCGCCTACGGTGCGCGTGACGTGAAAGTGACTGACGCCGACGTGCAGAAGTACTACCAGGAGAACATCAAGCAGTTTGAATCGCCTGCCAGCGGCACCGTGACCGAAGCCAGCTTCAAGGACAAGGCGCAGGCCGTGGCCTTCCGTGCGGGCTGGGCGGGCGGCAACTTTACGCAGGCGGCCACCAAAGCGGGCGGAACCGTCAGCGAGCGCGGAGCCGTGACCGGTGGCGACGGCAAACTGGGCGAGGAACTTAATGCCGCCGTCTTTACGGCCAAGACCCTGAAAACTGCTGGAGAAGGCAGCCTGAGCGACGTGGTACAGGTCGGTACGCGCTACTCGGTGGTCTACGTGACTGACCTGAAACGCGCCGCCACTCAGCCCCTCAGCGCCGTTCGCAGCCAGATCGAGCAGCAGGTGTTGGGCACCAAAAAGAATGAAGTGGGATCGGCTTACGTTGCCAAACAGGTCGCGGCCCTCAAGCCCACTGACAACCTGAAGACCATTCTGGCCGCGCAGGAAAAGCGTGTACCAGCAGCGCCGCCTGCATCTGCTACACCCCCTGCAGCAGGAAGTGGAACCACAACCCCTGCAACGGGCACGGACGCAGCAACTCCGGAGACGGAAACGCCCGCGAAACCCGCAGACAAATAATCTTCTTTCCCAACTGGGCGGCCCACATCACAGGGCCGCCCAATTTCTGTCCATGCGAGTCCTCATCAGGACGACGCGAGGTCAAATTGGACGAGCTTTCACGAAGAAATAGTTTCATAACGCCAGGAGGCAAGCTCTCTGGCTGTAAGGAGGCCAACTGCATCCTGAGATCCGGTTGAATGGAAATGATCTGAGAGTGGCGTTGTGGAACGCTGTACCAGGTGAATTGGGAGACGCCTTTCTCCATCAGATCAATCGCTGTACTCCAGTTGACCCCGGCCTAAGGGGAATCAAGAGGTCTTGGCGCAGCTTGCAATCACAGCTGTGGGGAAAATCAACATTCTGCCAACTGGTAAGCTCATCAACAGGCTGTGAACAGCGCCAGAGGATGCCAGAGTGGAGGGGGATTGTGCCATTCTGGCACGATGACCGATATTCATTCACCCCTCCTGCTGAGTCTAGATCCTCTGACTCGTCATTTTCTCGATGAGCTCTGCAGCAGCACGGGTGAGGATGAAGCGGGCGTCGTCAGGCGAGCCGTCGCCGCCTATCACGCCCGCATTGTTGCCGGTGTACCTGAAGACGTCAACACAATGGCAGCGCGGGTAGCGGCAGAGACGGCTCAGGACGCGGTCAATGCACCACTGGAGGACGCAACTGAAGATGCGGCAGGTGCACCTTGAATGAGGTGCCTTTATGGCTGAGTCCAGCTCGTGACTTGCTGTTTTGATACCACCGTGCCAACAGGCAGGCGTCTCCCTCTCTTGTGGGACTTAAACCGGCTTAACTGGCGTTGGGCACAAGCTCATCTTGAATGGGTGGTTTGATGGACGCTGGTAGTCATGCAGAGGTAGCTCCCTAGTGAAACTGGTGGGTGAGAGCGAGAGGTGGGCCGCCTCTGTAGGAGCTCCTCCCCGAGTAAGGGCGGTTGGCGTTCCACTGCCGTCATCAAGCAGGACATCGAAAACCAAAAGTAGCTCCATGTACAGGCCTTTCACCACCGTTTGTGCCGCACCAGAGCGTAGACAAGGGCGCTGTTGGATACGCTACGGCTGTAACGACGGGGCGTCGCAAATGCGTCGGGACACCTATCACCAAGTCGGAAAAAGTATCTGGGTTCATGAGTGGATGCTTTCCCTGCCTGAAGTGAAGGAGGTGCGCCCAGAGTTCGAGAAGATTGATGCACACGCTTTTCAGGGGATGACCACGTAACTTAACCAGGCCCTTTAGGGCTTCTGCCACTGAGTGAAGCAGGTGTCACGGCAGGCGCCCCGGTTCAACGGTGGCAACCGCTAGGATAGCTTTGCGCTCAAGCAGGTATGGGGCAACCGCGGGCAGACGTGATACAGCGCTAGAAAGGTGCTGGATCCCAGGGGCGTTTACCCTTCAATAGTGTCAATAGTGGCAACGTGTAAATTGAGCTGCACTCATGAGCCAAGGGGCGTCAAAAAACCCCTACTGTTATCAAGGGCAGTGTCCCTTAGGGGGCTACAGATTGCTAGGCTGTGGGTCTGATGACCTTGCCACGGCTCTCCTCCCTTCTGCCCCCCGCCAAACATTGCTGCGATAACAGCCCGTCTGTTGCCTCACCCCATCTCCTGGGTGCAGAGCAATGAGCGGGGGCTTGGTCGCTCTGCTAGACGATGTAGCAGCCATTGCTAAACTTGCCGCTGCATCTTTGGATGACATCGCGGCGGCAGCGGGTAAGGCGGGCACCAAGGCCATAGGCATTGTGGTAGACGATACGGCAGTCACACCACGTTACGTCACGGGTTTCAGTCCGGACCGGGAGTTGCCAATTATTTGGCGCATCGCCAAGGGTTCGCTGCGCAACAAAATTGTTTTTATCTTGCCTGCAGCCTTGCTGCTGAGTCAGTTTTTCCCTTGGGCGATAACGCCGTTGCTGATGCTGGGCGGAGCCTATCTATGCTATGAGGGTGCTGAAAAGATATACGAAGCTGTATCAGGTCAGCAGGAAGCTCCAGGAGAATCAGCGTCTAAACTGGGCAGTGCGGCGCATGAGCAGACGATGGTGGCTGGAGCCATTCGCACCGACTTTATTTTGTCGGCAGAAATTATGGCCATCTCGCTGGCTGAAGTGGCGGATCAACCTTTCATTTCCCGCGCCCTTATTTTGGTCGTGGTGGCCCTGATGATCACTGCGCTGGTCTACGGCTTGGTCGGCCTTATCGTCAAAACTGACGATTTAGGCTTGAAACTCGCCGGGAGCAACTCTAGTGCGGCGCGCCGCATCGGACGCGGCTTGGTGCAGGGCATGCCTGTCGTCATGGCGGCACTGTCAGTGATCGGTACGGCAGCCATGCTCTGGGTCGGTGGCCATATCATTGTTGTTGGTCTGGACGAGTTTGGCTGGGGTAAACCTGCGGCTTTCCTGCATGATTTGGCCGTGGCAGCAGGTGGTGCGTTGCCTGCCATAGAGGCCGTAGTGGACTGGCTGGTACAAACGCTCGGCTCGGCGCTTGTTGGTGTGGTGATCGGGGGCATTCTCGTAGCCGTTATGCATCTGCTGCCTCGCAAGGGCACTCACTGACGGCCAGACCGCAGCCCTTGAAAGCCTTATCGATCTCGGCTTAGGTCTGTGCTGCTGACCTGCAGGGCTGTCCAGCGGGCTCCCCACTCAACTGGAAGAACGGCGACTTGCTGCCCTGGAGTGGATGGAGCGCGAAACTCACTGAAACAAAGAAATTGCCGAGCGCTTTGACCTCTTGATCCCGGCAGTGTAGGTTTGGAACTTGTGTCTATAGCATTTGTCATAAAGAGACCGAAGGATAGGCATGTCGAAACCAGGCGGCGCTGTCCTGAGGGGTGAGTGTTTGCAACGCCGCCCAGATCGCGGCGAGGAGTTGATCTAGAGTGCGCCACGAGCCAGCCCGTACGGCCGCTTTGATTTTGGAAAACATCAATTCAATGGGATTGAAGTCCGGACTGTAGGGCGGGAGAAACAAGAGGTGACAGCTCTGTGCTTCGATGAGCGTCCGAACGGACGCTCGGTGATGTGACGAGAGGTTGTCCATCAAAACGACTTGTCCTGGTCGCAAGGTGGGGCACAGGACGTGTCGGACGTACCACTCAAAGGACACCCCATTGACCGCACCAGTGAGGATGAACGGGGCCAGTGGCCCCGCGTTGTGCAAGGCACAGATGAGGGTCTGATTGCGCCCGTGATTTCTGGGCACCCGTCCCCAAGCCCGCTCTGAACTGGGAGCACGTGCGTAGCCTCGCGTCATCGCCGTGTTGAAGCCGCTCTCGTCAACGAAGACCAAGCGTTCCGGGCTGACCAAATAGGGAGCCAAGTCGTTCAAAAACTGCTGTCGTCGTTCCTCATTCTGTTCGCTCGCGACCAGCGTTTTTTTGATGGGTGATGTGGTGCTTCCGGAACACCCGGTCTACGCTTTTGAAGCTGATCTTGAGGCCCGTCGCTTCTTCGAGCATGCGGGCATGCTCGATCAACGTGGCGTCTCGGTGCGTCTCAAGTTGCTTCAACAACTGCTGTTCATGGAGAGGTGTCATCCGTGGTGGGCGTCCGGAAGAGCGGCCGACTTGGTGCAGCGTCCCGAGACGCTGCTTTGCGAGGTAGGCATCAACGGTTTCAATGTGAATCCGATACAACCGGGCGACGACTTGACGGGGCTGTCCGCCTTCGATCGCAGCCACCACCCGTTCACGCAAATCCAGACTGTACCCTCGGCCTCCCACTCGTTTCACGTCATCATTATGACAAATGCTCTAAAACAGAAGGAGACCCTTTAAGCGACCAGTGTGCCAAGTCAGGTCTCATACCAGATCTTTGCCCCATGGGGGTAGATATGGACCCTTGGGTTCACTGCTGCAGGGACACAGCGATGACACCTGAACTATCTGCTATGTCTGTGAGTTGATCGGGTCAACTTTCGACTCGGACGAAGCAGTCCACCACCGGTAGAATCACTTCAGCCGGACAGTCCTTTCAGAACACGCGGCAGGGAGTGACCAGAATTGGATTACCCCGGAAACTGAACAATCCGTGTCCACCTGGCTTACTGTAAGGGCGGCCCATTCGACCTGCAGGAACTGATTGCGAATTCAATCTGCCTTGTGAGTAAGCAGTAAAAGTGGCCAGTCGACTTCAAGCCACTGAGCACCGGTGGGTTCAGGGAGAACCTGTCAAGGGAAACGGCTGAAAGAGGGAGTTAACCCACTCACCGCCAACAGGGAATGAGATACTGCTTCTATGGTTTTTCGCCTGTCAACCGCATTCATATTTTCAAGTCTATTGTTGGGGTTGGCCGCTGCGCAGCTGGAAATTCCGGCATTACCTCCACGCGTTCCTCAAGAAGCTCCCCTGCTTCCGCTGCCGCTTCCCCAGGAGGCTGAAACAGCAAGTCCTGGAGTTCCGAACCCTCTTCAGCCTCAGTCAAGTCCTAAAGCACCATCCCCACAAAAAGACGCGCCTTTGCTGATTACCGTGCGGGCGGATTGGCCCGCATTGGTGGAAGGTAAGAAAACCACAGTACCCTTTATCCGCACCCTGACCATTCCGGGTGCACGGGCCGCTCAATTGCGGCAACGGGGGGGGAGCATCACAGCCTCATTGGAAGCTGATTTGACCGCGTTTGTGGCCACCTTACCCTTACAGCCGGAAAATGCCCGCTTTGAAGAACTTTGGAACGGTTGGGCTGTAGTGCAACGCAACGGCCTGACCATCAACATGGCCAAAACGCGTGCCAGCATCGAGACCGTACTCAATGATCCGCGGGGGGTGCAGGCCAACATCATTGTGGCTGGCCAGGTTCCGCCTGAACGCACCCTCAATTTCTTTGCTTCCCGGGGTATCGCACAACATCTGGGCACCGGCGAAACCAACTACTCCGGCAGTAGCCCGGCGAGGGTCAAGAACATTCAGGTCGGAACCCGCCGTTTCCAGGACCGACTTGTGGAAGGCAAAATCGTGTCATTCAATCAGATCGTGGGACCCATCAGCACCCGGACTGGATTTGTCACTGGCCTGGTCATTGCGGGCGACCGAACTGCGAATGGAGTCGGGGGGGGCATCTGTCAGGTCAGTACTACGGTTTTCCGCACGCTGTACGGTGCGGGATTGCCCATTCTTGAGCGCCGCAACCACTCTTATCAGGTCCGCTATTACGATCCACAGGGCCTTGACGGCACCATCTATCAACCCAATCTGGATCTGAAATTCGCCAATGATACCGGAGGAGCGCTCTGGTTTCAGGGGGGTTGGGACGAGGCCGACAGTCGCCTGACCATCCAGGTCTTCGGCAAGGTGCGCGACTTCACTGTCGAGGTAGGAACCCCGAGGACGCTGCGCACAACGCCCGCGCTCCCCGATCGTTTGCTGCCAGATGCGACTCTGCCTGCCGGTGAACGTCAGCAGGTGGATTGGGCTGCGCCTGGAGCTGTCATTGAGGTCACGCGTCAGTTCAGGCGTGACGGTCAGGTCTTTAAACAGGACATACTCAAAAGTACTTATCGGCCCTGGCCAAACATTTTTCTGGTAGGCACACGCTCATAAGCAGGTCAGGCGTTCATGCGACGGGAGTGGATTCTGCCGGCAAATTCACGCGACCCGTTGGAAACGAGCAAAGTGCGAGGGCTACGTCTTTTCAAGTTACTTCCTCTCTCATCTTACTCTGACGCAGACAGCGTTTAGGGCGGCAGCGTGGGTGCCCACTGACGCGAGCCTCGTCAGGACCTGTGGGTCAATGAGTTTGACGACTTCCCCTAGACTTCCGTTAACAGGCTAGAAGAGCATGGCGCTCATGCTTTACGGTCACCCGGAGCGGGTGCAGCATGAGTGAGCCAGAATTGGGCTCTCCGCCAGGTGAAGCCCAGTTCTGAAGAAAGCGTATCGACTCCAAGGTGATCAGGGAGGCTGTCCTGTGAAGGAGGAATCGACGCTCATCCGCACTGCCGACCTATTCGTGGGTGAGTCCTCCGGTTTCGGGTTGTGCTGGCTCTCCCGCCTGGAGCCGCCGGAGGATCAGGCGGTCGATGACCTGCACTTCAGCACGTTGCGCACGAATGAGCCGCTCTACAAAAGTTTGCACCTCTGGCTGGCGGAGACGTTGTCGTCTTTCTTGGGCCAGCGCCAAGCTGCCGCGTACGTGACGGCGGAGCAAGACCAGGTACCGCGTTTCCGCCAGCGGGACAGAGAGATGACGCAACTGCTGCATCTCTGCAGGTGAAATCAATCCCAGAGCGGTGCGGTCCAGACCTTCAAAGGGAGATTGCTGCCCAGCGACGGGTCGCCCCCAGGCCATCAACCACCCCGTCATCTGGCCTATCTGAGCTTGCCCTGTCAGGAACAGGTCTTGGGACAAGCGCGCAACTTCTGGGTCAGACGACCGCTTGAAGAGGATCACACTCATTTCCACGGCTTGTTGCTGATGGGCGCTCATGGTTCGGGCCAATCCCACTTCCGCACTGCCTTCGGCGGGCGGCCGAGGGATCAGCCAAGCCGTTCCAATTCCGACCACCGCGGCGGCCAGTATGCCGCCGAGCCACAGCCTCACCCCCGGGGTCAACCCAACCTCCCCACACGTTCAGACACCCGCCAAGTCCAACACGGCGACCCCTCCATGATCATCACGCCGACATAGTACATGAGTCATGATTCAGATAATCTTTCGTTGGTTCCAAAGAACTTCCAGCTGGAAAAGCGGGCACGAACCTCCTTAAGCAGCTATTCTCCAGAATTAACATTTGGGCTTCCCAGGCCCCCGGCCAGGTCAGCTCCAGTCCACGACCTGCTGATGCATCAATGGACTCAGCTGACCAAAGCGGTCTTTGCCCACTTGGATCAGGCCAGTCCTCAAGTAAAATAGAACGGTGCTTCCCAGCCCCGTGCCGTTGACCTATTGGATTCCTGAAATGGACTCTGAGCGCCTCGTACAAGAGGTCATTCAGCGAACTGAACGCGTGCCTGGTGTTCAGCAGGTGACCGTCCACCGAGCTACCCAGCGTCTGTCGCTCGAGCTGGACGAGACGTGCACCACTCGGGGCGTACTGGAAAACCTGCTGATAATGTGGGGCTACTCTCCCAAGCTGTGGAACGACGCGCGGTGGACGCCACAAATCTATGCGAACCACAGCCAAGCGACAAACAGGAAAGCAGATTTTTCGTCACTGAAGCGGTGGAACGACCTGATAGATCGGCGTGCCTGGTTGACGGTCGTCTTGTGGGCCATTGCTGGAGTGTTAGGCATCGTGGCGGCCAATCTTCTTGAAGGGTGGGTGCAGATTGTGCTCAGCCACTCTGCCCTGGCGCCTTGGTGGCATGCGCTGGAAAGCTCCGTCCCGGCAGAACGCCATTCCCCAGACTTGCTGCTGCTGGTTGGGGTGATGGGCGTGATGTGGGGATGCGCCGGCATCCACAGCGTGCTCCTGCGGCGGTCTGTCTCCCGTCGCCTATTGACTCGCAAGCCCGGCCGCTGAGTTGGGGGTGAAGTAGCCTGCCATTGGGGGCGCTCACTCGTGGGGCGGGGGCTGATCGGGGTCGCAGTAGTCGATGGTGGCAGGTTTGAACTGTCCCAACACCACCTCACGTTTGAAAGGATACCCGATCCGCACGCCCTCAGCAGCGCATTCCAGGGTGAAGCGCTGTCCTTTGGGCACCGGCGTGTCGCCAATCACTAGGGGACGCTTAGCCTTATAGATCGCGCTATACGGGGTGCAGAAGTAAAAACCGAATGTTGTCCCGTTCTGCTGCCGGGCCACGGCGGCGCCGCCCGACCGAAGGGCCGCCTGAATCTCGCTCCAGAGGGCCAGGCTCGCGGCTGGATCCGGATCAAGCGCCCACATCTCGTTGATCACCCGCACTGCATCTGCATTGCGCTTGAGGCTGTCCACACTGGCGGGATCAGTCATGACCCAGGGATCAAATCCCAGCTGACCTGGCAGCGGTACACCCGGAGGTCGCTGAGCCTTGGCAGCGGAGCGGGGCGGATCTAGCAACTGGGGATCTCCCAGCAGTTGCCCCGCGCGGTAGAGCGCCTCAATGGCTTGTTTGGCGTGGGTTTCGATCTGCTCATGGAGGGTGTCGGAAGCGCCAGGCACAAACATATCCGCCGCGTAGCGGGCTTTGACCAGCGCTTCCTGCACCTCACCCGAGAGCCGGGCAAGGCGGCGGGCATCGGCTTCGGGGGTGGCCTGCTCGACGTGGTGCAGGGCCGCCTCTACATGCAGCCGCATGGCGTTCAGTGCGGCCAGCATGGCGTCCAGATGGGGCCGGGGACAGGGTTCGACCGGTGACCAGGCGGGTAACTTCGCGGGCAAGGTGCCGGGCGGCAGAGTGAAATGGGGGTCATGGGCTGCCCGCGTTGCGTGGGCCAACCAGCGCTGCACGTCGCGGTAATAGGCTTCAGCCTGGTCGAAGGTCACCGGCGGCACGAAGCCCACAGTGCCGGGGTCGGCTGTTTCGTCGGCCTGGAGCAGCTGATCGGCCAGGGTCTGCAGGGCAAACGCGTTCCACGCGCAGGCCAACTCCAGCCCGGTGGTGCTGGTCATGGCGAAGGGACTGGTGCCGCTGAGAGCCAGATCCAGGCGGCGGCGCTCGGCTGCGTCCAGCATGGGGTGCAGCCCGGCTCCGGCACGGCGGTAGGCATACAGCCTCTCGGCGTCCCGCTCGCCGCGGGCAAAGGCCCGCACCCGAGTCCATACTCCAGGAGAATTCATGGCCCCACTGTACTGAACTTGAGGGGCCGCAGAACCCACAACCAGAGGGGGCTCTCAGCTGCCTTCACCGGCCCCTTGTTCTCCACTGCTGCGGTTTTTCTAGACTGGATTCCAAACATTTGTGGGCGAGAGAATGGCTCCGTACTCCAAGGTATAGGTGCCATCGCCGAGGGCAAGTTGCTGAGGGCTGCCCGACGCAGAGAGCTGATTCTGACTCGGGACACAGAAGCCTACCGGCCCGCTGTCGCCAACGACCAAAACGAGCAGAGGAAGGCTGACGCAGAGCAACAGTCGGGCCGCAGCAAGATGAGCGTGCACCGAACCTTCAAGCCCTCAGAACGCAGTGCAAGCCGGATGATTGGGGCCGCAGGATAGAGGCATCTTGGCAGGCGTAACCTCCACCAGAGGCGCGTGAAGAAGGCCTACCTCATGTGCTGTTTGGCAGGAGTGCACCGAGCGGGTATACCGTCTCTTTACCTTGCTCCAGCACGCTAGAGCGATGCGTCCGTTTCTGCTCCGCCACCCTGTTCGTCCTGTGGCTCTACTCCGCTTGTTTCTCGGGATTGTGCTGCCGCTGTTGCTGGTAGGCTGGGTCGCCGAGGACTTGCTCGAAGGCCAGAGCTTCGCGTTCGAGCAGCCGTTCTTGCTGGCTCTCCACCGTTTCGCCACGCCGCAGCTTGATCAGCTCGCGCTCCTGTTCTCTACGGTGGGCGGCGTGAGCGTCATCGCGCCCCTCAGCGCACTGATCTTAGTGGCGCTGTGGTTCAAACAGCACCGCTTGGCCGCCTTCTGGACGCTCGGCGTCGCGGGGGCAGCGGCGCTGAACGTGGTCATGAAACTGCTGCTGCACCGCACGCGCCCCGAATTGTGGCCCCGACTTGTTCAGGAACACGACGCCAGTTTTCCCAGCGGCCACAGCATGTACAGCGCGGCCTTTGTCACGGCGCTCATTTTGTTGACGTGGCGCACGCCTTACCGCTGGCCTGCCTTGGTGTTGGGCATCGGCTTCAGCGGCGCTGTGGGCGTGTCGCGCCTATACTTGGGTGTTCACTATCCCACAGACGTGCTGTGCGGCTGGCTGACGGGCGTGGCCTGGGTACTGGGCGTGTACGGCGTACTGCATCCTTTCTCAAGACTGAAAACCACAGGGCGGCGCTCAGGGGTCTGACTTCGGTGTGTGTTGACGGGTGATGGATCTAACGCATGGGACGCTGTTGTGCGTCACCCATACCTCAGCCAGCACCAACAGCTGAAAAACGATATCAAAGCACTACGCAGGGACGATTGATCAGTCTCCGACGTCCGTGCTGGGCGTGGCCAAACGCTTTTTGCCCCACCGCGTCTTGATCGGGTGGGAGGCCAACCCTGCCTGAACAGATGGCCCGGTTCACCACAGCGCCAACAGCCGCCGAGAAATTCCAGCTGAAATGGCATCTCCTCACTGGTGCTCCCAGTGCCAAGCCGAACTGGCCAAGATGCAGCCGGGAGTGTCCCTGCGGCTGAGCGTACAGGTCACCGGTATACGCAGATTTCACCGCGTCCAGCTAGCTTTCCCGCAGAGCCGAGTCGTTCGGTTCCTTTGCCCTGATGGAGGACTCCCATGCACCGAATCCGAGTTGTTCTGAGCCTGCTGCTCGTCTCTTCTGCGCTGGCCGGCTCACCCTTTCAGCCGGCTGACCTGAGCTACGGCGGCGCAAACTTGAAGGCCTTGGCCGCCGACTCCTATTGGCGGGCCGGCCTTCAGGGTGACGTGGTGGCTTGGCTCGATCAGGCGTACTTGCGCGCTGATGTGCCGTTGGCAGGCGGCCGCACCCTGGGTCAAGCCCTCTTCCAGCGCAGAGCGCAGCTGCAAGCCGCGCCGACTCCAGCCCAGAAAGACCAGCTGGCGCGCGAAACCGCCGCTTGGGCACACGCGTTCATTAAACGGGTGGTACCGAAATTTAGCCTCGAACGGGGCTTTGAATTTGCCAGTCTCACCTCGTCAGGAGAGCGGCAGTGTCTCTCGCAGAGCACCCTGATCGCGGGGTTGTTGCAGCGGGCCGGGCTGGACGCCGGATTGATGATGGTCTGGACCAGTATGACTGGACAGGTGAGCAACCTCGGGCACGTGACCAGCCTCTTGCGGCTGCCCAGCGGGGCCGGAGACCTGGAGGTCGACGCCAGCGAACCGCAGCCTTTCGCTACGCACCCAGGGCTGCTCGGCTGGACAGGGCGCGGTTACGCCTTCTTGAAGGCCAGTTTCGCAAGCAAGGGTCAAATTACGGCTTACCTCCCCGTGGGTCAGGCCCGGCCACTCCAGCCCCCTCAAGTGCAGTTTCTCAGCTTGCCGTATGTCCGCTCTCAGTACAGCTATTACCGGGCCGAGCGCGCCATTGGCGGCGTATTGGGCACCGGAACCGGGCGGGCCACCGCCAGTGGTCTGCAGGCCAGTGAGCAGCAACTGCTGCTGGCCCTCGCCCAAGAACCGCAGAATGCGCTGGCGGCCAGTGTGTTGGGCACCGTCTGGCGCAAGCAGGGGAAAACCGCTCAGGCCCGGCGGCAGTACCTGAAGGCGGGGCAGCTCTACGCAGCGCAGGGCTACACCCCCGCTGGCCAACAGGCCAACTTAAATTGGGCGCGCGGCGCAGGAGAGTGATAGTGCTCGGGGAGACTGCCCCTTGCTGCAGCATGGGAGGCAGCGCCACGCCCGAACGGCCTATACCAGTCTTTTACCTGGCGTTCGTAGGCTGGCCCCGCGCAGCCTGCGCTGGAGGCCCCATGAATGATTCCTTGCCCTTCCGTTCCTTCCCGCTTCTCGTTTGCTCCTCCGGGAACAGGGCGTGACGTCTCCCCTTCCTGCTCAGGGCGCTTCCCTGCGCACCTTGATCAGCAAAGTACCGGAAGTCACGGCTTTTTTCTGGATCATCAAGGTGCTGGCGACCACCGTGGGCGAGACTGCGGCCGATTACCTCAACACCACGCTGAAGCTCGGGTTGAGCGGCACCACCCTGGTCATGGGCCTGCTGCTGATCGGCGTCTTGATTGCGCAGTTCCGGCTCAAGCGCTACGTGCCGGGCGTCTACTGGGTGGCGATCGTCTTAATCAGCGTAGTCGGTACCCTGATCACCGACAACTTGACTGACAATTTTGGGATCAGTCTGTGGACCAGTTCAGCGATTTTTGCCGCTGCCCTGGCCGCCACCTTTACCGCCTGGTACCGCCGGGAGGGGACGCTCTCGATTCATTCTATTTTCACGGCGCGGCGTGAAGCGTTCTACTGGCTGGCAGTGCTGTTCACGTTCGCGCTGGGCACCGCCACAGGTGACCTGGTGGCCGAAAAGTTGCAGCTCGGCTACGGGGTTTCGGCCCTGATGTTCGCTGGAATCATTGGGCTGGCGGCTGGAGCACACCTGATCTTCAAGATGAACGGCATCCTGACCTTCTGGACCGTGTATATCCTCACCCGTCCGCTTGGGGCCTCTATCGGCGACCTGCTCTCGCAGGCCAAGGCGGACGGCGGCTTGGGACTGGGTACCACTGTCACCAGCGCCGTCTTTTTGGTGGCAATCCTTGGCGTAGTGGGGTACTTGGCGGTGTCCCGCCGAGATCAGGTGGCCCTCTCGGCTGGCAAGGTTGCTGGATGACCTTGAGCAGATTCGACCAGGTTGTTGCCCAGGCTCTCCTTTGCGTTCCCGCCAGATTTGACTGAGGAAGTAGTCTGGACAGCCAAGGGCATGCAAGTGAGCAGCGAGAATATCCGCCAGCAGTGGCGGGTATTTTGTTGCTGCAGATGCAGGGGGATTGCTACAGAGACAGATCGAATCCCAACACGACGCAATCCAAGCGAGCAGGAAACAGAACAGGCGACGCGGGATGGACGGCTAACCGGTGGGAGTGTAGCTGTCCGGGGCTGGAGCGGAGAGCGAAGGCCGTGTCAGCGGGTCGTCTGAAATCGAAGCTGCTTCAGGCCAGCGCAGGCGTGGCCCATGAACTACAGGGAATCCCGTACAGTTGGCTACACCCTTTCCACGGACGGGCCAGGCTCGCTGCAAGGCCCAGAAAGACGCGCCAAACGCGCTCCTGTCCAGGTCAAGCAGAGAGTTTCAGCCCCTCTTCTTGGTTTTGACATGGCCGCCGCCTGTCCATCTCTGCTGTGCAGCGGCCAGGCGTACTTAGGCAGACAAGCCCCAGACGAGCGCCGTTTTGCGAGGAAAACAGTGCAAGTTCTGGAAAGCCGTCTCCTCTTGCCTGCCCGCTCTGCTGCGGAGCAGTGTTAGTCCGCCGGAAGGGAGAGCCGTACATTTCGGCCTCAAGTCGGGTTCGATGGTGGTTCCACTTCAGATCAGGCTTGTCAGGCCAGAGCAGAGAGGGCGCACAGCGCCCAATGCGGTGTGCCCTCTCTGCTCTGGACGCTAGACTTCCCGCAGCACCTCCGACACCCGCAGGCCTGCCAATTGGCGGTTGGCCAGCCACACGCCGGTGCCCATACCAGTCACGGCCAAGCCCAGCAGCAAGATCAGTTCGCTGACGGGCCAGGTCAAGCCCGCAGGCGGGATCAGGAAGATGACCCGCAGGAGCATGCCAAACAGCGACGCGATGCCGGTTCCGATGGCCAGTCCGGCCACCAGGCTCAGGCCGCCGATGGTCAGGGCCTCAGCAGAGACCAAGGTGCGCAGCTGCCCCTCGTCACCGCCCAGCGCGCGCGCATGGTGCCGAACTCTTTGCGGCGGGTCTGCAGCATCGAAATCAGGAAGGGGCTACGACAAGATTGACGAATCCCACTACGCTAAGGAAAAAGAGCGTCCAGGACGCTCTTTACTGGCTACGGTCGGCCCCCCAAGGCCTTAACGTAGCTCTCGCCCATGCCCCGCGTGCTGGTCTGGGCATAAATCTGAGTAGTGGCGATGCGCTTGTGGTGCAAGAACTTCTGCACCTGATCCAGCGGCATCCCCGCGTCCAGCAGAATTGTCGCCACGCTGGCGCGCAGGCGGTGCGGCGTCACCGTCTTCTCAATCCCCGCCCGGCGCGCGGTGTCCTTCACGATGAGCTGAATGGCCCGTGCCGTGTACCTATCGTGCCGGTTGCTCTCGAACAGGTAACCCGTGCGTCGCCCCGCGAGATGGGTCCGCAACTCCTGAGCTAAGTTGGGCAGGATCGGCACATACCCGTCACTGCCCCCTTTCGCATAGGCAATGTAGACCTGGGGCGGGTTCAGGGCCAGGTGCAGATCCGTCACGCGGATGTTGACGAACTCGGACACGCGGGCGCCCGTGTAGAACAGCGTCTTGACCATGAGCCCATACCCGCTGGTCCGGCGGTAGGCCGCCTCGATCCGCCGCTCGATTTCCTCGCGGTCGAGGCGGTCTACCGTGCGCCGTCGTTCCCTGGGTGCGGCGAGCCGAAGGGTTCGCCGCACATCCTCGACGACGTGCTTGGTCTGGTCGTAGCTCAGGTGGTGTCTGCGCCACAGCTTGGCCGTTTCCCGCACCACCTCGCGCAAGGAGTTCGCTTCTCCGATTTGACCCCGAAGTTCGGCCCCTTCTTCCAGCGGTTCTGCTCTTGGCATTCCCCAGGGTAGCCCCGACTTCTTCGGGGTATGGTCAGATATTGTTGGCGAATTCGGCTGGGTCTCATGACCAAACTGCATGATGGGACATGAGCCTGCATCCCCAGCCCATCGGCGAAATTCCCGAAACGACGGCCCGAATTGCACAGGCGGCGTTCCGCAAAGGCAACACCATCATGCGGCTGCGCGATGAGTTTGGTGCGCTGTACACCGACGCTGACTTTGCCCATCTCTTTCCCGTTCGGGGCCAGAGTGCTTTGGCCCCCTGGCGACTAGCGTTGGTGACCGTTTTTCAGTTTCTGGAGAACCTGACGGATCGGCAAGCAGCAGACCAAGTCCGGGCCAGAATTGACTGGAAATATGCCCTTGGACTCGAGCTGGAAGACTCCGGCTTCGATTTCAGTGTGCTCAGCGAGTTCCGGAAGCGTCTGATTCAAGGGAAGGCCGACCACCTGCTGTTGGACAACATGCTGGCCCATTTCAAAGCACAGGGCCTGATCAAGGCGAAGGGTAAGCAGCGCACCGACTCCACGCATGTGCTCGCTCACGTTCGTGCGCTCAACCACCTCGAATTGGTGGCCGAGACGCTGCGAGCAGCGCTCAACGAACTCGCCACCCAAGCTCCGGACTGGACGCGTGGGATGGCTGAACCCGAGTGGTTTGAACGATACGGCAGACGGGTCTTCGATTTTCGCTTGCCCAAAGGGCAAGCGGCCAGGACTGCGTATGCTACCACCGTGGGCAATGATGGTTTTCAATTGCTGGCCGCTCTGGAAGCCGTCGACGTCCCTGCGGGGCTGCGAGAATTCCCGTTGGTTCAAACGCTGAATCTGGTGTGGACGCAGCATTTCGAACGCCACAACGGCCAGGCACGACTTCGAGATGGCCCAGAACTCCCTCCCGGTGCCGAGCGGCCAATTTCACCCTATGAATTAGAAGCGCGAGGCAGCACTAAACGGGGGACGTGGTGGGTGGGGTATAAGGCCCATCTGACGGAAACGTGCGACGACAACGAGGTGCACCTCATCACGCACGTGCTGACGACACCCGCCACAGGTCAAGATGTGAGTCAGACCCGTGAGATTCAGCAGGCCCTGATCGATGGAGGACTGGAGCCGCAACAGCATCTGGTGGATTCTGGTTATGTCACTGCAGGGCTGTTTGCAGAGAGTCATCAACGAGGGATCACCCTCATTGGGCCGCCACGCCCGAACACCAGTTGGCAAACCAAGGTGGAGGGCGCCTTTGACGACCGTGCGTTTTCGATCGACTGGGACGCGCAGCAGGTCACTTGCCCACAGGGCAAGCGCTCCTCCAGCTGGCAAGACACTCCTGATCGACAGGATCGACCAGCGGTCACCGTCCATTTTTTGGTGCGCGATTGTCAGCCTTGCCCAGTCAGGGCACAGTGTACGCGGGCGAAATACGGCCCGAGAAGCCTCAAACTGCATCCCCGCGAAGCGCATGAAGCGCTTCGTGCTGCACAGTCGCAGGGGTTAGGGAAAGTCTATGCAGCACGCGCCGGGATTGAGGGCACCATCGCGCAGACCACACGATCATGTGGTCTGCGCCAAGCTCGGTATCGGGGCCTGGCCAAAACGCATTTTCAGCATGTGGTCACCGCCGTTGCGGTCAATGCGGCACGGGTTATCGCTTGGCGGCAAGGGAGACCCCATGCCCAAACACCGACCTCGCGTTTCGCCGCACTGAGAGCCTGAATTCGCCAACAATATCTGGTCATTCGGCGAAGTTCCGGGACGCTGAGAGGGTGCCTCAACGGGCGAGCTTGAGCAGCCGCACGAGGTCAGCGGGCTTCTCCCCGCGTGCCTGGCACATCTCCACGTAGGTTTCCAGAATCACGTCCCCGGTGGACTCGAAGGCACTCTTGGCGCTGGCGTACAGGCTCATCACCTCCACGCAGCCTTTCTCCTCCTCCACCATCTTCTGGAGGCCCCGAATCTGTCCCTCCAGGCGGCGCAGGCGGTTGAGAATCTTGGTCTTCTCGGCTTCACGGTCACTGACGGGGACGGTCGCGGTCATGGGAATAGTATACCCCCCTGGGTATTTGACAGGATAGGGGAGGGGGGTATACGATCTCGCCATGTACTTCAAGCGCTTCTACGACACGGACCTCGCGCATGCCTCCTACATGATCGGCTGCCAGAAGACCGGCGAATGCCTGGTGGTGGACCCGGTGCGCGACATTGCCCAGTACCTCGACGAGGCAAAGAGCCAGAAGCTGCGCGTCACCCACGTCACCGAGACGCACATCCACGCCGACTACCTCTCGGGCAGCCGCGAGCTGGCGAAGGCGACCAGAGCGAAGCTGCTGCTCTCCGACGAGGGCGGCGAAGGCTGGCAGTACACCTACGACGATGAACACCAAGACCTCCATGACGGGGACACCTTCATGGTGGGCAACATCCGCATCCAGGCCGTCCACACGCCGGGCCACACGCCTGAGCACATGAGCTTGCTGGTCACCGATACGCCCCGGGGCGACACGCCGAGCATGATGCTGACCGGCGACTTCGTCTTTGTCGGCGACCTGGGGCGCCCCGACCTGCTCGACGAGGCGGCGGGCAGGCAGGACACGCGCTACGTGGGCGCCAAGCAGATGTTCGCCTCCCTGCGCGACAAGTTTCTGACCCTGCCCGACTACGTGCAGGTCTGGCCTGGCCACGGTTCGGGGAGTGCCTGCGGCAAGGCGCTGGGCGCGGTGCCCACCACGACCGTTGGCTATGAGCGGGCGCTGAGCTGGTGGGGCAAGCTGGTCGAACAGGGGAACGAGGAAGCCTTCACGCGGGAACTGCTCTCTGGTCAGGCTGACGCGCCGCTGTACTACGGCCGCATGAAGACCGAGAACAGGGACGGTCCTGCCCTGCTGGATGAGGTGAAGCCGCTGGCCGAGCTGAGCGCCGCTGACGTGCAGGCCAAAGTCGCCGCCGGTGCCCGGTTGATCGACACCCGCAAGAAAGAAGAGCATCAGGCTGCCGCGCCCGTGGGCAGCGTGAACATCCCCGACGGCGGCACCCTGGAGACGTGGGCGGGCTGGTTGTTGACCCCGGAGCGCGAGCTGATGCTGCTGGCCGCCGCCGACCGGGCTGAAGACCTGCGCCGCAAGCTGTGGATGGTCGGCCTGGACCACGTGGTCGGCTTTATCACCAGCGCCGAGGGTCTGGAGACGGCCCCCGCCCAGCCCATCCCCGCGACCGAACTCGGCTCGCACGAAGGTGCGCTGATTCTGGACGTGCGGGCGAAGACCGAGCACGAGGAGGGGCACATCCCCGGTGCCCAGCAGCTCCACGCCGGACGCCTGCCCTGGCGCCTGGATACCCTGCCGCGTGACCGCGAGATCGTCGTGCACTGCCAGGGGGGTGCCCGCAGCGCCGCCGCCGCGAGCCTGCTGCGGGCCGAGGGCTTCCAGGTCACGGAACTCGCCGGGGGCTACGACGCCTGGGCGAAGAGCCAGAAAGAAAGCCAGAACGCCTGACCCTCACCCGGCGGAGGCGGCATGCATCTTCCGGGCCGCCTCCGCCCCTTGCTGAAAGGAGCTTCCAATGACCTACCAGGACATCTTCACCACCGAACTTGAGGGCACGAGGCGTGAGGGCGCCCGCCTCGTGGACGTGCGCGAGTGCGAGGAGTACGTCGCCGGGCACATTCCCGGGGCCGTGAACCTGCCCCTGAGCGAACTCGTCGGACGCGAAGGCGAGATCGGGCCGAACACCGTGCTGGTCTGCGCGAGCGGCAACCGCTCCTCGCAGGCGGCAGCCTACCTCGCCTCCCAGGGCAAGACCGGGCTGATGAATCTCTCCGGGGGCACCGCAGCCTGGATGCGTGAGGGCCGCGACCTCAACGGAGGCGAGCAGCCATGATCTTCGCTTGGATCGGTGCCGCGCTGATTGGGCTGAGCCTCGGCCTGCTGGGGTCGGGCGGCTCGATCCTGACCGTGCCGGTGCTGGTCTACCTCGTGGGCGAGCCGGAAAAGCTGGCGATTGCCGAATCGCTTGCCATCGTGGGCGGCATCAGCCTGATCGGGGCGATTCCCTACGCACTCAAGCGGCAGATCGACTGGCGCTCGGTCTTGTGGTTCGGCATCCCCGGCGTGGTGGGCACCTTTCTGGGCGCGGCCCTGAGCGTGTACCTCAGCGGCGTGGTGCAACTGCTGCTCTTCGCCGTGGTGATGCTGCTCGCCGCCATTATGATGTTTCGTCCGCAGCGGGGAGAGGTCCAGGCCGCCCACCCCCGCTCCCCCCTCAAGATCGGCCTGGAGGGGCTGGGTGTCGGGGTCCTGACCGGACTGGTGGGCGTGGGCGGAGGCTTTCTGATCATCCCCGCGCTGGTGCTGCTGGGCGGGCTGCCGATGGGCCTCGCGGTGGGAACCAGCCTGACGATCATCACCCTGAACAGTGCGACGGGCTTCTTCAAGCACCTGAACACGCTGGAAAGTCCAGGGCTGCACTGGAACCTCATTATGATGTTCACCGTCATCGGTATCCTGGGCAGCTTCCTGGGCGCCCGGCTGGGCAAGAAGGTCTCCAACGAGAGCCTGAAACGTGGCTTCGCGGGCTTCCTCGTCGTGATGGGCCTGTACGTGCTGGCGACGAACGTGCCCAAGGTGCTCAGTCCTCCTGTGGCTGCCCAGGCACACCTGGGCCATTGAATCTCTTCCACCTATTCTCCCGTGGCGGTGCCCGGAGTTCACCTCCTCACTCCCTTTTCCGAGGTCCTTTCTTCCATGACTGAACTGCTCGACTTCCTCCGTTCGCCCTGGCCCTGGTACGTGGGCGGCCCATTGATCGGCCTGACGGTGCCGCTGCTGCTGTGGCTCGGCAACAAGTCCTTCGGCATCTCCTCCAACCTGCGCCACGCCTGCGCGATCCTGCTCCCCGAACGGGCCAAACCCGGTTTCTTCCGCTATGACTGGCGCAAAGAACGCTGGAACCTGATGTTCGCGGGTGGGCTGGTGTTGGGCGGGGTGCTGGCGGGTCTGATCTTCGCCAACCCAGAACCCACACGGCTGAGTGCGGCGGGCGTGCAGTCCATTCAAGCCCTCGGCGTGCAGGTGCGGCCCGGCTTGCTGCCTGCAAAGCTGACCGACCTGGGTAACCCCGGCGTGTGGCTGCTGCTGGCGTTGTCTGGCCTGCTGGTGGGCTTCGGGACGCGCTACGGGGGCGGCTGCACCTCCGGGCACGCGATTACCGGACTGTCCACTCTGCAAGGCCCCTCCCTGATCGCCACCATCTCGTTCTTCGTCGGTGGCATCCTGAGCGCGAACTTCCTCCTTCCCCTCTTCATGGCGGTGATCCGGTGACCACATCTCGCAACATTCCCGGCGTTCATACCGGCTCTGGCTCGACTACCCGCGCGGCGACCGGCCTGCTCGCCTACCTGCTCGCCGGGCTGTACTTCGGCGTTGTCCTGGTGGAGTCAGAGGCGGCGAGCTGGTACCGCATTCAGGAGATGTTCCGCTTCGAGTCCTTCCACATGTTCGGCCTGATCGGCTCGGCGGTGGTCACGGGGATGATTACCACGGCCCTGCTGCGCCGCAGCGGACTGAGGAGCCGCGACGGACAGGCCATCACCGTGACCACCAAGGAGAAGGGTTGGCGGCGCTACGTCCTCGGTGGGCTGACCTTCGGGGTGGGCTGGGGGCTGGCGGGGGTGTGTCCGGGGCCAATCTTCGTCCTGCTGGGGGCCGGGGTATGGCCCATCCTGATCGTGCTGGCCTTCGCGCTGCTGGGGACGTACCTGTACGGCGTCCTGAAAGACCGGCTCCCGCACTGAGGAGGGCACACATGACCGTATCCGAACACCGCTGGAGCGCGCGGGGAGAGGGATACGTGGCCGCCCAAGTTCTCCTGCTCGTCGGGATCGTGGCCCTGCCTCTGCTGCGGCCTCGACGGAGGACGCCATGGGGGCTGCGGGTCGGAGGCATCCTCCTGGTGCTGGCCGGAGGCACCCTCGTGGGCTGGAGTGGCCTGCGGCTGGGATCCAACCTCACGCCCCTCCCTGAACCACGGGCGGAAGGACAGCTCGTGCAGACCGGACCCTACGCCCTAGCCCGCCATCCGATCTACAGCGGCCTGCTCCTCGCCTCGCTGGGTTGGGCGCTGTACAGCGGGCACCGGGGGGCGCTGGGGCTAAGCGGCGGGCTCGCCCTCCTGTTCGACCTCAAAGCCCGGGACGAGGAGCGCCGTCTGACGCGGCACTTCCCGGAGTACCCAGCCTACCGGCGGCGTGTCCGCCGATTTCTCCCCGGCGTGTACTGAAGGCCCTGAGCCAAGATGGGTCCTCCTTCCCCACCCCTGCTGACCCAAGCTCAGCGCGAGCAGTTCACGCGCTTTCCGCCGCTCGACGAACGCATCCTTTCCCGGTACTACCTCCTGAGTGAGGACGACCTGCACCTGATTCGGGAGCGGCGGCGAGATTTCAACAAGCTTGGTTACGCTGTGCAGCTCACCGTGCTGGGCCACCTCGGGCGCGCTTTGCGGTCTGGAGAGACACCACCTGAGGCTGTGTTGGCCTCCCTGGCCGAGCAACTGCGGGTAGACCCAGCGTGTTACGTCCAATACGCCACCCGGGATCCGACCTGGCACGAACACTTCGCCACCCTGTGCCACAGGTTCGGATACATGGAGCTGTCCCGACGGTTGAATCACGAGCTGCGCGACTGGTTGATGCCGTTGGCCGTCGTCACCGATCAGCCCTTTCGTCTGATGAGTGCCCTGGTGGACGAGTTGCGACGGCGCAGGGTGCTGGTGCCGCGCTTCAGTGTGCTCGAACGTCTCGTCCAGGCGGCGCGTGTCCGGGCCGACCAGCACACCTACGGTCTGCTCAACTTGCCGCTCAAGGGCGAACTGCCCGGGAATGTGGACGCCCTGCTCGCTCCACAGGCCGACGAACCCGTCTCTCGGTTCGCGTGGCTGGGTCGGCCTGTGGGCGCTCCCAAGGCCAAACATGTCCTGGCACTGCTCGACCGGCTGGCCTTCGTGCGGACCTTTCACGTGCAGAGCAACCTGCGCGCCTTCCTGCCGCAAAGCCGCCTGGAGCATCTGGCTGAGGAGGCGAGGCGCCTAAGCGCCTCGCACCTGGGAGATTTCGAGCCACAGCGGCGACGGGCGACCCTGATGGCCTACCTCTTCGACCTGTCGGAGACGTTAACCGACGCCGTGCTCGATATGCACGACCGCGTGATGGTGTCCCTGCTCCGAGACGGTGAACGGGAGGCGGCGGAAGTGTTCGGAGAGCAGGGTCCGCCGTTGGTCGAGCAGTTCGGCACCTTTCGGTCGGTCTGCGCAGCGGTGATCGCCGCGCGTGAGCAGGGCGCCGACCCCTACCAGGCCATTGAGGCCGTCGTGAACTGGCAGCAACTCGTCGAGACGGTGCGGGAGCGGGAGGTGGTGCACGCTGAGCAACTGAACCCTCTGCACCACACCCTCAAGGGATATGCCAAGGTGCGGTCCTACGCGCCGCGAATGCTTGCGACGTTCACCTTCCAGGCTGAAGGGACGGCCGCGCCTCTAGTCGAGGCGCTGGGACTCCTGCGCGAGATGTACGCCACGAACAAGCGGACGCTGCCGGAACACGTCCCCATCGGCTTCGTGCGGCAGAAGTGGGCGGGGCAGGTGTTCCGGGATGGTGAGATCGACCGCCGGGCCTATGAGCTGTGCGTGCTCGACGAGTTGCGGCTCGCAACGCGAGCCGGGGACGTGTGGGTCACCGGGAGCCGTAAGTACAAGGACCTCGACGCCTACCTCTTGCCACAGGATGTGTGGCAGCGCCGACTGCCCGAGCTGTTGCCGTCTCTACCCGAGACCTTCGACGCCTTCTGGGCAGCCCCGCGCACACGCAGCTGACTGATGTCGCGCCGCAGCGGCCCACTGGCCAATTCCGTGGCGTATTTGCTCAAGTAGGCCCCCAGCGCCACACCGGGGAGGGTCAAGAAGATAAACAGCATTTTGGCGTTGTCCAGCTTTTTCGAGAGGTTGTTGGTCACCCGGATCTGGCCGGGAATGGGCTTTCCAGCGACCGCTGCAACGGAGGCGGGCGGCAAGAACAGCACGTCGGGCACCACCCCGTACCCCTCGTCTCCGGCAGGATCGGGGTTGTAGAACAGGGGCTCGCTGGCCCCCATGCCCACAATCCCGCTGATCCGCGTAACGTAAGGCACCTGAAGCCCAGCCGCAAAGGTCACCTGCACCCGGTTCCCCGCCTTGAGGGGGAGGCTATCGCTGCCCATGCCCGCTGTCTGGAAGAACATAAGGTATTCGGTCCAGTTGGGGTAAAGGCCACCGCTCTGGCGGTCAGGGTTTGAGGCAGTGCGGGAGCTGGAGTTGCGGGCATTCCTGAAATGGAATGCCCGCAACTCTTGTGCTCGAGCAGGTCATACGGATTCCGGTTGAACCGTCATGCAATAACTGCGAGATTCGACCAACGGGAGAAGAAAAGTACGGATTCCAGAATGGTGTTGGATTTTGGTGCCGTCCCAAAAGGTAACTGAATGACCGGAATCCGTATCACAGGCACCAAACAGAGCGGCTGGGATATCCCAGCCGCTTTCTCCTGTGCACCTCAAGACGCCCGCAGCACTTCCGTCACCCTCTGCCCCGATGCCCGCCGGGCGAACCCCACCGCTATGGCAGTCGAAACCACAGCCGAGATGAGCAAACCCCCCAGATACAGCCACGGCAGCAGCATCGCTTCAGGCGGCGGGTCAAACACGCCCTGAAGCAACTTGATGAGCGTCTGCGCCACCAGCAGGCCGATCACCACGCCGAAGACGCCCCCGAAACCCACCACGGCCCATGCCTCACCGTTCAGGAAGGCCGAGAGTTGGTGGGGCTTTGCCCCCAGCGCGTTCAGGACGGTAAAGGTGCGCCGCCGTTCGGTCAGGCCCAGCGCCAGCACCAGTCCCGTCGCCCCGGCCAGCAGCAGCGCCGCAAAGCCCAACTCGATGCGTGACAGCCCCGCCAGATTCACGGCGGTCAGCCCGGAAGCGATGCGCCCGCGCACGGTGTTCAGGTCCGTGACCTGCACGCCCGGCAGGTTGGCCGTCAGCGTCTGTGCCGCTGTCATGACTGCCTGCGGGTTGCCGCTGACCTTGAGCAGCGCCACCTCAGCCACCGGATTTCCTGTCATCTGGGCCAGATAAGTCGCGTTCGTGACCAGAAAGGAATCCTTGGGTGCGGTGGGGAACTCGCGCACCACGCCGACGAACGTGAAGGGAATTACCTGATACTGATTCGTTTTCGCATTCAGCAACCGGAGTCGCACTGCGTCCCCCAGCGACAGGTTGTAATCGTTAACCGTTTCCTGCGACACGAACAGCGCGTTGGGCCGGGCCGCGAGCTTGGCGAGGGCCTGGGTCGCCGTCACGTCCTTGAAGTAACTATTGGACAGGTGGCTGACGTCAGTAAAGTGCGCCGGGTCAATGCCGTAGATGTCCTGCAAATCCGCGCCCACGTAGGCGAACCGGTGGGTCAGCGGCTGCGCGTCCGCCACACCGGGAATGGCCTTCAGAGAGGTCAGTTGCGGCCCAGCCGGGGCCGCCGCGTTGCCGGTCACAGTCACGTCCGCGCCGTTGGTGAGTACGGCGTCCACCCGCGCCTGATCGTTGTAGGTGGCGTTGAAGATGGACGTGGACAGCGCGAAGGCGGCGGCCAGGGCCACGAGCGCCGCGCCGCGTCCCAGCAGCGGTCCCTGCCGTTCCAGCGCGGCGGCCACGATCTGCGACAGGCGTCCGCTGACCGGGCGCAGCAGCCGCGACAGCACGCCCCGCTGAAGCAGCACGCGCATCAGCCGTAGCACCAGCAATGTACCGCCCAGCCACAGTGCCAGCGGAGCCAGAAAGGCTTCAACCTGAATGCTGGCCTTGGCCACCCCTTCCGGCGCGAGAACCAGTTGATAGCCGCCCGCAGCATTGCGCCAGAACACGGCACCAGCGATAGCCAGCAGGACGAAATCCAGGTAAAAACGCTGCCACAGTGGCGCACCTGTTCGCCGGACGGCCTGCCGCTGCGCCACCACGCTGGATGAACGCACCGCCGCAAGGGTTGGCAGCAGCACCGCCCCCAGCGCCAGGGCCAATCCGGTCAGCGCGGGCCACAGGGCAGAGGCGATATCCAAACTTGTTCCTGCCAGCGACGGGGCCAGCAGGGCAGCAGCGCCCATGCCTATACTCAATCCCACAGCCGCCACGCTCAGCGCTTCCGCCGCACCCAGCCGCACAATCCTCGTGTCAGATGCGCCGCGCACCCGGAGCAGCGCCGCTTCCTGCAAGCGCTGGCCGGCACTGGCCCCCGCCACGCTGAAGGTCAGGGCCGCCGCCAGCAGCGCGCCAGGCAGACCCAGGAAGAGAAAGAGCGCCTCGGCGTACAGCGCACTCTCCCGCGCGCCGTCCAGCTTGGCCCCCAGCGTGTTGCCTACCACGGGAGACCCGGCCAGCCGTGCCTCCACGTTGTTGGCGAGCTTGCCCACCAGGGCGAAGGCCTGGCCCGGATCGTTGGGGAGAGCGGTGGCCAGGCGCACATGAAGCTGCTGACGAACAGTGTCAGGCCGCGCCAGCAGTTGCGGCGCAAGAACGCTGTCCCACAGCGCACGGGGCATCAGGATCACGTTATCCGGCGGCGCTTGTGGGGCCAACCCCTTGGGTGCGCCTACCGCCTGAAACAGCGAGTCTGCGTTGGGCAGGTCCACCACGCCCGCCACTTTCACCGCGATTGAGGGAGCGCTGTAGCGCAGCAGGTTCACGCTGTCGCCTACCCCGGCGTGCAGGTTGGCGGCGGTCTGCTGCGAGAGCAACACGCCCTCTGTGGAACCGATGAGAGACCGCAATTCGGCGGGAAAGGCGGCGGCGTAACCGGGTGGTAAGCCCAGCAGCTTGCCCGCCCCGGTGGTCTGCGTGGTGGCGGACGTGCCCGTGCCGGTGGTGGCGCTGAAGCCCTGCACGTCCGCGTAGCCCACGGGCAACACGGTTTTGACGGCAGTGGCAGCGCGGACGGCCTTTTCGGCCTCGGACACGCTGGCGGTCTGGCCCAGTAACACCTGCCAGTCCACGGGAACAGACTGCGCCGCCCGTACCGTCATGTTGGCTCGCCCTGCCGAGACGAAGGCCAGCAGCAGCGCTAAAAAGGCCACCGTGAGCGCCACGCCCGCCGCGCTGCCCCAGATGCGCAGGGGTCTGCGCCGCAACAGGCCCATCAGCCAGGTGCCGTTCATGCTGTCCCCCTGTGCACCGAACTGTTTTGCGCCGATGCCGCGCGACTTGAAGTGCTGATCAGCTGTCCATCCGCCATCTGCCACACGCTGTCCAGCCGTGAAGCCACCATGCGGTCATGGGTGGCCATCACCAGCGCCGCGCCTGGCTCCATCGCTGAGAGCAGCACGTCGAGCAGGTGCGCGGCGGTCACGGAATCCAGTTGCCCGGTGGGTTCGTCGGCCAGCACCAGGCGCGGGCGCGTGATCAGGGCGCGGGCCACGGCCACCCGCTGCGCCTGCCCGCCCGACAGTTCCTCGGGGAGTTGCGGTGCCAGTGAGGTCAGTTCCAGCCGTTCCAGCCAGCACAGCGCCTCGTGCATGGCCGAGTGGTAGTCCTGCCCGGCCAGGATCAGCGGCAGGGCCACGTTCTCCTGGGCACTCAGGGGCGGCATCAGGCTCTGCGCCTGGAAGACGAAGGCCACCTGACCGGGCCGCAGCGAGGCCGCCCCACCCAGCGCGGGCCAGGAAATCGTGCCGCTGCTGGGCGTGTCCAGGCCACCCAGCAGGTGCAGCAGCGTACTCTTGCCGCTGCCCGACGCGCCCAGGAGGGCGGTGCGGTCTCCGGCTCCCACCTGAAGGGTCACGGGATGCAGCGCGGTGATCTGTTGACCGCCCACTTGAAAAGTGCGCGAGACGCCCCGCGCTTCCACCAGGGCGAGGTCAGGCGTGGTGGAGGCCGGGTGACGCACTGAATCGGTCTGAAACGTCTGAGTAACCTCATTCATCCTGCCACCTCCCGTCCCTCAGCTTCAGCACCCGGTCCGCGTGTCCGGCCAGGCGGGCGCTGTGGGTGGCGATTAACGCGCAGTGTCCGGCGTGGACATACTCGGCGATCACGGCGGCCACGCGGTCTTCGGTGTCGGCGTCCACCTCGGCGGTGGGTTCGTCGGCCAGCAGAATGCGGGGGCCGTGCGCCAGGGCAGCGGCCAGGGCGACGCGGGCCGTTTCGCCGCCGGACAACTGACTGGGGAAAGCGGAGAGGCGTTCTTCCAGGCCCAGCCGAGTCAGGAGTCGCCTTGCGCCGTCCTCGCTGTCACGGCCCAGCAGTTGCCCAGTCAGGCGCACGTTGTCCAGCACGTTCAGGTGCGGGATCAGGTTGCCGCTCTGGAGCATGATCCCCAGATGTTCGGCCCGCAGCCGGGCACGCACGCCCTCGGGACGGCGCGACAGCCGCGTGTCGGAGATCTCAATCTGCCCACCGTCCGGGTCATCCAGCCCGGCCAGGCAGGCCAGCAGGGTACTCTTGCCGCTGCCGCTGCTGCCCAGCAAGACGGTCAGTTCCCCGGAACGCAGTTCCAGTGATACGCCCCGGAGCGCGCGGGTTTCATCATCTCCGGCGTGGTAAAAGCGGTACAGATCAGTGGCTTGTAACAGTGATGTCGCGGAGACAGGGGACCGTGTGGGAGAAGTCATCACCTCACCGCCACCGCAACGAGGTCGACATCTGCTTCCAGGCGTCCACGTTGTCCGAGCCGAGCGGGGCAGAGAAGCGCACCGTCACGCGCTGGCCGGCGTGATTCAGCACAAACAATTCATTTTCCAGCGCCGGAGCTTTACCCGTCACGGCGTTGACTGCCCCGGTGGACGTGAAGCTGGCCCGGATCGCCGCTCCTGCCGGAAGTTTGACCACGTTCACCGCCGTCGTTTTCAGGTTGCCAGTGGTCTTTGCCAGCGCCGCCAGTTCGTTCGCCTTGACGCTGCTGGCGCTGAGAGGCGTGCGGCCTGCCGCCGTCGAGACCTCTACTGAACCGAGCTTGGAAACGAAAGCAACCTGACTCCCCTTGACCGTTCTGGCCCAGCCTTCGGGCACTTCCAGGCTGTAGCCGCCCGCCGCGTTGCTGTAGCGCACGAACGCCTGGTTGTCGGGGATATCGCCCACCGGGCGCGTTTCGGGGGCCACCTGGGTGGACTTGCCCGGAGTGATTGTCGTCTGCGCCAGTACAGCCGGGCCGGAAAGGAGCGCTGCCGCGAGTAAAATCATCTTTGTATTCATCAAAAACCTCCACGGCCACCGTAGGCGCGGAGGGTAAAGTACGCGTATAGAAAAGCAAGTGATGTTGACGGGCCAAAGAGATCGGTCATCGGTCTGGCGTTCGCCGCCTCGCGCAGTGGGGGCAGCCCCCAGCCGTCCGAGGCACGTCTTGCGGCACCCCCTGTTGAACTTGCGCGGCGATGTCCGGCGGGATGTCCTCAGACCAGACGCGCGCCTTCCACAGGCCGTCTTCGAGTTCGTAGTACGCGCCGCTCACATGGTTCAGGCCCGCATACACAATTGTTTGACGAGCGCCAGAACGTCGCTCTCGCTGCCCACCGCGCCTCTTGTACATGGGGCCGTCCTGCCACAGGGTCTGGGCATCTGAGGCGTCGCCCCAGGTGGCGACTACCCTCCACTGGTGGACATCATTGACCAACAGCATAGCTCCAGCGATGGCGTCCAAGGCTTGCACGGCGGGCGTCGACACGATCTGGAGCACCTCCGCTTGACGGTGGGTGGCGGCCAGCACTTGCGCTTCGGTGACGACCTGCAGACGTTCACTGAGAGAGGCTTACCGAAGCGTCCAAGCTGGACGAGCCAGAGATGGGGCTAAGGTAAAGGTTTAGAAGGGAAACAACGCATCACAGAAGGGATTTCCCGTCCCGGTCAAGGGGTTCCAGTGCAGAGGCAAGTGGGTTCACGGCCAGAAGCTTCGCCTGGCACCTTGTGTTGTTCTGTGCGCCGCCTCGCCGTTGAGCCACGACAGGGTCACTGCCATCACCCCTGCTGTCCCTCCGCGAATCCATTCCACAAAAGATGTCAGTTTAGAGAAATGGGATTGGGGACGGCATTTCTGGGGAGTGCGATACGGTGCGTGGAGTATTGGGAACCTGCTCCCGACCACCGAACTCCCGTGCAGCCAGCCACGCGGCGTGATCGGCGATCGCTTGACCCCGCGCTGAGGGTTGGGGAGCCGAATGAATGCCGCGCGCTCCAGTCAGGCCTACACTGTAGAGTGTGCCCAAGATCTCCGGGCGACCTTCAAGACTGACCCCACCTTTTTGCCAGTAATCCGCTGTGGCACGCAGGCACGCCGCGACCAGCAGCGGCGCTTGGGTATCGTCGAGCAGTTGTGCGCGGCGTCCAAGAGCGGTCAGGGGCACCGTGAGGTACTGCAGGCGGCCCAACCGACTGAGTGTCGCCGGCTTCATCTGTGCCATACCTAGACTGAAGGTGTCGACGTCCCTTCCGCAGAGCCACGTCAGCAGGCCGAGGAGCCTGTGGGCCGAACGTTCTGGAAGCCGCACACTCAGACGCAGCAGTTTGTCTTGGACATGATCAAGCAGATTGAGCCGAATCCGTTCGTCAGCCAGCACGCTGGCAATCAGGGGCGCTGGTACCTTGAACCGCTTAGCCGCCTGACGGATAGTGGCCAGGGTACGGGAATCGAAAGAAACCTGCCGCAGCCGCTTCCACGGGGTGGTCAAGGAAATGTTCATGCCTTTAGCGTGCCTGCCGAAGGTAAAGCAGCAGTACAGCGGTTTTCGTCTCTATTCGTTCACAGGTGACGTGACCCGGTGCGCCCGCCTCCAGCGGAGAGCGAGTCCAACTCCTATCACCACGGCCAAACCCAGCAGCAGCTCACGTCCCCACTGTTCGAGCGTGGGCAGCAGCGCCGGGCCAAAGCGCCACAGCACCGTCTGCCAGACGCCGACATGGATCACCGCGCCGAGCAGGCTCAACGCCAGGTACTTCGGCCAAGGATAAGCGGTCATCCCGGCCAGCAGCGTGACTGGAGTGCGCAGGCTGCCCACCGTGCGGCTCACCACGATCAGCGGCGCACCCCAGCGGGCCAGCAGCGTGACGTGGCGCTCACTCTGCACGGCTGCCCTCCAGTGCGCGGGCAGGCGCTGCCCCCCCCAGCGGCCCAGGGCGTAGCCCAGCAGGCTGCCCAGCCAGTTGCCGAGCACGCCCCAGAGGACGGCGCTCAGCAGCGTGGTGTGGCCGGCGTCGATCATCGCGACCTGCGCGACCATCGGAATCACGCCGGGGATGCCGGGAACACCCGCGCCCTCCAGACTCAGGAGGGCGAAGGTCATCAGGTTGAGAACGAGCGGATCCAGGCCGCTCAGCCACAGGCGCAGATTCACCGGGTCAGGGCGCCCGCTGTGCTGACGGTGTAGCCCTGCTCACGGGCGACCTTGAGCAGATCCGGCAGGGCCGCGAGCCCGTCGGGGGCGTTGTCGTGAAGCAAGATGATGCCGCCAGGGCGCAGGTTACGGGCGAAGCGGGCCTCGACCGTCTCCACCCCTGGATTCTGGAAGTCGCCGGGATCGTCCGTCCAAAAGACGGTGGTCAGTCCCAGGCCCTCAGCGATCTTCAGGACGCGGGCGGAATACTGGCCCCCGGGCGGGCGGAAAAACCGCACAGGCTGGCCACTCAGGCGGGTCAGGAGGTCATTGGTGCTTTGAAGTTCGTTCCTGATCTGTGCGTCGCTGAGGCCCGGCAGCCGGACATGGTGGAAGGTGTGGTTGGCAATCTCATGCCCGCCTTTGACCATGTCCTGCACGAAGTAGGGATAGGCCTGGGCGTTGCGCCCAATCACGAAAAAGGTGGCCTTCACCCCGGCCCGCTGCAGAGCGTCAAGCACCAGCGGGAAGTACAGTGGGTGAGGCACGTCGTCAAAGGTCAGGGCCACCTGCCGGCGGGTGGGGGTGCCCTTGAACAGCAGTCCGCCGCGGATCCCGCCTCTGGTCTGCGCCGTCGCCTGCGTCAACCGCTGCCGGAGGAGCTCGGCCTGGCTGCCGATGAAGACAGGCAGGCGCTCGAGTTCTTGGAGCGGGGTCAACTCTGGTTCTGGCGTGGCCGGGTTCCCCTGAGACCACACCCGCCCGTACTGCCCGGTCTGCAGCGCGGCCTGAAAGGTGCGCTGCTGGGCGCGCGGCACCGAGAGAGTGAGCAGCGGGAGCGGCCCGCCAAACCCCTGATACGTTTCTTTGCGGTACACGCTGACATCCACCTCGATCAGCGATGGGTCGGCCCGGAAGGCGGCCAGCACGCTCTGGGTCGCCAGGATCAGCGCACGCGGGGCTGCGGCGTCCCGGGCAGGCAACAGAATCAAGGCGTGGGCCGCCTTGACAAAGCCGTTGCTCAGCACCTCCACCTTCTGCACGCCGGGCACGGCTGGGCTGAGCCGGAGGGTGGCCAGCACAGGCGCGGGACGGGTGCCGGGTGCCACTGGCTGAACCTGCCCGGGGGGAGTTACGGGCGGGATGGGCGCGGGACGGGTGGTCTGGGCCGAGGTGGTCTGAACCGAGCCTCCGGTTCCCAGAGCGGCGCACAGCAGCAACAATTTCATGAGTCCAAGATAGAGAGCGCGGGTATAGCGCGGGTATACCGCTGCTCCAGGAGGCCTGAGCAGGGAAACCGGGTGGATCAACGGCCCACACTCCGGCACACTTGACCCTACAGCTTCCAGATCAGGCCGCGCCGGGCCATCCAGGCCAGCGCCAGCCAGGCGGCCAGAACGTAGCCCAGGGTGTACAGCCAGCCGCCCCACCAGGGGCCGAAACCCTGCTGTGCCAGCAGCAGCAGGGCGCGCTGCAGGGAGGTTTCGTCCCCTGTCCAGGTCACGCTCCAGGCCTGCAGAATCCAGACCTTGACCACGATCGGCAGCACGTAACCGGCCAGAGCGTTGCGCCCCGGAATGGTCAGCGGCGCGAGCAGGCGGCGCCCCCAAGCCACGCGGCCCGAATCGGCCAGCGCGTACATGCCCAGCAGGCCCAGGGTGCCCAGCCCCGCAGCCAGCAGAATGTAGGGCGGTGTCCAGAGGGCTTTGCTCAGCGGCAGGCCACTGAACTGCCCTGCGGCAGTGCCCGAGAGTACGAGCGCTGTGCCCAGGGCCAGCAATTGCGGCACGGCGCCGGCCGAGCGCTGCTGCAGGAGGCGCCCCGCGAGGCTGCCCAGCATGACCAGCGCGGCTGCCGGGATAACCGAGGGTAAACCGCGCAAGCCGAACGGGCCGAGCCAGGCGTTGACGGCCAGCAGCGGATGCGAGGCCTCGCTGATGATGCCGGTGCCCCCCGCATGGGTGGCTAGTACAGCGTTTTACAATTTAGTAGAGTCAGATATGCCTCGTTCTCTGCGTTACAAAGTGGAGTTAAGCCCTGAGCAGGAACAAAGCCTGAAAGCAATCACGACGAAAGGGAGCCACAAGGCGCGGGTCATGACCCGCGCCCAAATTTTGCTGATGGCCCATCGGCAGTTGGGCGATTTGGCGATCAGCGAGGCCCTAGGGATCAGCGTGCAGATGGCGCAATCGATCCGAAAACGCTTTGTGTTGGGTGGTTTAGACGCGGCGCTCTACGACGCACCTCATACCGGCCGACCCGCAAAGTTTACGGGCCAAGATCGGGCGGCC
>NZ_KB899744.1:0-32500 GCF_000378445.1 Deinococcus aquatilis DSM 23025 | reverse complement strand
CCAGCCGAAGCCCAGAGCAGGCACCGCCAGCGCCAGAATTGCAAAGGTAGGAACAGTTTGCCCCAGCCCGACCAACGTTTCGGCCAGTTGCCGCAGAGCCTCGCGCTTTGGCCGGGTCACCGCGACCGCCAGTGGAACGCCCAGAGCCAGCACAATTCCGGTTGAGAGGGCGACCAGACCCAGATGGGTCAGCGTCAGTCGCCAGAGTGGGGGGTCGAAGGGGGTCAGTTCGCCCAGATGGAGGGGAGTAAGCAGACGTGGCAGCACGCCGGGAATCAGGCAGATCAGCAGCAGCAAAGGCCACAGCAGCACGCCCCAGGGCCAACGCTGTCTGCCTGACCGGGCTACTGTGAGGCTGCCAGCCGTCATGTCGTCTTGTCCCGCATGACGGTTTCAATCTGGGCCGCAGAAGTCTGCAGATCGCTCCAGCGCAGGACGCCGATGGGTCGCCCCGCCTCGGTGACTGCCAATGCGTCCGAACCTTCGCGCAGCATGATGCCCAGTGCGCTGCGGGCGTTGAGGTCGGCCTCTACTGTGGGCAGGCCGGACGGGTCGCTGGGATGGGCGAAATCGCCGGCTCGGCGGCCCGCCAGTTGACGCAGCGCGGCGTCTTCGCCCAAAAATTGCCGCACGAAATCGGATGCCGGGCGGTGAATCAGGTCATCCGGCGTGCCGAACTGGGCCAGTTCCCCGGCGTTCATCAGGGCAATTCGGTCGGCCAGCCTCAGCGCCTCGTCTATGTCGTGCGTCACCATGATCACGGTCTTTTTCAGGCGGCGCTGGATGTCCCGGAAGGCGTCTTGCAACTTGTCGCGGGCCAGTGGATCAAGTGCGCCGAAGGGTTCGTCCATCAGGAGCACAGGCGGGTCGGCGGCAAGTGCGCGGGCCACCCCCACACGCTGGGCCTGCCCGCCCGACAGTTCAGCGGGCTTTTTGTGACGGTATTCGGCGGGACTCAGGCCCACCAAATCCAGGAGTTCGTCTACCCGGCGCTCGGTTTCGCGGGCGGGGCGGCCCAACAGGTCGGGCACGGTGGCCACGTTCTGCGCCACGTTCAGGTGAGGAAACAGCCCGATCTGCTGAATCACGTAGCCGATGCCGCGCCGCAGAGTTTCAGGCTTCAGCGTCTGCGTATCCTGCCCGCGCAGCAACACCCGCCCGCCCGTCGGCTCTATCAGGCGGTTGATCATGCGGAGGGTGGTGGTTTTGCCGCATCCGGACGGCCCCAACAGAGCCGTCAGTTCTCCCTCGGCAAATTCCAGATTCAGGTCACGCACGGCAAAGCTGTTGCCATAGCGTTTTTCGAGACCCTGCAACTCAATCATAAAAAACTCTGATCAGTCATAAAAACTCCGGAGGGCGAGAGAGGAGACGCCGAGTGGGAAGCGCCGAGCAGAGAGGCAACACAGATCGGCTGCCGCGCCATCATCCCACCCGTCCAAAACGGCGGCCCAGCCAGACTTCCAGCCCACGCAGAGCAGCGTCCACGCCAATCGCCAGCAGCGCGGCGGGGACGGCTCCCAGCAAAATCAGGTCGGCGGCGGCGCTCTGTAGCCCCTTGAAGATGTAGGTGCCCAGCCCGCCCGCGCCGATCAGGGCGGCCACCGATGCCACACCCACCAGCAATACGGCTGCCTGCCGAATTCCGGTGAGCCAGACGGGAAGCGCTAGTGGCACCTGCACCCGCCAGAAAATCTGACGGCCTGTCATGCCCATACCGCGTGCGGCGTCTACCGTGCCTGCGGGAACGCCCCGCAGCGCCACCACACCATTTCTCAGGATCGGCAGCAGGGCGTAGAGGGTCATGGCCGTCAGTGCCGGAGCCACCCCGATGCCCGAAATACCTGCCGCCCGCAACGCTGGAAATGCGGTGGAAAGGGCAGAAAGAGGCGCGATCAGCAGCCCCAGGAGGGCCAGACTGGGCAACGTTTGAACGGCGTTGGCGAGGCCCAACACTGCCCCGGCCACCCGTTCGCGCCCAGCGGCCCAGACCGCCAAAGGCACGCCGATCAGCGTGGACAATCCCAGCGCCGTGCCCACCAGCCGCAGATGTTGACCCAATTCCTGCACCCAGCGTGGCCCCTCGTTGCGGGCCTCGACCAGCACCGACCAGCCCGAGAGGTGGCCCGCCAGGAGCAGCCCCAGTACGGCGGGCACCCATGCCCAGGCCAGTGCCCGGCTTCTGCCCGGCAACAGCAGGCCCGCGCCGTAGGCGGCGATCAGTGCGCCCAGCCCGCTCAGCCACAGGCCCGCCGCCGCACTGGCCCGCGCAAATTCGGCCTGACCGAGCAGGGCGCTGCGGGTTTGCAGGCCCAGCACCCAGAACACGGCCACCACCGCCAACCCAGCCGCCAGCCACGTTAGCCGTGGTAACAAGCGTGCGGCCAGCAGCGGCAGGAGGGCCAATACCACCATCAGGACTGCCCAGGCCGGTGGCAACCGCAGGTAGTCACCCGGTGCAAGGCGGTTGGGCCGTAACAGGACCCAGGGCAGAAACGCGCCTGCCAGCATAGGCAGTGCGGCAAGCCCCAGCACCGACAGCACGTCAGCTCTGACTGCCGACAGCAGTGGGGCGGAAGGCCTGTTGCCCCCCGCCCCTTCCGAGTCAGAGATGTTCACGCGGCGGCCACAGGGCGGGGCTGATCCCAGGCAGGGAAAAAGCCGCGCAGCCTTTCGCCGTCCGCCCGCATGGTTACTTGATCAGCCCTTTACTCTTGAGGTAGGTCTGGGCCACGCTCTGCGCGGTGCGGCCTTCAAGGGCCACCTGCGCGTTCAGCCCCTGCAAGGTCGCCTGCGTGAGGGTAGCAAAGGTCTTGTTCAGCAGCGCCTCAACCTGAGGATTGGCTTTCAGAGTCGCTGTGCGAATAATTGGCGCGGGCTGATAGACGGCCTGTGCGCCCTTGGGGTCCTTGAGGGCCACCAATTTCAGCGCCGACAGGCTGCCGTCGGTGCCGTAGGCCATGGCTGCGTTCACGCCGTTGGTGCCGCTGGCTGCTGCCTGCTGCGTCTGGGGCGGGGTCGCGCCTGCGAGCGTCAGTTTCTGGTCTGCCTTGAGCTTGAAGCCGTAGACTTCCTCAAAGGCGGGCATGGTGTCGGGGCGGTTAAAGAATTCCGGGCTGCCCGCGATCTTGAATTTGCCGCCGCCATTCAGGTATTTGGCGAGGTCGGCCACGCTGCTGAGCTTCTGAGCCGTGGCAAAAGCCTGCGGTACGGCGATCACCCAGGTGTTGTTCACATTGGCAGGTTTCAGCCAGGAAATCCCGTTCTTGACGTCCAACTGGCGGGCAAAGCCGTAGATCACGCCGGGGCTGCCTGCCTGCTTGGCCGTAATCTTGGCGCTGGGAAACAGATAGACGGCGTTGCCGGTGTACTCGGGGTACACGTCGATTTCCCCGGCGAGGATGGCTTTACGGTTGACGCCGGTATCGCCCAGGTTGGTCTTGTCGGTCACTTCCAGTCCGGCATTTTTGAGGGTCAGGACGATCATCTGGCCCAAAATCTGTGCTTCTGGGTCAAGCTTGCTGCCCACCACGATGGGTTTGGCAGCGGCAGTACTGGCGAGTGTGCTGGCAAGCAGGCTCAGCGAGAGAATCAGGAATGTCTTCATGGGTAGGCCTCCGATATGCGTCACCGTACTGGGCAGCACAGGACAGGGCTTGTAGGACGTATGACAAAAGGGCCGAGACCAGTGACTTGATAAACCCTGCATAAAGGTCGGAGCGGCGCCTGTCCCGTCTCACTTCGGTCTATCTCCCACAAGTTTACCATTTCTATCAACTGCTCTGTTTAATCCACTAGGGTTGAGTCCAGAAGATGACATAAAAAAATCACCCCCAGAGATCCGGGGGTGACTGAATTGCGTGGGAAGAGAGGGTTAGAGGGTGCCCTTGAGGGTGCTGGCAACCTTGAAGCGCACCTTTTTGCCCGCAGGGATGGTGATTCTGTCGCTGGTGCCGGGACGCACGCCCTGACGCTCGGCGGTGGCGGCCACGCTGAGGGTGCCGAGGCCGGGAAGTCCCACACTCTTACCGTCTTTGAGGGCAGCTACGACCAGATCAAGCATGCTGGACACGGCTTCGGCGGCCTGCTTCTTGCTCAGGGTCGTGGCGTCGGCCACCAGATCAATGATCTGGGTCTTGGCGACCTTGTTGGCGGCAGCGGGTGCCGGGGCTGCCTTGCTGGCTTTGGCACTGCTCTTGGGGGCCGCCTTGCTGGCAGCGGTTTTCTTGGCGGCGGGTTTGGCTTTTTTGGTCATGGTTGGGCCTCCGGTGGTGAAGTAATGAGCAGCTGCTCAGCTCAAATGGAGCTTAACACACGTTTGGACTTAAGCAAACCCGGAAAGGTGCGCTGGTGGGGGTATTTTGTCATCTCTGGCTGCTGTCCCTCCAGCGACAAAAAAGACTGGTATGTGAGAAATTCCCCTTAAATTGGGCAATTTTAATGAATATTTAATGAGTAGACTGTTAAGGCCGAGCTACCTGACCACAGAGAACCGGGGGCGGAGTTTCAGTACCCGAACCTCGGCAGAGAGGGCATCGAACGTCCAGATTCTTCCCCATAACGTCTGGCCGACCCCGCCCAACACTTTCAGGGCTTCGAGGGCCATCATTGCGCCCACGATACTGGGCAGCGGTCCCAGCACCCCGGCCTCAGCGCAGGATTCGGCTCCTTCAGGCACCGGGAACACGTCGCGCAGCCCCAGTACCGCCTGTGGCAGTTGTGTCTCACTGCCCGCCGGATCAGGTCCGAACACGCTGACCATGCCGGTGGTTCCGCTGGCTGCTCCCCACACCGAGGTTTTCTGCGCCCGCTCACAGGCATCGGCCATAGCGTAGCGGGCCTCAAAGTTATCGGTGGCGTCTATGACCAGATCCACGTCGCTGACCAGGGCATCGGCATTTTCGGCGGTCAGCATGGGGGCAGTTTCTACCCGCACAAATGGGTTGATGGCCTGCGCCCGCGCCGCCGTCACCTCCGCTTTGCTGCGCCCCACGTCCGCAAATTCAAAGTGGGTCTGTCGGTGCAGATTGCTCACATCTACGGTGTCGCCGTCGGCTATCACCAGGCTTCCCACGCCCGCGCCCGCCAGTTGTGTCGCCACGGGGCCGCCCAGTCCGCCCGCACCCACCACCAGCACCGAGGCCGCCCGGAGGCGTTCCTGTGCGCCCCCTTCCTGCCATTCGGGCACCAGCAGGGGCCGGGAATAGCGGCGCAGTTCGGCGCGTGACAGAGGAGACATGGAGCAAGTGTAGCGTTGCCTGAATCTCAATTCCCAACCTCTCGTCAGCGTTGCCTGCCGCCTCACAGCGTACCCTGTAGCCATGCTGGTTTCCGACCGGGTCCAAGACATCCTCACGCGAGAGCGCAGCTTACTGGCCGACCTTCAGGCCTTTCTGGAAACGCAGGGCGCACCGCCGGAAGCCGTGGACTACGCCCGCACCGCGACCCGGTCACTGGATGAAGTGTTCTTGCTGGTGGTGGTCGGGGAGTTCAATGCGGGCAAAAGCAGTTTTGTGAATGCCCTGCTGGGCGCGTCCGTGTTGCCCGAGGGAGTCACGCCCACCACCGACCGGATTTATGTGCTGGTTCACGGCGACAAACCCGGCGCAATGGAACCCACCCGTGACCCCTTCGTCAGCCGCCTGACCTATCCGCTGCCCAGTCTGGAAGGGGTGGCGTTGGTCGATACCCCCGGCACCAACGCGATTATTCGTCAGCATCAGGCCCTCACGGAAGGGTTTTTGCCGCGTGCCGACCTGGTCCTGTTTCTGACCAGCGCCGACCGCCCCTTTACCGAGTCCGAGCGCCAGTTTCTGAGTCTGGCTGCCCGCTGGGGCCGCAGCGTGATCATGGTGGTCAACAAGTCCGATCTGCTGGAAACGCAGGCCCAGAAAGCGCAGGTGCGCGAGTTCGTGGAGGCGGGGGCACGCGGGGTCTTGGGCCTCACGCCGCCCGTGTTGCTGATCAGTGCGCGGGGCGAGCAGCGCGGCGGCGATCCGGGTTTCCATGCCCTGCGCGAAGTCCTGAAGCTCCGGCTCTCGGAAACCGAGCGCACCCGCTTAAAACTGGCCTCTCCGCTCAGCACGGCCACCGAAATTCTGAGCGGCGAGGAAGCCCGTGCTCACGCCGCCCGCCAGACTTTGGGCGAGGACGTGGCCATCCTGCGCGATCTGGAGGGCCAGCGCGAACGCCACCGCGAAACCATGCTGGGCGAACTGGACGGCCAACTGAACCGCATGGGCCGCCTGCTCAGTGAATTTGAGGTGCGGGCCGACAAATTCATAGATTCCAAGTTGACCTTTCGCAACCTGCGCGGTCTGCTGAACAGCCGTGACCTGGAAGACGCTTTCCGGCGTGAGGCGGTGGCCGACCTGCCCGACGCCATAGACCGGCAATTTGGCACCATGATCGACCGCTTCGTGGAGGCCAATCTGCACTTCTGGGAGGACGTACAGGCGTTCCTGATCCGCCGCCAGCCCAGCAGCGAGGTGGCCCGCACCCGCTTCAGCTATGACCGTGGAGCCTTGCTGGAAGGCATCGCCGGGAGCGCCCGCGACCACCTGGAAGCCACCACCGAACACGAACTGGGCCGCCAGCTTTCCCGCGATGCCGAGGATGCCCTCAAGGGCGCGGTGGGCGGCCTGGCCGGGGGCATCGGCATCGGCGCGGGCATCGGCGCACTGATCGGGGCCAGTGCCCTCGATTTTACGGGCGGCATTCTGGCGGGCCTGACGCTGGGCAGCCTCGGGCTGTTCGTGTTGCCCAACAAGCGCGTGCAGGCCCAGCGCGGCCTTCGCCAGAAAATCGCCACCCTGCGGGCCGCCCTCGAACAGATCGTGCGCCGCGAATTCGAGCGAGAGCAGGAACGCGCCGACGCGAGATTGCGCGACGCCATCAGCCCCTATACCCGCTTTACAGAGCAGGAGCAGGCGAGGCTGGCAGGTGCACAGGTGCGGGCCGCGCAACTGCGGGCCACGCTGGAAGGGCTGCAAACAGAGGTCAAGGCGCTGGGCTAGGAAGTAGGAAGGTGGTGGGGAGATCGTAGAGCGTGGTTCAAAATCTCTTCCCACGTTCTACGATCCATCCTCCACGTCCTACAACCGCCTCACCCAGAACCGCATCTCCTTGGCCGTTTCCTCCGTTTCTCCCACATCCCGCCAGCTCATCTGGGTGTGCAGGTCGGGGCGTTCGGTGTAGCCGTGTGCGGTCCAGAAGGCATTCAGCGGGCGGTAGTCGGATGGGCGGGCTGGATGGGACGGAGGCCGCTGCACCGCACAGAAGGCTGTGACGCCGAGGCTCAGAGCTCGGGCATGGGCTTCCCGCACATCAAAAAATTGATGGCCGAGGCCGCGCCCCCGGAATTCGGGCAGCAGCACACTTTCTCCCAGATACAGCACGTCTGCCGGGTCGAATTCGGACGCGGCAAACGGAGCCTGCACCTCCAGCGTCTCCTGTAGCAGCGGCAGGGCGGTGCTGGCCCCCACCACGCGCCCACCTTCCTCACGGGCCAGTGCCACCACCGCCCCCGGTGCGTTCAGGTAGGTTCGCAGGTAGTTCTCTTCGTATTCGGCGTCGCCCTCATACAGGTAGGGAAAGGCCCGGAAGACTTCCCGGCGCAGGTGGGCCAATTCCGGCAAGGCGGCCTGCAACTCTGGCCCAGTGGCAGGCGAAACGGTGACGGGTTGCAGAGAGGGCATTGGCCTCAGCCGCCCACCTGCCGGGTCCAGTCGGCCAGATTGTAATAGTTGGTCACGCGGGCGATCTGGAGGCCCTGCCCGCTGTCGCGAATTTCAAAAAAGGCCCCCACAGGCAGCACGTAGCGTTGTCCGGCAGCTTCGGGCAGCCCGGCGTCTGTTTGCAGGTATTCCCCGTGAATCACAAATTCGGCGGCGGCGCGGGTTCCGTCTGCACTTGCCATGATCACCAGGTCGGCGGCCTGCTCGCGGTAATGGGCGTCCATTTTTGCCAGGAATTCCCGGAAGGTGTCGCGGCCCAGTTGTGTCTCGCCCTCGTTAATGTCGTGGCGTACATCTTCACTCAGGAGGGCCAGCATGCCTTCTGCATCGGCGGCATTAAAAGCGGCGTAGTACTGCTGCACCAGGGTCAGGGCCGTTGCTTGGGGGCTGGAGGTCATGTGCCAACAATAAACGTTCTGTGCGTCTGTGGCGAGGTTTTCGGTGCCGGGAAGAAAACTGGGGTGCAGGTGCACTGGCCGCCTTCACGTACTTCATGTCTGCGCGGGCTTTGATCTGTCTTACAGATCACGGGCCACAACTCTTAACAGAGTGCGCTCTGACTTACTTAGTGACCGTGCTTCTCGACTTGACAAGGCCTTTCTTCTGCTACTTTAAACAGACATTAGCTTGCATGACCGCGTCTCCGCAGGAAGCGGGGCCGCTTGTAACGGAGGAACCCCCGCATGAAATCAGTGCGTTACATCATTACCCGGCCCTGCTTGCAAGAAGGCAGCCTGCGACTTGCCAAATACATCGAAGGTTATTTTCCTCAACATGGCCCGGCCCAGTTCGTAGATGACCGGGGTCAGGAACACGCCGTGCAGATTGACCGGGAGCGGGGGCGCGTGTGGGGCCTGGGCGGCCTGTACCACGCGCAGCATCTGGGTGTAAACGACGTGCTGATGCTGACGGCCCTCGCACCGTCGCGTTATCAGGTGGAAGCCATCGTGAAGCCGCACGCCGTACAGCCGCCGCCGCGCACCCTGCCCAAAACCCCCGAATCGCGCCGGGTAGTCGTGTCTTCCACGCCCCATGTCCGGGAAGTGCGGATGGAGCGAATCGACGCCGAGGCCGCTGCCGCCCCTGCTGCCAAAGCAGAGAGTGGGAAGCCTGAGCAGACCCGCACCGAAGCCCCGGAAGTCAGAACCGACACCCCGAGAACTGAGGTCAGGGCCGAAGCGAAGGCAGAAGCGCGGACAGAGGGACGGGAAGGAGCCACCCCGATTCAGCTTCCGGCCACCGAGCATCTGAGTGCCCAACTGGTCATGGCCCAGGCCGCCCAGGCGGGCAACACCGTCAGGGTCACGCCCACCCGCAGCGGCCCGAACGGTGCTGTAAACGGTGGCAACGGGCACGGGAACAGCGGGTACGGGCAGGTCAATGGCAACAGCGTGCAGGGCCGCACCGAACCGAACCCCACGCGTCAGGCAGCGCCAGCGCAGATCAAGGCGGCTGGGACAGAGGCAGCGCAACAATCCCCGTCGCCTGCGCCTTCCACCTTGCCGCCCATGCCCACCACCCCAGAAGGCCTGGTGACCGAACTTGCCCGCCTGACCGGATACCGCCTCGATCATCCCGGCGGCGGCCTACTGCGCCTGACGGCAGACCTGGGGCCGCAACACAGCTACGCGGTGCTGATCGCGCCCACGCTGGCGGCGATGGCTCAGTCCACCTGGAAGGATGCAGCGGGCGTTCCTGACCTGCACCGTGCCCTTCTGACCACCGAACAGGAACGCCCCGCCGCAGGAGTGCCCCGCCTGACTGAAGAAGCCCTGGCTGCACTCACCGAACACGCCCGCCTGGCTCCCATCAGCGCCATCGACCTGCGGGGCTACTGGCGTGCGGGCAATCTGGACCTGGAAAGTGCCGCCAGCATTGCTGAACTGGTCAGTGCCCACCTCGCCCAGCGCGGCGCATTTACCTTCGTGCTGCTCACCCTTTCCCAGCAGCCCGCACACAGCATCGTCAGTGTGAACCGGCTGGCCGAACGCCTCGGCAGCGGCGTCAACACCGCCGAACTGAGCAGCATTCTGGACACCCTCACCCGCGCTCCCTTCCTGGCGCTCACTCCCTTGCCCGGCGGTCAGTACCTGCTGCGCGTGGGCATCGGCGAGCTGTTGGGCGACCTGACCGACTATGCCCAGGGTGTGCGCCGCCGAGTGCGTGCGCCTGTACCGATCGACATCATGACGGCTTGATCCCGGTCCTTTTCGTCAATCATCTTTAACGGCCTGCACGCTCTTTATTTGGAAGAGTGTGCAGGCCGTTGGTGTCTGTCTTCCGGTCCCCTAACGCAACGTGGCGTAGGCCAGCGTCCACAGGGCGTCGCGGCGGGCAGGCAGGGTGCAACTCTGAGTGGGCGGGCAGCCCTGAAAGGAGTTGGGAACGTCTGCCGTACCCGTCACCAGACTTCCGGTGAGGTTCAGGGTGTTGGCCGCCTTGCTGATCAGGGTAAGTTCGTTCAGAGGTTGCAGGGTTCTGATGGTCAGCGGCACGGTCGGTACCCCGCTCTGGCGCGTGCCGGTGCTGACGCTGATCGGCCCAGCGTAGATGTTCGTGCCGGGTGTGGTACGGGCGGTGATCTCGTTGAGGGCGCTGCGCCACCCGGCCCCGTTTGGATTTCCGGTCCCAGCGCCGCCGTAGATGGTGGCAACCCGCGCCGCTGGGTTCCACCCAATGCGCTGGCCCGCCACCTGCACCAGTGGGGCAAGTGGGGTCATCAGTGCGCCGCCCACACGGGTCAGAGGAAAGGTTTGCCCAGCCGCTGTCAGGGTCATCCCCTGCGTGGTACAGGTCAGGGCCAGCAGGTCGCAGGCTTCGGCTGGCGGCACCAGCACACGCCCGTTTTGCAGGGTTGGCAGGGCAGTCAGGGCATTGACCCAGGCCAGATTCTCAAAGCGCACCACCACGGGAACCTGATTGAGAGGCAGGGGCGTGGCCTGCGCTGCCCCCAGCGATGCAAGGGCAAGAACAGCAAAAAAGTGGTGTGCAGTCATACGTCACCTCGGAGAGGAATCAGAAGGAAGAGAAGAAATGCGGTGTTCATGACCCGGAGCCAGCTTGACCCCTGCCCATCCCACCTCTATTTCAGGAAAATACTGGCCGTCTCATTCCCTGCATTTTGGAACTGAATAGACCACTTCGCTCCCTGCCCATCGCTGCGGAGGCTCTCGTCGGCGGCCCCAGCAACAGCCGTTTCTGCACTCGGAAAGGTGCAGTAGCCGCCCGTCTGCTCTGCTGTCCATGCTCCGGCGGCGGCTTCCGTGGTTCCGATCTGGCTGTTCTGCCAGCGCACTGCTTTCATGAAACTGCCTGTACTGAGGTTCTGCTGCCCGTATTTCTGGCCGATGGTGGTCATGCGCTTGAGGATGTTGCTGCCGCCCTCGGCGCTCCAGCCAAAGCGGGCATCGATAGGCGCACGCAGAGTCAGGCTGGCCGGGGCGCGGTCCACGCTGGTCTCGCCCTGCATGCTCATGCTCAGCACGGTCAGGTCGGCGTCCTTCGTGACCCAGAAGGTCAGCTGGGCTTCCTGACCTGCCAGCAGCCGCCACGGTGCGCCCCCCGCCTGCTTTTCATCCGACACCGTAATGGCGCTGGGGCCGCCCACCTGCTGCACCAGAAAGAACGGTGCCCAGTCGTCCTGCGGCCTGCCCATATAGCGCCCGTGCTGAAATCCGGCGTCTACCGCGCCGCCCTTGCCGCCCCAGCCGCCCGCGTAGATAAAGGCCGTGTCGCCGTGTCCGGCCTCTTTTTCCTCTTTCATCTCGCCTAATACGTCGCTGGGCAGGTACACCGTGCTGCTCTGGTAGGCATAACCGGGCCTGGAATACACGCGGCGGTAAGGCCCGCTCTTTTCGTCGCGGCAGTGCACTTCCACGCCTCTTTTGCCCTCTGCATCGTCTTTGCCCGGAGTGAGGGCACGCACGAGGCCGCCCAGCAACCCGGACAACCCACCGTCGTCTGCGGCCTGGAGGGGCAATCCCGTGACCGGATGCAGCGGGAAGCGGTGAAAGCGTAAGGCTCCTGCCAATGCCGCGCTGTTGGCGGTGATTCCCTGCGGCGTCAGAACGGCCAGATGCTGCGCCTGCATGGGCGTGAGGTCGTGCGTGAGGCGGTGCAGCAGGGCCGGATCGGGGCCGAAAGCAGGTGGGGGCAACGGCGAGCGCGGCGGCGTCCAGAGGGTCATGGGCCACAGCCTATCGGACCGGGCAGACCAGGGAGGCAGGCAAAGGAAGGCGGCCCCGGCCTACACTCGTCGGGTGAACTGCTGTCTTCCTCTCCTTCCGCCTGCCACTGCTCCTTCGGCACTGGCATCTCGTTTCGTTTTGACCTATACTTGCGCGAGGTGGTTATGCTGCTAGCAGAAATTATTAGTGTCGGAACAGAGCTGTTGCTGGGCGAAATCGTCGACAGCAATGCCGCGTTCCTTGCCCGTGAATTGGCGGAAAGGGGGGTCACTTTGCACCGCAAAACTGTGTTGGGAGACAACCTTGGCCGCGTAGAGGACGCCATCCGGTTGGCGTTGTCGCGGGCAGACCTGGTGATTCTGGGCGGCGGCCTCGGCCCCACCGACGACGACCTGACCCGTGAAGCCATTGCCGCCGCCCTCGGCGAGACCCCCACCGAAGACCCTGAGCAGATGGCCCACCTGCGCGGCCTCTACGAAAGCCGGGGCCGCACCATGCCTGAAGTGAACCGCAAGCAGGCCTGGCTGATTCCCAGCGCCGAAGCCCTCGCCAATCCTGTGGGTACCGCTCCGGGCTGGTTTGTTCGGGTGGCCCCCACGGGCAAACTGATCGTGGCCCTTCCCGGCCCGCCCTTTGAGATGAACCGGATGTGGCGTGAACAGGTTCTGCCGCGCCTGCCTCTGCCTGCCCGCGCGTTTTCTGCCGTCACTCTGCACACGCAGGGCATCGGGGAAAGCAACGTGGCCGAACTGCTGGGAGCACTGACCCGGCAGGCCAATCCCAGCGTCGCCACCTATGCCCGCAAGACGGGTGTGGATGTGCGCGTGGCGGCCAGTGCCTCCACCCCGCAGGAAGCCGCAACTTTGGCCGCTCCCGTGCTGGAACAGGTACGCGGCCTGCTGGCCCGCTGGACCTGGGGCGAAGACGCTGACACGCTGGCCTCGGTCCTCACTCGGGCGCTGGGCACGCGCACCCTCGGCGTCATCGAGGCGGGCAGCGGCGGCACGGTCTGCGCGGCTCTGGCCGATGCTCCCGGCTTTCTGGACGCCGCCGTCACAGTAGACCACGCCCGCCTGATCACGCTGGGCCTGACTCCGGTCACGCTGAATGCACACGGCGTGGTCAGCGAGCAGGCCGCCCGCGAACTGGCCGCCGGTGCCCGCGAATATCTGGGCGCGGCGGTGGGGCTGGCGGTGGTCACGGCCACGGCAGGCGAGCAGGCCGGACAGACCTACATCGCGCTGGACACAGAAGGCCTGCAAAAAACGGCTCACCTGAACTGGCCCGGAGACGCCCCACAGGTACGCGAGCGGGCGGCGATGGCAGCCCTGGCTCTGGCTTTACGTTCCCTGCAACCCCGTGACGAGGTGCAGGCATGACCCGTCCTGCTCCCAAGCGGGGGCCGCAGGCTGATGCAGCAACCACCAAGCCTGCCAAGTCGGTGGGCCAGAAGCCCCAGAACAAAAGTCAACCCCGCCCAGATCGTCCGGCACGCATAGAAACACCCCCGCCCGAACCCAGCCTACGTCTGTTCTATGCCCTGACGCTGCCCCGCGAAATTTCTACCCCACTGGCCGAAACGCAGTCGCTCCTGAAAGGCAACTGGCGGGCAGTGCGGGCTGACCAGATGCACGTCACGCTGGCGTATCTGCCCGCTGTACCGCCCGAGCGCTTGGCCGACCTCCGCAAGCTGGGTGCAGACCTGACCCTGAATGTGCCCACGCTGGATGTTCGGTTGCGCGGCACCGGGTATTTTCCCAACGAAGGCAGCCCCCGCGTGTGGTTCGTGAAAGTGGAAGCCGAGGGACTGGCCGAACTGGCCGCCCAACTGCGCGAAGGCGTCGCCGCGCTGGGTCTCGCCACCGACGACCAACCCTTCAAGGCGCACATCACGCTGGCCCGCAAAAAAGGCCCCGCCCCGCGTGTGCCGCCCAAAACCTTCGATCTCGGCTGGCAGGCGAGCAGCGCTGTTCTGGCGCGTTCGATCCTCCGTAAGACCGGGCCGCTGTACCAGACTGAAAGCACCTTCCGCTTCCGCGCAGGTTCCGCAGAAACAGAACTGCTCCTGCCGGACGCACCCGACCAACCCGCCGAACTCTAATCCGCCCTTTTCCGATTCGTTCTCTTCAGACCGCGCCTCTACAGGCCGCAGGCCACAGCCCCCAAGGAGTACCCATGAGCAAGGACAGCAACAAAGACACCATTTTGCACCTTCCCGGCGACGCCAAAGAACGCGCCAAGGCCATCGAGAACGCCATGACCCAGATCGAGAAATCGTTCGGCAAGGGCAGCATCATGAAACTGGGCGCAGACTCCAAGCTGGACGTGCAGACCATCAGCACGGGCAGCCTGAGCCTTGATCTGGCCCTTGGGGTGGGCGGCATTCCGCGTGGGCGCGTCACCGAAATCTACGGCCCCGAGTCGGGCGGCAAGACCACGCTGGCCCTCAGCATTCTGGCTCAGGCCCAGAAAGCGGGCGGCACCTGCGCCTTTATCGACGCCGAGCACGCTCTGGACCCCGTGTACGCCCGTGCGCTGGGCGTGAACACCGATGAGCTGCTGGTGTCTCAGCCCGACAACGGCGAGCAGGCGCTGGAAATCATGGAACTGCTGGTCCGCAGCGGCGCAATTGACGTGGTGGTCGTGGATTCCGTGGCCGCCCTGACGCCCCGCGCCGAAATCGAGGGCGACATGGGCGACAGCCTGCCCGGTTTGCAGGCCCGCCTGATGTCTCAGGCCCTGCGCAAACTGACCGCCATCCTCAGCAAGACCGGCACCGCCGCCATCTTCATCAATCAGGTGCGCGAGAAGATCGGCGTGATGTACGGCAACCCCGAAACCACCACCGGGGGCCGCGCCCTGAAGTTCTACTCCTCGGTGCGTCTGGACGTTCGCAAGATCGGGCAGCCGATCAAGGTGGGCAACGACGCCGTTGCCAACACCGTCAAGATCAAGACCGTGAAAAACAAGGTCGCCGCGCCCTTCAAGGAAGTGGAACTGGCGCTCGTGTACGGCAAGGGCTTTGATCAGGTGGCCGATCTGGTGGGCCTCGCCGCCGACATGGACATCATCAAGAAGGCAGGCAGCTTCTATTCCTACGGCGAGGAGCGCATCGGGCAGGGCAAGGAAAAAGCCATCGCCTACATCTCCGAGCGCCCCGAGATGGAAGACGAGATCCGCGCCCGCGTCATGGCGGCCATCAAGAACGGCGGCGTGAGCGTGCCCACCGTTGCTACCGTTCCTGCCGTAGCCGAGTAATCCTCAGCTTCTGGCCTGCGCCTCTGCCCACTTTGGGTAGGGGCGTTTTTTGTGCTGCTCTGCCGTCTCCGCCTTTTGACTGATGCGTGGAGCAGGGGCTGCCGCCTAAGCTGGGTTCACGCTTGCGCTGGGGCACTCCTCAGAACGGAAGGCATCGACAACCCAGCGCAACACAAACACCCCCGCCTCTGAATTGCAGGTGGGGGTGTTTGTGTTGGGAGCTTTCAGATGGAGCTGTGGAGAACCAATATTGACAAGACTCTCTTTCAGACCAGCTCAGGAAGCTTCAAATCTCATGGCCCAGCCGCCTTTAGCCTTTGCGCCCCGCGAAGGCCCAGGCCGCAGGCAGCAGCAGCGCGGCCAGTCCCAGCTTGATGCCGTCTCCGAGCAGGAAGGGCGTCAGGCCGTATTCGACGGCTTTGGAGGCCGAGACATGCAGCACGTTGGCGAGCCACAGCAGGCCCGGAATGTAGATGATGACGTTGCCCACCAGCATCGCCAGTGCCGTGCCCGCAAATTTGCGGTCCAGGGCGTAGCGTTCGGCCAGCCAGCCGACCACGGCAGCGGCCAGAATAAAGCCCAGCAGGTAGCCGCCCGTGGTGCCCATGACTTTTGCCAGCCCCGCGCCGCCGCCGCTCAGCACGGGCAGGCCAGCGGCTCCGGCGGCCATGTAGAGGGCCAGGGCCGCCGCGCCGCGTTTGCTGCCCAGCGCCGCGCCCACCAGCAGCACGGCGAGGGTTTGCAGGGTCAGGGGCACCGGCTGCATCGGAATTTCGATCTGGGCGGCGAGGGCCACCAACGCCGCGCCACCCACAACCAACAACACATTACGAATCAGGCTGTGATGGGGGGCAAGGGTCTGGGCCAGGGTGGGATAGCCGGGTGTAACCTGCGTCATAAGAACTCCTGTGAATCTGAGAGAGGCTGAATTGGGGTGACTGAATTGGGGTGTAGGGGAATCTTAACCGGAGGAGGGGAGAGGCGCGGCCAACTGCCCGACCAGTTGCCCCACCAGTTGCACGTCGCCCGCGCTGATGGTCACGATCTGGCCGCCGGAGGTCTGCACCAACAGGCTGCCCTGCGCGTCGATGTCCAGCGCTATGCCCGCCACCGCGCCGCGTGGGGTCTGTACCTCTACAGGCTGCCCCAGCGTGAGGCTGGCCCGCCGCCAAGCGGCCAGAATCAGCTTGGGCGGTTGCGCCAGCCAGTGCTCCAGCGCGGCCAACAGGTCGGCCAGGAGTTGGGCGCGGGTCAGGTTGGGCTGCCAGGTGGTCAGGAAGGCGGCTCCTTCTGGCGCGGCAGACACGTTGACGCCGATGCCCAGCACGGCCCGCCGCACCTCCTCCCCGCGCAGGTCGGCTTCCAGCAGAATGCCTGCCAGTTTGCGGCCGTCGGGGGACAGCAGGTCGTTGGGCCACTTGAGGCCGCCGATCTGACAGGCGGCCTGTACCGCTACCCCCGCCGCCAGGGGAATCAGCGCCAGTTCGGGAAGGGTCAAGCCTTGCAGCAGCACGCTAAAAACTAGGGTTCCGTGGGTGGTATCCCAGACGCGCCCGCGCCTGCCCCGGCCCGCGCTCTGGCGTTCGGCCACTACCACCGCGCCGTGTGAAGCTGGGTCAAGGGGGTCGTCGGCCCAGGCGCGGGCCACATCCTGCGTGCTGGTCACGGTTCCTGCATACTGCATGGCCTGCCCGAACTGCTGGGTCACCAGCAGCGGGGCCACCAGTGTGGGCGCAGGCGTCCCCGCCGCCAGGGCATACCCCTCCCGAGAAATGACGACTGGCACGCCGTCTTCTTCTAGACGCCGCGCCAGCGTATTGATGGTCACGCGCCCCAGGCCCAGCCGCGCCCCCAACGCTTCCCCTGATTGAGGAAGGTCCGAGAGCAGCGGCAGCAGGCGAGAAGGCACGTTCAGAGTTTTAGACCAAATGCTGAACGAAGGCAATGAACCCGGTTCAGAGCGGATGTGGTAGGGCGCTCACGCGCCGGGGTGTGGGGTGTAGGAAGTAGAGAGTGGGAAGGTCAAAAGATGGGGTGCTTTCTCCACTGATCACTGACTACTCACCACTCACGGTTTTTACCCCCTGACCACTTCCAGAATCTTTTCTCCATACTTGCGGAGCCGCTCCGGCCCCATCCCGCGCACAGCCTTCAGATCGGCAGCGGTGTAGGGCACGCGGCGGGCGATTTCGGCAATGGTGGCGTTGCTGGCGATGATGAAGCGGCTCATGTCCTGCCGTTTGGCCTCGGCGTTGCGCCAGTCGCGTAGGCGGGCATAGATGGCGGCCTGCTCGGGCGTCAGGTCGGCGGTGGGGTCAGGGCGTTCGGCGTCGGTGCCGCTGACCCCAGCGGGCGGCGTGGGCGGCAGGTCGGGCGCGAGGATGATGGGCGCGGCGGCCTGCACCTGCTCAAGCTGGGCCTGCCCCGTCTCGGTCTGCTCGAACTCGGCCAATGCCTCCGCAAAAGAGCTGGAGTCCGTTTCCTCTTCCGGGGATGTGGCAGCTTCCGGCTCAGCCTGCAACGCTTCTGCGTGCTGCTCAGTTTCGCGTTGCTCGTTGGCTTCTTCTTCCGACTGCCTGTGAACGGCCTCGGTCAGGGCGTCCGGGTTGGGCGTATCGCTGAACACGATTTCCGGTTCCCAGACCTCGTCGTGTGCGGGCGAAGGCACCGAGAAGGTGGGTTCCGGGGCGCTGACCGTGGGAGCCACGGCGGGGGCGGCAGCCTGAGCAGGAGCAGACAGAGTGGCAGCGGCCTGAGCAGGTGCGGCCTCTGGCTGGGCAGCATATTCGGTGTCTGGGGCGTCGAAGGTGAAACGTTCGGGCGGCGCGTCCGTGTCGGGGCGGGGCTGATCGGCCCTGTGCTGATCCGCTCTGGGTTGATCTGCACGGGCCTGATCGGGCCGCGCCTGATCCATCCGGGGACGCTCGAATCGTCGCGGCTCGCTGTGGGTGTTGCGGTCGCCGCGCCGTCCATCGTCGCGCCTGCCGTCAGAGCGGTTGCGGCGTTGGCTGTCCCGCTGTCCAAAAGTCCGCTGCTCCGGGTCACGTCTTCCGTCCTCACGTGGGTCAGCCGCCTGCGTGGATGCGTCCAGAGGAGTCGGTTCCTGAGGCTCCGGGTCACGGGCCAGTGGTTCGGCAGCAGGCGCGGGGACGCTTTCCTCTCTGGCCGTCCACTGCTCGCCCTGGCGGGAGGAGGAGTCGCCGGATTGCTCGGCTTCGGAGCGCAGCAGGGCTAGGACCGAATTCATGTCTTGCAGGCCGGGCGTCAGCAGCACTCCGGCGGGCACGCTGCGGGCGGCGGCCATCACGCCACCGGGGGCCGAGAACGTGTCGGCGGCAGCGTCGGGGGCCAGCAGCAGGGCGGTGGGGCCAGCTTCCAGCGCCGTACCTCCCAGCCGTTCAGCCAGTTGCACTGTGGTCCGGGCAGCGCGGGCAAGGCGCAGAGGCAGGGTGGCAACGTCGCGCAGGGCCAGAGCCACCGTGAGGTCGGCAGGGGCGGGGGCGGCGGCGACAGGAGCGCGGCCCATCCCGAACAGGGCCGCCAGCATGCCGTCGGCATGTCCGGTCAGGGTCACGCCGTCGCGGTACACCACCAGATCGGCCCCGCGTGTGGGCCAGCCGCCGCCGGGGGCCAGGGTCGCGTCCACGATCACCCGTACACCGGCCCGCACAGCCCGTTCCAGCGTCCGGGCATCGGGTTCAAGGAGCCACACCGCCCGCGCACCGTTCCAGTCGGCGTCCAGCGAGGCCACGGCCAGTCCTGCTTCGGCCAGGGCGTCACGGTTTACCCTCAGGCGGCTATCGACGCGCAGGGTTCCGCCCCCCAGCATTGCTGCCAGTTGACGGGCCAGCGCCGCGTCGCCGCCCAGCAGCAGGCCCCACTGTGCGCCTTCCAGGTCGGCCAGCGCCCCTGCCAGCCGCGTATGCGGGTCGCCGCGAACGGTGTGCAGCGACACCAGTTGCAGATCGGGCCGATGATCCGGGCGGGGAGTGGAGGCAACAGAGCGCGAGTCGGTCATGCTGCCTATTGTGCCGCACTCCGGGGCCAGTTGGCTGATACGTCGCCCTCAATCAGGGAGATTGGTGCGCCGGGCAGGTCTGTTAAGGAAGCCTGAGCCTGTGCCACGTGCCCCATGCTGAACAGTGTTGCAGTCCGTCTGCAACGGCGTAAACAGGCCTGCGCTCCCAGAGACCGAATTGACGGCAGCGGGGTAGGGCGTCACTTCGGGGGTAGACTGATATTGATGAGCGACACCGGACCCCTTTCACGCCTGCACCGCGTTCAGCATCTTGATCTGGACCTTGACCGCCTGCGTGCCGAGGAAGGCAACATTCCCGACGCCCTCCGGAATGCACGGGCCGAGCAAGAACGCCTGAACAACCTCCTTGAAGACACCGAAATCACGCTGGAGGCCACCGACAAAAAGGTGCGCCAGCAGGAGCTAGACCTTGCCGGCACCCGCGAGCAGATTGCCCGTGCCCAGGATGAGCAGGAAAAGAACGCCTTCGATGCCCGTGCCCAATCTCAGTACGGCAGCCGAATTCAGATGTTGGGCGAGCGGGCCGAGGAGATGGAAGAAGACCTGTTGCCCCTGCGTGAGCAGCAGCGCGAGTTGGGTGAAAAGGCCGCTGCACTGCGGGCTGAACACCGTGCCCTGCGCCCCAGCCTCAGCGCCCTGGAAACAGAGGACGAGGCGCGGGTCCAGACCCTGCGCGATCAGGGCGAGGGCGCACGTAAGGAACGCGCCGAACTGGTCGCCAACCTTGATGCCCGCACCGTGAAGGAATACGACATGATCCGCAAGGCCAAAAAGGGCCTGGGCGTCGTGGAGATCAAGAACGGAAGTTGCAGCGGTTGCAATGTAAATCTTCCCGTCAACGTGCAGCAAAAAGCGGCTCTGGGCAAGTTGCCTCCAGTGAAGTGCCCATCTTGTGGCCGCTTCCTGATCCGTCTGGATGTCTGAGCTACCTCTCTATTTAATCTTTTAACACTGTCCCAGATTCGCCCCTTGGGGCGTCGTCGGCTCCCGTCCTCTCCAGAGGATTGGGGCCGCATCTTGTATCTAAAGGGTCAGCACCTCACAACCTGTTGTACCTGATTTGGTTATAGGCGTACAATTGGGCAACAATTTTTAGTTTTGGGAAGGCCAGAAATGAAGACTCGGACTGCTGCTTGGGTGCGTGAGTTTCTGTTTGCTGTGTCCTGTCATCTGCCGCAGGACTTTCCCCGTCTTTGAGAGCAGTTGTTCGAATGGGGCAGCGCCAGAGAAAAGACCTCTAAGGCTTTCATCAACACTGACAGCGTCCCCAAGACTTCCGCCGCTCTCTCCCTCCGTTCGGTCAAAAGCAAACGACACTGTTTGCTCTAAGGAGTTTCCACCATGACCAGTCTTCCCGTGCCGGCCTCTACTTCCTTTGATGACAACGCCCAGCACATTGCCAAGCGCCAGTATCTCCAACCCGGCGACGGCGATATCGCGGGCATGTTTCGGAGAATTGCCAACTGGGTGGCGGGGGCCGAAGCGCCGGGGGCGCGGCAGGACTGGGCACAGAAATACTTCGATCTGATGCAGGAGAAGAAGTTTTGCCCCGGTGGGCGCGTGTTGGCCGGCGCCGGAACCCAGCACGGCAACGTTCTGAACTGCTTTGTGCAGGGCAGTACCGCCCACGACCCCGCCAGTTTTGAAGGCGTGATGGAAGTCGCCAAAAAACTGGCCCTCGTGACCAAGGTAGGCGGCGGCAACGGCGTGAATCTGGACGTGTATCTGCCCCGCGCCGAGGGTAGCCGTAGTGACGCGGGGGTGCGCGGCTGGGCCTATATGAGCGCTGCGCACGCCGACGTGACCGACTTTATTCAGGGCCTGATGCGCCCGCCCACGCAGCCCGACGGCGACAAGCAACCAGTGGCCCTTCGCAACTGGACGCGGGTGATTTACGGACAGGCCATCTCGCCCGAACTGGTGGCGCAGGCCCGCCAACATGGGGTGCAGATCGTGCGGGCGCTCCCCGAAGGCGTGCAGACTGTGCCCGACGATATGGGCGGAATCACCGACGCTGCAGCGAAAGTGGCCGAAGACGCCAAGCTGGGGCTGGAGCCACGCATAGACCTCTCGGAGATGCGGGCCGAGGGCGCACCCATCAAGGGATCGGGCGGCACCAGCAGCGGCCCGGTCAGCTTTCTGATAGAAATCTTCGACAACTTTCTGGAGTGGGCCAACCGGGGAGCCGAGCGCAGTGGCCCCGTGAATACGCTGCGCTTCGTGTACTCGCCCGTGTTGCGGGTGGTGAGGCAGGGCGGCTGCCTGCATCCCGATACTCTCGTCCATACCAGCAGCGGCACCCTGCGCCTGCGCGAACTGGTGGACGCCCACAGTTTCGGGCATCAGCTCCATGCGCTAGAAGTTGCCACCGACGCAGGCTGGAAGCATAGCCCCGAGGGATTCAACAACGGGCTGGCCGACACCCTGCGCGTGCAACTGCAAAACGGCCTGACAGTGCAGGGCACGCCCAACCACAAGTTGAAGGTGCTCCGCGAGAGCGGCGAGCGCGAGTGGGTGCGGCTGGACCAGGTGCAGGCGGGCGACTGGGCCATTCAGGTCCTCGATCAGCACACCGGAGCGCCCGTGCTGCTGGAACCGGTGGGCACGCTGCACCCCAACGCCAAACCCCTGCGAACCCCCGACACCCTCACCGAAGAATTGGCCTTCTGGCTGGGCTACCTGTGGGGCGACGGCTTTGTCAGCGGCCAGCGTATCGGCTTTTGCGTGGCGCATGGCTCAGTCATGATGCAGGAAACGCCGCGCCTGTTCCGCGACCTGTTTGGGCTGGAGCTTCGGCAAGAGCAAAAAGACCACGATAAAAGCGTGATTTTTGTGACCCGCTCGGCAGGGCTGGTGGGTTGGCTGACCCGCAACGGACTCCTGAAGGACAAAACGCTGGGTCTGCAAGTGCCGCGAGCAGTGCGCCAAGCCCCGCGCCCAGTGGTCGGCGCTTTTCTGCGCGGCCTGTTCGAGGCCGATGGCACGCTGCTGCACGGCTATCCGCAGTTGTCCTGCGCCTCGGCAGACTTTGCCCAAGACGTGTTGGTGATGCTGGGGGGTTTGGGAATTCCGGCTCAAATCGTGCGCTATGAGGCCCGTGCAGACCGGTATTCGGGGCGCGAACATTACCGCCTGAACGTGGTCAGTGGCGTGGGGCTGGAACGCTACCGCGAACGCGTAGGCTGGCTGGCTGACTCCCGTTTGGGAGCGATGCGAGACTTCCGACCAGACCCGGCGCGGGAATCGGCTTGGCCGCTGCCCCACGCAGCGGGTCTGCTGGGGGCTGTGCATGCTGGATTACCTGCGGGCCGCAAAGGTGCGCCCTCAGCCTTTACCCAGACACGCAAAACCTTGTCGCGTTACCTTCGGGGCGAGCGGGGACTCACCGGCACAGGCTACCGCGCCCTCAGCCAGAATCTGCAGATCGCGGCGACCTTGCCTGCCTTTGATGAAACCGAATATTACGTGCAGGTGCGGGATGTGACTCCTGGTGGCCGAATTCTGACGCTGGATCTCTCGGTGGACGAAACCCATACCTATCTTGCAGGCGGCCTTGTAACGCACAACACCCGGCGCGGCGCGGGCATGGCGACTATTTCCATCGACCACCCCGACGTACTCGATTTCCTGACCGCCAAAGATCTGGACCGCGAGGCTGCCGAGGGCGATATTTCCACCTTCAATATTTCCATTCTGGTGGGCGAGAAGTTCTGGGATGCGTTGCAGGCCGATGCAGTGTGGCCGATTGCCGCGCAGGACGTTCCCGGCAAATACGCGCTGATGCCCCAGGCCGGAGCCTACGCGGGCACGCTGCCCACCCTGTCTGACCGTGCAGACGACGGTGCACGCGGCGTTCCCGTGTACCAGACCGCCGACTCTGGCCCCGGCATTCCGGCCCGCTGGCTGTGGGATCAGATTGCTCAGCATGCGTGGAGTACGGGCGAACCCGGCCTGATTTTTGCCGACCGCGTGAACGAATACAGCGCCCTGAAGGATCTGGGCGAGCGCTACCAGATTCGGAGTACGAATCCGTGTGTAACAGGAGAGACGTTGGTGGCCGTGGCGGATGGACGCGGCGCAGTATCGTTTAGGCAACTGGCAGACGAAGGCAAAGACGTTCCTGTGTATGCCCGCGATGATCGGGGTCGGGCCGCTGTTCGTTGGATGCGAAACCCCCGGCTGACTGGGGTGGCCCTGCCCGTATACGAGGTTACTTTTGACGATGGCCTCAAGGTCAAAGTCACTGGGAATCACAAATTCAACCTGACAGATGGGACACGCCGGGAAGCATTGGCGTTGCAGCCGGGAGACTCGGTGGCGGCCTTGACGCGCTTTCATGGAAATTTTGATGATGCCTTGGGGTGGTCAGGCAAGCGGAGTCAGGAGTATGTGTGGCTCACGAGTGGCAAAGGGCAGCCAGTAGGGGAACACCGCCTGATTGCCACTTTCTTTGCGGAGCGCTCCTTGCAGCCGGGTGAAGTGGTGCATCACCGCGACTATAAGGGACTCAATAACGCGCCCGCCAATCTGGAAATCATGACCCGTGACGAGCATGAAGCCTTGCACCGTGCCGACATGTTGGGTGACAACAATCCCATGCGTGAGCGTTGGTGGGGCCAGCTCAGCGAGGCGGCTCAAAACGCATACAGACAGCGGATGAGCGCCTTGACTTCTGGTGAACGCAATGGGCGGCATTCTGGCATGACCCATACTGAACTGGAGGGGGCAGCGCGTGAATTGGCTGACTCTTTGGGCCGGGGCTTTACCAACAGGGAATGGCAGGACCATGCCAAAGAGCGGGGCTTGCCCCAAAGCTTCGCAGAGCATAGGGAAAGCGAGTTGGGCAGCATCAACGCGCTTTCTGAACGCATGGCCGCGGAACTCGGTTTGCCAGCGCTGCCGCGTGGCGTAGGTCAGTCCCGCCAAACTGTCCACAATTTTGATCTGTACCAGTTGGCCCTCGATTCAGGCTACGTGTCTGTGAGGCATGTGGGCAATTTTTACCCGATCGTGACCCGTGCCTGCGAGGACTGCGGCGCCCACTACGAGCAGCCGTGGAGCCGCCGCGAAATCAGCTATTGCCACCCGTGCGGCCTGAAACGTGCCTCGGCTTTGGGGCGCGCCTCCGCAAAGGCCGCCATGCAGCGCACCAGTGAAAGCACGTCAGAGCGGCAAGTCCGGGCCTTCAACGACCTGAAATTCCGTTTGGGCCGCCGCCCACTGAAAAAGGAATGGGAAATGCACTGCCGGAGTGTGGGCGTGCCCGTGCGCCTTCATCCGGGGGGGCTGTCCACCTACGCCGCGCTGAATGACCGAGCAACAGTCGCCAACCACCGCGTCGTTTTTGTGATTCAGGTGGGCCGGGAAGATGTTTATAACGGCACGGTTGACGAATTCCACAACTACTACATTGGACATCACAAAACTTCTGCTTTTGGACAAAAGGAATGTTTTAGTTATGTAAATACAGTAAATTGCGGCGAGATTCCGCTCACCGTTGGAGAACCCTGTGATCTGGGCGCCATCAATCTGGCGGCCTACGTGCAGGGCAGTACCTTCGATTTTGCCAGCTTCCGCGCCGATGTCCGTACCTGCGTCCGGTTCCTGGATGACGTGCTGGACGTGAACGTGTTTGCGCTGGAAGACAACCGCACCGCCTCGCAAGACCTGCGGCGCCTCGGGCTGGGCGTGATGGGACTGGCCGACGCCCTGATCAAACTGGGCCTGCGCTACGACAGCGACGCCGGACGGCAGGCCATTGCCGAAATCATGGGAACGCTCCGGCAAGAAGCCATTGCTGAAAGCGAACGCCTTGGCGCAGAGCGTGGCGTGTACCCGGTCTATACCCGAAATGCGGAGAAGATGCCGCACGCCCCCCGGCGCAACGTGGCGGTGCTGACTGTTGCCCCAACAGGGACGACAAGTATGCTGATGGGGGTGTCCAGCGGCATCGAACCCGTGTTCAGCCCCTTTATCTGGCGCAAGATCGGCAGCGAATACCGGGCACTGTTGGCCCCGCTGTTTGTAGAACTGCTCTCGTCCTACCCGCCTGCCGCCAACATGGAGGACGGTCAGGGCGGCTGGAACTGGGACAAAGTAACGGAAGCCGTGTCTGAGAATCACGGCAGCGTGGTGGGCCTGGCCTTTATTCCCGACGCTCTCCAGCAGGTGTTCGTGTGCGCCCACGACATCGCGCCCGCCGATCATGTGCGGATGCAGGGCACGGTGCAGGTGGCCTTCGATGCCGAGGGGTACGCAGGCAACAGCCTCAGCAAAACCATCAATCTGCCCAACAGCGCCACCGTGCAGGACGTGCAGGATGCCTACAGCGAGGCTTACCGCACCGGCTGCAAGGGCATCACCGTATACCGCGACGGCTCGCGCCAGTTTCAGGTGCTGAGTACCAGCAAGACCAAGGAGAAGAAGGCGGAAGACGTCGAGGCTCCGGCCCAGCCAGTCCCCACCGCACAGGTCGCTGCTGGCATGGCCGAGAGTGTGATGGGGGAGAGCCTGAAGGCCGAACCCGTCAGCGTGCCTGCTCCTGCTCCTGCACCGCAACCTGCCGCCCGCGCCGCCACTTCCACCGCCCCCATCTACGAGCGCCCCGCCCGCTTGCAGGGCATCACCGATATGGTCAAGCTGACCGACCCGACCAGCGGCCACCGCCGAAGCTTTCTGGTCACGGTCAACCATCTGGGCGGCAAACCTGTAGAAGTGATGGTCATCAGTGGGCGGGCAGGCGATGAGGCCAACGCCGATAGCGAGGCGCTGGGCCGGGTGGTCAGTATTGCCCTCCAGCACGGCGTGCCCGCACAGGCCATCATCAAAACCCTGCGCGGCCTGAACGGGGGGCTGTACGGCAGCTACAACGGGCGCTTGGTGGGCAGCAAGGCCGACCTGATCGCGGTGGCGCTGGAGACCTTCCAGAAAGACATGGACGCCGGAGTTCTGCCGATGCTGGCGGGTGGCAGCACTGACGCGCCGCCCATATCTCCGGTGGGGGTCAGTGTGGAGGGCATGGACAGCATGAGCCGCGAACGCTGCCCCGTGTGCGAGGAAAAGGCTGTGATCCGCGAGGAAGGCTGCCTGAAGTGCCAGGCGTGTGGGTATAGCAAGTGCGGGTAGGTGTGTTCTAAACGGCAAAACTGGCCCCGCGCTTCTACAGGCGGGGCCAGTTTTGGTTCAGGTTTACCGCCCCAGTTTCAAGACCCGTCCGCTTCCGTATTCCGCCACATACAGTTCACCCTGTTCGTCTTCGCCAAAGGTGGCCGGGTTGCTGACCTTACCGATCTGCGCCTTTTTCCAGCTGGAGCCGCTGGCAGGCGCGGCCCACAGGTTCCCGGTGGCAAAGTCGGCAAACACGTACTGGCCCTTCAGTGCGGGAATGGCGCTGCCCCGGTACACATAGCCGCCCGTGATGCTCTGGCCCTCGGTGCGGCCATAGACCAGCACCGGCGCTTGGAGTGCCGCGCCCCCGTTGCCGGTGCTGGGGCAATTGCTGGACGGGTCGTAGCAGCGCTGGCCCTCGCGGATGCGCCAGCCGTAATTCTCGCCGCCCTTGCTGGCGCGGGGCTGGCGGTCTACTTCTTCCTGTTCGTTCTGGCCCACGTCGGCAATGATCAGGTCGCCCGAAGTGCGGTCGAAGCTGAAGCGCCAGGGATTTCGCAGGCCATACGCCCAGATATACGGATTGGCTCCCTTCCGGCTGGCAAAGGGATTGCCGGGCGCAGGCTTGGGCGTGTCGGCCCGGACATCGAACCGCAGGATTTTGCCCAGCGGCGAGGCCAGATTTTGCCCGTTGTTCTGCGGGTCGCCGCCGCTGCCCCCATCGCCCAGACCCAGATAGAGGAACCCGTCGGGGCCAAAGGCCAACTGCCCGCCGTTGTGGTTGGCATACGGCTGCTTGGCTGTAAACAGCGTGCGGGCGCTGGCCGGGTCAGCCCGCGAAAAGTCGGCGGTGGCGCTGTAGCGGGCCAGGACCGTATCGCCGTTCAGGTCGGTGTAATGCACGTACACGCGGCGGTTGGTTTTATAGGCCGGGTCGAAGGCCAGACCCAGCAGCCCGCGTTCTCCACCTGCCGCCGTGCGTTTTCGCAGATCCAGAAACAGGTTCGGCTGGACTTTTCCGCCCGCGATCAGCCGGATGCGTCCGTCCTGCTGCGCGGCGTAAAGGCGGTTCGTGCCGTCGCCCGCGTGGGTCAGGGCCGTCACCTGTTCCAGTCCACTGACAAACGGAGTCAGCTTGACGGCAGGCGCGGCCTGAGCCAGAGCAGTGTGGGCGGAGGTCGGCACAGTCAGGAGCGCCAAAGCAAGCCAGCGGGCAGGCAACATACCCCAGTGTGGCGGGCAGAAGTGGGGGAGAGGTGTGGGTTGCCTCAGTGCGGGTTAGGACGGGGGTGTACGCTCAGCCATGACCCTGACCGATTCCGTGAGTGCCGCCGCCGAGAAGTACCGTGCCCCCGGCCCAGAGCGCCTGAAACTGTACGGCAGCCTGTTTGCCCTGCTGGTCTTGACTGCCGTGTTGGGCCGCAAACGCGGCGGCGACCTCGGCACACGCGGCACCCTACGGCAGAGTTCCTTTGCCCGGATCATGTTCATGGATATTGGCGCGGTCAGTACGCTGGGGGCGCTGTATCTCGTGCTGAACGGCAAAACCCCTGTGCGCGTGCCTGCCGCCCTCGCAACACTGTTCGTGGGCAGCTTTGCGCTGCTGCCTGCGCTGGCCTACGAAGATTGGGTGGCGATGCAGGGCGAGCAGCACGGGGACTGACTCGTGCCCGTCTTCATCGTTACGGGAGTGCCTGGAACCGGAAAAACCAGCTTGAGCCGGGCGCTGATGAGGCAATTTCCGTTTGGCCTGCATCTGCCCGTAGACGATCTGCGGGAATGGGTCGTGTCTGGAATCGCTCACCCGGTGCCCGCATTCACGCCGGAAACGCAGCGGCAATTCGATCTGGCACGGCAAAGCGCAGGTCGGACGGCTGAGATTTATCGTCGGGCAGGATTCGCGGTTGCCCTGGACGATGTCTTAGGGCCAGCCGACGCCTCAGCCTTCGATTTATCGGAGCCGGGAACAAAAATCCTGCTGTGGGCCAAATTGGACGCCGTGCTGGAGCGCAACCGCCTGCGCCAGAACAAACACTTTGATCCACTGACGCTGGAACCCGTGATTCGGGCCTTGCACGCCAGCCAAGATGTAAAGGAGTTTCGGCGGCAGGGCTGGCACATCATCAATACCACCCACCTCACGCTGGAGCAGGTGGTGGAGGCGGTGTTGCAGACAACAAAAAACGTGAGCTGAGATTTCTCCCACGCCCACGGTTCCTATTTCGCAGTTCCTACAATCTACAACCCACGTCCCACAACCTATTCGTCGTTGTTCGCGCCTTTCTCCCGCTTGTACGGCCCCTTTTCCTTCCACTTCAGGCGCACCGGAATACCCGCCAGATCAAGGTCTTCGCGGATGCGGTTTTGCAGGAAGCCTTCGTAAGAGCGCGTCACGAAATCGGCGCGGTTACAGAAGATGGCAAAGGTGGGCGGCGAGGTTTCCACCTGCGTCATGAAGTACATCTTCAGCTTCTTGCCGTGGAAGTTGGGCACGCTCTGGCGCATCTGCCAGACTTCCAGCCAGCGGTTGAGTTCGCTGGTCGGAATGCGCGACTGCCACTTGGCATGCAGTTTCATGGCCTCGGCCAGCATCTCGTGAATGCCGTATTCGTTGATGGCGCTGGTGTACACACGCGGCGCGTAGCTGATGTGGTGCAGCTTCTGCGCGAGGTCTTTTTCGGTGAATTTCAGGTCTTCATCGGGAATGAGGTCCCACTTGTTCACCACCACGATCACGGGTTTGCCGCTTTCGTAGGCCAGATTTGCCAGCTTCAGCTCGTGGTCGCCAAGGTCGCCTGCGTTGACCACCAGCCAGATCAGATCGCTGCGGGCAATGGCCGCCTGAGACCGCTGAATCGCGTAATCCTCGATGGCCGTGTCGGGCTTTTTACGAATCCCGGCGGTGTCCACCAGCACAAAGCGTTGGCCGCCGTAATCCCACTCCACGTCCAGACTGTCGCGGGTGGTGCCGGGTTGGTCGGCCACAATCGCCCGCTCGGTCTGGGTCATGGCATTCAGCAGGCTGGACTTGCCCACGTTAGGCCGTCCAATCAGGCTGATGCGGATGGGCGCGATTTCCGACACGTCCTCGTCGTCTTCGGGCAGGTGGGTCATCACGCGGTCCATCAGGTCATCCAGACCGCGTGCGTGTTCGGCACTCACGGCAATGGGTTCGCCGAAGCCCAGCGCCCACAGTTCGGCAAGGTAAACCTCGTGTTTGGGGCTGTCGATCTTGTTCGCCATCGCAATGACGGGCTTGCCCAGTTTCCGCAGCCAGTCGGCCACTTCATAATCGGCGGCGCTGAGGCCCTCGCGGGGATCGAGCACAAAAATCACGGCCTGAGCGCCTTCCATCGCCCATTCCGCCTTCTCGCGGATGGCGGCTTCCCACTCGTCACCGCTCCACAGACCGCCCGTGTCGATCAAGGTAATGCGGTGGTTCTGGTACAACATCAGCCCTTCTTTGGCGTCCCGAGTCACTCCGGGAAAATCGGCCACCACCGCTTCACGCCGCCCGATCAGGCGATTAAACAGACTGGACTTGCCCACATTGGGCCTTCCTACGACAGCTACTTTATGCATTGTGGACGCTCCTTCTCGGTGTCGAACTCCGCCCGCGTCAGGGGAAGATTCGCCGTTGCCCGCCGTCACGCTGAACGTTTCGGGCCATAGACTGCCAAGCCTAGCGTAGGTTGGACGGGACAAATGTGGGCCAGCAGGAATGAATAGCTATCTCGCTTTCGGCTGATTCTGGAAGCCTCGGACAGCGTGTCAGACGGACTTTTTCAGACCCAGCTGCATGATTTGACAAGCCCTGTATACCGCGCTATATTTACCTTATCACCGTCCGAGAAGGGCGGGTTTTTTGTTTTGGGTGATCCTGACTGGCACGCCCGACAACTGAGCAGGCAACCTGACTAGGAAAAGATGGTGGCTGGGCAAGCCCGGTGCATAACCTCAGAAATTCATTTTCTTAGATAACATTAGAAATGCCGTCCAGCAAGCATTTTTCAGACCCAGCTGCATGATTTGACAGGCCCTGCATACTGCGCTATATTTTCCTTATCACCGTCCGAGAAGGGCGGGTTTTTTGTTTTGGGTCATTCACATTGGGTCATCCACACAGAGAAACCGCCGCCTCAGCATTCAGGCAGCGGTTTGAATCTGGGCCGATCAGTTCAGCGTTTTGATGTACGCCTGCAAATCTGCAATCTGCTCGTCCGTCAGTTGGGTTTCGCTGAAACGGGGCATGGTGCTGTTCAGTTCGCGCTCGGGCGTTTTGCCCTGGCGCAGAGCCAGCGTGAATTCGGCCAGAGTCCAGTTCTTGGGGCCGTCGGCGGTGGTTAGGGCGGGGCCGATATTGCCCTCTGCATTCTGGCCGTGGCAGCCCGCGCAGTTGGAGGCAAACACGGCGCGGCCATTGCTGGGGTCGCCCGCCGGGTCGGTGTTGCTGGCCGCGGCTTCGTCGGGGTCGGTGCCCTGCGTGGTTCCAGCATTCGTGCCGGTCTGGTCGTCGGGATTCTGGGTGTTGCTGGTGTCTTCGGCGGTGGCGGCGCGTTGCTGCTCGGCAGTCTGTGCGCCGTTGTCATTGGCGTCGGTTGCGCCCGTTGCGGTGTCGCCTGTACCTGAGTCGTCTGTGCCTGCCGTACTGTCTTCGGTACCTGCTGCTGGCTGCTCTGCCGTGCCGTTAGAGTCGCTGGCAGCAGTGTCGCCGCCGCTCATGCCTGCTTGCGGCGTGGTCTGAATATCGCTGTCGCGGGTGCCGCCTGTAGGAGCCACCTCGCCCTGTGCAGATTCGTTGGCGGTGTTGGAGTCGTTGCCCATTGCGGCGTTGGCGGCGGCGCTCTGGGTTCCGTTGCCTCCCTGCGGCGTTTCGGCGGGTGCGGTGATGGTGCCCTCGGTGCTGGGGGCCGCTGCGCCGCCGGGTTTGGGCACTGTGCGCGGCAGTACGAGCAACAACACGATGCCCAGCACCACACCCAGGGTCACGCCCAATGCCCAGGACAGCACGTCGCCTGCAATCCACCTCGTTCTGTTGTTCCTTCTGCGTTTCAGGCTGCTCATGGTTTCAGCATACGGCGGGTTTTGCGCCCTTTCTGTCACTTCAACAGAGCATTCCCTTCATGCCTTGCAGGGGGTTTGAACAGAGCTTTGGCCCGGCGTTGTCTCTGGTCCGGCGCACGCTCAGAACAGGCTTTCAGGCGGCGCGTCTTTCTGCTCTTCGGGCCACCACTGCACTTTGCTGAGGTCGCAGCGCCCAGAGGCGTCCAGCACCACGCCTTCGGCCACCAGCAGGCGTTCCTGCATATCACCAAAACCGACTTTGTGCGTGCTGACACGGCCCTGCGCATTGATGACCCGCTGCCACGGCAACTCCGAGCCGCCCACCAAGGAATTCAGCACGAACCCCGCCTGACGCGCCGCCCCCGGATTTCCGGCCAACAGCGCCAGTTGTCCGTAGGTCATCACGCGGCCTTCGGGGATGCGGGCCACCAGCGCCAGCACACGGTTTCTGAAGTTTATTTCAAGGGTGACTGCTTCCTGCTCGGCGGTCATACGCTGCCCCGCATAGGCCCCCACATCCGGCCTTCATCGGGCAGAGGAAAGCCGCTCACCTTCAGCGCCAGCGCAATCTGGCCCCGGTGGTAGGAGGTATGCCCCAGCATATGCAGCACAAACTGCGCGGGCGAGGGGTGCGGCAGGTCGCCGGGTGCAGTGGCCGCCGTGGCCGTGTTCAGCGCCGCCGTCCAGACTTCGCGCAGCACGGCAGCGGCACGCAGGGGGTCATCCTGAGCAATAAAAGCGTCGGTCTGGGTTTCGTCGTACAGCACAGGCAGGGAAAGGGCCGTGCCTTCATCGAGTTGCGACAACCAGAACCGGGTCGATTCGGCCATATGCGCCAGATGTTGCGCCACAGTCATGCCACCGCCCGGTGTTTGCGCTTCCATCATTTCCGTGGTCAGGTGATCGCACAACACGTCATTCACGCGATTTTCGGCGCTCACGGCTGCGGCCAGCACGCCTGCCAGCTCGGCCCCCATCGGGCCGGGAGTGGAAAATTGAGTCATGGGTTTAGGGTACAGGGAACCGAGGTGGATCGTGGATCGTGGATCGTGGATCGTGGATCGTGGATCGTGGATCGTGGATCGTGGATCGTGGATCGTGGATCGTGG
>NZ_KB899743.1 GCF_000378445.1 Deinococcus aquatilis DSM 23025 | reverse complement strand
TTGGAGCGCCTGAAGGCGCTCCAGAGTATGAGTCGCAAAGGAGAATGCTGGGACAACGCGGCGATGGAAAGCTTTTTTGCCACCCTCAAGCTGGAGCTGAACCTCGATAAAGCACAAGGAAACCGCTCTGACACGCGTAATTTAGTCTTTGAGTGGATTGAGGTGTTTTACAACCGTGAGCGGCGTCACTCCAGCTTAGGGTACCGCTCACCGACTCACTTTGAGGAACACCGCGCCACACTGAACTGATCCTCCACGAAGGCCTTGCAATATCAACCGGACGCGGGAAGACCAAATGGAGTTCGGATTAAGTTGCTGCGGGGTTTCTTTGTCGCCGAGAGTGAGTTCAAGCCAACTGCACAGTTTTAGGGGGAAGCTGGAGGCGCGTCCTCATCCAAGGCAAGGGGGACGTGGAAAGCCCGTTCAGCAAACACGCAGGGGCGCTCGCCGGTTTTGATGCGCTCGGCCAACTGTACGGTGTCGGGCATGGGTGTGTCCCCGATCTCCTCGCGCAGATACCGGCGGTAGCGACGGTAATGCTCCACTGCGCGGAACCGGCCCTGTGTTTGGGTGAGGCAGCCCATCAAGCGCTGGTGGTGGTCTTCCCCAATCAGCGGATCGTCCTGAACAGCTTGCATCAGCAGGTCTACCGCCGCCGTACATTCTCGGTTGGCGCAGCACAAGGCCGAGAGTGTCAGGCGAGCGCGGAGTTGAGCTTCGCGGTATCCTCGCCGGGCTTCGTCCACCCAATCGGCGTGAATATCGGGCAGATACTCGTGCTCAGTGATCACCCGCCGTAATGCTCCCGCCCGCACCTGTGGATCTTGAGCATCTTGGGCTTCTTTCAAATCGCTGTACATCTGCGCGAGATCGCTGGCAGCCCACACGGCTGGATGCAGCGAGTAAACGCCCCGCTGCTCGGTCACTGCTTCTGCACAGCCTAAGGTTTTCCGGAGCCGGTGCAGGCTCACCCGGAAGCGGTTGGCAGCGGCGGGCGTATCCTCCTGTGCCCAGAGGTCAGACAAAATGGCCGCACGAGACGCCCCGCTCGGGTAGGCGTGCAGGTACCACAGGAGTTCTTCGGCGCTGCGAGCAGGCCACGGCAACAGCGTTTCGCCGCACCAGACCCCCACTTGCCCCAAAGTCTGTAAGCGCGTCCCGTGCGGCCAAGCAATTGATGCTGCGGGTTGTTGCATGTCCTGCCTCCTGACTTCAGTACGGGGTCGTTCCTGGCCGGAACGGACGTGGGCAGTTCCGGGAAAAATCCCCTTCCAGACTCGATTGATCCCAGCGCCATGCTTCAGCATCGCCGCACATGCCGCCCACCGCCATGACTTTGGTCAAAGCCGCCCTGCGACCTCATGGCCTTGACCAAAGTCATGGCACAGGCCGCGCCGCCAGAGGAAACTCAGCTATGCCGCACATCATCACCAGTCCATGCCGTGGGGTCAAAGATCAGGCCTGCACAGAAGTGTGTCCCGTGGAATGCATCTACGACGGGGGCGAATTGTTCCTGATCCACCCCGATGAGTGCATCGATTGTGGGGCGTGCCTTCCCGCCTGTCCCGTCAGTGCCATCTATCCGGAGGAAGACGTGCCGACAGAGGAGTTGGCTTATATCGACATCAACAAAGCATTTTTCGGCCTATGAGCGTCAACAGAACTTTGCCGTTGCTTGCCCTCTCTGAGAGTGGCCCGCCCCCACCACACGAACTGGTAGACGACGGTCAATTTCAGGCTCTCCTGTGGGCTTTTTACGCCAAAGTCATGCAGGACGAGTTGCTGGCCCCCGTATTCCGCACCAAGCTGGGGCCTTTTCCCGGTGCGGGGTGGCCCGTTCATATCGCGCGGCTGGCAAGCTTTTGGCGGGCGGTGACGGGCGGCCCCAGCCACTACCGAGGGCAGCCCGGTTCGGCGCACCGCAATCTGGATATAGGCACCGAACATTTTGACCATTGGCTGCACCTGTGGCAAGAGACCCTGACCGAACGGCTGCCGCCCCATCAAGCGCACCGCTTGCTGACCCTGGCCCGCCGCATGCGAACCAACTTGCAGCGTGCCGCCCTTTCTCAAGAGGATGACCTATGAACCGAGCCGAACCACCCCAGATTCTTTGGGCCGCACCGCACGGGCGCGTCCTTCTGTTCACGTTGCAGGCGGGCCAAGGCCTTCCAAGTCACCGGCATCCACAGCACTGGGGGAGTGTCACGGTGCTCAGTGGAACGCTGGTCGCCACCTTTCACGGGGTTCAGAACCTGAGTAAATCTGACGTGTTCAGATTTGATGCGAACGAGCCGATCGAACTGCTGGCCGCTACCGACAGCACCCAGTTTTTGGTCACCTTAATTCCAATGCTGCCGCCTGAATCTCTATAGTGAACGGCACGGGCCACTTGGGACGCTAGCATCGCCAGACTGTGACCGACCGCGCCCTGACCGTCTTGCTGCATCTGCCGATCTTTCGCGGCGCGCCCAGCGGCGTGCTCGATCCCCTGGCACGGCAGGCCAAATTTCAACAGCTGGAGCGTAGTCAACCGCTGTTTCATGCCGGAGATTCTATTGAGTACGTACATGTGGTCGTCAGCGGCAGCGTGAGGGTTTTCCGGATGTCGAAAGACGGTCACCGGGAACTCACCCTGCATGTCGAAGGCCCACGGCAAATGGTCGCCGCCATTGCAACCTTTCAGAGGCAGGCGGCCTATCCGGCAAGTGCTGAAGCCCTTCAGACCCCAACAGAAATTCTACGGCTGCCCGCTGAGGTCGTGCAGGCCACTGTTTTCGCCTCACCCGACCTGTCAGCGGCAGTGATCGGTGCGTTCGCACGGCGGCAGGCGGAACTGCTGAACCGCATAGATCAGCTGGTCTTCAATGGTCTCAGCGCGCGTCTGGCCCTCTACTTGCTCGAACACGCCCAGACCTCTTTTCAGCTTCCCACCAACAGTGAGCTGGCCGCATTGCTGGGCACGGTGCCGGAACTCATCAGCCGCAAACTCGGTGAATTCTACCGTCTTGGACTGATTCAGTTGGATCACCGACGGGTTGTCGTGGCCAACCGTGAGGAGCTTAGGCAGCTGCTTTCATAATTTGGGTAATGCCCCCCATTTCGGTGGTTATGGAAACCGACTTGGATCCAGTGGCGTTGCCTTAATACTACAGTTGCAATTAGCGAGAGAAGAGCCAGCGTTATTGACGTTGGCGATGACTTTGTTGGGCTCGTGCCTGGTGCGTCATCGCCACCACGACCACTCCTAGACCCGCGTCTTGGAGTTATTCTGTAGCAACACCAGGCGCAACCTCAGTACCCGAACCTGGTATGTCAAGTCGGCAGAGAAAAGACCCAAAAAGATCCTATGAAGGGGCGGGGATGGGGCCGCCCATGTGACGGGCCTGCAAGGTTCGGTACAGCTCGCGGGCCAGGTGGGTCTTGAGTGCTCGAAGTGCCGAGCGCAGGAGTCGATTTGTTCCAACGGCGTCTGTCCACCACCACCGCTGGCCCATCTTTGTTGTAAGCCCGAATCAACGTGCTGATCGTGCTGCGCGAAAAACTCGTGACCGCTTTGATCTCTGGAATGGATAACCCTTTGCTTTTCAGCCACAAGATCTGCCAGCGGGAGCGCTCCACCGCTCGCTCGGACTGGCGGTAGGCCAACTCCAACTCATCGGACGTCTGATGCGGGAACAGCGAGGCAGGTCGCATAGTCGCGACTCAGTTTAATCCCGTATTAGACGTGGTTTGGACGCCCTTCAATGTGTCCTACGTCCTTGGTCAAGTCGAAGAACGCCGTCCCAGCAGACATTTGTCCAACTTCTTGCCGCTTTTGAACCCTAGAGAGGCTGAGGACACAATCACAAAATGCCTACGCCAATTGCTCAGGCGCAGGCATAAAGAGGTTGAATCTCAGCGGGCAGTGTAGGAAAAAGGGACCTTAAGACTGGCCGTGGCTTTACCCGTATCAGCAATATCAACTGTCAGTGTGCCTTCAATAATCGTTCCTGCAGTAGGAGCGGTAGCTAGGTTGATCTGCACGCAGCCCTGAGCCGTAAACGCATTGTAAAGTTTGGCGAAGTAATCGTTGAGGTCGGTACTGCTGATGTTGCTCCGGAACAGCCCACCTGTCTCACTGGAAATACGCTCCATGGCGCTAAAATCCAGTCGGTCGCTGGGAGTATCGAGACCAACAGTGTACACAGCCACGTTGCGGGTCTTGGCGTAAGCAATGGCATCAGCAGCGGTGTTGCTGCTGGCATTGTCTATCCCGTCAGTCAAGGCAAGCACGATGGGATTGGGCCGGCCCGACTGCTTAGCCACAAATACAGCGTCCTTTACAGCATCGTAGAAGTTGGTACTGCCCGAAGCGTAGGTCGCCTTATCGATAGCGGTGTTGAGTAAAGCTTTGTCTGCAGTCATGGTTTGCTGCAACCGGCTGGCAAGCAGCCCAGCGGTGGGCGTGCTGCTTGCTTCAAAAGACAGCACGGCGGCCTGACTGTCTCCCGTCAACCGAGCGACAAACGCTTTGGCCGCCAGTTTGCGGTTTTCAGTCGGGTCTGTAGTGGTCATGCTGCCTGTGGCATCCAAGGTCACTGCCGCCGTAACTACGTTTTGAGCGGCAATCTGGCCGCAAACTGTGGCTGTACCCATAATACCGGCAGTAGTAAACGTGACCGCAGCTTTGTCGATTTTACCTGTTCCGACTACAGTCGTGCCGTCGAGTGCGGTCACACCAAACTGAATCGTCGTGCCATTGACCACCCGCGTGCCGTTGACCTGCACAGTGGTAGCCGCAGGCACAGGAGGCGCAACGTTGGACTGACAAGAGGCTAAGGCTAACAAACTGATGGTTAAGCCAAGGGTGGTTTTTTGAATGTATTTCATAGGCGTACTCCTGTGTTAAACGGATAAAAACATCTGTCAAGAGCGAAATGGCGTAAAGATGACTATCCAGCCGGAAAAGCTCGGATCACGTTTTCACAAGCTCAGAGGTATTATGAGTAAAACGAAAGATTCAGGTGAGAAAGTGTGCGGATTTGACTAGACATTTCGTTTAGGGTTTTACTAGCACCTGCTCTCACGGCATTCATACGAACGAATGAGCTTCAGGCCAACAGTTCTCGGGCTGGAGGTAAATGTGATTAACGACTATATTCGCCCGGGGGGGACTTGTCATTGCCGTCACTGTCGCTGCCACCAGCCCTGTAAATTTCCGCATGTCGTCAATCCTATTGAGTGAATGACAGCAGCGTGAGAAGAAGTGCGCTTGGCAGTCCGCTCACTGGCCCATCTTGTCTATACCACCACTGATTGCCGAGAGCAGCTTCTCGCCGTCTACTGGTATCCAGCGCCCCTCCACCTGCTTCATCTCAACATTAACTTGTGTCTGTACGCGCGGGGCGTCCTTGGCGGTCAGGGCGGTGGTGAGCTTCCCAATCAGTGCCTGCTGCATCATTTTCTCACCTTCTGCGCCGCTGAACGCTGACATAAACGCCAAGCCCATGCTGTCTGCCATCACACTTGCAGTCACAGCTTGTGCGTTCACGGCGTCAACCTTCAGTGTGACGCTGCCGTCCTTGGCGCCGGCGACCGTGCACTTCGAACCGCTGAACAGAGACTGCACCAATGGCTTGGTCTCTGCGTCCTTCGACATGTCAGCCATCGCAGATTTGATCGTCTCCGCGTCTCCGAATGCTTCCAAGGCCTTTTCCCACTTGCCAGCGGACAAGTCTCCACAGAATGCCTTCATAGAACTTTCCGCCGATTTTCCGCAGGCACTGAGAACGAGGGTGGGCAGCAGGAGCAGAAGCAACTTATTCATGTGTGCAGTTTATGTAAAGCAATTGAGTCATATGAGTAGATATGACCAAAGTGAGGGCTAAATGCATGGCCGCCTGCACTTTGTCTGACCAAATTCCGGAGGGCAGGCAGATTGAGGCCACGTGTAAGCTTGAAAATGAGCTGCCCATCAGCACCCCCAATAGGGGTAGTCCACATATTCGCCCCGCATCCAACCCAGCAGGTGCCACACTGGCCGACGTGATCTTGAGAACTATGAGTCGCCGCACGGGGAGAGGATGGTTGTTGTGTCTGGCCCTCCTGACTCCGGCCTTCAGCCCTTTCGCTCTCAATTTCGCCGGAGCCGTGACCACGCCCGCTGAACAGACCATCCAGGTCCGCGGTCAAGCCCTGATTACCTCCACTCCTGCCGCTGCCCGGCAGGCCGCCCTCAACGACGCCATTCGCACCGCCATCGAGCAGGTGCTCGGCGCTTACATCAGTTCGTCCAGCACCCTGCGCAGCACCGATGAGTTCGAGCAACTCCAGCAGCGCCTGATCAAGCGGGCTGACGGTTTCGGACGCGTGACCCAGGTGCTTTCGGAGAATCAGGACAACGGTACCTACACCGTCAATGTCCGGGTCACCGTGGCCCGGCCCAGCCTGGAACAGGAACTCAAAGCGTTCCTGACCCAGAAAGGCGATCCGCGGATCATCGTCTTGATTCCTGAGTCCATCCTGCGCCGCCCAACGCCCGATCCAGCAGCCGAAACTGAGATTCAGCGGTCCTTGATCGCCGCGGGTTACCGGGTTGTCGATCTCAAGCAAAGCGAACTCAACACTTTGCGGGACGTTTTGCGCAGTGGAGACCTCGACCCGCAGGCCCGCAGCGAGTTGGCCACCCGTTTCAAGGCTGACCTGCTGGTCACTGGGGAAGCATTCGCCGAAGAGTACGGCGCCGTCCTGAGCCAGCGCGCCTACAGCGCCCGCTTGGAACTCAAGATCGTGGATCTGGCCACCGGCCAGATCATCTTCAGTGACGCCTTTACGGGCACTGGTACGGCGGCCACCGACTCTGTTGCCGGTAAGACCGCCCTGCAAAACGTCGCCAAGCTGGCGACCCCTGGCCTCCCCGGAGCCCTGCTGGGTTGGCTGAGTGGGAACGGCAAGGCCGCGGGGCGCACCTTTACGGTGCGGCTCACGGGTGTCCCCAACTTCAAGGCCCTCAACGACACCCTCGCCACCTTGCGGGGCAGCGCGGGCGTCAACGCCGCCCTCAACCGTCAGTTCGACACCGCAGGTGCGTTGGTCGAAGTCGAGTACAACGGTGCACCGGAAGATCTGGCGCAGTTGCTCGAAGACCTCGGCCTCCAGGTCACCGGTCTGAGTGCCGGCGAACTCACCGTGACCTACCGCTAATTCCAGGAGATCCGATGCGACCACTACTTTTGCTGGCTCTGCTTTGTGCAGGCTGCGCCGCCGCCCAGACCTCCGACGCCCCAGTCACTCCCCAGCAATTCCTGAAAACCGAGCAGGTTCAGGCGGCCTACACCGTGCAGGGGGGAGACCTGAACCCCGCCGACGCCCTGAAACTCATGCTGCAGTGTGCTCCGCCCATCTCCACGGCCTACGACGCGGATGGGGATGGCCGCAACGATACGCTGCGGGTGTACGGGTTCTCGATCGTTTCGGCACAGGTGTATCAGGCGCGTGGCGTGACGTCGCTGGCGCCGGCCATCCAGAAAGCCCAGTTGCGGGCCAATGGGGCGGCGGCTGAATTCTTCGGCGGCCTGCGGACGGCGGTTGACCGTGGCCTGGATTCCCGCAACACCACCGCCAGCGTGGTGGACGGGGGCGACCTGAAACTGTCCGACCTGGCTGTAGAAACAGTCCGGGACAGCGTGAGCACCTCTGCCCAAGCGCTGCTGCGTGGAGGACGAATCACTGGGCACCGCATCGTGAGCCTCGGCAATCAAGGGCTGTGCGTGGTGGCCCGCTATGAGTTGCCGCTCGACCAACGCGCTGAAGCGGCGCCCAGCAGCCAGAGCGCTCCAGGGGTAGCCCCCCGTCCGACCACCTCTACCGGCGGTGGCTTTACCCCGCCTGCGCCCGGTACCAGCGGCGATTTCTAAGCTGTCTGTTTCTCTCCGCCGCCTTTTTTCCCTTGTTTTGGAGTGTGTTATGTTGAAATTGCCCCTTGCTGCCCTTGCCCTGACCCTTGCCCTCGCCGTTCCTGCCACGGCGCAGACCGCCCCCGCCACCAGCACCGCCACGCCCGTGGTGGCGGCGCCCGCCCTCCCGGAAGGTCAGGTCAACATCGCCGTCGGCACCTTCAAGTGCAAGGCGGCCAAGTGCTACTCCGATCTGGGCGAGGGCATTGCGGACGCGCTGACGACCGCGCTGCTCAACACGGGCAAGTTTGCAGTCTACGAACGGGAAAATGCGTCACAGCTGACCGAAGAGGCTTTTTTCAATGGAGGCACTGAATTTCAAGGCGCCGAACTATTGATTTTCGGCTCGATCACGCAGTACGAGCCGGAAGCAAGCGGGGGCGGGATTTCGTTCATGGGCGTGTCGGTGGGCCAGAAGAGCAGCACCATTGCGATTGATCTGCGGATCGTGGATGCCAAAACCCGCCGAATCATTGGCGCGACGCAGGTGCAGGGCAAAGCCGAGGGGAACAGCTTCAACATGAGTGGGCTGTTGCCGGTCAACATTGGAGCGAACTCGAGCCCACAGATTGAGGCCGCCATCACGCAGATGCTCAACAACGCGGTGCAGCAGCTGATGCTCAAGATTCCTGCGGGCTACTACAAGGCGATGTAAGGGCTGCAGCGGTTAGGCCCGGCGCATTCATGCGCCGGGCTTGCTCTATCGTTTCGATCTCTGCTGTTCGGTGTGCTGTACCTCCTGGATGTCCAGGAGGTAGGCCTGAGTATTCCCTGTCCCAATGCGATGGCCTGAAGCAATGTCCTTGACTGCGAGTGGCTGTGATGACGTGACCCCTGTTTCTCAGTTCTGAGTCCAAGTTGGTGCAGGGTGGAAACGCAGTCAGGATGCGGGCCCGCAGCGTCTCAAACGAGGCGCGGCCGTACATCTGTCGTTTGATCCGTTTGATCTCGTTCACGATGCCCTCAACTGGGCCATTCGACCAGGACAGAGTGATTGCTGCTGCTAGGGCGTGTCGCCCAAGGGTAGGGGCCAAGGGCAGTGGTATATCTTTTCCTGCTGTGGCGCGAAGAAATCACGGATGAACAGTGGAAACGTCTTGAACCCCTCCTTCCACCTCTGGTCGGTCTCGGGCGACCCTAGCTGGCGCATCGCCCCGTCGTCAGTGGCATCGTCTGGATTTTGCGAACAGGCGCACCATGGCGGGACGTCCCTGAACGCTTCGGGAAATGGACCACCATCGCCAGCCGGTTTCGTCGTTGGACAGCCAAAGGCATTTGGCAGGCGATCTGGGCTGCATTGCAACGACGTGCTGACATGCAAGGCCAGCTCGACTGGTCCAGGTACTTTGTGGACGGCACCGTCGTGCGGGCTCATCAGTGCGCTGCAGGTGCACGAGGTGGTCAAGCAGATGAAGCGCTGGGACGATCACGAGGTGGATTCCGTACGAAAATTCATCTGCGTGCCGAAGGGCAGGGTAAACCCATGGCCTTTGTGCTAAGTGGCGGGGAACGACATGAGTCCAAATTTCTACAGCCGTTAATTGAAACGGGTGCTGTGAGACATGCTGGACGAAGACGCCCGCGAGTTCGTCCTGACCGCATCGTGGGTGACAAGGGGTACAGCTACACGACCACCCGGAAGTATCTCCATAGCCGTGGCATTCGAACCACGATACTCAGGCGCAAAGATCAAGGGGACGATATCTGTTTCGACGCGGCCCTCTACAAGGAACGGAATAAGGTAGAACGTCTGGTCAACCGACTCAAAAATTTTCGGCACATCGCCACTCGCTTTGACAAGCGAGCCGTGAATTATCACGGCTGGTTGACATTAGCTGCTGTCCTGCTCTGGCTATGACCTGCGGCACCTCTACTGAGCATAGTGTGAATCTGCATTGCCGTTTCCCAGCTCTCGTTTTTCGCATGGCTGCGCCAGTCTGTACAGGTACTCATAGACCATGAAGTCTTGGCAGATGACGGCAAATTGAGGAAACCGCTCCATCACTCGAGATAACATTGCCTTCCGTTTTTCCTGGTCGCGGAATGGGATGTAGTCAAGATGAAATGCGAGGTCAATGCGAATCACGCTTATTGCTTCTTCCAACCACCGCTCCACCGTGGGGTTCATTCCCCCGCCATTGGTCCTTCCACACCAAACGGCGATAGCAAGGTACGCCCGGCCTTGCTCTTGCGTCATCAAACCTTGCTCAATCGCCGTGGGGATCATCTCGCAGGGATCTTCGTGGCTCATGACCTCAAACAATGAGTCAATGTCCTGATCTATGCCCTGCTCGAAGAAGATGGCGAAGGTATGATCGTAGGGCACCGCCGCCATTTTGAGAATTAGGTGCCGAATCTCAGCATCTGCCAATGAGCTAGGCCGAGGCATCTCCATACCTTCAAGGTACGGGTTGAGGGTCTGCTTCGCCTACACTCTTGGCCGACACGCCTTAGGACACCATTCCTAGCAAAGTGTCAGGTGCTGAGGCACCCGGCAAAGAGTTCATTTGTTTCAATGGCAGAACTGCCGTTATCAACCTTCTAAGCTCATGTGTAATGATACGTGCTTTATAGGTTAAAAGTATTTTTAATTCATTTCTCATGTATATAGTGTTCTCTTAAATAGGATACCCATTCAGTCAGCGCGGCGTCAAGTTGTGACACTTAGAGATAATCTAAACAAGGAGTGTATGGCTAATATACCTATTAAAGTTTATGGACTGATATGGAGTCCACATACTCACCTGGGTGGCGCTCGCATTGTGTTGCAAAACGACACAGTTCATAACATCGTTAATCTTCCTGCCGCTGAATTCGCTGCTTTAGCAGCAATTTTGAACGAGTCACCAATCTTCTTTAACCCCGCTAACGGCGAAATCAGCACCAACTGGGAGCCTGTTGGTGGGACTTGATCCATGCTATGACCATTTTTACTGATACCGTTGTCCGCTCACGCAGGTCTGTTCTCCGCACTCCACCCCCCGCCCGGTAATTCCCACCATATCCACGGCCATTCGCTTCTCCTGCCTGTGCTCCAGCGGTTCTGGCAACTCAATCTCGAGCAGGCCAGATCTCACCAGCGGCGGTCTGAAGTTCAGACCGCCGCATCCACGGCGCGTTGCCAGGCCAGGTGGGCCTTCGACTACGGATACGCGGCGGTCTCCAACAGGCGAGAGACTTTGAACCGCTCCAACAGTGGCATCGGGTCGGCCCCGAACTTCACCAAGGCCGCTGAGGTGAACTGATGCCCCAATGGAGTCCGCGCCTGACCACTGTAATGAAAGTTGAGCCCCTCCATCTCCAGCCCCGCGTGCGGCACCATCACGAAGTCTATGGTCAAGAACGCGCCTTGTGGCGCATTCTTGGCAGGGCGCTGGAGATCTTGGTTCGTCGTGAACGATTGCTGTGCCAGGGACTGGCACAGGGTGCTTTTCCGGACGGTGCTGTAGGGGGCGATGCCACTCACACTGGTGGCACGGTTCAACAACGCGGTGACGATGCTGAGCGGTAGGCTGGAGATGGAGGCATAGACACTTCGCATGAAGGCCCACGAGACCGGGGAATTTCAATCCCCACCTCAAGGGCCTTCGTTGCTGTCGCAATAGATCCCTGCGTGGAAACTCTTGTTCACCAGTACACCCGAATCACCAGCCCTGCACTCGATCGAAGAACGTATCCGTTGAAGGCTCACCTGGCACCGTGCTATTGAAGCGGCGGTCTGAAGTTCAGACCACCATCGGGAAGAGATGACCTGCTCAAGGTTAAGTTTCGAGAACCCTCGCGACTGTCCAAACTTTGGGACCAGCCTAGGAGAGCAGGCAAGATGCCGAGACTTTCCCCTGGGGCATAATGCATACATGACAAATGAGGAGGATATGGACTCAACCCTGATGCCAATTCACCCGTCTCAGCATGAACGTTTAGAGCCCCTACCTGATTTCACCTTCAGCAATGAGGTCGCAACGACCAAGACAGATCTTCAACTCTCCCAACAGTCTGATGGCCAGGAGATTAACTATGACCTCCGCAGACGATTGGCTGAAATACTAGGCATCATTGTTATTTGACCTCACCCAAGGCAACGTTTCTCTCAGACGTTTTGAGCAGTGATGAAGATCAGTGGTGGCCTACTCAGCTTGAAGGCTCCAGCGCTCCAATGCCTGTCTACTGACGGCCTCATTTACCCGATACGGCACTGCAGGAACTGAGCTCGGCGACGTTGTTGGTGTAGCGTGCAGTCTCGGCCGGGCTGGACCGACTGCAGCCGGGTCAGTTTCGTCATGCGGACATCACGTATGGCTGTGAAGTAGGCACCGCGTCCACGCTTATTTCGGTGGCGATTGAAGACATCATGGTGAAGCCTCAACGGGTACTGGCGGCATGGCAGGAAGTGCCTCCCGCCTCCGAGGTGCTGCTTCATGCCACGCGGATGCATGCAGAGTTGATTCGAATTCATCCTTTCTGGGACGGCCATGGGAGTCTCGCCCGGCTCGTGTAAGCCTGGCTGTGCTGAATTTATGGACTTCTAGCACCGACTTACACGAACCGAACAGCCTATCTCGGGGGGTTAAATCGTTATCACTCGGCTCGCGATTTGAATCTGTTGATGGAGGTGACCTGGGGCAGCCTGCCAGCCGAATAGTGACTGGCCAGAGACTTGAACCCCAGGTGAGTCCACCCCGATGAAGGCAACACAACCGTTTGGTCAACGACTTATGCTGCCATCGGTATCTGCATCCCCGTCTACCACTGGCCGATTCGGCGCCGCAAACTTTCGTCACTCCATTTGGCGTAAATGCGGGCTGTTTCCAGTGCCGAGTGCCCCAGATGCCGCGCGACATCGTCGAGGCTGGCTCCCTCACGCATGAGCCGAGTTCCTGCGGCGTGTCTGAGCGCGTGATGGCCCCGGTACGGCACCCCCGTCCTCGCACAGAGTCGCTGCAACCGTTCGACGGCGGCTGGATAGCTGCCGCCTACCACATGGCCTTCGCTTTTGAGGGCCAGCAGGGCCGTCCGCAGGGTCTCCCCGAAGACCACATGGCGTTGTTTGCCGCCTTTGCCGAACAGGACGCGAAGTTCGCGGGCATCCAATTGAACGTCATTCCAGGTCAGAGCAAGAGCCTCACTTACCCGCAGTCCCGCATGGGCACATAGGAGGACCAACACGCGCATGCGGGGGTCTCCTCCATCCGCCAAGGCCTGCACTTCTGCATCGGTGTAGGGTTGCCGTTTGTCCCACGCCGCTGTTTTGTCTCTGACCGGTTTGACGTCACTGAAGGGGGCAGCCTGCGTCGCTTCGGCCCAGCGCAGTGCGGCGTACAGCAAGCGAACCCCGGCCAGTTGCACCCGGGTACTCGAAGGACTGAGCCCCCCAGCCTCTACTGTGCGAATGAAGCGCACCCCGTCACCAGACGTGGCCCGCAAGAGATTGACAGCTTGATCGCCCGCGTAAGTCAGGAATTTGACGACCGCCCACCGATAGGCTTTGAGTGTCTTCGGACTTGTGGAAGTTCCACTGGCGCCGTGCAGGGTGAGGTAGGCCTCGGTTAACGTCCAGAGGGCTTCGGCGTCCTGATCTCGGGCGGCTTCGACCGCCCGCCTTTTCCTCTCTTCGGGCAACAAATCATTCCAACCTTTGGCTCGGTCGAGTGCAGACCCCCGATACACCTCTAACGTCATGCCCCATAGATAACATACCTTAACTCTGGTGTGTGAAACTTACACCATTCTGTATGCTGAAACCGGGACGTCCTCGCCCATCCCACTGGAGTGATCTCCATGCACCTCGCTGAACTCCTCCACGACCTGCTGCTCCGCCTCAAGACCAGGCAACCGATAGCCCTACCCCCAGCCGAGGAGTTGACCCTCCAGGAAGCGGCCCAACTCCTACAGGTCAGTCCAGCCGAACTTATCCGGCTCAGCGAAGAGGGGAGTCTGCCTCACCACTTCACGGGATCCCGGCAGATGGTATACCGCGAAGATCTCTTGGCGTATCAGGCCCAGATGAACCTCAGTGAGACAGAAGGGGATCCGGACAACGAAAGCAAGCCCAGGTAAAGGAGCCGGAGTGAGCAAGTCAGTGCACTCGGTCTGAATGCTGAAGAGCTAACCTTGAAAAGTCTTCGGCCATCTAAATATTACAAGGGAATAAAATTCTCTGTGAGGCAGAGATGGTTCCTTCCACCAACTTGAAATTTAGGTTTATGCTCCGGGAAACCACAGGTACCAGAACCCTCAAAAACGTTTCGAGGCCCCTTGTTGACCTTCCTATGAGTTCGCCTTACAGAGGGTAGAATCTCCTGGGTCAACAACATAGTTCAGATCTTAAACTCAGGCGAGGTAGCACGTAAGACAGGCCAATGTGCATAGACATTGAAGCGGAAGTTTAACAGTGAGGGACACTCCTCAATCCTGCCTCTCAAGTAGTTCATGTTCAAAGGAGACGGCCGAACATGCTGACGCATGCCTGGGTTTTTTCTCCACCGCCTTTTCCTGGTCGAGGTTGAACTCTAACCTCAAGTCCTCTTGATTTCCGTTTCGCCGTACCTTGCCTGAATCCCGACTGGATGGACTTTAATCTACCTCTCTAAGTGGGATTTGGTGTCTATTTCTTTGTGGAGCGTCAGCGGTGGCTTCAGCTCAGGAGTTGCACCTTGCATAGTGGAGTGAATAACCGTGCTGGCCGAGAAACTCTACGTTTTTGCCAAAGGTCTTGAGCACCCAGTTTAAGTAGACGAGTGGCATCACCATGATCACGGCCAGGGCAGCAGATGCTTCTAGGGTCATGCCTGCCTCTCGGTGGAGGATGGCCAGCGTCCAGGCCAGAAACACCAGTAATACCCAGCGATCCAGTCCCACCTCAGTTCGCAATGCGAACTGAGCCAACCCAAACTGATGTTTGCCCTCCTTGAAAAACGATTCCTCATTCCAGCGTTTGGCCCCCTCTGCGACGACCTCATCACCCTCCAGCAGCTCCGACGAAACGGCGTGAAAGATGCGGTCCCCACGGTCGATGCGACCCAGAACCACCGTGTCGTAGGGCCAGTTCTTCAGCTCGAGAGAGCCCCCATGCGGACAGTCCGCCACGGTGACCTCACCGGGATGCATCGTCCGCCGGGTCGAGCGCACCCCCACCACGAATTCAAAGCCGAGTTGCCGGACCTCGTCCAGAAAGACCGCGGCTTCAAATCCGCTGTCGGCGAGGACGCGGATGCGAAATCGACGCCGGGTCGCCTTGGGGACCGTCCGGAGCAGGTCTCGTGCCAGGGTCACGGGCGTCGCCGTCCCCTTGCCTTTGTACACCCGGTAGCCGATCGGGAACTTCACGGCACCGTATTCGGCATACAACACCACTAGTGGGTCACTTGGTTGAGACATAAGGATTCAGTGGATGACCTGTAGGGTGTAAGCACCCGAACCACCCAGAGGATGTCGTTGTGTCCGAGCCCGCTGACGGCGGGCTCGTCGCTTGCCGCCCCAGATCAAGGGGGTTGGGTGCTGATTCCATCCTCGTGCGGTGGCTTCCAACCACTCGATAATTTGTGTCGGACTGGTCGGACATTGCCCGGCCAACGCGCGGCGAACGAGGATGCGTTGAATGGACTCGGCCTTCTTGGGCAGAACGGACGCGCATGAGCACGCCTGCCCGCATGTTCAGCCAACTGCCTGCGATGGGCGTATAGAGCGGCATGATGCCCTGTTCCATCAACCAATGCACCAGTTTCGGCGTCTTATGTCCACTCAGATTGTCCAACACCAACAACAGCCGCAAGGGGGGTAAATTCTCTTGCAGCGTCCATTTCACACTCAGTCCTTCCTGCCAACGCTCCCAAATGGCTCGGTTCTCTGCCGGGGATACCACCTTTGCCTCTGGCAGATTCGCCAGGATGTCGGTCAGGGTCTGCTGCATCCAGGGATGCAGCACGGCATTCGTGCAGCGCGTGACGCCTTGAACGCGGACTACTCCGCTGGCGGGATGGAAGAGGGTCAATAACTTGGCGGTGCCCGCTCGAATGTATTCGTGAGACTGACGAGCCGGTTCGCCTTGGGGTTGCCAACTGGATCCCAGGTGAGGAATGGTCTGACAAGGGCCGGCTTCATCTTCCGTCCACACCGCTATTCCGCCTTATTCAGCTTCAAGATAGGCGCGTTCAATCAACTTTTTTTCGCCTCAGCATTGGGGTCAATCACTTTGACCACGCCACTCTTGCGTCGTCGCTGAGCCACTCCGGTCTCGCACCACGTCCGGTCACGCTGCCACGTCAGGCCGGCTTCGTGCAACACACCCAGGATTGTGTAGGTACTGAGCTGCTCAAAGCCGGGTTCACGGCGCAAGACCCGTTGCAACGTCAAGAGTGACCAGCTCGCTGTCCCGTCCTGTTCTCGATCCGGTGGACGACGGGCCGTATCGAGAATCCGGTTCCGCTCAGCGGAACCGTACGTGCGGGGAGGACGCCGACTTGGACGTGTGGCCAGTGCCTTGAGACCGTGTTGGTTGAATCGCGCGACCAAGTGGGCCACGCCATCCCCTGAGATTCGACCCGCCTCTTGCGCCACCTGGGTATAGGGCAGACCAGCGGCAACGCCCAGTAACACCTTGGCGCGCCCGACCACCACCACGGCACCGTGATGTGATCGACTGACCCGCTCTAATTCCAGCCGCTCTTGATCCGTGAGGGGGCGCAGCGGATTTTTCTGACGACGAGGCATCTTTAAACCTTACACCTTCACCAAGTGACCCACTAGGTGTATGCCGTGAACCTCGTTGTAGACCCGGACAAAGGGCAGCGTGCTGCCCTTCTTTTCGATGCTGGTCAGATCGACACTCAGCCTCAGGAGCGGCCGGGGTTTGCCTTTGGCCGCCAGGTGCAACGCGTCCCACTGGGCACGCTGTAGGATCGTCCAACCCTGGTCTGTGTCCCAGGTGTATTCGTTCAGCAGTCGGCTCAGCGCACTCTTGCTGACCAGTTCAGCCCGGTGCAGCGCGGTTTTGGTCGCGGTATCCAGGAACATGAACAGCGCAGCCTGGAGGCTGCGCTGTTGGTAGGTCGTGCGTGGAACGGCGAGGAACTCATCTGCCAGAATGCGGACGCGCTCCCTCAAAATCTGTGACGTAGACACTCCCAGATTTTCTCTGCTGGGAGCGCTTCGCCGTCTTTATGCAGGTGCAACTCCTGAGTTCAGCTTAGCCGAACACCTTCGTTCAAGCCATGAAGGTTAGAAAGATCTTGAATTGCCTTCACCTTTTTGTCTTCAGAACGTTCAGCTTCCTTCCAGCCGGGCTTAGGCTGGAGTGGGTGTATTCATAAGAGAGGAAAGGGGAGAACCGGTTGACCTCTTCGGGAGATACAGCTATGGCTTGTCTTCCTTTCCATGGCTCTACCCTAAGCAGTTGAGTTTCTGTTGAAGAGTACGGGAGTTATCCCAAGCTATGTACGGTTAAGAAATTGGATATTTTTATTCCTCAAATAATCTGTGATACCACTAATGACGTCGAAGCTTGCTCTTGGTGGCACTACCCTGAAAATCATCCGGGAATAGCGACAGGTCTGCCTAGAGTCTTCGATCAGACACCACTGGTGGCCACACACTGGATTCAGCGCCGGGGTTGCGTAGGCACTTCGCTCCTTCCTGAACACCGATGTGGCGGTGACGTAACGAAGGTGATGGTGTAAGAGGGTGACAACCATATAGAGAGCAGAAGGCTTAATTCGACCAACTGAACAAAGCACTCCGCCTCTGACGCACCAGCGGCCCTGGTGCGTGGCTTGCCGGCCAGTGGAAAGTCACGCCCTCAACGCAGGCGGCATAGGCTCTCGCGTTGGGGGCGCCCTGTTTACCCTCAAAGGCTGCCACAATTTGCATGCTGCTTCAGGCCGATGCTCTGCCGCCAGTGACGAATCCACGCTCCATCGACTGCCTGAACAGCATCACCCTGGGCACTGCCCGCGTCGTTCTCTGGCCATACCGGGATCTGAATCGGTGATTCGGGTAAATTCACGCTTTGAGGTTGGCCTTATTTGCCCAAAAACTCTGGCCCTGTTCTCAAGTTCTCTCACCCCGTCCTGTCTGTTATCAAGGAGATGTCATGTCAACTTCCCTTTCTCCGCGTGTCTCTTGGGTTCAACATGCAGCACGGCTGCTGCTGGGCGGCGCCTTGCTGCTGGCCGGCACCGGTCACCTCACCACCCAGCGTGAGGCGTTTCAGGCACAGGTGCCCACCTGGCTCCCTCTTGGTCCAGACTTCGTGGTGGTGGCTTCGGGCGTGGTCGAACTTGCTCTCGGCGCGGCGCTGATCGCGCTGCCACGGCACCGTGTCTCTGTCGGCGCGCTGGTGGCCGCTTTCTTCGTGGCCGTGTTTCCGGGCAATATTTCGCAGTACCTGACCCGAACGGATGCCTTTGGCCTGAACACCGACCAATCCCGGCTGATCCGCCTGTTCTTTCAACCGCTGCTGGTGGCTTGGGCGCTGTGGTCCACTGGGGCGTGGGCGGCTTGGCGGGCAGGACGCCGTGCAGCGAGCTAGGCCTGCGCTGCTTCAACCACAGGGAAATGGCCAAGCTGTGCTCAGGGACCTGCCCCGTCAAGGCCTGTTTCACTTCAGCCATGCAGGACACCACGGAACATCCGCCGGGAGAGGCGGGAGTGTTCAGATCGTCCACTGCCGGTGACACAGCACCAAGCGGTAACCGTCGGGATCCTGGATGGTCACCCCATACGTATCCCAGTACGGATTGAACGCCGGAACGTGCCTGCCGCCGCACTCGGTGAGGTGCTGAATGACAGACGGCTCTACCGGACGCCCCAGATACAGCACCAGCAGGTCGTCTTCCGTCGGGGTGGGGAGGATTGAGTGTGCGGCCAGATGCGTCAATTCCAGATGCCAGACTGCGCCCTTCAAACCCAGCATCAGCAGGGACGCCTCTTCTCCCACGCTGTCGTGGTGGTACAGGACGCTCAGGTTCAGGCCCGCCGTGTAGAAGTGTTCGGCGGCACGCAGGTTCAGGCTGGGTCGGGCCAGGCGGATGTGGGTGGCCGGGGTCAGCAGGGGCGGGTTCATGGTCGCTCCAAGACACCGCTGCTGTGGAAGCGCTGGGTCGATCCGCTGCAAGTGAAGGTGACCTCAAACGGCGCTGGAACAGCAGGCCGCCCAGTGGGGAACCAGCCCCGGCCTTCCCTCACCACGATCAGCAGGCCGTGGTGATCTCCGACAGGCGTGAACGTGTCGCTCCGCCCATCGAAGGTCAGGAGGCCGAAGCGGCGCTCCAGATCCAGCACAGCTGCCGGGACATCCGGCACCACGATGCCCAGCTCGCTGATATGCAGCACGCTTCCGGGGCTGAACGGAGGGGCCTGGTCGTTCGGCAGATCATGCCGTGCGATAAATTCGAGGACATTGCCGGCCGCGTCCTCGAAATACAGGCTCTCGCTGTTCCAGCCCTCGCTCAGCGGAAAGCGGCTGGTGCCCCCTGCATCTTCAAGCAGCGGCACGCGTGCCCGGAGCCACGTTTCGGCCCCGTCCATCAGCTGGCGCGGAATGTCGAAGGCCAGGTGGGCAAAATGCCCAGGAGCACCGTGCGGACGAAAAGTAAGCAAGGTTCGTCCGGCCTGAAAGGTCACGCCGTCGGGCGTTCTCGTCACGGTCTCCAGGCCAAGGACTCCAGTATAAAAGGCGTGTTGAACGCCCAGATCAGCGGTCAACAGGGTCAGGCTCTCGATATGCATGGCTCTCCTTTCGGGGGTGAACGGACGGTCTTCATTCGGTGGGGCGGTGGGTGGACAGGCTCAAGATCGGGTTGATGGGTTCTCCTCAGCGGTATTGACACTCAGCTTAAAACCTCAAGTAAAGTTGAGGTCAAGCCCCCGGAGGTGCCTGATGTCTCGACCCGCTTCCCACTGGACTCCTGCCCAATTGGCCGAACGCAGCGGCCTGAGCGTTTCTGCGCTGCACTTCTATGAACGTGAGGGCCTGATCGTCAGCACCCGGACGACGGGCAACCAGCGCCGCTACCCGCGCGACACGGTGCGGCGGCTGGCTTTTGTCCGTGCCGCCGCCCGTGTAGGCGTCCCACTGACCGACATTCGCGCCGCGCTCTCAGAACTGCCTGCCGGACGCACGCCGACAGCGGCGGATTGGGAACGCCTCTCGGAGACTTGGCGTGCTGAACTGGATACCCGGATTGCGACGCTGACCCGGCTGCGTGACGATCTGGGCGGGTGCATCCAGTGCGGTTGCCTGTCACTGGAGCGGTGCGCCCTTTTCAATCCAGGCGATGAATATGGCGGGCGGCATCCGGGGAAAAATACGCTGGTGGGGACGCGGGCTGGATGAAGTACGCGGTACCGGGCATTGCAGTGCGAGAGGCGGAGGGAGATCGGCTGACGCGCTTGATGCGTGACGTGCCCTCACGGGAGGAAGATCTTCATGGCCTTCCTGAGCGCATGGATCGCTGCGTTTTCCTTTCATTACCCCTGCTGATTGCCCATCTTGTCGCAATCGGAATGGACCTGGAAACGGCGGTCACGTCAAGCCGCTGAAGTGCCCCGTGCCTGCTTCCGGGCGGCAACATCGACCCCGACGACGTTCCGGCGGCCACCTCAATCCAATCGTGGCGCTGTGAGGATGAAGTGGGTCGACCGGCATGCGTGAGCCTCAACTGGATCACTCCTCCTGGCGACAGATTGCCTCCCGGTCAGGGTTGTGTTGATTCGGTGGTGCTTTTGCCGTGCCTGATGGCACGCACCTTGCTCAGCATCTCACCCGGAGACTGGAACACGGGGAACACACTCGCCATGATCTCCTCTGCAGTGCTGGCGTTCGCCATCAGGCTGTTGATTTGGTACTGATAAATGGTGGTGTCATCCTCTCCAGCCACATTGATCGCCAGTTGATACCCGTCATCGGTGACTTCCGCACCGATGGGAAAGAGACTGATGCCTTTCCGGGCGTTTTTCAGCACTTTTTGTTGACGCTTATTGGAAGGCCATCCGATGTAGTCCAGAGAAAACCAGAGGTGACCGAGTTCCTCATTCAGCGGTGAGGAGGATCCTTCCTGAAAAGAGCTGAAGGCAAAATGTAGGCTTCCTTCTGCAGGGAAGGCGCCCGAGAGCGTGGTGAGATGTTCGGCCGCCCACTTGGGCAGGCTGACTTTCTCGTCCTCTTCAAAGCTTTTGATGAATTCTGGCGTGTTGGCAAAGAAGCGACTTCCTGGAAAATGATCGACAAACGCCTGGTGAAGCTGTTTCTCGCTTTCCGTCAGGCTGGAGCTTTCGATCTGCTTCCTGGCTTCATTATCGGTCATGACGACTAAAATTTCTGTCATTGGATCGCCCCCCTGATCTGTATTGAGGTCAGCCACGAGACCCTCCGCGAGTGGTGCATCCCATTGAGTTCCCTGTTCGCTGACGCACTGCGTCGCCAGGAACCCCGCCGGGATTCCCGGTGGTCTTTGATGGAGCGAAGTCAGCAGGGATTCAGACGACGGAAACGCGCTCAAGAATTCCTGGGATTGCATGCCCGCATCACGAACCTTCACCATCATTCCCGAACGAGCGTTTCCGCCGCTCCCCGAAGAAGAAATCAGAAACAAGTGTTCCAGACGTGGTCACCCCTGCCTTCCTCACACCTGAACCCAATTTAAGGCAACACCACCGATGAGGTACCCCACTTGCCTCAGATTTGGTGATTCCCTGGGATGCCGTGTGGATACAACACGCTCTGCACATTTCGTTCACGCCTGGAGAAAACTATCAGCGTCCAGTCACCGGTTCTGTGGGGTTTGAGGGCCGTTTGAAGCGCCTACAAGCCCGCTTGATCCATTGATAAAGCTGAGTCCCACAAACCTCCGACCTCCAGCAGATAGGCTGAGACATGGCTTACCAGGCGCAGCTCGATGATGGCCGGACCCTCACGCTTGAGCAGCAAGGCGAGCAGACCCTCATCTCTTTGGAGCAGCAGGGACAGGCCCAGGCGTCCGGCACCACAACAGGCACCTGGACCGCTCCACCTCAGGTCCACCTTCTCCAGGACCGCGTTGTGGTGGAACTCCGGACCAACCCGCCCGTGTATTTCGCGCTGCACGGCAATCAGATTCAGTCGCTGGGCGAGGCCCCCGACCTGGGCAAATACGGGGTGGTCGAGTTGAAGGCTGTGCCGGACGGTCAGGGGATGAAGCCCATGGAACCCATGACACCGATGAAACCGATGAAGCCTCTGTGACCTCAGTGCAGTCGAGACAGGTGGACTGCTCCCTTTGCTGAACTGATCCATCTTCGGTACGGTCCAGCGACTGAATCCACGCCACTCGCGGGTCAGAGCAACAACAGGTTGAGGCACAGTTTTTTGCCTGAAGGGTGAAGCAGCAGAAGGAGACCTGCGGCACGTGTACATTGGCCCTATGCCTTTACCTGACAAAGAACTCCAGAGGAGTGAACACGGCAAGTTGACAGGACGCGTGGCAGTGGTGACCGGGGCGGCTGGCGGCATCGGGCGCGCAACGGCGCTGGCACTGGCACAGGCAGGGGCACGGGTGGTGGTGTCCGACATGCAACTTGAGGCGGGCGAAGCCGCCGCTGCCCTGATCCGCACTGTAGGTGGTCAGGCTGTTTTTGTGGCCTGTGACGTTTCGGAACCCGCACAGGTGGCCCGCCTGATCGAACAGACCGTTGAGGAATACGGTGCGCTGCATATCCTGGTCAACAATGCTGGAATTTCAGGGGGGTCCAGTCTGGCCCATGAGATGGACATAGAGCTGTGGGACCGGGTCATGGCGGTCAACGTGCGTGGTCCCTTCCTGTGCGTGAAAGCAGCGATGCCGCATCTGCTTGCCAGCGGCCACCAGGCGGCCATCATCAATATTGCTTCAACCTATGGCCTGATCGGGGCGTTGCGGGCGCCAGCGTACTGTGCCTCTAAAGGTGCACTGGTCAATCTGACCCGGCAGCTTGCGGTGGACTACGGACCCCAGGGCATCCGCGTCAATGCCGTTTGTCCGGGGTACATCGATACCGATATGGGCGGCAGCGTGGCCAGATTGCCAGCCGAGCAGGCAGCTGCCGCACGGACACGGCGTGAAGCCAACGCGGCGCTGCAACCCCTGGGTCGGCAGGCACAGGCGGATGAAGTGGCCCGCGTGGTCGCCTTTCTGGCCTCTGACGACAGTTCGTTTATGACCGGATCTATTGTCACGGTAGACGGTGGCTGCACCGCCACCTTTAACCACGGGCCGCGCTGAAGCAGGCCTGAGTGTAGCGATGGGCTGGCCGCTGAGGTTCAGGACTTTTCTGGATGGCAGCGGATCTCCCTGAACTTCAGGTGGCGCACGCCATCGAGTCGGCGGCTCGGGGGCAATTGATCCGTCCCCGAGCCAGGTACGTGGGCGCTGCACCCGCTTGAGCTGCACCTGGACACTTCAGAATTTTCTGGACGTCGGACGACGACCACAACTCTGCTCAGGCCAGGTCGTGGTGCAACTACACATCAGCCGAGACGCGGGTGAATTCCTCTTTTGAGGGGCGGATGATCGCTGACATGAAAAATGATCTCCTGAAAAATCTTCAAGCCGCTGGACTTCAAGTGTGGTCAACCTCAACCAGCAGAAGAACCTTTGACTGAGGAAAGCTCCATCCCGGTTCGGCTGGATTCTGGAGTGAGCGGCAACTGCCAGTTGATTGGGGCGAGTCCGGCGTCCTCCAGGGCTACATTCACCCGCGAGAATGGCCGCGTCCCGGCAAAGTGGGCCACACTCAGCGGCGAGGGATGCCCCGATTCGATGACCACATGCTGCGGCCCGGTGATCAGCCGCGCCTTCTTGCGGGCATAGGCCCCCCACAGCACGAACACCACCCGCTCTGACCGCGCATTCACGGCCCGGATCACCGCATCGGTGAGCGGTTCCCAGCCCATGCCGGCATGACTGTTCGGCTGCCCGGCCCGCACCGTCAGCACCGCATTGAGCAGCAACACTCCTTGCCGTGCCCAGGTGCTGAGGTCGCCGTGCCGGGGCGGGACGAAGCCCGGCAGGTCGTCTCGCAGTTCCTGAAAGATGTTCTGAAGACTGGGTGGCACCCGCACCCCAGGCCGCACGCTGAACGACAGGCCATGCGCTTGCCCGGCGCCGTGATAGGGATCTTGTCCGAGAATCAAGACCTTGACCCGCTCCAGCGGCGTCCAGCGCAAAGCATTAAACACATCTGGTGCGGGCGGGTAGACCGGGTGGGTCCGGCGTTCGTCGATCAGGAAATCTTTGAGGTGATGAAACGAAGGGGCGGCGAATTCGGTGGCGAGGGCTTCACGCCAAGACTCGGGGAGTCCGGCGGGCACGATGGGAGAAATGGCGGCGGCTTGCCCTTCAAACAGGCTGGGTTGTCCTGCCATCTCCAGCACCGCCTGAGGACGCCGAACGGGTCGCACGGGTTTCTCTGGAAGCCCGTTGGCCCGCCGCTCCGCCCGCATCACGGCCTTCTTCCGGCTGCCGTGCACCTCATACACGCGCCGGGCTTCCGCCTCAAAGAAGGCGGTCTGGCGCACGGCCATGATCTTGGCCTTGGCCGCCCGCATGGCCTGTTCCGCATTCACGATCGGCCCCGGATACTTCAGGCGGCCCGCTCCACTCCACGTCCAGGGGGCGTGAATGAAGTCGGTCGGCACCTCGGCCAGTTCCGGCACCCAGCGCCGGATGAATTCCCCGGTCGGATCCTGATCGCGGGCCTGTTTGGTCGGGTTGTAGATCCGCACCCGGTTGATGCCCACCGTGCTGCTCTGCATCTGCACCTGGGCCCAGTGGATGCCCGGCTCGTTGTCGAGCCAGTGGTGGGCCAGGTACTCCCCTGGGACACGCCAGTGCAGCCACAGCAGTTGACTGGAAAAGGAGATCGTCATGGCCCGCATCCGGAAGTTCAGCCAGCCCGTCTCGGCCAGCATCCGCATACAGGCGTCCTGAAGGGGATAGCCGGTCTGTCCAGCGGCCCAGCGGTCAAAGGAGTCCTGAGACCAGTCGGGGCGCAGATCATCGAAGGCGCGGTTGAGGTTGCGGAACTCCATGGCGGGTTCGGTTTCCAGGCGCTGCATGAAGTGGCAGTGCCAGTGCAGCCGGCTCTCGAAGGAGCGTAGGGAGCGCACCCAACGCGGGTCGGCCCGGGGGTCGCCCTTTACTGCCGCCAGCCGTTGGCGGGTCGCCTGCACCACTTCACGCAGACTGACCGTGCCGAACGCCAGGGGCGCACTCAGCCGGGAGCAGCTGTCCTCGGCGGTGAGGGGACTGCTCATCTCCCGCATATAGTCCACCCCGCGCACCGTGAGGAAGCTGCTCAGGGTGCGCTCGGCAGCCAGGCGTCCACCAGAGGGCTGGCGTTTGTGGTTGGGGGACACCTGCAGGTCGGTGTGACCCCGCAGACCCGAGGAAAACACCGAGGCCCCCGTAAGCTTCGCTGGTGGTCTCAGGGTGGAAGCCCCCATCCGTTCTTCCCAGAGGTCCGCCCAGCCGTCTCGGCTCTGAAGGCGGCGCACCACTCCATTCTGCGGCAGTTCAGTGAACGGGACACCGCGGGCACGGCACCAGGCCCGGACGCGGCGGTCCCGGGCGTAACTGACGCCGTTGCCGGTCTCCTCGTGGGCCCAGAGCGCACCAATGCCGACCTCAGCATGCAGCGCATTCAAGACGTCCACGGCCTCTCCCACCCGGCAGACCAGGGACACGCCCAAGGCTTGCAAAGCCTGATCCAGTTCAGTCAGGCATTCATTGAGGTAGTGCAGGTGGTGGCCGCCGAATTCAGGGTGCTGAAGTTGCTCGGGTTCGTACAGGTACAGGGGCAGCACCGGGCCACGGGCTGCCGCTTCCAGGAGGGGCTGGTGGTCGTGGAGGCGCAGGTCTTTCTTGAACCAGACCACCTGAAGCGGAGCGTGGGAGGCGGACATCGGCAGCCACTGTAGGGTGCAGCCTGCCGACCAACTGGATGATGGGCTAGAGAAAAATGGACTGGCCTTTGCCACACCGCGTGCCATCCGGTCTGGCCACATCCACTGGCAGACAGTTTCAGACAACATCGAGCGGAATACTGATCATCGTGATGGAGCGTGAGGAACTGTCTGGATGTAGAGATCTGGAGCTTCAAATCAGTGAGGACAGACAGCTATTGGTGATCCTGCTCTATGACCGCCGAGCAGGGCGTTGATTCTGCGCGGCCTGACCACCTGACAGTGATGGAGCCGGGTCTTCATTGGAGCGACTGAGATTGGCGGCTCTTCAGACCCTCAAGGGAGGATGTGGGTTCCTTCCCGACATCTCTGGCTGGCCCTTGCTACGCTTGTGGCACGCTTCGGCGGGAGCAGGCCTCCCCATCTGCCACAGCGCCCCGTCCCTTGGGCGGGTTTTTTATGGCAACCGAAAGCCCACGCTGAGGCAGGCCTCTGCCTGCGGTCTGGAGACCTCGGCCTATCACCCCGAACGCTTGGCGGCCTTCTGGTCGTGGTGGCTGGACGACGCCTTACCCTTAGCCTTCAAGCTGGCCGACGCGAACTGGCTCTATCAGAGCGGCGACTCAACCGTCAGCGGTTGACCAGAATGCCGTGCGTTACGCTGCCCGCCCTCTGTACAGCTGTAACCGACTGGATATACGTCTGCATGGTTGTGGAATAGCTGTTGAAGGGGTCGTGTCCAGTGAGGGTGGCGTCCGGAGCCACCGTGACGGTCAAGAAGCCCTCCCGCGGCTCAAACGGCACCCCGTCCCAACTGACCCTGACCCGGCCGCTGTCAAAGACCGCCAAAACCAGGGGGCCGCTCGCCTTGGCCTCTGCATTCCCAGTGCCCAGCTTTAGCCGGGCCGATTTCGGCAGGGAAATCAGATTGATCTCCAAAGGCACACGGGTGGAGGTGCCCAGCACGTCACTGGCCGTAGGACTGTAAGCGGTCGCCGTACCTTTCGCTGGCGTAATCCGGCACAGCCCTGAATCCGCACAGTTGCCGTACGCCGATAAGACCAGAGGGGCGAAGAGCAACAAAGCTACCAGAGCCAGACGGTTCATGGCGGTCGCTGTAACCGCTGGACTGAGGAACACGGCGCCCATAATTGCGCTCATGCACGTTTTGCTGGATTCAATGTAAAAGGCGGCTCTGGGACGGCACTGCTGATCAAAAGGCACCTCGGAAACCAAGGACAACAAGGGATCCAAGGCCGCCTGCACTTGCCGTGGGGTGAAGTCCCCACGCCCCACCAATTTGCCTTCCAGTTCAGTGAAGGTCACGCTGCTGACGAAGGAGGGGCGGCGGGCGATCACTTGCAAACTTTTTTCTCCCCCCATCTTCGCCCAGCAGATAGGCCATCTGGGCAGCCCCAGCCCTACCACTGAAGTCGAGAGCCCAAGCAACCCACCACCCCTTCCCGAAGCTTTAGATCAGCAGTCTGCAGAACGGCTGGTCCTCACCGACATCGATGCAATTCACCAAGTCCTAGCCAAGGACGCAGAAGAATCCTCTGCTGCTTCCCTCCCGCGTTAGATCGGGTAAATCGAACTGGCAATGTCGCCTTCCTAATGGCCTTCTTCATTGAGGTCTTGGGATTATGGATTCGTGCTGTGTTGGCACTGGCCATGTTGGTGGCTACCGTCGTCTGATCTTGCTAAGGTTTTGTGAAGGGCCTTGCAATATCACCCCCCACCTCGAACCGTTCGGCATCACGTGCACCGTTCTTTCGGTGCCATACTCCCGCATGAAACTCAGCAACGATCTCCTGGTGCTGGAACTGAAAGTGGACATGATGGGCACTCCAACAGTGATTCATCCCATCGTGATTCTGGATGGAGAGGCCGGGCATACGTTGGTGGATACTGGCTTTCCCGGGATGGAAGGCGCAATTGAGCAGGCGCTGGCCGAGGTTGGAGTGTCTATGAAAGACATCAAACAGGTCATCATCACGCACCACGACTTGGATCACATCGGGAGCCTCCCTGCAGTCGTGGAAGCCAGTGGCGCGCCGGTCTGGGCCCCCACCCGGGAGATTCCCTTTATTCAGGGCAAGGAATGGCCGCAGAAGATGCCGCCGCAGGAAAAGACCGCTGAGCTATTGGCTGATCCCCAGACGCCGCCCCACATCCGCGCCCTGCTGGCAATGCCGCACGTCAAGGCCAAGGTGAACCGCGCCCTCCAAGACGGCGAGGTGTTGCCGCTGGCTGGGGGCGTGCGGGTGGTCATGACGCCCGGTCACACTTACGGGCACATGAGCCTGTACTTGGAGCGCACGAAGACGCTGATCGCTGTCGACACTCTGGGTTCGCGTGCAGGCCGCCTCAGCCAACCTCACCCGGCTGTAACGGCAGACTGGGCAACGGCGGCCCGATCCGTGGAGAAATTAACCGAACTGGATGTGCAAACCATCGTGACCTACCACGGCGACGTAGTGCATGAGGACGCGGGCGCGCAGCTCAGGCGGGTAGCAACGGAGATGGCGGCACAAAGCTGACGGCCGGAAGCAGGGGCCGACTTCCAAAAAAGCTGTCACCCCTGCTCTTAGTCTGCCGCAGACCAAGCTCAGGCCACACAACCGGCGGGGGAACGGTGACGGACCGGAAACTCAACCGCCGCCGTTTTCCTCTTATTGATACCTGCGTAATTTGGGAACAGCTTAACCTGCGGGTATGCCACAGATTTGGCGACCTGAAAGACCGACCCGTCCCCAACTGGAGGAACGGCGTCTGTTCGCAGACCCCGACATCCGAGAGGACAAGCTCTGTTCCGCACAGCTCGCTGAGCTGTGCGGTGTGGGTTCCAGCACCGTCCGAACATAGCGTCAACGACTGCGTCATCAAGGTTCACTGGAAGTGACCTTTGCCTCAGGCCCGCCCAGACGCCTCCCGCATGAGCAGCTCGCGGATGTGATGGCCCTCCACGGTTCCCGGGCCTGATCTGCAGGTGGAGGCTGGGCTCAGCAGGCATGCTCCCACTGTGATACCGCGGTGAGCACCGTGCCCGTACACTAGAGAACATGATCTTCCCTGATGCCCTCACCCAGAGAAGCGGCCGTTGACCAGTTCCAGACACACCGTGCGTGACCTGGCCAGAGATCCGGCAGACTCGCCTGCTCCGGCTCGCCGGAACCCACAGCGGATGCCCGATCCCCTGCACACCGAAACGCTGGATCTCAGTCTGCCGCACCTCCTCCTCGGCGTGCGGACCCGCGAGTGGCTTCAGGCCGCCGCGCCAGCACCGCGCAAGTGGCGCACCTACCACCACCTCTGCGGCGGACGCCATGAACAGCTTCGGCGGCTGGTCGGTCTGGAACTGCCGCTGCACGCCGGACTGGCGCGGCGCATCCACGACGTTCAGAAACGCCTGCCGTCTGAGGCGGCGCAGGGCGGGATGCGGCTCAGCGACGTGCGGCGCTATCAGGACGTGCTACGCACCGAATTGCAGCTGGACTGCGAGGAGAGTTACCTGTCTTACACCCACGCGGTGTATCCCGTGGACTGCCAGCCAGAATTCTTTGCCCGCTTGACCCCAGACACGTTGCCCATGCCTCTGGACGCCCTGCTGTATGACCTCAGCGATCCCCAGAAGACCCCGCTGGATCCAGGAGCGCAGCGCTGGCAACTCTGGATCGTGACCAGCAACGCTCCGACCTACGGGTGACCGCTTGGCAAAGAAGGTTGATCGTCTCCGGCTGCCGAGCCTGAACACGAGCGCGTTGGGGCTAAAGTGCGTGTGTTAACGTATTTCCACTCAGTGAACGCTCTGATTCATCACTCTTTAAGACGGGGCTATCAACGTGACACAACCAGAGATCACGGAAGCGGACTTGATCTTCCTCTACCAACGCGTACGAGGGCTTCGACTCCGAATTCGGGGCACGCCTCAAGCCACGCCTTGGATCCGTGAGGAAGCAGACCGACTGGCTGCGCCCCTCATGGCCATTGAAAAAAAATTAAAACAACGTCTTCAAAACCCACAACAGCTGATCTACCTGCACAGTGAGCTTGTGCGGGTTCAAAGTGATTTACAGGCTCTCTTTCGGGATCAACTCAACCCATTCATGGGCAGCTCTTCCGCCTGGATTCTTGAACGTTTTCATCTCGACGGTGACTGAGGAGGATCGCGCCCTCACCTCCGCAGCATCAAGCGAATCATCGTCAGGTACACCAACATTTCTGTGGTCTCAGGTCACGCTTCGTCGTCTTTTGACAAGCGGCGCCACTTCCCCAACCATGCGAAGGTACGCCCCACCACCCAACGTCGGGGCAAGACGTGAAACGTCTTGCTGCGGATCTACCTCCTCAACGAGGTCTGGCAGGTCCCATTTGGCCTGCCGCCACCAGGGATACACGACTTCCACCACTACCCCTGAATGGTCTTTGGCCCACTTGAGAAATCCGCCCGTATAGCCCTGGTCAGTCCACACCTTCTCCAGCTTTGGGTAGGTCTGTTTCATCCCGTCGAGAACGAGTTTGCCCCCTTCACGATCTTGGATGTCTGCGGAGTGCACTACGACGTTGAGAATGAGGCCCAGCGTATCGACGAGGATGTGCCGTTTGCGTCCGTTCACCTTCTTGGCCCCGTCGAATCCCCGGATGCCACCCGCTTCGGTCGTTTTCGCACTCTGACGGTTGATGATCCCCGCGGTGGGCTGAACGTCTCGCCCAGCGGCGATGCGGACTCGTTCTCGGAGCACGTCATGGACGTGCTTCAGCACACCGCAAATCCGCCATCTGCGGTACTGAGCGTACACGGTTGTCCAAGGCGGAACCTTCAAAGGCAAGAGCGGCCAAGCACACCCCGTCTTCAGGACGGACAGCATGGCATGAATCAATACCCGTTGCGAATGGATCCGCTTGCGCCCCGTCGCACTGGGGCCAGGCAGCAATGGTTCAAGTCAATCCCATTCGCGGTCGGTCAGATCAGAGCTGTATTTACTCCCCGCCATGCCCCACATTAAAATGAAAAATGCGTCCAGCAAAGCTTCGAGACGTTAACATACGCACTTTAGCCGTTCCACTGAGACTTTCATTGCTCTGGTTCGGTTCACAGGGTACAACTACGCCACCGTCAGGCGCATGTGTGATCGCCTGATCGGGGAAGGTCAAACGGCAGAACTTCGGGTGTACATTGGAGCAGAAAAAGCGGAGAAGTTGAGTGAGATGGTGTGGCCGAAAACTGCTGATAGGCCACATGGCACCCCAGACAAAATCAAAATACTGGCTCTGCCGATGCACCCAGTGGCATAGGGGACAGAAGCCGATCTGAACGCATGGCTGAGGGCCGCGAGGGAGAGTGGATTTCGAGATGTGCGCACCTTCGCTGTCGGGTTGACGCGAGAACGGGCCGCATTGTTGACGGCCGTAACCTTGCCTTGGAGTAACGGCAAGGCAGAGGGTATTGTCAACCGAATCAAGCTGGTAAAGCGCCAGATGTACGGGCGAGAATCGTTTGAACTTCTTCGGAGGCGAGTTTTACTCGCGGCCTAAGGCCTGCACCGGGAGTGCGGAAGAGCCGCGAAACCGAGGCAAGCTCATGAAGGACGTGTACCGTCACCGAAGACGGCGCTTTCCCTTACGCGTGAATCTTATCGCGGCCGTGTGCAACGCTTGTTGTGGTCACGGCGGCACTCGGTGATCAGGGCAAGGTTGGCTTCGCTCAGGAAGAAGTAGCGGGCCAAATGCTTAGGCGTGGGGTCAGCAGCAAACCGCCCGTTACGGGCGGCCTGCTCGTCGGAGAGAAATTCAACGGGCACAATTTGAACCAGCGACGGAGAAGTTACCGCCCAGTGGAAGACTGTCCTGATGTTTAAACGCATTCACACCGAGGAGTGGGATCACTGTTTTTGCAGTCAAGCGTGTATCGCAGGGGACTGCGGCAACTCTTCCAAGCGCCAGACGGGCGAGAAACGCACCCAGAGCCAGGCCACGGACATCAGCCCCGTGCCAATCCACAGGGCAGTTCGCACCCCTACCCTCTCCCCCAGGAAGCCGAAAAAGAGGGCGCCGAGCGGTACAATGCCGTAGGTGAGCGTTCGGTAACTGGCGGTCATCCTGCCGAGTAAAGTGACTGGAGAGAGCGCCTGACGCAGGCTGAGGAAGTGAATGGATGAAGCGGCCAAGCCCATCCCTTCCAGAAAGAAGGCCGTCATCAGCACAGGCAACGTGAATCCCGGAGCGCTTTGGGCCGCCGGCACCAGCAGCGGGGGGATGCATGCCAAGGCAGCCGTGCTCACCAGGGCCCGCCCAAAACCGATGCGGCGAGCCAGTGGCCCCGCCACCATGGAGCCGATCAAGGCCCCCACGCCCGCCACGCCATAAATCAACCCAATCCTGTCTGCACTCAGATGAAGTTCGCGGGTGGCGTACAGCACCAGCAGGGTGGAGAGTGCCTGAGCACCGCCGTTAAAAGTTGCGGCCTCCACTGCCATAATGCGGAGCATCGGATGACGGAAGATGAGTTGTAAACCTTCCTTGATTTCTCTGATGAGATTGACCTTCTGCCTGCTGTGTCCTAGCGAGATCTCAACATGCCGGATGGTGCCGATTCCTAGGGCGCTGAGCAGGTAAGAGGTGACGTCCACGGCGATCGCCACTGGAGCGCCCAACCAACCCACCAACACACCTGCCAGTCCAGGTCCGGCGATTTCGGCCACTGAGGCGCTCGCCTGCAACTTGCTGTTGCCCTCGACTAGGTGGTGCTGACCAACCAGACCGGGCAGGTAGGATGAGTAAGCCAGGTGAAACAGAGCATCGCACGTTCCCACGAAGAAGGCGATGGGGTAGATAACTTCCATTCGCAGCCAGCCGAGCATTGCCCCCAATGGAATCAGGGCCAGCAGGAGGGCGCGCCCCAGATTTGCCAGCACGAGCAGTGGTCGGCGGCGGCGGCGATCTACCCACACGCCCAGGGGCAACGAGAGCAAAAGAAACGGGAGGAATTGCGCCGCCCCGAGATACCCCATCTGGGCAGGAGTTGCGTTCAGGAGCTGGACGGCCAGCAGCGGCAGGGCCAGCGAGGTGATGGCCGAGCCGAAAAGCGAAATCGTTTCGCTCCCCCAGAGTTTCAGGAAGTTCGGGTCAATCCATAATCCTCGACTGACCTGCTCTTCAGTGGTCACGCGGTGGCCTTGAGAATCTGGACGACGGAACCGGCGTGGTAGGCCGCATGCGTGAGCTGGTTCAGGACGATGGTGAGCTTCTTCTGGTTCCACTCGTCAACACGCCCAATGTCATGGTGGAAACTCGACACCTCAGCTTTCCGTTCCGTTCTAAGTGCGTTCCAATCTTCATTGTTGACCTGCATGTGCGTGAAGGAGGCGTCCTGGTCGCCGTCCATCTGCTCCCCGACCAGATCACGCCTTGCCAGTCTCAGCCAGTACAGGACATGTCCGATCTGGCCTGCTGCACTCGAAGTGCCTCCAGGGTTGGGACGGGAGGCGTGTTCAGTACTGACACCCTCGACGTGTAGGAGCAGGCCCTTGAACCAGTCATCTTCGAGATAGACGGTGTGTATCTGCTTGGCGAGAACATGTGTGACAGCGTTTGCTTGCTCGGCCATACGGAACCTCCTAAGGTCGTAACCCTTTAAAATGTTTTTAAAGGATACAATATTTCCGAGCAAAGCAACCGCTGATCCAGTCTGAAGGGGTTACCGGGTTAAACTGCCTGCATGAAGGCCTCCACCACCTTGTTCGCGTTCCTGGCGGAGCGGCTGTGCCTGGATTTCGCCAACACGATGGACTGGCACTCCAGCGAGCACCCTGAAGAACGCCTGAACACCGTGGCTGACCTGTTGAAGTGGGGAGAGGATGCCCAATTGCTGGACGCCCAAACTCGCCGACAGTTGGCTGAGTATGCGGAAGTCCACTCCGATCAGGCGGAAGTGACCCTTGCGCGGGCACGTGAACTGCGCGAGGCCATCTACCGGGTGTTCAGTGCTGTGAGTTATGACCGCCAGCCCACAGCGACCGACCTAGAAACCCTGACCCAGGCCAGATTGGAGGCCGCCCGACACCAGCACCTCCAGAATGACGGGAGGGACTTCCGTTGGGTCTGGGATGAAGTCCCAGACCTGAGGCGCGTCTGGTGGCCTGTCGCGCTCGATGCTGCCGACCTCTTGACTTCCGACCTGCGCCACAGGGTGGGGGAGTGTGCCGATGACCGGGGATGTGGTTGGCTCTTTCTCGATGTCAGTAAAGCGGGTCGCCGCCGCTGGTGCAGCATGAAGGACTGTGGAAACCGGGCCAAAGCCCAGCGCCATCGCGCGACCGCCGACCGTTCACGAGAGAACCCGTAAAAGCCCAGCCTACGTAAGGTGGCGTTGCGAGAGGACATATGATCGAGCGTCGGCAAGACTTCGCTGACCCGCGACGTGGGGGCCGAACTCGCCAGTGTCGGGGCGCGGGTGTTGCTCATTGACCTCGATCCGCAGGCCAACCTCACCGGCTGGTTGGGCATTACAGGCGTGCAGGTGCCGGGCATGGCTAACCTCGTCGCGGTTGAAGGGGCTGACCTGCCGGACTCGGTAGACCGGATGGCTTTGACCGGCTTGCCGCTGAATGGTTTGCACTGAAGGCCAATCAAAGGAACTCCTTCTTGCTTACTGCGTTGCGGGTGATCCTGGGTCAGGACTTTCGGTTGGGAGACATTTGGCGGAGCACGAAGAGACTGTTTGAAGGAGTTTTTCAAACTAAGAGAGGTTAGTGCGAAAAAGTAAGAGTGGAAATCCTCGGTTTGTGAGCTCCGAGATCAGCGAGCCGAAAATTCATCGGATTACCATCGGGTGGATTCAAGTGGTGGTCGCAACACCTCAACTGAGGGGGTTGTGATGAAGCCAATCAAACGGCAGTCAGATCGATCTGGACGGAGTAAACTGCGCTCACCAGGACGGCCAAGAGCGGCACGGCGAGAAGACCAGCAGCGATTCTGGGCGTTGATCGCCGCAGGGGGGTCGAGTGAACGTGCTGCGACTGGCGCAGGAATCTCGCCAGCCGTCGGGGCGCGCTGGTTCCGGGAGGCGGGCGGCATGCCACCAACAACGTTAGGCCCACGGTCAACCCCCCTTTCTGGGCGCTGTTTGTCGTTTGCAGAGCGCGAAGAGATCGCACTCTCCCGGGCGCAACACCTCGGCATCCGTGAGATTGCCCGCCAACTGGGGCGGGCGGCATCCACGATTTCGCGTGAGGTCCGACGCAACGCTGCGACACGGAGTGGTGGC
>NZ_KB899742.1 GCF_000378445.1 Deinococcus aquatilis DSM 23025 | reverse complement strand
AGGAATCCCCGCACGAGACAGCCCACCAATCCAGTCTTGGCCAATACATTCCCGGTCGGCATAGAGCACGGCGATCTCCTGGCAGGACAGAAGGCACAGCACGTCGTTCATCAGGGTCAGCCGGATTTCGGTGCTGCTGCTGCCCCCATGGGGCAGCAGCTCGAAGAGGAGTGGAATGGCGACACCACGCCACAAGACAGCCAGCACCAGTGCGTTCACATCTGTCTGACCCAGCTTCCAATTCGTGCGGTCAATGATAAATTCTCGCTTCCGGGCATCCGGAAGCAGCCTCAGCACGACAGCGGCCAGATTAGCTGGGCACAGGGGATGGCGTTTGAAAAACCGCTCAATTCGGCGAATGACCGAGGACGTCTGTGCGCTTCCCGGGAAGCGCTCAGCCAGTTCTGCATGCCGGACGTCCTTGGCTTGAAGGAGTGCCAGGACGACGAGAGAAAGCAGCTCCACTTGGTTTTTGCGGTACTCCGGGAAATGAGCACAAAAGCAGCGCGTCAGATGGGTCAGCGTGGCAGGGGACGCCCAGAAGTTTTGACGGATCAGACGAGAGATTTCAACCCGTCAAGAAAGTGTCTGTATGTCAACAATAAGGTGAGGAGAGAGCGTCGCCCTGAAACTGTCTGCGCTTGTCGCCTGTACCCGAATTGCGCGTTCTCTGTCTCAACGGCACCACACCGCTGCTCTTCGCTTGATACCAGGCTGCCTCCGGGCCCGATCCAGAACAGACCTGCGCGGGTGGGGGTGAAATGCCGAACTCTGCAGGAGGACGCCATGATCATTCTTGGACTGGATCCCCACCCGACGACCCATACCGCCGTTGCTCTCGATTCGCGTGGAGTGGTGCTGGACAGCCTGAGCGTTCAGAACAACGCCGACGGCCTGAATCAGTTGTGGGCTTGGTCGACTCGTTTTGAAGGACACTGCTGGGCGATTGAAGGTGCAGGCAACCGGTACGTGGCTCCCCTGCTGGCCCTGCTCTTTGCCAATGATCAGTTGGTGTATCACATCCATCCCAGCCTGACCAGTCAGTACCGTGCACGTCGCGGCAAGAAAAAGAACGACTTGGTCGATGCCGAGAACGTCGCCCGGGTGCTGCTGGCCAACCCGCAGCTCCCGCCCGACCAGCTCAGCACGCAGCGTACCCGCTTGCAGGAATTGTCCCGCACGCGGGACAAGCTCGCTCAGCAGCGCAAAGCCAATCAGATGATGCTCGAAGCGCTCCCAGACTCGACGACGGACTCGCTGAGCACCGCCCTGCAGGCGGTGCTGACCTCTCTCGAAGCCGCGTTGAAAGAGCTGGAACACGCCATGGCCACCCTGGTCGCTCAGGTGGCCCCCACCCTGTTGACGTTGCAGGGAATCGGCGTCGTGCTGGCCGGCACGGTGCTCGCCGAAGTCGGTGACATCGAGCGGTTTGAGACTGTCCATCATTTCGCCAGTTATTGCGGCGCTGCCCCAGTTGAACGAGGGAGTGGGAAGAACACGCGTTGGTGCGTGAGTGTCGGTGGGAACCGACAGCTCAATAGGGTGCTCCATCTGATGGCCCTGACACGCCTGCGCTGTGATGAACGGACCAAAACATTCGTGACCAGGAAAGAACAAGAGGGAAAAACGAAACGAGCGGCACTTCGCGCACTCAAGACCCACCTGGCCCGCGAGCTGTACCGAACCTTGCAGACCAGTCACGCTGGCGGCCCCATCCCCGCCCCTTCATAGGATCTTTTTGGGTCTTTGCTCTGCCGACTTGACATACCAGGTTCGGGTACTGAGAGCACGGCCAATCCACAAGCACTCGCCACCAGTAAACGGCGGTTGCAGCAGCACAGAAGAATGCAAGCCCAGCGGATTGACGAGCGCCGCGGTCTTATTTGAGCAACCATCACATGTTTTCAGCGTTGTGCCTGAGATCGAATGCGCTGCCTGTATTTACTCGTGTCTCCACACCCTACTGCGCAAAAGCCAGCGCTCTTTAGAACCTATCCGGAAGATCTGTTCTACTGAAGACAAGTGACAACGACTCAACCTCATCAAGACCAGATCAATCAGCAGCACACGCTGTGGGAGGTCTCGGACGAACTCTGGATCCGTCTCGCCCCTGTTATGGTGATCGACAAGCCCCGGAAAAAGATTGGGCGTCCCACGCGGGACGCCCGCACCATCTTCAACGGGCTGATCTGGCTGGCTCGAACCGGCAGTCAGTGGAGTCAACTTCCCCGCCGATATGGCCCGAAATCGACTGTCCATGAGCGGTTTGGTGCCTGGGTGGAACACGGTTGCTTCCGTGCAGCGTGGGCCATCGTGCTCAAAGAGTACGATCAGAAAATCGGGATCGACTGGGCATGGCAAGCTGCCGACGGAAGCATGGTGAAAGCCCCTCTCGGAAAAAGGGGGGCGCTGGTGCGCCGCAAGCCACGGGGAGCAACCCCACTGACCGAGGAAAAGCCGGATGTAAACGCACGCTGCTGACCGATGCCAAAGGCATTCCGCTCTCCGTGGTGCTGTGTGGGGCAAATCGCCATGATAGCAAGATGCTGATGGACGTCTTGGATGCCGTCGTAGTCGCTGTTCCTCCTCCTCTGGAGGAGGAACAGCGACATCTGCTGCTGGATCGTGGGTACGACACGCCGGCGTGTCGTCAGCTGGCCGTGGACGAAGGTCTCATCGCGCATATTCCCAAGAAAGCGACCGAGGAGCACTCTATTCCTGCCCCTGACGATCCGGAACGCCACCCAGCCCGGCGGTGGGTCGCCCTCGGTCGGCCACAGTTGGGTGGGTCGCTTTCGCCGCATCCAGACCCGCTGGGAGAAACGTCAAGACCTCTATCTGGGGTTTGTCGAGTTGACTGCTTGCCTCATCATCTGGCGCAAACTAGCACCCGTCGCCCTCCTCTGAAAATCTTCCGGATAGGCTCTTAGCTCGACTTTGGCCATTGAGGAGCATCAGGCGGCATAGCAGAGCGCGTCTGTGAGGCGCTCGATGAACTCAAGTGGGACTTGAACCATTTCGCGTCCTGGTGCAGATGTGCGAAAAGTCGGAATCCTCCACAAGGCTCGCCGAACCTCGGCGAGCGCGTCGACGAAGGTGGGCAGGGTCTTGTTGTACCAAGCGGCATGACGAACCCAAGGTTCATGGCTTTGCCAGCGTTCGTGGGCCATGAGTGTCACCAGGGAGAACAGCCCCAGCAACGCTGGGGTTGTTCTCACAATGGCGAGGTCACTCCACTGGCGCTGCGTTTCCACACCCAGATGAGCCCGGACTTCTTCAAAGGTAACCTCGAGCTGCCAACGCTGCACAAAGTACTCCAAGATCTGGAGGGGGATCTGCAAGAGATCCGTACACAGCAGCGCCTGAGTGGAGAATCTCCCTTTGGGATCACGGATCAGCACCCAGCGCACCGGAAGGGGTGGGAGGCCGGTGTGATACCAAACCGCGGTTTGAGAAACGATCTCGACTTCGCGGTGGGTCTCCCCATACCAGCAGCCCACCTGAACGCGCTCCCAGCGCGTCTCTGGATCTTGAAGCAGGGAGGCTAGGGTCGGGAGGCGGTTGCCTTTCAGCCGGGGCCGGCCCATCTGGCCGGCCCTGCGTTCTGGTGCGGGGTCGTAGAGGGCGGCATCCAGGCGAAGACGGGTGATGACCGTGATCGGCTGGCCTTGCTGGAGGTCATGGAGCCAAGCAATGCTGGCGTACGCGCTGTCTGCCACGACGATCAGCGGCCGTCCAGGACACCAGCGCTGCACCACGCGCAGCATCTGCCGAGCCCAGTCGATCAGCGTTTTGTGCCGGTGACCGCGTTCTTCGTGGTACCGCTGTGACGGCACCAGTGCCGTCAGGAATGGCAGCGCCCAGACGCGTTGGGCCCAGGGAATGGGGGTTAGCAGCATCAAGCTCAGCCAGCGGAGCCCGCTGGCTTTGACGAAATGCCCGTGGCTGGACCGTACTGGATCCCGGTAAATGCCCTTGGCACTGATCTTGGCTCCAGTGCGTCGTTCTATGGTGTCGTCCAGACCGAGGATGAGCGGCCCTGAGGGCACCAAGGCCATCAACAGCAGACCGAGCAGCACGCGACTGGCTTGGAGACTGGACCAGCGCGCCCGATTCAAAAGGCGGTGAAACGTCCCGAACCTCGGATCGTCTGCCAAGCCGAGCACCCGCAACGCCGCGGTCACCGTCCGTTTTCCAGGAGAGAGCAGCGCCCCGACGACGAGGAGTTGCACCTGCGGCCAAATGCGTGCCGAAAACACTGGAGCGAATCCTTCCAAGACCCCGGTGAACCACTTCGGAAGCAGTGTCATGCTCAAGTTTGACAGGGGGAGCAGCAGGCTGCTCCCCCTGTCAATGGCCAAAGTCCAGCTTAGAACTGATTCAATTGATTATGTCTTTAATTGTTATGGCTTTAACTGCATGGTCGCTCACTGCGCTGCCGCCCAGGCTAAAGCATGGCTAAAACAAACAATCCACCGACCGAATCCAGACTCACCTTCGGACGACGCCTCCGAGAAGAACGCCACAACCACGACATGACCCTCGAAGACCTCGCCGCCGCCAGCGGCATCACCTGGTCATACATCGCCCAAGTCGAAGTCGGCCGACGCAACATCGGCGTCGACAACATGCACCTCCTCGCCGCTGGCGTCGGCGTGCCCCTGAGAGACTTGCTCTAATCAGAGTTTTCCCTTCTGCACTTAGCTCATCGGCCTGCCAGGACGTTGCGTCCTCTCCCACGCAGGACAGTCAGTGAACCATTGCCTCCTCTTCACAGGCGTTGCATCCCCCGTACCGCTTGCTGGCCTCAAACAGGACATCTGCAGTTGCCAGAGCGCGTACGGTACCCCTATGACGCTCACGCCTCCCACACCCCGCTGCTGGGTCGTAGGCAGTTGGCTGCTCTTTCCAGCCGTGAGCGTCTTGCTCGTTCCCACAGCCAAACATGAGTTTCTCCTCACCCTCGCCACACTCGTGGTGTTCAGCGCGCTCGCCACCTGGATCCTCAAACGCAGCCTTGCGCAGGCGCTGATGAACGCGGCGACCTGGATGGCTGTCGCTGTGGCGATGCCACTCCTTTTTTGGATTTTCGTCATCACGCTTGGCCTGATGGAGCGAATAGACGGGATCAGTGGAATCGCTGGGGGAGAGTGGCTGGTGCTCATTGTAGCGTTGCTCCTTCTGGTCACACCCGTGTTGCTCTGGCTTCGCTGGTACCTGATGACCTTCCCCCCGGTCACCCTGGCCATCGTCATGCTCGGAGCTCTCCCCCACTTTCAGGCCAGCTGATTTCGCGAGGTCGCAAAATCTGGCAGCCACGAGTGATGTCAAGTCAATTGAACGTGGCTGACCAAGGACAAGCAGCCTTCAGTCGCCTCTCACTGGACTTCGGAAACCTCAGGGACTGCTGAAAAAGCCACTATTTGGATCAAGCCGGGCCGCTGTGGAGCAGGTGCAGCAAGGCTCGGCTGGTGAGTACTGCCGGATTCACCCTGTTACGTTACCTGTCAGCGCGGCGCAGGGGCTTGCCTCTGCTCACTCAGAACAAGCTGGGTTGGGTGGTGGTCTTCTTTAGCAATGGCAGCGCGTTCACTTCTACAAACTCCAGTCCTCGCCCCTCCAACTCCCGACGCGCTGGCCCCGTGATGGACGGCGCCGCCAAGATTCCCCTCACCACGCCCGTACCCACCACCCGCTGCACCGACGCGACATACCGCCCGAGTTGAGACACTGCATCCTGTGTTGCTCGGCCCCGCTTCAACTCCACGACCACAAAGCGCCCCTGAGCATCCTGCGCGTACAGATCGATACCGCCCGATTCCACCAGCAGCTCGCGGTTCAGCACCCGCAGGCCTGGTTCGATCAGCTCTGGGTGCGCGGCTAGGGTTTCTTGCATCTGCGCTTCCGAGCCGGTGAGCAAAAAGCCTGCTTCCTCGTTGAGCTCCAGTGCCTGCGCCATCTGAACCTCTAAGAATGTGACCCGCACCAGTTCCATCGGACTTCGGCGCGAGGCTAAGAGCACACACTGCTTTTCCTCCAAGACCGCCGTGATCTCGTCGGTCTTCGGCTGCCAATTCATCGGCTTGACGCCTTTTGGGGCATGAATCTGCAAGCTGCCATCGCGCTTGATCATCACTAGGTACGAGCCCACCTCAGCGGTACTGGCGGCGCGACCGTGATAGCTCACTTCGGCGAGGCCGCCCACTTGGATCAGACAGTCGCGAGTCCGAAGAGCCCGCATGAGGAACGCCCGCAAGTCCACTGCAGTCGGGGCCAGCAGTTGTTCGCGAATCATGCCCGCAGCATAACCAAACCGTCCCCAGCCGCTTTGGCGAGCAGCATGAGTTCGCTTCTTCTAACCGCTGTCGATTCAACCCAAGGCGCTTCTGTGTTAGGTAGAGCTGGGCTCTTACGGCACACTGTCAGTCGCTGCGCCTGGCGTTGGCCAGAACGATCCATTGTGGTTTCGACACGCTTAGAAGTAAGAGGCTTCACTTGTTCGAGTTGTTCTGTGGGGTCAGCGGATCAGTTGAACTTTGACGCCGACGTTGATGTTCGCCCACTGCTGGTCTGCAGTGAGTGCGGGCAGTCCGAGTCGTCGCGCGAGGGCCAGACACGCGCGGTCTCCCAGACTGAGTCCCTGTGCTTGAGTGAGTACTCTCAACTCAGCGGTGACGACGGCGTCCTCGTCCCCATAGGGTTCGACTCGTAAACCTTCAATACGCAGATCCCGCGCGGCGGCCCGTACGTCACCACCCCGCTCGCCGACTTTGCTGAGCACTTCAGCGAAGTTGACGGCACTGATCACCGCAGCATTTTGGAGTGCGACGTCGACTTGATCTGCGCCTGGCTCCTGCCGAAGCCAAGCGATGACGGCGCTGGCATCCAGAACAGTCATTCGTCCCCTTCACGGCGCGCAGCCTCACGGCGGTCTTGCAAGAGCTCGTCCGTCAGATTCGTATCTTGCGGCGCGAGCCGAGCGCCGAGTGCAAAGAGGCGTGACCGGGCCTCACCTTTCTGCTCCATCACAATACGCTCACCGTCTAAATACAGTACAAATTCGCCACCGTCAGGGACATTGAGGCGCTCGCGCACTTGAGCGGGCACAACGACGCGGCCTTGGGCGTTCATACGCACTTCGTAGGCAGCTTTGGCAGTCATAGTGTCAGCTTAGCAAAAATTTTGTCATAAACCTTCTGCTTCTGTCATTTTAAACTCTTCTTTCTGGTAACTGGTGTTACCAAAAGGGTAGAAGATGAAAGAGGATTGGGTTCAGTTGATGCCTCTTCTGATAAACTTAGGCATGACTGCATTACCCTCCTACCATCTGAAATTACAGGCACAGGGACGCTTGGTGGTTCCAACAGATGTTCGTACCGATTTGGGTCTGAAAGAAGGAGATGAAGTGATTCTCCTCAAAGAGGCTGGAGGGTATCGCTTGACCAGCCGCTCCCTGTTGGCTAAGGCTCTCCTCGGTTCATTGCATAAGGAAGGAACGCAAGGACTTGACCTGACGGCCGAACTGCTTTCCGACCGGCAGGCTGAAACAGTACAGAAGGGCTGGTAAACGGTGCTCCTCGATGTCAGTGCCCTGATGGCCTATCTGCTGGGTGAGGACGGGGGAGAGAAAAGTTTGCAGGTGATCGCCAGTCGCCCCTGTTTCGTCAGCAGCGTGACCCTCACCGAACTGGAAGGCAAACTGGTGGGGCGTGGGGACTTTACCCCCCAGCAGGTGCAGGCCGCCTTGGATCCCTTGTTGTCCTTGGTTTCTGAAGTTGCCTTTGATGCTCAGTGTCGTCCCCGAGCGGCCTTTTACTACGCCCGCAAAAGTCCCTATGGACTGAGCCTCGGTGACGCGGCTTGTCTGGGAACGGCCGACGCTCTGGGGTACGATGTCCTCACCGCTGAACAGGGCTGGGCCGCCATCCCAGACCTGCCTGTTCAGGTTCACCTGATCCGGTGACGCAATCTCAAGTCTTTTTTGAGGCCTTCTGGTAAGCCCTCCCGGAACGGCGGCTCCGGAACAGCCTGAATAAAGAAGATGCCCTCAGGTACGCCTTCTTTTATGCCCTGACCACGACGGTGGGCGTCCACCATGCCAATGTTCACCTGGAATCCCATCACACCGGCCTAGACGGACGCAAGGAGATCGACTTGTTGGTGCCGCCTCTGCAGGGTCAGGCCGGTCTGGTCACGGAATTCAAGTTTGACCGGCAGCGGGACGTCGGGTCGGTCAATCGCACCAACCGGGTTGGCGCCGTCTTCAAGGATCTCTACCGCTTAAGTACCTACGACCCCACAGCACCCTGGATTCGGCTGTTCGTTTATGTCACAGAAGGAGAAATGGCCCGTCATTTTCGCAGTCCACGCTTGGGGTTTCAGTGCTTCTTTGATGGGCCTCTGGACACGACCCTCGATGACCTCTTCGCGCTCAGCAGCGTCGCCAGCATTCAAACGCATCTCACCGGGTTGAAGTCATCGGCCCGCGTGCGCCAGGTGTTCAGCCGGGAACAAGACGGGCTGTTTTTGCGTCTCTATCAGGTGAGTCAACCGTGACGTTGGAACTGTACTGGCAGGGAACGCTGGCCCCTTCTCGCGCTTGCGTTGCCTTGGCCCCTGAAGAACGAAGGCGCCGAGCGGTGGCTGCTGTGGCCGAAGGGGACACCGTCACTCTGCTGGATCTCCTCGAAGCCCACCATGTGCGCACCCATGGGCACTTCAGTCCCGAAACCTTGCGCAAATATCGGCTGGGTGCCCGCATGTGGCTGACCTATGCCCACGAGAATGCGGTCAAGGTCTTGCATCCCGAGGCGGAAGACACTGACCTCTGGGTGCGGGCGATGGAGGTTGCCGGAAAATCCCCCGCGTCTGTGGGCGTCTTGCTCACCGGAGCACGCGCCCTGTACGCCGCCTTGCGCTGGAACTGAGCCACCAAAGACACACCCTTTACCGATACCAAGCCGAAAAGAGACAAACGGCGACCTTGGGATAAGCGTCAACCGTATCCCGAAGGAGACATCCAAAGACTATTGGATTCAGCTCCAGTCGAAATGCGCGTCTTATTGCGCCTTGGTGGAATTGCTGGGCTCAGAGCTTCCGAAATCACCGGCTTGAAGTGGGGTGACGTGGATCTGGATGGGGGCGCCCTGACCGTAGTCAACGGCAAGGGGGGCAAGACGAGACGTGTGCTGCTGTCGGCCTCCCTCATCACGGACTTGCGGGCACTGGGATCACACGCTGCAGAGGTGCCCGTCATTGGGCGCACGCCCGAAGCGGCACGGGGGAGACTGCGGACGCTGTGCAGGCAAGTCGGCGTGCCTTACTTGGGCCTCCATGCCTTGCGGCACACGGCGGGAACTCGCCTCGTCCGGGCGGGATTTCAACTGCAAGACGTTGCGGAGCATCTGGGCCATAGCGATGTGCAAACCGCCCGCACCTACGGCAAATGGGCCGACGACCGACTCAAAGACCACATGCGCGGCAGTTGAGTTCAGGACATCAAGGCTCCTCATCCTGAAGGTGTTGGCGTGCGCGGGGCCGGTTGCGGTACTTCTCATCCCGGCAGAGCCCACAGCTGCACAGCGTGGCGTTTTTGCTCGCATACCCGCGCGACTGATAGACCCAGAGCGTCCAGCGGCCGGGTTCTTCCGGTTCCGCCCAGGTGGACGCCAGCGCGAGACGGCGACGAATGACCCGTTCACGGTGATGGCGTGTGTGGGCCCGATCATGCTTCTTCTGGATGGCTTCACCCCACGCGTCGCGGGGCAGAGTGGGGCGGAACCGAGTCCTGAACAGCAACAGCTCAGGGGGTCAGGCGGCCCGCCCGCGACGCGTGGAATGCCAGCTCGGTAAAGGTGGGCTCATCTGTCCAGCCTACAGGCCAGGAGAGCGCTTCACATGCGCCAAACAGCGGAGGGGCAAGGCCGGGGAACAGACCCGTGTCCGTGTCCACCAACAGGCCCCCAGAGCCGTCGTACAGCTCAACGGGCGTTCGAGAGCCGTTGCCAAATGCCCAGTGCCCACTGCGCCCTGCTCAGCAAGCTCTCCTCTCCGGTTTGAAGGTCTTTGACCCGGACTTGCCCGGCCTGAAGTTCCGTGTCCCCGACCATGACCGCGAGACGAAAGCCCTTTCTGTCCGCATACCGCAATTGCTGCCCGAGCCGGTGGGGCTCCAGGTAGACCTCCGTGCTCACGCCCTGTGAGCGCAGCTCTGCCCCCAGCCGGAGAGATTCCCCCTGGTGTTCCGGTTGGAGTAGGGTCACCAGCACCTGAGCGGTGGTCGAGGTGCGGGCGGAGAGGACGCCTGCCTCCAACAGAGCCGGAACAAACCGGCTGACCCCAATGGACAGGCCCACCCCCGGAAACGTGCCCGTGTGAAAGTGGCCTACCAAATTCTCGTACCGGCCACCCGAGCAGATGCTGCCCAATCCGGGAAAGTTCAGAAGCTTGGTCTCGTACACCGTGCCCGTGTAGTATCCCAGCCCCCGGGCGATACTCAGATCCACCTGAAAGTTCGCTTCCGGCACGCCTAGATCCCGAAGGCCAGACAGAACGACGTGGAGCTCGGTCACGCCTCGGTCGAAGAGTGCATTCCTAGCCTGCCCTGCCAATTCGCTCAGCAAAGCATCGGAAGCCAGATTGCTGGTGACCAGATCGAGGAAGGGGGTCAGGGTGTCCGGACTTACCCCCAATGTGGTGAAGTCCTGCCGCACCCGGTCAATGCCGACCTTCTCCAGACGATCAAGGATCCGTAGGGCCTGGGGCACGGCCACTGGTGCCAGACCCAGGCTTTCGAAATATCCCTGCAGCACCTGACGGTTATTGAGCCGAATGCAAAAGGGGCCAATATTCAACCGGGTCAGGGCGTCACTCACCACGGCAGGCAACACGGCGTCATACAGCAAGCTGAGAGAGCCGCGTCCAATGACATCGATGTCCGCCTGATAGAACTCCCGGTACCGGCCCGCCTGGGGCCGTTCACCGCGCCAGACTTTCTGAATCTGGGACCGCTGAAAGGGAAAGACCAGCTGACTCTCGTGCTGCGCGACGTAACGCGCCAGAGGCACGGAGAGATCGAAGTGTAGTGCCAGATCCGTGTCGCGCTCGTCCGGCCCGGCATTCAAACGGGTCAGGGCGTAGATCTCTGCGTCGTCAGCGCCTTTGGCGGTCAGCACGTCCCGGTGTTCGACGCTGGGCGTTTCGATGGGGGTGAAGCCGTGCGCCTCGTAAGTGCTGCGAATGAGGGAGAGGACGCGGTTAAAGGCGAGCTGCTGTGCGGGGAGGTATTCGGGGAAGCCGCTGAGGGCTCTGGGTTTGATCATATAAAGCTGACCTCATCGATCCTGTCTGAGAGAAACAGGGCAGGCGGGGGAGGAAGAATTTGGCGCTGGTGTTCAGCGCGCGGCCCGGCTGGTCCTCAGAATGTCGATGCAGGCGTTCCATGACGCTCAGGATAGAGGGAATCTGCGCGTCATTCGCCCGCCAGGTGGCGTAAGCCACCTCCACAAGGATTCTTGGGGCGGTGGTCCTTTGCCTACTCCATAAAAAAAGCACTTGGGAGCCTTCAAGGCAGGCTTCTGAGGCGTACGCACTCTGCAGAGGACGGTTCATTCGGGAATCACATGACGCACATGCCCTGATTCCTGCACGTCCTCCGCCTGTCTACGGCCGGTTCTGGCAAGTTAAAGGGCGGTAAGCTGACAGAATGATGGAGTGAACCAGGATGAGGCGATTTACGGTGCTTTGTTGGGAGGTGCGGTTGGGGACGCCCTCGGTCTGCCCTATGAAGGCTTACCGCCGGCGAGAGCAGCCCGAATGCTCGGTTCACCCGACCGGTACCGCTTCTTCTTCGGGTGGGGGATGGTCTCAGATGACACGGAGCATGCCGCACTTGTTGCCGAGGCTCTTGCACGAAGTGCTGGAGAGGTGCAGGCCTTCGAGCAGGCTCTCGTTCAGGGTCTGCGAGGGTGGATCTTGAGCTTGCCTGCTGGTCTGGGTTGGGCGACCCTGCGTGCTGGTTTGAAATTGGTTCTCGGGGTTCCTCCGTACCGAAGAGGAGTCTTCTCAGCCGGCAACGGTCCAGCGATGCGTGCGGCGGTCATCGGCGCAACGGTCTCCAGGCAGGAACAGATCCTCCCCCTGATTCAGGTTTCGACCCGTTTAACCCATACCGACCCGAAAGCTGAATATGCAGCTTTAGCTGTTGCGTTGGCGACCTACCTGCACAAAACAGCTCCTTTAGATGGGGTTGTCTTCCTGAAACAGCTTCAATCCCTCCTCCCCCATCATCCAGCGGCGACTGAACTCCTGACCGTGTTGGCCGGAGCCCATCAGCATGCCCTGCGGGGTGGCTCCACGTTCGCTTACGCCGCTGAACTCGGCTTGCACAGCGGCGTGAGTGGCTACGCGTACCATACGGTTCCCGCTGCTCTGCATAGCTGTTTTCAACACCCCCGCGACCTGATGACCGCAGTCATGGAAGTCATTGTGTGCGGCGGTGATACCGATACAGCAGGAGCCATTGTCGGTGGCATCCTCGGTGCAGGGACCCCTCTTCCGGAAGGTTGGGCACAGCGGCTGATGGAACCTGACTTAAATCCAGCCGGCTTGAGAACCAGAGCGCGGCGAGCCGGATTGGCGGTCGCCACAGGTCAGGCAGACCAGCAACGCTTCGGGCGTCCAGAAGGCCGCGTTCCGCGGAATCTTCTTTTTCTAGGGATCGTCCTGGTGCATGGATTTCGGCGTTTGTTTCCACCCTACTGAAGTGCCGGAAATGGTGCAGAAACCAGCGTTCAGTGGAGCCTCTGTTTGCGCTCACACGGACCTCTTGAAGTCCCGAGGAAACGAACCCCCGAGCGGAGAAGCGGCCTCTAGGGTGTGTCGGCCAAGGTGGATCTCACTCCCAATCCACTGCTCCGTCTTGGATTCTGACCCAGTGCAGACACTGTTCTGGGTTGACCGCAATGCCCGCTTCTATGCGTTCACGTGCCCAGAGAGGCACCCAGCACAGTAGGGCTGGCCCCCAGTCACTACTGGTGCCTGGGGGGGAAGGGACGGGCGTCACCCAGGTATCCCATGGGGGCATGTTGTTCTCGGCAAAATACCCATCACTGGCCACGTGAGCCGCGCCGTCTGATAAGGAAGCAGCCGGCTCGACCACCATGAACGCGAATGCTCGGCGCACCTCGTGAGCCACGATCACGTCAGGGTGTTGCCCAGAATCGCCAGCAGCGACTGTCAGGCGTTGACGAGCAGCTCGAAATTGAGCCAATTCCGTGTTCAGATCAGCAGCCATAAACGACGGGTACCCGCTGAGCACTTGAGCGAAGGGCTGCAAAGCTCTGCTCCGTAAGGCGGTGGCCGCGGGAGCATCGTCAAGAATTGAACCCCACAGGCTAGGATCGGAACCTGGGAGTTGCAGAGACCGGAGAAGAGCGGCTTCGTCAAAAGGCGGGACGCACCGGCGAATGTACAGCAGGCATTCTTCCAGAGCGCTCAGTATCGACATACGCCGTTGTAGCACCCCAGAGCCCCTTGGCCTACAGACCCTAGAACGAACGGGTCTGATCCACCTGGTGGACGATGTAGTCATCAGCAAAGCGGTTAGTCTGAGCAAGCCAAATCCAGCGATCTATCACCTTTCGCTGGAGCCCCTCCAAGTTGATGCAGCGGACGCTTGGTTCGTCGGCGACTCGCCTCGCAACGACGTGTGGGGACCTCAGCAGGTGGGCTTGCGTGCGGCCTACCTCCCGACTGGGCACCCGATCGGTTTAGAGCGGCCGGATGCTGTCTTGCATGATCTGCGAGACGTGCTGAATCTCGTCTGAACTAACCTCTGCAACTCGCGAGTCGTTCTGTCAGAGCCATTCAAGGATGGCCACCAGCGTCAACCACCCTTGGTAGTTGACAGCACGTTTGTCATACCGCGTCGCTACTCGGCGGAAGCTCTTGAAACGGTTGACCAGGCGTTCGACCTTGTTCCGTTCCTTGTACACGCTGGCGTCAAAACAGATGTCAGGGCCTTGGTCTTTGCGCCTGGGAATCGTGACTCGAATGCCACGGCCGTGCAGATACTCCCGCACGGTGGGGTAGCTGTAGCCTTTGTCGCCTACGATACGATCAGGACGAATTCGCGGGCGCCCTCGTCCAGCACGGACAACAGCTCCCATCTCAAGGAGAGGTTGTAGGAACTTTAACTCATGCCGTTCTCCACCGCTCAGGACGAATGCCATGGGCTTTCCTTGCCCTTCAGCACGCAGATGGATCTTGGTACTGAAGCCACCGCGGGACCGCCCCAGAGCTTCGTCTTGCTGGCTGCCACGTGCGCCTGCCGCGCATTGATGTGCACGCACCACCGTGCCATCAACAAAGTGAACCGACCAGTCGAGCTGACCCTTCAGGTCAGCAAGGCGTTGGAGCTCTGTCCAGATTTGCTGCCAAATCCCCTTGGCAGTCCAGCGACGGAATCGGCTGGCAATGGTCGTCCACTTGCCGAACCGTTCAGGGACATCGCGCCATGGTGCACCCGTTCTCAGCACCCAGAGGATGCCACTGACGATGGGTCGATGCTGCAAATAGGGGCGCCCGAGACCCACCAGAGGTGGCGAAAGCAGCTCCAAACGTCTCCACTGTGCATCCGTGATTTCTTCGCGCCACAGCGTAAAAAGATACTTCAATGCTCGTGGATCCTACCCTTGGCCTACAGACCCTAGCGCAACAGTTCAACCGAGACGCTGAGCGATAATGTTTGCCAAGCGCGGTCTGCGGTGAGCACCGACTGACCCAGGCGTTGACCAAGGGCCAGACAATAGCGGTCACCCAAAGAGAGGCCAGCGCTGCGAGTTACGGCATACAGGTCTGCGACGGCAATGGCGTCTTCACTCTGTCCGGCGTCCACAAGCAACAGTTGGCCCAAGATGCCCCGCTCGGTCAGCTGCCGGGTTGCGTCAGCGGCAGCTACCCCTTTGCTCGCCAACTTGGACAGCACTTCCGCCCAGTTCACGGTATGGATGGTGGCCCCTTGTTGTAAGGCCTCATCCACCCGCTCAGCCCCCGATTCACCTTGTAGCCAAGCGAGCAACGCAGATGCATCCAGAACCATACTCATTCCTGATCCGTTTCCTGACGCCGCTCTGCAATCAGTTCGTCTGCGAGTGACTCTCCATCAATAGCCAGATGAGCGAACATGCCCCGCGCACTGGCAATGGCATGCCCAGCGGTCACTAGCTCTGCTTTGCCCTTCTCCGCCACGCGGGCAATCAAACGGTCACCAGAATGAATGCCCATACTTTGCCGAAAAGCAACAGGGAGAAATATCCGGCCATTTTCTTTCACTTCCAGTGTAAATGCCTCTGATGCGGTCATGGGGCAAGTTTAGCATTTTTGCCGTTCGCTCTTTTCTTGCCGTGTGTTTTATACTACCGATAATGGTGGTTACACCCAGATAAGGAGATGCAATTGACCCTCGTCACTCAAGCCCCCGCTTCCTCCCTCGATCCCATCCAACTGGTTCTCGACTCGGTCACTTCACCCCTGACAAAGGCCGCTTACCGCACAGCCCTCACTGGTTTCCTAGGCTGGTGGACTGAACAGGGCAGCCCCCCCCTCAGCAAAGCCGTGGTACAACGCTACGTCACCGTTCTGGTGGCGGATGGTCGTTCGTCCGCCAGTGTGAATCAGCGCCTCTCTGCCATTCGCAAGCTGGTGCGAGAGGCCGCTGATAACGGTCAGTTGGGGATCTTTGAAGCCGAAAGCATTGCACGGGTCAAGGGCATTAAAAAACAAGGGCAACGGACGGGCGCTTGGCTGAGCCGGACTCAGGCGCAGGAGTTGCTCCTCGCCCCGGATGTCTCCACCCTGCGCGGCCTGCGTGACCGAGCGCTCCTGGCCGTGCTCCTGGGGTGCGGTCTGCGGCGCTCGGAACTGGTGAACCTGACCTTCGAGCATGTGCAGCAGCGCGAAGGCCGCTGGGTGGTGCTGGATCTCACCGGCAAGCACGGACGAACCCGCACAGTGCCCATGCCGGGCTGGTGTAAGGCGGCGGTGGACGCTTGGATCACGGCAGCCGGATTGAGCACCGGACACCTCTTCCGGCCGACCGCGCCACGGGGATCGAAAGTCTTGGCCCGTTCCTCTCTCTCCCACGAAGCTGTGGCCCTGATCGTGCGCAAGTACGGCACCCAAGTGGGTCGCTCCAATCTGACGCCAGAAGGCGTGTCTCTTGCGCCACATGACCTGCGCCGAACGTTTGCCAAGCTGGCGCACAAGGGGGGTGCGCCCATTGACCAGATTCAGCTATCTCTGGGCCACGCCAGTATTCAGACCACCGAGGTTTATTTGGGCGTCGATCAGAATCTGGAGAATGCCCCTTGCGATGTACTGGGGCTGTCCCTGAAAGGCGGTTAAATGACAGCAGAAGGGAGCTGCAGGATGGAACACGCTGATTGGCGGAGCCGTGGGGTGGCCATCTGGTGTCAGGTCAGCCACAGCAGATCAGCCTACGCCTGTCCGGTCAAGGCACACAATAGATGAAGGATCAACGCCGCTCAGCTCAGGCTTGCAAAGTCGCTCGCCCCTCTGCCACTCAGTGAAGCGATTGACGAACAAGATCAAAGAGGCCTGGAAAGTTGTCCTTCAAAAATCTGGAGCAGGGAAGGTTGATTGAGACTACCGCCCAAATCTTCACCTCTTTATGTATTACGTCTGGGTTCATTCCTAATCAGAATGGAGATTACCAATCCAGTCCGAGCCGCCAAGTCTGCGTCAACCCCAGATCCAACAAGACCGTCGAATAGACAGAACCGGCTCGGGCGCTCTTCTCGAAGACTGAACGCTATCCAAGGCCACCAAACCTGCACCATAAGAGCCAGTGCCGAGAGAGCCCGACCTGCCCCACCTTTCTCTAGGAGGCTTTGTGTTTGCCCTCGGCCTGGACATCGGAAAAGACTTTCTCTACACACATGTGCAGCTCAGCGACGTCCTAGAAGGGTCACTCCCTGACCTCCCGAACACGTCCACCGGATTCCAGCGTCTCCTGTAGTGGGCCCAACAACACGGCGTGGCGCCAAAGGAACTGCATGTGGTGATGGAGGCCACCGGCGTGTACTGGGAGCAGTGCGCGAAATTACTGTTCGGTGCGGGCTGCACCGTCAGCGTGGTGAACCCCACCAGCATCAAATACTTCGCCCGCGCCAGACTCAAGCGGGGCAAGACAGACTGTATGGACGCAGCGGTCATTGCCCTGTATAGCGCCATGATGCGGCCGAAACCTTGGTCACTGCCGAGCACCGCATTGCAGGAACTCAAGCAACTCGTTCGTGAACGCACGGCGTTGCAGGGAGCGCTGACTCAGGATCAAAATCGACTGCACGCCTCAGAACGCTGGCAGCATGAAAGCCAGATCGTCGTGGCGTTACTGAACACGCGCATTGCCCTGCTTAGAGCAATTCTCCAAATTACGCCACTGAAAAAAGACTTTCGGTGGCTCCATTCTGTGTCCTACTGAGCGAAATTCACTCACTCCGCTCGGTTATTATGATGACAAATGCTCTAAGCAACAGATCTTGGAGCTCAAAACGACCAACCGAGCACTCATTTGTTCCGATGACACGTTGTGTAAGCCCTTTAAGTTGTTGACCAGCATTCCTGGGTTCGGCTTGCTCACTGCAGCGTCCGTATTAGCGGAAACAGATGGGTTTGCACTGCTTGAGACCGGTAAGCAAATCTCGGCTCATGCTGGTATTGCTCCCTCTCCGTTTCAGTCGGGTACGAGTGTGAAAGGCCGAGGGCGCATTTCAAAAACGGGGAATGCTTACCTGAGGCGTTCGGCGTACCTTGCGGCCTTGAGTGTCACGCGAAACAAAGGGCATCTGGGGGACTTCTATCGTCGTCTGCGAGCCACTGGAAAGCCGCCCAAGGTGGCGTTGATTGCGCTCGGGCATCCATTGTTGCGGACAGGATTGGCCGTCGTGAGATCAGGGCAGCGATTCAGCGAAACGTACGTGAAACCAGCGTAACATCACGCATTGAGTGGTGCGGCGGTCTGTGATTAGCGGTCGCTCGGGTGCCCGGCTTCCAGCCAAGCACTCCTGCCGTTACCATGCTGTCCATGGGCGCGGGGATGACCGAGAAAGATCTCTTCGAGATCATCCGTCGCCAGTCCGAGCAGATCGACCAACTGATCTCTGAGAACAAAGCCCTCAAGGCTGAAGTCGCCCGCCTGAAGAAGCGCATCGAGGAACTTGAACGGCGGGAACGCAAGTACGCCGCACCCTTCAGTCGTGAGAAACGCACCGCCGATCCCAAGTCACCAGGACGGCGTCCTGGTGAAGGCACGTTCGCACACAAGTTCCCACCCACGCCGGAGCAGATCACCGTGACCGTGCCGGTCAACACGCCGAACACCTGTCCTCGCTGTGGGTTCACGGGGCCGCTGATCCTCACCCGTCAGGACAAGGCCTGGGTCACGGAACTCGCCCCCCAAAACGCCATGCAGGTCACCGAGTACCACGTGCCCGTCATGGCGTGCCCCCAGTGTCACCACGCGGTGCGTGGTGACCATCCCGACCTGAACGCCGATCAGGTGGGCGCGACCGCTCATCGACTCGGCCCTGTCCTGCACGCCACCCTTCAGACCCTGCATCACGAGCTGGGCCTTCCAGTCCGCCGCATCGGGCGGGTCATGAATCTCCTCGGCGGCCTCCAAGTCACGCAGAGTGCGATCACGCAAGCCGCTGAGCGGCTTGCGGCTGACGGCAGCGCCTTGGCTGCCCACATCGATGGACTACAGACACAGGTGCAACAGGCACCGTTCGTGCAGCACGACGACACCGGCTGGCGGATCGGCGCCCAGAACGCCTGGGTGGGCACCTTCCGCAGTGCGGACACCGTGGTGTTCCGCGCCAACCTGCGGCACACGAACGTGGAAGTCCGGGAAGGTCTGGGGCAGAATTTCACGGGCGTGCTGGTCAGTGACCGCTTCTCCTCGTACGACAGCCGTTTCCTGCAGGACGTCCGGCAACAGAAGTGCTTGGCGCACCTGATCCGCAATGCAGATGAGGGCGCCGCTGGAGAACAGCGGCGCCCTGGGCGGGGAGAGCTGTACGGACAGCGGGTCGCGCAGGTCTTCCGGGATGGCATCCGACTGCATCGGGACGTGACAACGGGTGTATGCACGCGAGAGGAGTACGCGCAGCAAGGTGAGGCACTCACCCTGCGTCTGGACGCCCTGCTGAACCGGGCACCGCTCAAGTCGAAAGCGAACGACTTCGACTGGGCCTCCTGAAGCAGCGCGTGCTGGATCGGTTGTGGCGGTTCCTGAAGGACCCGGACATTCCACCGACGAACAACGCAGCGGAGCGGAGCTTGCGGACGGTGGTGATGGCGAGGAAGGTCTCGCAGTGCAGCAAGAATGCGGTGGGCGCGCAGACGTACATGCGGATCAAGTCCACCGTGGAGACCGCGCGGTTGCGCGGTCAGGACCCCGTCGCGGTCCTGACCGGCCTGATGCGCTGACCGGATGCTCGGCCCTTTGGCCGACCGCTAATCACAGACGTGCGGCGAACAGGCGACCAATGTAAACAACGTCCAAAAACTACGCTATCTATTCGCGATAATTACTGCCTTTTTAACTTACTGGAGAGGGTACTATCTCAATATAGCCTATTAGATCTGCTATAAATCCACTCTCACCATTTGAAAAATCTCGATGGCTCATCTCCCGATAAAGAGCTGGTTCTATAAAATTTTTTATCAAATCCTTACGTTTTTCTATAGTCATTTGGGGAACAGTGGTAACGCCTTCAATAAATAATTTAATCTTTTTTTCTACATCGATAACTCTTTTACCTTCCAAATCTACTGCGATAGCTTGCACAAGTAATTTCCGATCTTCTTTAGCTGAACGACATTCTATTGTCCATAAGGTTAGAATTATTCCACTCTCTACCGCAGATTTGATAGCGATTCCTATGTCCTCGGGAGGTGTGGATTGCCAACGCTTTATTTCCTGTTGCATAATAGGATGATCTATCCCAATTAATTCCAGCTGTGTCTCGCGTATAGCTAAATCACGATCAGTGGTAAACATCAATTCTTGTTGGCCGTCAGAAGCGGTAATAGCATAAATGTGTTGATCTATTTTCACAATATGCCTATCATCTTCCGCAATAGCAAGGCAAAGGAATTGCACCATTCTTTCAAAACTAGATGCTAGATTCTTAAAAGGCCGGTACTCTTCAAGACTAAATCTATCAAGATCTTGGAATAGGTCTAAAACTACTTTGCGCGCCTCATGCGAATTTGATAGTGCAACTTCCAACTCTACATGAGTACGCTTTAACTCTGGATCAGAGAGCGCTTCCTGATACAAACGGTTATAATTTAGCCGCTCAGAGAGTTGACCTAAAACTTGTGTTCTAAGATCTTCAGCAATATTACCTTGATCATCTACCTTGCCCAACGTTTTAGCAATTTCAACAAGTTTCTCGTCAAGTAATAAGAAGATGCGCCCTTCAATAGTATCAGATAGAACAAGATTATAGACTTGTGCTGTATGACTTTGACCGTATCGGTGAATGCGGCCAATGCGCTGCTCCAAATCCATAGGGTTCCACGGAAGATCAACATTAAAAAGAATGCGTGCGAATTGTAGATTAATTCCCTCGCGGCCGGCTGCAGTACTAATTAGAACACGGGGACCATCCGGTCGACGGAAACGACGTTCTGCCGCAACTTTCGCGCCGTGGTTACCGCCACGCAACACCACCACACCTTGGCCTGGATAGGTACGTTCAATTTCTTGGGCAATCAGGTTCACTGTTCCCAAATAAGTGGCAAAAATGACAATTTTTTCGTCGGGATTCTGACGCCATAGTATACCCAGACCATCTAACAGTTTCTGAACCTTTGTTTCACGCTGGGTAGGGAAGCTAAGCAACAACTCAGCAATACGCTGCCGCTCCTCGGGAAGATGCAGGTTGATCACTGCGGAAGCAGCTTCTTCAGCATCAGCAGAAGAGTACTCACTCGCATACGATGTAGAGACCAGTTCTAATACTTCCACATCAACTTTCTTGACCAGACGGGATTTAAGGTCACCTAGAATCCGCTCGATCTCGGCGTGCCCAATTGGATCATCGGAAAACTGGAATTCTTCCTGAATCAGCACACGGGCCTCCGCCGTTAGATGCTCACGACCCTCGATATCGAGTTCCTTATCTCGTAAGAGGGCTTCTTGCAGTGTCAGCATCAACAATCGACGCTTAAGAGTGCGTCGCACCGCCGCAAAACTAGATGCTGCTATTTTTTGGAAAATTGCCATCAAGAAGCCCAGAGCACGACCCTGGTTGCCCTGTCTTCGAGCTAGATCAAACCCTTCTTGCAAGTACTCACGTAACTTTTCGTAGAAGTGGCGTTCGTCTTCATTCATTGGGAATGATTCGGTGTGCACCCACCGACGAGCAAATAGCGGCGAACCATCTGACCGACATGCGTCAGCCTTTGTGCGGCGGAACATAACGCTATTCAGTCGGTGCCTATAATCGATCATTTCCTCCGGGCTACTGAACAACGTGGGATTTAGAAGTTGTACCAGCATCCAGAATTGAAAGTGGCTGCCCTGATGCGGGGTAGCTGAGAGCAACAGTAAATCACGAGTATGGTTTTTCAATACTTCGGCTAACTTGTAGTTTTCAGTCTTGTGTACTTTGCCTCCAACGCGGTGTGCGGCAAGGTGATGCGCCTCATCAAACACCACCAGATCCCAGTGCGGCGCTTCCAACAATCGCCGAATACGCTGGGGACGCTTGAGCTTGTCAATGCTAGCGATTAGGCGATCGTGCTTAACAAAGGCGTTGGTTCTGCGATCTGTAATGTCACCATCCAAGCCAAAAACCTCAAAATCTAGATTAAATACTTCATTTAGCTCATGGTGCCAGTTATGTACAAGACCAGCAGGTACGACCATCAATGCTCGATTCAATTCACCGCGGCTTGCGAGCTCTCGCAAAATAAGGGCCGTTTCAATGGTCTTACCTAATCCAACCTCATCCGCGATCAAAAAACGGCGGGGCGAGGCTGTTCCTACGCGATGGGTTAACACCACCTGATGCGGTAAGAGGTCAATTTTTGCAGAGGTTAACGCTGAGGCGCTCTCCGTCATTGGCAGAGCGTGTGCCTCATAGACCAGCCAAGCTACTCGACTGCGCATTGGATCCCCTGAAACATTCCACAATACCCGCTCGGTGCGAGAGAGTTGCCGTTGCAGCGAGGCCATCGGTACCTGACGTTCCCCACTGGCAAAGAAGGCTCGCAGATATCCGTCTCGCATCGGCTCTAGCACCACACCCTGCCCATAGTCAGAATGCGTAACACGCTCTCCTGCCCGCAAATCAAGGGGAAAAGTCATTCTATTAATTCCGAGGTGCGTTCCAGACGCACTGCCCAATGAAATGTTACCCAAGACAGCATTGAAAAAGCTGCGGGTAGAGCAAAGCGTCCTGACACTGGGTCGATATTACTCGTGGCACAAACTGGCTCTTCCTGAGTTGTCATCAGGTGATACGCAGGTGATACAGGCCCACTGGCTTGCTTTCAAGGGCCAAGATCAGTTCACGTGGATACTCCCGCGCCTCGCCCCATAGGACACGACCAAAATCAATCCGCTGATCACGGAATGATCCCGCACAACGCCAGATCACCGCATCAGTGGTGGAATTAATTTCAAGTCGCCGTTCTCCATCTGGCAACCAGAACACTAGTGCTGCCTGACCATCATATGCCGTCTGAAAAGACAGCACCGCATGTTTTACTGTGTCCCGCAGCCACTGTACCGCGTGGTCCGGAGTCAGTAGATCCAAGCAACCGTCCAGTCCGGCGACCACCAGCACGTTGTTCCCATTGCTCGGCAAGTCGTCTGGCCAGCCGTGTGTGAGTTGCAGGAACTGACGTACACTGACCACTTCTTGGGGCTTACACACTAGATTGCGCGCCTGAGCGTCCCACAGCCAACTCGTTCCCCGCCGCTGCCACGCCGAATCCACCATCTGCTTCACGAATCAATGACCTCTAACAGCGTCGGTTGCTGTTCCCTAAATCGCTGAGACCGCTGCCAGTTCTCCAGAATCGCAACAGCCGTCTTCGCCCCCTGGCGCATCTCGTCATCCGGCCCGTTGCGACTCAGCCACTCCAACAGCGGCCGGAGTGCCGTGTGCAGCTTAAAATTCTCGTTACGTAAGGTATCCATCGCACTAATCCCACTGCCTTCGTAGCAAGCTCCAGCCAAAACCATCGCCTGATCCAGATCGGACGTCAGTTTGCGTCTGTGCTTGCCTGACCAATTTTTCGCAAATGATAAGGAGCTCACTCTTGTGAACACCTTGTTGCTTTCTATACACCAACCGCGTCCCACGAAGTCATCCGGAGTGGTGATTGACCCCCGTAGAAACTTCTGAAGTTGATCGCGCTTAAGTTCATTCGCTTGCCCGAACGTTCGTAAGAATTGACGCGTCATTGGTTCGGCGTCCACAGGCGGTGGTTCCAGTCCGCCCTCCGTCGTATCATCCATCAATTGATTGATTCCAATTAATGCGTCACGTACGGACACTAGTTCATCATCGTTTAAATACACTTCTCCGTAGTGGCGAGAGAAATATTCCAGCGCTTTACCACGTCGGATTACCTGCAAGTCGGCTGCTGGAAGCCCTTCACGAGCATGGTTTTCCAGTAACCCCTGAAGCTGCTGTACGTCGGCCATTACCTCACGTCGCATGCGGCTCCAGCTTACACGGCGTGGTTTCTCACTCCGTTTGCGGCACACGTGAATGATGTCGTACTCAATAGTTTGTGAACCGAAGGTTCCAGGTTTAGCTCCTGCACCCTTTGTCTCGTCCGATCGAATTGGATATGTCGCTTCCAAGTAGAATCCGGCGTTGAACAGCGATTCCAACACAGACACCCATGGTTCATCTGCACTGTGGTGAAAGGTGAAGGCCAACATGCCCCCTGGTTTCAACACGCGATGCGCCTCACGCCAACACTGCGTCAGCACTCGTTGGTAAAAGCTATCGGGGTTTTCTGGCTCCCGCGCCCTGTTCGACACTGCCTCAAGCGACTTCGGGGTGTAATCCGGCTTAAAGTAAGCCGGATACTCGTCCTTCAAAACTAAGCGTAGCCATACGTAAAAAAAGTCTGCCAACTCTGAATAGTGGAGTAGCCCACCAAAGGGCGGGTCAGTGATTACCAAGTCAATATTCGCGTCTGGAATTTGTGCTAGGTCTGTAGATGAGCCCTGATAGATAACAGCATCTTTCAACGTATCACCGGGAAAAGCTTTTTCGCTCTTTCCTGTAATTTGTTGAGCCAATTCCGGATTTTTACGCGACAAATTAACAGCACTAACTGAGTCCCAAGGTTGTTCGGCCCACATTCTTCCTTCAACAATACCTTCTATGCAAGAAGTCCAGTTTCCTCGCCCAAGGTTTGGAAAGACGCAATTTTCAACCACAGTCGCTTTGGGATGATAATTATTATTAGCAAACTGTGGCTCAAGCTTATCACCTTGTATATTCCACATAGTGAACATGCTCTGATTCCTAAGATATTGCTGAAAAGCGCCCAAAACATATTCCCTCGTTTTAAGGTCATAGCCTTTCCTCTCAACAATCGCTTTAAGCAGCTGAGTGTGCACTAACAGTTGTCGGGGGTTAAACATCATCCACCAGTGGGTAAACCCATGGTTTGGAATTCCCCCATTGTTCATGTGAGTCATGAATCCAAATGGCACCTCCGAACGAGGCCAGTAATCAGCTAAATCAGTGTTCTTGCGCTCTTCCCACTCTAGTATTGCCGCATTATATTGATCAGCAATTCGAGTATCAAATGGGGCAAAAAAGCGCCCATTGTAAGCTGTACTCTCGGCAGCCCTCGCTGGTTCATACCCCTGTATCGCGTAGCCAGCCATCTGACCTGTTTTTCCCGTTGAACGAATAGCCGTTAAAACATCATGGGGAGTACCACATGAGCCACACGCGAAGCTAGATTTTTTCGGAACGGTGCCCTCGTCAGTCCTAAACTTCACCCCAGTTTCTGGACAAGTGACTTCCTCAGGCAGTTCACCACGCACCTCCAATAGCCTGATATGCGCGGCCCGCTCCTTACTCCAGCGGGCAGTAGATTCAGCATCATCTTGCGCCGCGCCACCGTAAGTTTGTCCCTTTACATCTAGGCGAGGACTTCCTTTCAGCCATGCGGGATGCACTAGCAAGCTCAGAGTGATCTTCTTTTTCTTGCCTTTGCCCACTACTTTGGCTCTCTCAGTATGCGCACAATTGGGACAGGCAGTTCCATTTTGCAAGTCGAGAACGGCGTAGGGAGCCTCGTCCGGAGCAACGTACATAGGAACGTTGGGAGCCATGCGAGCAGCGCTTTCCTCAATGTCGTAAACATGAGCGCAATTGGGACAGGTGTGTTCCCAACTCTTCACGGTCAGGATTTTGACTGCCATAACTGGACTGGACATGATGGGTGTGCGATGACCGCAACCAATGACCTGACAGGGCCCGTGCTTACCCCAGAAGGTATAGATAATTTCTGACCCTCTATAACTATACTCGGGCCGTTGGGCGAGTGTTAGGGTCAGGGGATCGAAGTCAGTGGGCATGATATTACCCGTTGGCAAGTGCGTCCAGATGCCCTTTTCCCCGTTTGGGCCATCGCAATAATAGTACGGCATGATTTGTGGCTTAACTTCTGCCTCAATGTCAGCCAGCAGACGCTTAACCTCATTTAAATCGACATCGGCTAGTTCTTGCTTGACAACGAACCATGCGACTGGATTCAGGTCGTTACCGATCATTTGCATGCCGAGTCGGGAGCCTTCGACTAATGTGGTGCCGCCGCCCATGAAAATGTCCGCGACCTTAAGTTGGCTAAACGAACCTTTTTTCTGATGATTAGCGTAGTAGTTGTCCCATACCAGTTTTGCGGCGTGAGCAGAGTCACTAGGAGCTTTGGTGGCCGCAGCAATAAGCATAGAGCGGAACACGCTAGAACGCCTGCGTGCCCACCACTTGGACATCTGGTAAATTGGTTTACCTGCGTTGCCCTCAATCGCGGCGACTTGATTAATAGGCAGGATGGGAAAGTCGACTTCCAAACACGTTTTTGGCCGATTGGGATCGCTAAAGTCAACGGTCTCTAGGCTAGCTGCTTTGCCCGCTCCGACTGCCTGAGCTATGTCACGGGATAGTTGTTCTTTCTTGATAGTCATAGCTAGGGTATCCTTATCTGTATTTGTATTGAAATTCCATTTTGAAGCGCTTACTGGATGATTGATCTGTCTCCTACTCTTACTCAGTGGTGTTAAGAGTTCTACTTAGAACAACGAAAGGTGAAAGTACTTCCAACAGCGTCAACCCGCCGTGAGTAAGCGTGGGATACCCTCCCTGACTCTTCCATTTCCAGCGGCCCAAGGCGAGTAGGTGTGTTCCGTGTGGGCTACCAATGTTCAGGGCAACGGGAGGACTGTAAGGCCCAGCATCTTGCTCAGGTGCACGGCGACCGCTAGCAAAAGTTCGCTTCATAAATTGCCCCAACTCGCCCATGGCATCGTGGAACTGTCCGGTGGCGGCGTACCCGTGATCGGATAGGATCGCTAGTTGCCGTCCTGTAGTAAGGCGTTCGACCAGCGCCCAGAAGTCGTTACTATTCAGCTTTTGGGCAGCGTCTTTAGCAATGTGGCCCAAGCCCTGACCCGCGCCTGAGCCATCATGCACCTGACTGTCAGGCCAGTGGTGCCATAACACCCAATTTGGCTGAGCGCCTACGAGCGCTACACAGTCCTTGAAGGGTAGATCGACACTCTCGGTCTCCGCAGGTTGGAGTTGGTGATTTGGGCCACCACCGCTCTGAAGCTGGCTGCGACTGCTAAAACCGAGGGCACGGGCGAACTCGTTGGTCTCTCCAGGCAGCTCGGATGCGTGAACATTAATGCTCTGCACGGTATAGCCCCGTTCCTGTGCGCCCTGCAAGAGCCAGGGCAGCTCTCGCAGTGACAAACCATCCAGAATAAGAACGGCTTTGGCTCCATGTGTTTCATGCCACCAACGGATCAGTCGCTGCGAGGTGCGTTCAATACTGGCCCCAAAGCTCTGCCACAGATCCCAGCTTACCACCGACAGGAAATGATCCAATTCTCCAATCTGTGCGTCGCGGCGGATGATTTCGGCAGGGGCATCCTGCACCTGGAGCGGCTCAGAGGCTACCCGTAGGGCTTCAACACTTAGCACCTGCCACGCTTCCTGATCGCTAACTGTCGTCAAGCGATTAAACAGTTCGGGATTCAACGGCATCAGCTTTCTTCCTTCTGTAATTCCAATTCGTAAGTCAAACCGTCCGGCAGTTTTTTCAACAGTTCCATTAGTTGAGCTCCTGTCGCTGCTGACACTCGGATGGAGATGTCGCCAATTCTAGTTGCAGGCTGCACTCCTACCTGTTCCATACGGTGCAGCAGGTTCAGGGATGAAGTTGCTGGAACGTGAACAGGGTTGCGCTGTGCAACTCTCTGGGGAATTAAAGGTGGGCGAAAACTGCTGCTGCCCGTAATCGACGCATCGGTGCCCCCTCCGCTCGTCGTGCCAATGACTTCCGCAACGTCACTCAAGCCGCTAGTAGCTTGCCCGCTCCCGAATATGGAAATTGGGGTACCGGACATGGTATTGGGTGCTCCCATGCCAGCATCTATGCCTGTGGGGATGTTGCTGCCTGTCTGCCGCATCCCTACCTGCCCATATTGTGTGCTAACTGGATTATGCGAAGGGCCGCCAGAAATGACACTACCGCCAGTAACAGGCACGGCAGATGGCTCAACCAGATACACCTCGTCAAGTTGGCGTCCTGTTAGAGGCAGTTTTGATTTCAGTCTTGTCCAAGCCTCGTCCTTCTCCTCTCCGGGGTAGGCTTGCAGGTACTCCATGCCCCGCACATTAAGTGCCACTTTGCCTTGTGCACATAGTCGGAGCAGACGCTCCTTCATAGGAGTCTCCCCTAGCCATGGGATGCTTGCTTCAACGTTTGGACGCGGTTCCTGCAGATCACGCAATAGTTTGCCCACTGTTGACCCGTCCCGGGCCGCTTGAGTCACTAGATCCTCAAAGTCTTCAGGAACAAACAGGTCTTCGGCAATGGCAATTTCAATCGCCTTAGGTACTTGAGATCCCTGCACAGTCAACCGCTCGACATGGAATCTGGTTAAGTTGGGGTTAGCATAGTCAAAGCGATCCAACAACATGAAGCGGTCGAAGCGGGCCTTAAGCTTGTCGCGCAGCTCGTTCTGAAAGCGGGTGTGCAATTTACGGTACTCGGGATTCTGACTGCTCCATTCCTGCGCTTTCATAGCAGCGCGGGCCAGGAGCAACAGTTCTTTCTCCTGGTACAGATTCGTAGTGCCAGTTACTGGCAGGAGGAACCGCACTGTGTTGCGGCGCTGTTGTAGATTGGTCTTCAGCCATGGCCCGAGCCGTAGCATCGCCTGTTCACTGTTTTCTGGCAGGATTAGCAGCGGCAAGCGACCGTCCCAACGTTCCGGGCGTTCAGACTCTTCCACGGTTGACCAAGGGTCAGTGTCCCAATTCTGTGGTAGGACGATGACGCGGGTGGTGGTGGCCACCTCCGCACTCCCACCAATGACGTATCGCAGTTCACGGGCTAGGTAACCGCGGTCTAAGCCGTCTATGAAGAGCTTGTCATTCCGAGCAAACACCATAAGCTTTGCAAGCGGGTTCTCCTGCTCACGAAACACAAGGCGTGGCCCCTCAATGTGAATGTTAAAGCTGTTCTCTACCGTGCTATTCAATTCAACGTGAAAGGCATTGTCATCCAATGGCTGCGTGCGGGTCAGGTCAGCCTGTAAAACGCTGGGCTCCGCACCTGCATTGTTCCCAACAGCAATGGAACGTAGCCATAGTGCACCCATTAATTCCTGCAGGTGCGGTACCTCGCTCGACTCACTACCCATCGCATCTATTACTGACAGGATATTCGCCTGCGCTTTCTCGCGCAGCGTACGGTGATGCTCATTTGCTACAGAATCTAAGAGTGCTCCAATACCCGTCGTATCATCATCCAAGCGAAAATCAGCCGCCGTCAGAACTGGGCTTGCCTCTCCACGACCTTTATATAGATTCACTAGGATGCGAATCATGTCACGGGTCTCCTGGGCGTCCGTGGCAACCAACACTTGCTCTTCTAATAACCTCAGCAAATGTGGTGCAAAAGGCCATGACTCCAGAAACACAGCGTACCGACGTTCGTGCTCGGCAGGAGGAACATTCAACAGTCGGAAGTATTCTCCAGCATGTACACGCACAGCGCTGTCAATTTGGGCCGATGGGATCTGCTGTCTATTCTCGAATAGACGGTGTAGCAACATGCGTCGGCGATCCTGCTGCATGCGCTCAGCGTTGCCTCCTGCCTTGAAGTCAATGGTTACGGGGCTGACGCGATGAATCTGCTGGTAAGCGTCACTCTCACCGTTGCGCACAGAGACGACGAGCACCAGTAACTCGGGGCGGTTTCTGGCAATCTCTGACAGAACCTGAATAAAGTTGAACGCTCGGCGCTTGTCCGGCGACTGCTCGGTATCAGACTGGCTGTCATACCACGTCTGGAATTCGTCAAGCAGCAGGGCTGTAGGTCTATTATTCAGCAATTCGGTGATCAGCTCATCCGAGGGTACAGCTGTGCCTTTCATTTCCCACTTACCGCGGATATAACTCCCATGAGGATGTTTTTCGAATAACACGTCCCACAGGTGTTTGAAGCGATTCTGGTGCAAGCTTTCACCGATTACTAGCATATCTCCACGTAGGACAAGCTGTTCCAGGGCAGGACGCCCCAAAGTCACCGACCAAGAACGCAGCCACTCGCTTGTCGCCGTAACATTGTTCATGGCATGGTATAGCGCTGCCATTAGGTGCGATTTCCCCAATCCACGCTCACCAATTACGGCGATGGGACGATTTGATCCTGGCGAGACTGCCTCAAGCGCTTTGAGCAAGTCATGAGTAGGGTAAGTGATCTCCAGAAACTGAGCGGCCTCAACTTGGGTCGCACCGGTGCCCCCCGAATCAGTGAACTCAATTACAGTACCACGGGTACGCTGTCCTCGAAATTCTTTTCTTAGTGTGAGTCCTAACATGGCTACTTCTCCCTTAACAACAGAGTTACTTGGGTTTTAGGATAGCGATAGAAGAGATCTCACATCATGCTCTTCTGTTGCTGATAGAGCAGTGCAATCAAGTGGGGCGCTTATGAAAGCCGCAGTGCTCACCTTCAGTAGCCGACAACTTAGGTTTTACGCTGTCCCAGTCGACCAATTTCGCGAAGTTGAAGTGTTGACTGCGCTGGAGACGTAAACAGGCAGGAGATTGAGAGGCTGTCTGAAAAGCGGAGAATCAGGTAAGAACTGCGTTTTGCTGGGCAAAAGCAGTGAGTCTGCGAAGCATACGACGGATAAAGGGGAGCTAGATGAATGCCTCAGTTGTCTCGGGCAGGAGATCATATTAGCGGTTGAGCCTGCGGTCAAACGACAGCCACGCGAAGCTGCGCTCTACCACCCAGCGCTTCTTGATCACCACAAAGCCACGGTGGCCACGAAAGGTCTTGATCTGAGCTTCCGTCAGTTCCTGTCCCTGTGGGAGCCAATACCCGGGGGTATTGGCATCGGAGCGCTGCACGATTTCCACGGAGTAGGCGAGGGTCGTTTTGACCCAGCCTTTCCATTTGCCCTTGTGTCCACCGTCGGCAAGAGGTGAAGTTGCATTTGAGGCTGCTTCTGGCGCAACTCCTGCAGGAGTTGCTGGCTGCCTTCCTGATCGGTGATGTTTGCGGGCAGCACCTTGACCCGAGGAGGAGGCCCAGGGTATCGACGATCAGATGATGTGTTCGTCCGTTGACTTTTTTGCCTCCGTCGTAGTCTCGGGGCCCCCTTTTTGCGAGGTCTTCACGCTCCTCGAATCAACGATCCCAGCACTCGGTACCGCGTTTCTTCCCTCTGCTTCACGCACCTGAACTCGGAGGGCATCGTTGATGCCCTCCCACAGTCCGCTCTGTTTCCATTGTCGAAAATAGTTATACACCGTCTTCCAGTGAGGGAAATCAACGGGGAGCAAGCGCCAGGACACCCCGCCTCGTTTCACGTAGAAAATCGCATCCATGATGTCGCGGCGATCGATATGAGCGGGACGCCCACCAGGTTTTGGCGTAGGAATCAGGGGTTGAAGAAGTACCCACTCAGCATCGCTCGTGTCCGTGGAATACTCAGGCGGGTTCTTTGGCTGGCAGCGGCACGGTGTCTGCTCGGCGATACAGGCCGCAGAGGTGTTCATGGTCGCCCGTGCGGAGCTTGAAGAGGGCAGCGACAGTTTGACCGTGGGCGGGTTGCAGGCCTTCGAGTTTCAGGGCGTCAAGGGTGGCGAGATCGGGCGGGTGGGTTTGATGGTAAGTGGGGATCTTGTCTTTGGGCATACGGGTCGTGTTCCGTTCGCTGGAGCAGCTGGGGCGGGGACACAGTCTCCCTCAGGGGACAAGAGGTAGGCGAACGCTCGGTAGATTGCGCTTGTTTTTCCATCGAGTGAGCTCAAAGTCATGTGAAAGAGTGCCGACACCGACGAGACTCAGCACTTTGACCTTGAGCCGCTTGTGAAATCGTTTCACCTTGCACTTGGTGATACTTTCCTTAAAACACCCCGAGGCGGATGCCATTATCACGGAAGGGATCCGTTTGACGCTGCTCAGAACGTTACGATCGAAGCATTTCACAGGGTGTAAAGTTTAATCTATCTTCCAGCCCGAACAGCGAGCAGTTCCAGCAAAACGCCCAAAACAGTTGTGCTAGCTCTCGGACCAACGATTCCCGTTATGAGCTGGTTGAACTCAGTCGTCTGAATGATGCGGCTGCCATGAGCCCAGTCGTTTCGGGCTTTGCTCAAGTTGGAAACGTCATTTCGCCAGCCCCATTTCAAGTATTGGCGAGTTTGGCTGCTCAACACACTTAGATGATTGTCCAGTAATACCTTGTATGCGGGTGGACTGGGCCTGAATAGATAGTGTGCAGCGGTTCCCAACGTCGCGATTCCTTGCCATGGCAGAACCACATCATGATGGTGTGCCGCCGTCTCTAAGGGGCTAACCAAGACTTGTCTAGATAGTTGCTCAACACAGGTCGCTAGGCAAAGCAGGGCTGGTCCTAGGTCATGCAGGTTGTGCTGTCGTGCGGCTCCCAAGAGATACTGTGCATTGTCCAGACGATCCCGCATTTCTGCTGGTAACAGAGCCCAGTCCTGCTGGAGACAGTCCTCAAACAAGCGCGTCTTCTCTCCCCCAGCCCGTGCTTGCTGAGACAATTCCAAGACGACGCTATCGGCTAAGGGGAGAAGCTGTTCGAACTTACCATCTTTAAGAGCCTCAGTAATACGGTGGAAGATCGCGTGATGGCGAGGAAGAACCTGCGAGTCCCTTAGGCCCTCCACTAGACGCAACGCAACAACCGTAGCCTGAGTCGCACGCTCCATTTCCCCACGAGCGGTGATAGAAGCAGCCTCGGCGAGTTCCAGTGCCTCTTCATGACTGGGCCCCTTGTGGGTCACTACATTCAGGCGGCGATGGAGAAGAAGGGCCTGATTGTCCTTTCCCTGCTCTACCAGTGCAGCCTGAACTTGTTGGGCCACGACAGGCCAAAGGTCATCTCGCTCCATGGTCATGAGGGTCTCGAACGCAGCGTCAAGATTCCCAGTGTCTGCATTGATAAGCGCACTGACAGCCTGAACGAGGGCCAATGTCGGAGCCTGTGACTCGGCAATCGCGAGGTGTTCAGCGGCCTCCGCGACATAGTTGGCTCGGTGTGCTGCCAAAGCGGTCAATGCGTTGTTTCTTGCCATCTCCCTCAATGGGTAGACCAGAGCCTCCCCGAATGCGGTGTATTGCCAGTCGGTAGCTGCTTTGCGGAAGAAGGTTGTACCTTCCACATAGCGTCCAGCGAGCAAAGCGCAGCGTCCACCTGCACTGTACAGATCGTGCTTGCCACCTGTTTGGACGTCCTGGGCATAGCGACCATCCCAGAGATCCACCCACCTAGCTCCTGTAGCCCCATAACCATTGGTTTCCGCCCACAGTACGGCAGGTTCAAAGATCTGCTCCGTCAGATCCATCGTTGAAACTTTAGGCCAGTCCTGATGTAGCAGCGTGTCGATTTGGCTGATCTGATCTTCAGTAGCTGGATTGGCACCGAGAAGTAGCAGAATTTTGGCCAAATCCTTGCCAGCCTTTTGGGCCGCCTCAAAATGTGTGTTGGCTTCCAGCGGATTATGTAGGCGCGTAAACATACCATTTTGGAAACGAATATCTGCCTCTTCGGGAAAGAGGAGGGCAGCCTCTGCATGAAGATGTGCCAATCGGGTTCGATCAGCTGCAATATGGTTCAGTGAGGTCAGGCAGCCGGTCAGAATCGCTGGATTACCCGAATCTAAGGCCAGTCGTGCGAGCTCAAAACCAAAGCGTTCAGCAAGGTCAGCTCGGTCATAATGGATCGCGGTATTGACCGAGTTAGCCATACGATTCACCGCTTCTGGATTGGTACGGTATTGACCATCATGTCCCTTTACGAGAGAGGAGATCTCTTCACCGATAATTGAACGCGCTAGCAGATCATCTGCTGTAAAGCGGCGGCCTGCGTCACGTAGGGCAGCCTCTAGAATCAAGGGGGCTCGAAGCGCATCTTCCAGAGCTGAATCTCTCTGGGAGGCACCGCTCCGCCGCTGACTTAGGGCAATACGGGAGAGCTTCTCTTGCATGACTAAGGCAAAGTCCTGAGCCTGTGTGTTCTGACCGAGCCGGGCGAGGGCTCTCGCTTTGGTGCGGGCAATTTCATAGAGACTTCCGGGATTAAATTCAATCCACGCGTCTGCAAATTCGAGTGCGTCTGCTGCCTGGCCCAGTGTCAGTAATGCCCGGCCCAAGTGCTGGCACGCCTCATCCAGAGCCGTTTTTTCGAGAATGGGCCCCAAGAGGATCTCTGTCAGTACGTCGGCTTCCCGAGCAGTATTTCCTAGCCAGCGGTACGTCTGTGCCAACCATCGATGAACTCGCCCGTCCATGGGCGAATTCACCCGGGCTAATGGACGAGCCCTTTCCAGGTAAATCGCCGCAGAGTGAAGTCTGCCTGCAGCAGATTCCATCTGTCCGCGGTCAAACCAGAAGTCCGAATCTATCGAGAAATATTTTTCGGCCTGCATGAATGCGGCCCGGCTGTCATCGAATTCCTGGCGCCACGCGTGTAGGCAGCCCTGAAGGTATGCCGCAGCACCTGGTGCGACCTGAATGTTCAGTTGAGAAACAGCCCACTTGCTATACCGATACCAAGTCACTGATTGCCCAAAATCCTGCTCGACAAGCCGAAGGTACGCCTCAATCTTTACGGCTTCGGTTCCCGCGACAATGAGATCCTTGGCATTGATGTTCCCCTGACCCGGCTGCTTCAGTGCGTTCGTGAACCACCTTGACAGCTCGGAGGTGCTCAAGTTCTGCATTCGATGTTGAGGAATGTTTTGCGAACTACGGTGCGTCTTCGCCTTGCGAACGGCGGCGGTGGCCCAAGTCTCAGCCTGCTGCTGGGCAACGATTGGACGAGTAGCCGAAATGACGTTCAACCGCTGAGTCTTTCGAGACCTTTTTTTAGCCATGAATAGAAACAGGGTAGCGCCCAAGCAAGTATTGGAGTGTCCTCCAAAAACTGGACGGCGTGAAGTAGAGACGAAGGCTCGCCATCCCAGCGGTAATTTGTCAGGCTGGAAGTCGAGGAGAAGTTATGAAACAACAGCAGCGCACCGAAAACCAAATTCGGGAAGCTGCTCCAAGACGCCAAAAAAGGCGAACAGCCCACTCTAGAGTTGTGCCGGAGCTTTGGATGCAGCCCAGCGTCGTACGACATTATGCCTCGTGTGCAAGTCATGACCTGCGCACGAGTGAACTCTTGCTTCTCTTTACCTGATGCGGGAAAATAATAGCTAGTGGGTCACTTGCCACGGGTATAGTCTTTCACTGGACGACCTGAAGAGTCTGCGCTCCAGAACCTCCCAGAGGATGTCTTCGTGCATAGGCTCGCTGACGGCGAGCCTTTCTTTTTCCGCCCCAGACGAAGGGGGTTGGGTGTGCATTCCATCCTCGCGCAGTTGCTTCTAACCACTCGATGATTTGTCTCGGACTGGTCGGACAGTGGCCAGCCAACGCACGACGAACCAAGATGCGCTGGATTGACTCGGCC
>NZ_KB899741.1 GCF_000378445.1 Deinococcus aquatilis DSM 23025 | reverse complement strand
TTGACCCTGGCGTACGTCTGGTGCGTGCTGGTGGGGGTTCTCCAAACCTGCACTGTGAAGGCGCACGGTCGGCGAGCCTGGAGTGTGGTGACGCTGGGCCTCCGGACCCTCGTGCGGACGTTCGTCTGCATCCACGAGCGTGGGGAGGCGGAAGCCCTGCAACTCATTGGGCTTTTGAAATCCAGCCAGACGCTCAATTCAGAAAGTGTCGGGTACTGAGGGATGGATCACTCAACCTGAAGACGCAGTTCCCCTTCACCCGTCAGGACAGGTCCTCGCCCATTCCGGCGCTCCACGTACCGGGTCTAGTTCTCTTTGATCAGGCGGTGCCAAGCATTCAGAGCAGAATGGGAGGGGGCCTGCGGCAGGCCCAGCGCGGTGAAGCCGGGAAAGCGGTTCGGTCCGGTGACGCGCGCGATGGCCTGTGCCAGCGTGGTCGGTTCGGCGTCATTCAACACGCGCAGCAGGTGGTGCTCTAAGGATAAAACCGCAGAATTGATGGTCAACCGTTTTCCCCGGTCATGTCGTTCAGGCTGTGCCGAGCGTTGCGGTAGCTGGAATCGACGATCTCGCCCAAATCTTCGCGCAGCAGCTCTCCAGGTGGGGTGAGCTCTTCGAGTACCTGCAGGCCCTGGGCGGCCGAACCCCGGGACAGCAGCTGGGCGCGGATCAGGCCCAGACCCGCGGGCCGATCGACCAGCGCCAGGTCACAGCGGGTGCCTGGCATCAACACCAGGTAGATCTTCGATCCATGCGGCAGGCAGCGCGCCCAGCCCCGGCCAGCAGCAGCCTTCGGGAATGACGAGGCTGACCGTCAATCCACGGATCAGCGCCAGGCCTGCCCACACGGTGAAGGCGTCGTTCAGGCTGGGAACTTCATGCGGCCCAGCTGGAGTACGGGGCGTCAGGCGGGCACGGCCCCGGTCATAGTAGGGCACCGGATCGGGTTCAGGAACAAATAGACAGGGCAGACTCGCATCATGGGCGTCTCCATCCGGGTCAATGGCCTCTGTTCCATCGTCACTCAGGGTCGAGCCCAGCCGCTCCAGCGTGTCCCGGTCCATGACATTGGGGGACTCCCACTGCTCGGCCTGCACGTGATAACGCTGTGCCTGAGGTTCGTGCTCGAACGCGGCCTCCAGCTCATCCAAGAGCTGCACGAAGCGCTGCTGCCACTCGCCGGGCATGCTCTGAAAGAACGTACGGGGCCGCACCAAATAGTTGGCGTACGTCAGGCCGAAGTACTCGTGGATCGCCTCATCTCCGGGATGCAGGTCTGGACGCATCAGGCTTCTCCCACCGTGATCTGGACGGCAGGCGTGGGCCAGAACAGACGCCACCAGGGAAGCACCGTCACGGTCTGGGTGGACAGGCGGCAGCGCGGGGAGCAGGCCATGGGGTGACAGGCCTCGAGGCGCTCGGCCATCTTGACCGGCAAGCCCCGGTAGATGCCGTCCAGCACTTCCCCTGATTGAGGGTGGTCGGGCAGAAGCGTGACCTGCGGGGGAGACAGGGTCACCCTCAGAGGCCCCCGCCGCCGAAGATGCGGATCATCAGATCGGCGTCGATCACCATCGGCCGGGGCGCAGCACGCCGAGTACGAACAGCCAGAAACGCAGCATCAGACTCCTTTAGAACAAAGACGGTTGACCGTTGAGGTCGACCAGACGGCGGGTGCGGGCGGCCAGCGCTTCTTTCAGCGGGCGGGTCTGTTTCAGGTCGAACAGCTCACAGTGCCCCAGGCCGTTCTGGTGGCGGAAGACGTAGATGGCGACGGGATCAGCGGTGGGGACCAGGCCCTGCTTTTTGAGTCCGGAGCGGTGGGCGAGGCCTGTGGGAACCCTGCGGTGTTCGGGAAGGGACATGACGTCCTCCAGAAGGGTTGAATGGGGTCAACGCCGCCGCGAGAAGTCCGCGCAGATCGAGTTGGGATGGGTCCAGAGCCGGACGCCGATGCACTCGGCTTCCCCACTGAACTGCCGGTGGGTGAGCCGCGCACACAGGCGATAGGGGAGAGGTGAGCCCCCAGTTTCTAGTGGTGGCAGCAATGGCAGGCGGCGAGCCCAGAACCACGGGTCACCGCATCTGCTTCTTGGAGGACGCGAACCGAACCCGGCCCTTGCGGTAGGCCTGTTCTGGAGCAGTCAACGCGCCTGCGAGTGCAGTGCTCGGCGTACCGGCCCGGCATTTGGGAAGGGTGGTATGTTCATCTTCCCGCCAGACCGAGGCACTGTAGCGCCGCTGGCCCCGCACCAAGTGGCTGCTGTGACTGTACGACCAACCGGCAGCGTCCAAGAGGGCTATCAGCTCTGGCAGAGGTAGCCCCGCCAGAAACTCTGGGGAGGACGCCTTCACCCCGTGCCCACGGTCAGGAAGACCCAGCTCTTCATCAGCCCTCCAGTCCAGTGCGACCTGCGTCTGCTCCGGCGTGATGCGGCAACCGACGTCGGCCAGCCTGGTGGAGAGCCGCTGAGTGCAGTCACTGGGAGACTCAGGTGTGTTCGGTGGTCGGGCTTTCTCTTTGGCCTGTCCCGCACCATGTCCACAACATCGGTGAGCTCGACCTTGGCCCGCCGACCATCCGGGTGCTGCCACACGAGGCCCTCCCACTCGAGCCGGGCGATCAGGTACGCTCCTTCTTCTTTGCTGTAGTACAGGTGCCCCTTGCTCGTGATTCGGACGCGGGTGGAGGAAGTCAGCAGGCTTGTCTTCACCTCCAGAGGTGGAATGGGGAAAGGGAGCGGGGACGCAGAATGCTCGAATGCGGGGCAGGGCTAGGCACGCACAACGCTCCTTGAAGGGATTGGGGTGTAGTTCTTAAAACGTTGAACGGGCAGGCTGTAGAGGTGACCTTTGTCCAAGTTCCCCTCTCAACAGCGCTCGCCTCACTCCCAACCTGGGTCTGGCCAACAATCACGGCCCTGCACTACCAGGACGTCGAGGTCTCCTGCTGGGTCAAGAATGGACAGTGGATTCTGCGGGGCCAGTTTGAGAAGGAGATGTGCGCCACTGAGCCTGCGCTTTCCCTGACTGCGTACAACGTGGATGAGCTGTGGCATCTCGTGCAGGCCCTGATCCACAAACGCCTCTACCGGAGCCAACCGCAACGGTGGTAACGGTCCTCAGGGCAAAGATTCAAGTCTGCATAGGCTGGACATACGGACTGCTCCTCGAAGGGATTTGTTTGGGTTGCAATCTTGACCGCACAAAACTGACAGGCTGAGGGAGTGACCACCGTTCAAGTTGCGCTGAGTGAAGCGCTCACTTTACTTCCCCGCCGAAGTCGGCCGACCATGACGGCCCTGCAGCATCAGGGCGTGCAGGTGACATGCTGGAGCGACGGAGAACAGTGGATCCTGCGGGGCCAGCTGGAGGACTACGTGCGTCAGACATTGCCCACGCGGATGTTGACAGCGCGCACCGTCGAGGAGTTCTGGCGACTGATGGAACCCGTGATCGAACAACGCAACCAAAACTTGTGGAAACGGTAGCAGCTTCGTTGAGAGCCTAGAAGGGATTGAAGACGGGCAGGGCAGAACGCGCCTCGAAGGGATGAGAGAGAGCGGAAAAAAGGGACTCTAAGACCGCACAGCGCTGGAACATTTTGCTCTGACGCTGACACGGCCTGGGCAGTCTCGCGGCGATCTGGAAGGCGTCCATAAAGGCCGTTACGACGCTCCACTCACTGACCTCGGGCGCACTCAGGCCCTCGCGCTCGCCCAAGACTGGACTCAGCGCAGTGCCACCTTTGACGCCATCATCTGCTCTCGGACGGGTCGCCCGCTTGGCGAAGCTCTGCCAGTTCCAGGGCCAGCCGGCTCTTGAGCGGGATCCCGCTGAACACGGCCAGCAAGCGGGAGGTGTCGGGAATGAATGACGGCTTGGGTTTCGGATCGCTCACGGAGTCTCCTGAGTGGGCTGTCGGGCAATCCGCCCAGCGAGACCGTCAGCGGGTGCGTATCTTGACTCATGACCTGGCCTGACCCACCCCCGCCACCTCGCCCACCAGGAATGCCCCTCTGGTTGCGCCTGTTGGGTACGGTGGTCTGCCTCCTGCCCGGCCTCTGGTTCTTCGGGAGCATCCTGTTCGGCAGCAAGACCCTGATGGAAGGGCTGGGGGGCCTGGTCTTCATCCTGATCTTGGGCGGCCTGGTGATCTTGCCGTTGCTCCTGTTTCCCGTCTTCTGGTTGGTGGGCTGGCGACCGGGTGCGCTGGTCGCCTCGCTACTGTTGTTGCTCTGGAGTTGGGGCTTTGATGGTTCGGGTACGGACATCATTGTGTCCAACCTGCTGCGGTTGCACATCATTCCTCTCGCTGCCCTGCTCTGGGAGTGGCGTGTCTCCCGCAAGCGGTAAAGATCAGGACAGTTGTGGGTTGAGTTGTCAGGAGTTCAGAACAGCAGGGTATTGTTATCCCTCAGCCTGATCACAAGACCACCTTTACCCTGCAGCTACCCTGCAGCGCGATCTACTGCACTTCTGAAGCGGCCGTCGTACGGTGCTGAGCGTGCGGTTGCTTGGGCCAAGCCACCCAAACGTGGCCCCGTCATCCACTTGGCCCTGCGCCCACACCCGGCCGCCAAACTGCTCCGCGGTTCGGCGCGCACTCGCCAACCCCACCCCCGAGCCTTCATAGGTCTTCGATGGATGCAGCCGCCCAAACATCTGGAAGAGTTTGCCCACCTGTGGCAGGGCGAACCCTACCCCATTGTCCTGAAGCCCCAGTTGATACTCCGTGAGCGTCTCTTGGATGTGGAGATGGATGCGCGCTTCAGCTCGACTTTTGGTGAACTTCAGCGCGTTGTTCAGATACTCGCCCAAGATCACCACCAGCGCCTGAGGATCGCACTGGAGGACAGACAGGGGGGCATGGGGCACTTGCACGTTCCGGTCGACCATCAACGGCCGCGCGTCCCGAAGCACCTCCCGCCAAACTTGGTTGAGGTCCACGGTACGAATGTGACCCCGCAATTGGCGCACTTTCATATACCGTTCGACGGATGCCGCCAGGGTGACCAAGCTCTGAATCGCCTGCTCGGTCTGGGTCAGGGGCCGGCTCACCGCTGCCTCCTGTGCCCCGAGGAGGCGCCGTAAGACAGCCAAGAAATTCATGGCGCGTGCCAAAGGCAAGTGGAGTTGCTGAATGAAGGTCATGATCACGGTCTCTAATTCCGCCGTGCCTTGGTCAGGAGCAAGCGCCGATACTGATGTGGACTCGTGCTGGCGGAGCTCGGTCACCGTCAGGCGGCAGTGCCTAGACTGACCCTCTCTAGACACCATCAAATCGAGCACAACGGGCAGCGCAGGATCGTTGCCCCGTGGGAGTTCTGTTTCCAAGCGCTGAGGAAGACGCGTCTCAAACGCCTGTTCAAAGACCGCTTGAAAGCTGGACTGTCCGCTATCAACCAGCAAGCTGCCGAACAGCCGGCCACTCAATTCTTCTGAAGTTCGTTCCAGCAGACCACAGGCCCGAACATTGACCGCTTCAATCTGACCTTGGGCGTGGGGCGGGGGTAGGGGATTTGTTATGAGATCACACCCAGGGAGGAAGCGTTCAGGATGGGGCGACTCAACGCTGCACACCCAAGTCCAAGCGTGAGCATGAGCAGAGTTCAGCGCAGCGTACTGAGGGAAAGATAACGCAAAGTGAGGATTTTCTCGTTACTGCCTCAATGCTGGCCTCTGGTCAGCGTCAGCTTGCTGTGTTCTGATCCCATCATGCAGGTACAAGCCCATACTGGAACCGAGGTGACCCTCGATATCGACGGCGTGGTTGTCCTGCTGATCCACCGGGTCGACCGCTATCCAAGCCGTGGCCGCTGGGGGCAACCGGAGCAGGACGTCGAGATCTGGGAAGCGGCGGATGGACGCGTCATTCGCTTGGCGCGGCCCCTGAATGTCGGTCTTCCGTGGACAGCTTTCACTTGGGTGTAACGAAGTTTCAAGATCGTTCTTGACCTGCGGCACAAGCACAGACGTCACGCTCAGTCATGGGGACTCCTTTCAGGGCCATGGGTAGCCCGCCGGAGCAGAAGGCCAAGGCGGGCAGGGGTAGAGCGGATGAGTTGTGAGCGGGATCTCAATCAGCGGTAGATCGGGAAGGTGACGGAGCCTGCTTGGGTATCCCAGTGGCCCACCCCCCATTTAAAGAGGCTGACCCATTTATTCCCTACCTGTTCTCCAATTGTCAGGGTGCTCTGTGAAAACTGGTTTTTCGTCTGCGACGCACCGTACTTCACCACTACAACGTTCTTTCCAGGTTTCAGAAAGGGCGTCAGATCAAAATTGCCGTCACTGTCCAGACTGCTCACGTTCTCTCCATTCAGCGCAATATCGAACTGAACGGGTTGGGAGGGATGAAACTTACCGAACAGGCTTACTTTCCCAGGTTTAGCAGTGGTGGACGGCTGTGCCATGAAGACAAACGTGCTGGTGCCCGCTTTGGTATTCACGTCGGAATCCTTTTTAAAGAGCGTGCGCCACTTCCCGTCCTGCCCTGCGCCAAGCGTCAAGGTGCTTTTGGAGAACTTGTTCTCGTTTTTTCCAGGATCAACATCGACCGTCAGGGTATTCTTGCCGGTCTTGACCCAGGGCGTGATGTCCATGTTGCCGTCTGCAGCACGGTGCAGCAGCAGGGTTTGACCATTCAGACTGACCCGGAACGTTGCGGGTTGGGAGGGATGAAAGTCGGTGGAGACAACATACTGCTCAGCGTTTGCCGCTGAAGCGCAAGCCAGAAGTACGACGTAGGCCATCCAGGGTTTCATGCCTGAGTGTGCCCAGCGTGGTGGTATGAAGCGTGAGATAAATCAACCATTGCTTGTCAAAACAATGTGCCAAGTACGGGCGCTCAGAACACAGTTCGCATCTCAGATGATTGCCAGCCCCTCACTCTTCGGGCTACTCCATGAAGTCTTTCGGTAGGTCGGCCAGCGTCATCGCGGGCCAGTCGCGCTCGGCCACGGCAGTTACCAGCCGGGCCAGGGCCTGTACGCCGCCCAGCGCCCGGTGGGTGCTTCCGGAGGAACACCCATCTGACGACACGCCGCGAGCAGCGACGTCCAGCAACAGTCCGCGGGGTACTCCGACCAATCGCCGTGCAGCGGGCCGTAAGCGTCCATCGCGCAGCGCCAGATGGGTGGATGGTCCTGCGGAGTCAGCCCATGCGCCTCGTCCGAGGTTTTGAGCCGTGCCCGGTCGAAGTCAGCGTTGTAGGCTACGATGCGGCGGCGCGCAAGCAGGGGACGCACCTGCCTGATCACCTCTGTCCAACTGGGGGCGTCTGCGAGTTCCGCGTCACTGAGATCATGCACGGCCTGCGCCTCTGGCTCCACCGGAATCGTGGGCCGGACTTTGCTATAAAACTGCAGGTGCCCGTGCCGGTCCACCAGGGCAACCTCAATCACCTGTCCGGAGAGGCCAGTCGTCTCGGTGTTCAAGTATCCGGTCTGAAGATCGTCATACCAGAATCGGAAGCGCTTGACTGCGTGATCCACCGCGTGTTGGTACATCTTCAGGGCGTCCTGTTCAGCCTAGTCGCATGCAGCCTGTCGGCGGGCTTTCTCTGCCAACTTCCGGGTCTCGGTGGCCTGGAGACCTGCGGCCACTCGCATCGGATCGACTGGCCGCATTTGCGTCACGTCGTACAGATCGCAGGTGAGATAGCCCTTGCGGGTGCGGTACCGGTACTCGGCGACCGGTTGGCCCACCGGCACCAGGCCCTGATGTTTCAGGCCAGTGGGGTGATTCAGTCCTTCCGGAATCTGCTCATGCACGGGCAGGCTCATGCCTCTTCCTTCACCTTTAGAGGCACGGCGTCTACTCGATGGAACAGGCCCGTGAGCAGTTCCATGTCGCCCCTCCGGAGCTTGAAGAGGGCGGCGACTTTCTGGTCATCGGCGGGTTGCCGGCCTTCGAGCTTCAGGTCATCGGCGGTGGCGAGGTCCGGGGGGTGGGTCTGATGGTAAGTGAGGATTTTGTCTTTGGGGATGTGGGGCAGCTCCTCTGCCCGCTCAAGCGCGGGCCAGAGCAGGGATTCAGGGATTAATGGCTGGATTCACTCCAGCCGTACGCTTGATTGACCGCCGCCTGATACCGCTGGAGCATCCGCTGCTGTGCACCTCTGCGCCGGGCTTGGGTTACGCCGGACAGCACCTGCTCCTGTTGCCGCTGCCACCGGTAAAACTCCCGCAGATGCACCTGCCAGAGTTGCTCTATGTCCTCCGGGTGCCCCTCCACCTTGAACCGCTGAACCTGCACAGCCGGAAGGGCAAGAGCCTCATAACGTGCTGCGGCTTGGGCTTCCCAAGCTCGGCGGGTCTGTGCCACTTGGCGCATCAACACCCCCTGGGCACAGGCACGCTCTCGAGCGCGGGTAAACGCTTCTGTGGCCTCCAGCTGCACCACCCGCGTGGTCAGAAACAGTTTGACGGGCTTGGAGACTTGATGGCCGAGTTTGTTGGTCCAGCGCTCATGATCGTGAGCTCCCAAGAGGGCCTGGATCATGCCCAGGCTCCAGCCCCGGGCTCGCAGGTCTTGAAGGGTCAGATAAGGGTCGGTCATGTCCAGATCAGTGTGCCAGACAATTCAAGGAATAAATGGCTGGCCAGAAAGTCTATCGGCAGCGGAGGCGGGGCGGCGGTACTTCAAGGTGATGTCCGTGACTGTCAAGGTGTCTTCGGTCTTCAGGTGCAGCAGCGGCGTGCTGCCTGAATGTTTCTGAACCTCCACCACATCGACCATCTGATTGGGCTTGGCTTTCAGAGGTATTTTGCACAGTCCACCCGGGCGCGTCCCCGACGAGTTCGGTCGGTTGCTGGGTAGCTGACAAATGGGCGGCTTCGTTCTTCACGTGGTAGGCGCGGCCCTGCGCGGCGGGGCAGATCTGGACTCGGATTCGCCCTTGATCATCGCCAAAGTCGAGGGCTCCCCAATCAGACAATCCAGAGCGAGCGTGCTGCACCTAGCGAAGCCACTGGGGTGACCCACGTTGAGTTTGGCAGCGCTGGTGCCTCCGAAGGCGTCCAGGAACGCCCGCTCGTGTCCCTCTAACCGGTAAGGCGTGGAGGGGGTGATCAGGGGCAGGTTCACAGATCGGTCGCGAAGCCCTGGAGAAGCTGGTCCATCTCAATAGCGCGGGGCACAGGCTTGGGGCAGTGGCGGAACAGGGGCACAGGAGGACCATCATGGAGACTCCCTTTCGAGCAATGGGTAGCCCGCCGAGGCAGGAGACCAAGACGGACAGGGGGAGGAAGATTTGAATTTTTGGTCCTGTGAAAGCATGTGGAGGGCGCGGGGCGACTGGCATGCTCCTGTAGCGCGATTTATCCGGTATAACCCCCACTATGAAGCGCTTCTGGACGGACAACGCTCTTTCTTTGGTGCTCGTTGTTCTCTTCGCGGTGTTCTGGCTGGCCCAGGCGCTCACCGGCTGGGCTGTCTATAACGGAGAATTGGCGCAACTACACCAGCACCTCGTGACCTGGCCGCACTACCTCACCACCTCCCATTTCTGGTCGACCACCGCTGAAAACTGGGAGAGCGAATTTTTGCAGATGGCCGCCTACGTCATCCTTACCATCTACCTGCGCCAGCGGGGCTCCGCCGAGTCCAACCCCTTTCCGGACGAGCAAACTGAAGAGGAACGGAATCAGACGGACGCCGCTCCACGCGGGTTCTGGCGACGCAACAGTCTTTCTATGGCCTTGCTCGGGCTCTTCGTGGGGGCGTTGACCCTTCACCTGTACAGTTCCTGGCAAGCCGACCGCTTGGAACAGCAGGCCAGAGGGCAAGGTGCAGAGAGCCTGGTCGCCTTCCTGCACGAACCGGTCTTCTGGTTCGAATCGTTCCAGAACTGGCAAAGCGAATTCCTGGCAGTGGCGGTCATTGTTGTCCTCACGATCTTCCTGCGTCAGATCGGCTCGTCCCAGTCCAAAGCCGTGTCTGATCCCAATCAAAAAACGGGAGACGCGTGACCGTGCGCTTCCCGCCTCAACCCTGATCCTCCGGCCATTCCACGAAGTCTTTCGGCAGGTCAGCCAGAGTCCTCGCGGGCCACTCGCGCTCGGCCACTGCCCTCACCAACTGGGCCAGGGCCTGTGCGCCGCCAGTGGCCTGGTGGGTGGATGCTTCCGGAGGGGTACCCATGTGCCGGCACGCCGCGAGCAGTGACGCCCAGCCCCAGTCCCCGTGGTAGGAGTCCAACCAATCGCCGTGCAGCGGGCCGTAAGCATCCATTGCACAACGCCAGATGGGCGGATGGTCCTGCGGAGCCAGCCCGTGTGCCTCGTCCGAGGTCTTCAGGCGGGCACAATCGAAGTCGGCGTTGAAGGCAACGATCCGCCGTCCAACCAGCAGGGGCCGCAACTGGGCGGCCACCTCCGGCCAGCTGGACGCGTCCACCAGATCGGCGGCACTCAGTCCATGTACGGCCTGGGCGTCCGTCTCGATCGGCATTGTAGGCCGCACCCGGCTATGAAACTGCACTGCGCCCTCCCGGTCAACGAGCGCGACATCGATCACCTGCCCGGAGAGGCCCGTGCTCTCGGTGTCGAGGTAACCGGTCGGGGGGTCGGCGTGCCAGATACGAAACCGCTTGACCGCGTGATCCACGGCATGCTGGTAGGAGCCCAGCGCATCCTGCTCCGCCCGATCACACCGCTCCTGCCAGCGTTTTTTCTCTGCCAACTTCCGCTAGGGTACCGACCGGCTGAGTCCCAGAGCAGGAGGAGGGGCCGGAGTGGTCGCCAACATTTGGCTCTGGCGCTGCTCTGACCCTCTCCGGCTGCGAAAGGCACCTATGACCCCTTGTTTCTATTGACCTTGTTGCTGCCGGTCCCTTTCCTGGTTGCCGCACGCCGCTGGGGAGCATTCGGCGATACCCGACGTTCACTGCTCAACATCGTCAAGATCACCACTGCGTTGCTGAGCACCCTCCGGATCGTATAGGTGCCAGCCACACGGATTGAGGCGCTGATCGCACTGTCTGTCCCAGTATTGGCCCTGCCTGCCCTAAGCCGATTTTTCCGGGCCATAAGCTCAGCATCGCGGGCCTCTTCGGCCTGATGCATGGGCTGGCCTTCTTGTACACCCTGGCTGAACTCAACCTTAGCGGGTGGCAAACAGCGCTGAGCCTCTTGAGATTTAACTTGGGCATGGAGTCGATGCAACTGATCGCCGTAACCATGCTCCAACTGATTGTGCTGTCCTACACCCCAGACATTCCCCGGTACGCGTCCTGGCAGCGTCGCTGGCAATGCTCGCTTCATTGGGGTAGCTGGGTGACCGAATCGGTTGGCTCCATCCTCTGGGGACGCTGGCAGACGGTTTTGGAACGGTGGGGTCGTGGGCGCTCCTGATTTGGCGATCTTTGCTCTGCTCAGCTTCGTCTTGATTCAGACAGACCGTTGGCACCAAGTGTGAATCATCTGAGAAGGCCCGGTGCAGTCGTGCAAAACAAGAGCCTTTTGCGGGAGACAGTGAGACAGAACACCCTGATGGCTATTTCGCTGCGCTATAGGCCGCGGCCCGCGAGATGTTCAGGTGCGCCGCGACAATCTCCATGGCCCGGCGCACCTCCAGGTGGCCAGAGGTGCGCAGTTCCTGGAGCAGCAGGCGGCGGTGCTGTGGGCTCAAGTTTCGCGGTGTAGACGCGTGCCGGGCGGCGAACGCGTTGATCTGCGCACGCAGGGCATCGGCACCAACCGGATCCAGGGTCTCCCGGGGCGTGGCGTCTACCTGAATGAACGGCGTCAGGACGCTCTGCAGGCCTTGAAACACAGTCAGGTCTAGGTTCAGACACAGGGCCGCCACATAGGTGCCACTGGAGTCCTTGATGCCAACAGACGTGCTCTTGACGGGCCGACCGTCAGCGAACCGGTTGGCATAGTTCGCGAGAACCTGCGGGTAATCAGGGTCAGCCAAGCGGGCAAGGCCCAGTTCCGTCGCGGCCTGACCGACACTGCGGCCAGAGAGGTTGTTATGGATGGCGAGGATGGCGTGCTCGGGGTTGGTGAGGTCATGCACGACGACCTCACAGAAGGGTGCAAACGTCTCAGCCAGCCCCTGCGCCACGTGTTGAAGCTGTTCGAGGAGAAGGACGTGCTCTGTTATCTGACCTGCCATGTAGACATTCTATCCAAACTATGGAAATAATGTCCACAACCAGTAGTTGTCTGACCTGTCATTCTCTTCTCCCGCCACTGAGGTTCCTATGCCCACTCCCACTGCCCCGCCCTCCCTGGTCACGCTTGACGCCATCCGCACCGCTCACACGCGCATTCGCCCGCATGTGGTGCGTACACCCCTAGTGCCCTTTCCCTTGAAGAACTTCTGGCTGAAACCCGAAAGCCTTCAACCCACCGGCGCGTTCAAACTGCGCGGTGCCTTCAACGCCATGCTGTCCCTGACCCCGGACGAGCGCGCGCGCGGTGTGGTGGCGCATTCGAGCGGCAACCACGCCCAGGCGGTCGCGTACGCCGCCCAACAGCTCGGCATTCCCGCTGTGGTGGTCATGCCTGATAACGCCCCTCAGCTCAAGCTGGAGATGACCCGCGCGTTCGGCGCCGACGTCATCATCGTTGGCCCCGCCAGCGAAGACCGCACCCGAAAAGCCGAAGCGCTGAGCGCCGAGCGCGGCCTGACGCCGATTCCCCCTTACGACGACGCACGCATCATCGCTGGGGCCGGCACCGTTGGCCTGGAAATTCTCGAGGACCTCCCGGACGCCGGCACCATCCTGGTCCCTGTAAGCGGGGGTGGACTCATTTCCGGCGTGGCCGCGGCCGTGAAGCAAGTCCGGCCCCAAACCCGCATCATCGGTGTAGAGCCGGACGTGGCCGCCGACGCGCACGAGAGCTTCAAGACGGGCGTACGGGTGACGTACAGCGCCGACCAGGTCGGACGGACCCTGGCGGACGGGCTGCGCGTGCAGCATCTGGGAGACCTCAACTGGGCGCATGTCCAGACCTACGTAGACGACATCATCACCGTGTCCGAAACGGAACTGCGCCAGGCCGCGCGCGAAGCCACCCTGCGTACTCGCTTGGTCACCGAACCCAGTGGCGCGGTGACGATTGCAGCCGCCCTCTACCACCGGAAAGCTCTCGGGGAGACTGGCCCCCTCGTGGCCATTCTGAGTGGCGGTAACCTCGACCCCAGTTTGCTGGTGGAGCTCCTGACCGCCGGGGAGGCGTAATGTCGCCGGCTCCCCTGACGCTGACCGTGCTGGATGACGACACCATCCGCGCCCTCCTCACCTGGCCCGACGTGATCGGGCAGATCGACGCGACCTTCGCTGCAGACGCCCGCGGTTTCGCTACGGTGCTGTCCGTCGTCGGCCACAGCTTGAACGGAGGCCGCTACAGCATCAAGACCAGTCATCTGCGTCTCGGGGAGGGTGAGGACGCCCTGGAGGTGTTTGGCCTGAAGATGGGCTCGTACTTCCCCGGGAATGTCGAGCGGTCCCTACCCACGCACAGTGCCGCGATGTTGCTGGGCGACCCCCACACTGGACAACCTCTGGCACTGCTCGCCGCCAATGCCATCACCGAGTACCGCACGGCGGCAGGGGCCGTCGCGGCGCGGCACCTGGCGCGGGAAGACGCTGCGGTGGTTGCCCTGTTCGGCACGGGCGGGCAGGCCCGCGCGCAGCTCGAGGCCCTGAGCCAGGTGCGACCCGTCCGCGAAGTCCGCGTGTGGTCGCGAACGTTTGCCCAGGCTGAGCAGTTTGTCCGGACGGTCAAGCTGCCAGGCGTGACCATGCGTGCCCTGCGTGAAGGGCAGGCGGCCTGTGAGGGCGCTCACGTGGTGGTCACCGTGACGCCTGCCGAAGCGCCCATCGTCTGGCGTGATTGGATCGCCCCCGGCACCCACATCAATGCTATGGGATCAGACGCCCCTGGAAAGCAGGAACTCGACCCCGCTCTGATGGCAGCCGTCACCGTGGTCGTCGACCGCCGTGCGCAGAGCGTCAGCATCGGGGAACTGCAAGAGCCCATTGCCCGTGGTCTGATGAGCGCCGACGGCGTCTATGCGGAACTGGGGGAAATCTGTGCAGGCGTGAAGCCAGGCCGTCTGGCCCCTGAACAGATCACGGTGTTCGACTCGACGGGTGTATCGTTCCAGGACACTGCCCTAGCAGGGCTGGTGTTGCGGCTCGCCCGGCAGGGACACCTCCTGAACACCATCTCGTTGTAGGCCATATCAACAAGGGGTCATCCTCAGGCGTTGCAAAAGGGAAGCGACTCTGCTGGCGAATTCAGGCTATGGTCTCCAAACCCAGCATTTTCGATGTCGAGTGACGACAATCCGCCCTAGAAAACAACAGGTTTTGAATTCGCCAGCAGAGTCGGAAGCCTTTTGCGGCGGATAAGAAGCTTCATGCTGCTGTTTGAGATGCTGACGTCCGGCTTTGGTTGGGAAGAGCGGTAGACGGGCACAAAGACGTGCTCGATATGCTTCAACGGCATCGCAATATGCCGATGACGCTGATGGGATAAACGGCGTTAAAGTCAGTAGCCAGTTCCCTCTGCCCTTTGGCGCTCAAATGTGCGTATGATCTGCTCATATGCTTCCACTTGAGCGCCAAACGCGCATTATCGAACTGATGGACGTGCACGAAACATTGCTGACCCAAGAGATTGCCGAAAAGGTCGGGGTTTCTGAGGCGACCATCCGGCGTGACCTGCAGGGCATGGCCGAACAGGGACTCCTGGCCCGGACACACGGCGGCGCGGTTCGCTTGCAGCGCAGCCTGACTCAGGAGCCAGCGTTCGCCGCCAAATCGGTCCGGATGCCCAGCGAGAAGTTAGCCATTGCCGACTATGTCGCCTCTCAAGTCAAAGATGGCTCCACGCTCATCTTCGACGCGGGGACCACGATTCTCGCGGTGGCCCAGCATCTGGCCGGCCGGCCCTTGACGGCCATTACGCTCGATCTGCCCGCCGCCCAAGTCCTGGCCGTCGGCGAGACGGAGGTGCTCTTATTGGGGGGCCGGGTCCGCAGCAACTCGTTCAGCATCACTGGCCCGTGGACTGAGGAACAGCTGCGCAGTCTGCGGGCTGACCTATTTTTGATGGGTGCCCATGCCGTCGATGAACGCGGCGTCTCGAATGCAGTGATTGAGGAGGCCATGGTCAAGCGCCTAGCCATCGAGGCGAGCGCCAAGACCCTCTTGCTTGCCGATCACAGCAAGTTTGGCTGGCGGGCCATGACCCAGGTGTGCGCCCTAGACCGGGTGAGTGAAGTCGTGAGTGACCGGAAGAGCCGCAAATTCGGCTGGCTGACAGACGCGGGCCCGAAGGTCACCCTGGTATGAAGAAGGGCCGGGGTAAGTGCCCCGGCCCTCTTGACCTGAGTTCCTTAGCGGCCGCGGGTGTAGCGGTCAATGACCATTGCGCCGATGATGATGAGGCCCGTGGCCAGCAGCTGGTAGAAGGCTTGGACACCCAAGAGGGTCAAAACGTTTTGCAACATGCTCAGCAGCAGGGCGCCCAAGAGCGCGCCCACCACATTGCCCTTACCCCCGGAGAGACTGGTGCCGCCCACCACTGCCGCAGCGATGGCGCTCAGTTCCCAGCCGTTGCCCAGGATGGGTTCTGCCGCACCCAACTGCGCGATCAGCACCAGGGCGGCAAAGGCAGCCAAAACCCCGGAAATCACGTAGGTCAAGGTGATGTAGCGGTTCACGTTGATCCCGCTCAGCCGCACGGCCTCGGCGTTGCCCCCGATGGCCAGGATGTACTGCCCCGTTTTGGTGAACTTGAGAATCAGCGTGAACAGCAGGACCAACCCAAGGGCCGCGAGGAGTGGAATCGGTAAGCCCAGCAGGTTGCCGCCCAGAACGCGCTTGAAATCATCCGGCAGCGACAAGATCGGCTGTCCATTGGTGTACGAGAGGGCCAGGCCCCGGTAAAAGGTCATGGTGCCCAGCGTGACGATAAAGGGGGCGAGCTGTACCCGGGTGATCAGCAGACCATTGACGAGGCCCGCGGCGGCGCCGACGCCCAGAGCGATGAGGACCGCCACCAGCGGCGGCACGCCGCGCTGCATCAGGTCGGCGCCCACGACGGCGGAGAGCGCGGCAGTTGATCCGACACTCAGGTCAATGCCCCCGGTCATGATCACGTAGGTCAGCCCAATGGCGACGATGGTATTGATGGCTGCGCTCAGGCCGATCCCGGTGATGGCATTGTCGACGGAGAAAAACGAGGGAACGGTGAAACTGAAGACCACCGCGCCAAGAAGGAGAATGGTCAGAATGCCCGCTTCACGCAGCCGCTCGATCACGGCGGTGCGGCCTGCACTATTCGGAGAGGACTGGATCTTTTGCATGGGTTATCGCTCCGGTCGCCAGCGCCAGGATGCGCTCCTCGCTGGCCTGGGCACGGGAAAGTTCGCCGACCAGGCGGCCTTCACGCATCACGAGAATTCGGTCACTCAGTCTCAACACTTCCGGCAGCTCAGACGACGCCATCAGGATGGCCACCCCCTGAGCTGCGAGTCCGTCGATCAGGGCGTAGATATCGGCCTTGCTGGCCACGTCGATGCCCCGGGTCGGTTCGTCGATCAGGAGCAGGCCGCAGCCCGCCGCCAGCCAGCGGGCCAAGATGACCTTTTGCTGGTTGCCGCCGGACAATCGGCGGATGATCTGGTCAGGATTGTTGGGGCGGATGCCAAGTTGCAGCATCTGCGGATCGACCTGGGCGCGCATGTCGCGTTCCTGAACGGTTGCGCTGCCCTTGGCCCAACTCGTCAGCATCATGTTGACACTCACCCGGGCGTCCGGGACGATGCCCTGCATTCGCCGGTCTTCAGGAATAAATCCGGTGCCGCGCCGCATCATCAGGTCGGGTGATGGATGCGCGACCACCTGACCGTCAAGTTCGATCTCGCCGCTGTTGACGTCGTCGGCTCCGTAAATGGCCCGCAGCACTTCGGTGCGCCCAGCTCCAATGAGGCCCGCGATCGTGACCACTTCGCCTGCATGGACGTTCAGGCTGATGTCTTGGAAGGCCCCAGAGCGGCTGAGCTGCCGCACGGCCAGCCTCACAGCTCCGGCTTGACGCTCGGGTGGCGCCGTTTGGGCGATGAGGTCGCGGCCAACCATCATCTGCACAAGCTGCTCCTGAGTCACGTCGCGCTGATGCACGGTACCGATGTGCTGGCCGTCGCGCAGGACCGTGACCCGGTCGGCCAAGGCTTCAATCTCATCGAAGTGGTGGCTGACATAGATAATGCCGACGCCGGTGGCCGTGAGTTGCCGCACGACGCGGTAGAGCTGCTCAATCTCATGGGTGGTCAGGCTGGAAGTTGGCTCGTCCATGATGATGATGCGGGCCTGGCGGGCCAGGGCACGGGCGATTTCGACCATCTGCTGCTGGGCGATGGTCAGGCGCCGAACCGGGAGTCCAGGCGCGACCTGCAACCCAACCTGCTCCAGGAAGGGCTTGACCCGGGCGTTCATCCGCGCGTAGTTCAGCACCTCGCTGCCCTCGTTGCCCAGCAAGACGTTTTGCGCGACGGTGAGCTCCGGAATGAGGGCCAGTTCCTGATGGATCATCGCGATGCCCTGGGCTTCAGCGTCTTTGGGACTGTTCAGGACAACGTTCTTCCCGTTCACGGTGAGGGTGCCGCTGTCGGGGCGGTGCATGCCGAACAGGGTCTTGAGCAGCGTACTTTTCCCGGCGCCGTTCTCTCCGAGGAGGGCGTGCACTTCTCCCGCGAGGAGCGTGAACTCGACGTCGCGCAGCACCTGCACGCCGCTGAACGATTTATGGATGTGGTGAGCAGCGAGCAGTTCGGCCACGGGACGGGTCTCCTTACGGGTGGAAGAGGGACGAGCGGACCATCATGGGCCCATCTCCTGGATCTGGGGCGTTGCGGGTGGTGCAGCGCCCCTCTACCGATTTACTTCTTGAATTGCTCGTACTTAGCGACGGTGTTTTTCATGACCAGGGCCTGTGGAGTTGCGACGACCCGGGGGAGCTTCTGTCCGGCCAGCAGGCGTACGGCGACTTCCACGGCGACTTCCCCCGTCAGGCTCGGGAACGAGTCGACCGTCCCGGTCAATTCGCCCTTCTTAATGCTGTCGTAGGCGGCGTTAATGCCGTCTGTGCCGAACACCAGTGTTTTGCCCAAACGGCCTGAGGCCTTGACTGCTTCGACTACGCCGAGGGCCATGGTGTCGTTGTTGCAGTAGAACGCCGTCAGGTTGGGGTAGCGACGCAGCAAATCGCGGGCGGTCGTGAAGGCCTTCTGGCGGTCCCAGTCGGCGGGTACGCTGGCGACGATCTTGAGCGCTGGGTTCTTGGCGAGCGTGGTCTTGAAACCAAGCGTGCGCTGTTTGGCAGCGTAGACGCCCGCCTGACCCTCAATCACAGCCACTTGACCGCCCTTGGGGAAGGTCTTGAGCAGGTACTGGGCGACGCTCACACCGTTGTCGTACTGAATATTTCCGACGAAGTGCTGGGCCGTGGGGGCGACAGCATCGTTGACGTTGATCACCAAGCTGTTCTTACCTGCCCGCGCAATCCCGGGCAGCAGGTTGACGTCACTTTGCGGAGAGACCAGCAGCGCTTTGTATCCTTTGCCGATCATGGTGTTCATCATGCTCAGCTGGCCGATCTGGTCGCTTTCGTTGCTGGGGGCCTGGGCGTCCACTTTGACGCCGTACTTTGTGGCGCCTTTCAGGTAACCGCTGCGCAGCAACTGCCAGTACTCGTTCGAGAGGGCTTTCATGACGCCGCCAACCTGTACGCCAATGGTGGGCTTGGGCACTGGGCCGAACTTCGCGGTGAGCTGTGAGGATTCAATGCGGCTCTTCTCGGTGTCGGGGGAGAAAGTCTGTGCGGTGGCGAGGCTGGCGAGCAGGGCGGTCAGGGTACAGAGTGTGGCGGTGATCTTCATGGTGTGCCTCCTGAGGCGGGTCAAGGGTGAGGGCGTAGATTAGGAAAGTGTAGGTATGGGGCGGTTGTGGAGCCGCTGGACGAATTGGGCGGCCGAAGTCACGGCCTGCTGAAGCGCTTGAGACAGAGGTTCGCCACTCGCCAAATGGGCCGCCAGCACGCCTACGAAGTGATCGCCTGCGCCGTGGGTTGAGCGGGCCTCGACCGCAGGTGCCCGGAGGTCGGTGGTGAGCTCGCCGTCCTGGTAGTGCAGCACCCCGCCTGCTCCCAGGGTGACGACAACGCTGGGGTGGCCGAAGGCGATGTGGGGAAGCCGCGCTTGAGGATCAAGGCCCGTCCAGGCCTGTGCTTCGGGGGCATTGACTACCACGTGATCGGCGAGGGACAGGGTGCCGCGGTGAGTGTCCAACCACGGCGCAGCGTTGACGAGTGTGGGGATGCCTGCCACCCGGGCCTTTTGGAGCAGGTGCTGAAGGGTGTCGGGAGCTGTCTCCCACTGACAGACCAGCAGGCGTAAGGGGTCGGTGCTCAGCAGAGTCTGGAAGGCTTCGGCCTGGAGGTTGGCGTTCGCGCCGGGCAAGACGATGCCTACATTCTCTCCAGACGACTCGATCAGTGCGACGCTGGAGCCGGTGGGCAGGTGCCCGGAGACCTGAAAGGTCGGCTGCACGCCCAGGGCGGTCAGGGTGGTGTGGGCCTCCCGGCCCTGAGCGTCGTTTCCGACGCAGGCCAGCAGCAGGCTCTGAACGTGCGGTGCGGCGGCGACCGCCTGGTTGGTGGCTTTGCCCCCCAACTGCGTCCAGGTGTTTGTGGCAATCACTGTTTCCCCGGGTGCAGGCAGCTGGGGCAGGCGGATCATCTGATCGACATGGAGGCTTCCGGCAAACAGTACCTGCACTCTCTCAGGCATGAACCTGCTCCGGGAACAGCAACCGCTCGAGCACGGTGGTGACATGAAAGCCGTCATGTCCGAAGCCGAGACGCTCGTCGCCAGCCAGTTCACCTGCCAGGGTGAGGAGGCGTTGGGTAACGCGAATGTTCCATTCACATTCGCGCACAGGATCTTCGCGGACGGGGAAGGTGTCGAAGTAGATGGTGCCAGGGTAACCGCCACGTTCGAGCAGCACCAGCAGTTCCAGCGTAGTGATTAAGCTGGAGGTGCCGACCATCAGGCCGTCATCTTGCCGTCCGTAGCCGTCGTTGAGGTGAACTCCGAACAGCTTGTTCTGGCGCAGGGCCAGAGCAGCTGCTTTGGGCGCATGCTCGTTGGCCATCTGAGCGTGGCAATAATCCAACACGACACCCAGGTTGTCCGCACCGACCTCCTGGACGACCAGCAGGGCTTCGCCCATATTGCCGATGAGCGAGTACTTGCGGGGTTCCCAGGGCTTGTATTCGAGCCCCACCCGCATCTCTGGAGCGTGGGCGGCTACCTGGGAGAAGCCCTCAACCGTGTGATCGAACATCCGCTCGTAGCTGTCTTGGAAGGGATAGTCGAAGCCGTCGAAGCCGGGCCACACGATGACATGGTTGCCGCCGAGCGCGGCGCAGGCATCGAGGGCTTGGCAAGTCAGGTCGATGGCCGCTTGGCGGGTGGCTGCGTCTGGGTGTGTAAAGCCCCCGTCACCGAAGGGTTCGGCGGGATAGCGGACGTTGAGGCTGTCGACACCAAGGCCCAGGGCTTCGATGGTGTCGCGTGTCTCCCGCAAGGTGGCGGGTGTGAAGTGCTCGGGGAAATTGAGGCTCAACGAGTTGAGTCCTTGAATCCGGGCGGCGCGTCCCAGCAGATCACTGGTGTGGATACGGCCGGGGGAGAAGGCGAGTTCGGGCCTCGACTTGAGTGAATTGAGACGGGTGGCGTAGAGCATAACCCCTCCTGAATGCGCAACTGCTTGCGCGTTTGTGTTTGTTTTGAAGTTTAACGCAGTGAGTATGCGCCTCAGGCCCTGATCTGTCAAGCGTTAGTGATCAAATGAGCAGATATGATCACAATTGAGACGAAGAAAAGCCAGCCATGGTCATTGGACCGTATAGGCCGTATGGGGCAGAAAACAGACATCAAGGGTTGTGGGTTCCTGCGAAAGAGCTGGAGCGGTTCAATGGGGAAGTTCGGGAAACGATTTGGATCGTGGCGTATGACCCCACCGCGGGCTACACGGACTCAATTGACCTCGCAACGAACCTTCTAGAGACCTTCTGGTCCCTACTTTTTCACCAAGACCACATCGCCCCGGCGCTGAAGGGCTATTCAAGCGCCTGAAAGGATGATCTGCAGTCTTGGCGGCAGTACAACTGTTTGGAAAGCGTTTGCAGTTGGGGAGGTGGCGTGCAAAAGGAAAGCCTTTTGCGGAACAGCTCAAGCTGTTGTCTGAGCCCAAGATGGGTTTGGCAGCGTCCAGCTTGGTGCTGTGCCGTTCTCAGGCAGTCGCTGGCCGAACACCGGGTGCTTCAGCATTCTCAGCCTACAGCCGATTCCCGTCCCCTGAGGGAGACGGTGTGCCTGCCTGAGCCCACGCACGAGCAGGCGGAAAAACCCCGACATGCCCAAAGACAAGATCCCCACCTTCCACCAAATCCATCTCCAGACCTCGCCACCATTGAGGCCCTCAAACGCGAAGGTCTGTAACCTGCCGAGGAGCAGAACCAAGCGTTCCAGACGTGGTCAGTCGTCGCAGCAGGGGCGGACCTGAATTAAGGCAACACCACCGTGAAGTCTCTGTCAGACGGAAGCCACCATGATGGGAGTGACCCATGAACTCTCCTCTTACGCCACCCTCCAGGCCGCCGGGTGCCGTACGAAGCAGCGTCCAAGTGATCAATCTCTTGCCCGTCGCCCTGGGCGTCATTGCTGTGTTACTGATCCTGAGTTTTTTTGGAAGAGTCGGCCCGGCCCTGCTGGCGATCATTCTGGCGCTGATCTTGGCCACTGCCCTGAATCCGGTTGCCCGGTTTCTGGAACGATGGATGGCGCGCGCAGTTGCTGGCCTCACCACCGTGCTGCTGGTTCTGGCCGTCTTAACATTCCTCTGTTTTCTGGCTGTGCCGCCCATGGTGGCCCAGCTTGGGCAGCTCTCGGGCAGTCTCCCCAACACCCTTCCTGAGCTGGAACAACGCATCAATACGGTGGTCGCTCAGTATCCAGCGGTCAGTGGCGCCTTGTCTGAAAACACGGTCCATGGGCTTGTTCAACAGGCGATCGGCTTCACCACGCAAGCCGCCCACGCTCTGCCAAATCTAGTGGGGGCCGCCGTAGGTGGCCTGTTCCTTGGTTTGGTGACGCTGGTGATGGTGGTGTTCGTGCTGAGCAATCCCGTTCCTCTGATCAATGGGGCCCTGGGAGCAGTCCCGCCCAGGTACCGGCTCAAGGCGGCGCGCGCCCTGGCACAGATTCTGAAACAACTGGGCGCGTGGGGACGCGCCACCGTCCTGATCATGCTGGTCACCGGCGCGTTTATGGCGGCTGGGCTCATGCTGCTGGGCGTCCAGAACTGGTTGGTCTTTGGCTTGCTGGCAGCCCTGGGCGAACTGGTGCCGAATCTTGGCCCGATCGTTGCGTCGCTGCCCCCCATCCTGGTCAGCCTGGTGGACGATCCGCAACAAGCTGTTTACGTTGCGCTGTTCTCGCTGGTCTTCCAGCAGCTTGAGGGGTTTATTCTCGCGCCATTCTTGTTGGGCGGCGCCGGGAAGCTTCATCCACTGTCGGTGACGATGGGTGTGCTGTTGTTCGGCAGCGTGTTCGGCCTGGTCGGCGCGTTTCTGACCGTGCCATTCCTGATTATCCTGAAGGCGATCTACCAGGAGTTTTACCTTCAGGACGCGCCAAATATCCCGGATGCGGTGGCCATGGCGCTGATCAGCGGCCAAGTTGAAGAGCAGCTCGAGCGCGAGGACGAAGCACGCGAAGCCGCCGTGAAGGCTGAACAGGCGGCGCGTGACGTAGAACTCGTCCGGCAGGCCGAGGAGGGGGAACTGAACCTCGCCGCTGTACTCGACATTCCTGAAGCGGAGACCCGGACAGCCGAGCTCAGCCGTTCTGCGCAGGATCGGGAAGCCAGCGAATAACTCCGTTCCCGCAACGCTGAAGTCTTGGTCGGGTTGTGTTGAGGGTGAATCGCTTTCGCACACACGGAGTTCAGTCCCGCTCCACGCGGAAGCGCTCCATGACCCAGCGCAAAACCTACATCGCCGAATTCAAGCGTTACGGCTGTACAACTCGTGCAGTCCAACGAAAAGGTCGCGGGCGATGCCCGCGACCTTGAGATTAAACTTTCAACCTCGAGAAGGTGGATCAAAGCCGACCAGCACAGGGGTGATTTGGCCTTTCTAGTCAGGGTCTTCTGTTTTTGACGCCTGAACAAGATCAACTCAAATACCTGCGCGAAAAACAAAACCTTGCGTCAGGGACGTAAAACAAATTGCCATGTGATGACTCGTCAAATCTGGACGACCAGGGACGAAAAAGACATTTCTATTGTCATCTGAAGATCCTGATTGCAGAGGGCCTCTCCCTTATGATTCCTCCGTCACCTCAGGACTTGGTTATGCAGTTTTCAGGTTGCATCAGGTTCGGCGTGACACCGTACAGGTATGAAATACGTGCTCATGACCCTCGCCTTGCTGGCGGGCGCTTCGACTTCGACGGCCCTGGCGCAAACCATCACCTCGCAGAGCATCATCGTGAACCCCGTAGCGTCGCCGCTGAAAGTCAACGTCTGGACAGCCAAGGACACCACGGGGACAAAAACCCCCACCTACGTGGCAGGCGACCGCATCGTACTCAATGTCAAGACAACACAGGACGCCTATGTGTACCTGTTCAATGTGGATCAGCGGGGCAATATCAATCTGATCTTACCCAACCGATTTGCGAGCGGCTCGAACTTCATCAAGGCCAATACCACCAAGAGTTTTCCAGGCAAGGAAGACAAGTTTACCTTTGATATCGCTGGCCCAGCTGGGTTGAACAAGGTGTTGGCGGTAGCGAGTACAGATCAACTGAACCTCGACGATATCGCACAGTTCAAAGAAGACCAGCAGACAGGCTTTGCAACTGTGACCATCAAAGGGGGCCAGAATGGTTTGGCACAGGCCCTATCCATCATCGTCAAGCCACTGGCCTCCAAAGACTGGGTGACCGATATAGCGCAGTACCAGATTTCCGCCGCAGTGGCCACCCCGCCGCTGCCAGTAGTCTCGGTCACCACCAAGGTTTCCACTTGGAAGTCGTCGTTCAAGTCGGCGTTGGGCTTGATGCGCGTGTATGATTTCTACGCCAATCAGCTCAAGGCGCAGGGCTTCGAATCGGACGAGATGACCACTTCGCGCCTCCAGATGGTCGGCAAATTCAGCCTGTATGACGATACGACGACCAACCTAACGGTCAAACAGCGTCCGGGAACGACCATGTACGACGTGGTGCTGGTGCGTACACAGCCTCAATAAACTCAGCAGGTGTGATTGCCTGATGTGATTCCATGGGAAACCGAGTAGGGATGGCCTGAGAGCTAGGCCATCCCTGCCACAATCAGTGACTATTGGTGCCCCGTTGACTGTCCCAACCCGCTGGTCTTAAGCCATGCACTTTTATCTCTAGGTCGCGGCAACATTCCTGATCAGAATGAGCTGTCCGGCCAGTCCGGGTCAGCAAGCCAGTCTGCACTTTTAGTCGTTCGAGACCGTGATCTAGATCTGGCTGATCCGGGCGCTTTCTTGTAGACTGCACCCTATACAAGGCTCCGAGCCTGCAGATCAGAGACAGTCCAAGCAAAGCAGAATTGGCCTGACCACCCCACTTTTCGGGAGGTTTTTATGGTTGTGATGGGGATCGATATCGGCAAAGACGTGTTTTTGCCCATCTGCGGGCCGCTGAAGGCGACCCCAAATTAGAGATTAAGAGTAGTACAGCTCTCCAACGCCTCAACACCTGACACTTTGCTGGGAATGGTGTCCTAGACGCAGTGGGGCATGACAAAGGGCGATATCAGAGTCTGTGACGCGCTCCGAAACCGCCCTGCTCCAAGAGTGGCACGCTGGCCGCCCATCTGAAAACCCGTCTCCCGCACCGCCGTGTCGACGCTTTGAAGCGACTGGCTGAAGTGCTGTTGGCGCTTCTCCAGGCCGAATCCACACTCCACCGCAAGATCGCACTTCATCTGCCCCGGGAGGCCACCCTGGAGTCCAAAACTCGCGTTGTTGCAAGGGTGTTCCATGATGCTCAACTCACCCCGCAGGACGTCACAGACGTCCTGCTTCCCTTGCTGCCCGACGGCAAGCTCACCCTGATCATGGACCGTATGGCCTGGCATGACGGCCAGACTCCTTTGAATTTTCTCGTCCTCGGGGCCATTCTTGGCGGTGCTGTGATCCCGCTCGTGTGGAAAGTTCTTCCGCCCCAGGGGAACAGTTGCACCGCGGCCCGCATTCTCCTGGTAGCCCGCTTGCTCCGAGTGCTGCCCGCGAAACGTTGGGCGGTGTTGATCGCCGACCGAGAGTTTGTCGGGCAGGAATGGTGCCGTTTCCTGCGCTGGAGACACATCCGGCAGTGTCTGCGTATCCGAGAAAACACTCGCATTGAAGATGAACTCGTCCGCGGTCTGTTTCTGGACTTGAAACCCGGTGAAGTGCGAACCCTTTTTGAGCGGACGTGGGTGTACGGCGGCTGGATGCACGTCATCATCACTCTGTCCCCCGCGGGGGACAGAGTGATTGTCGCTTCAGATTTGCCCGTCAGGGACGTCCTTCACACCTACCGGCTCCGGTGGGGCATTGAATCCGCGTTCTCGGCCCTCCAGTCGAGGGGACTCAACTTGGAAGCCACACAGATGACCGCCGCCGACCGGATTTCGAGGCTGTTCGGATTGCTGTGCATCGCGTTGGCATGGATGGCCCGGGTTGGGGTGGAAGATCAGTGTCAGACCTGTTTGAGGTCTGACAACCGAGGGCGACTCATCAGAAGTCAGGTGCGGACTGGGTGGATGGCGCTCAGTGAGGCGGTGCGATGAGGCAGGGATGCCTTTTGGATCCATGTGAAGCTCTTGAATATACCATTTCCGCCTGCTGGAACGTCAGTTTCTCGAAGTGTCAGGTGCTGAGAAGTGTGAGGAAAAAAGTGACGCCCTGGCCCTCTTCCGTTTCTACCCGGACGCGTCCCCATGCCGCGCCGGACATTCGATAGCCCCAGTCGCCCGAATGCAGTTCGGTGCGGGACAGACTGACCCAGTACCTCCAATAGCCGCTCTTCGACCTCAGCCGGAAAGCCCTGACCATTGTTCTGGAGGCGCAGGGTCACCTGTGTGTCGATGAACGACACTTCAACGGGCGCTATGTAAACACGAAGTCATTCCGGCATTGTCTGGCCCGGCTCCTGGCAGCGGATACGGACACCTTGGCCGCGCACTCACTGCTCAGGTGGTCGGTCATGGCCCGCAGCATCTCCAGACGGATCGGCTCTCTGAAATGACGACAGGTTGCACCGCCCAGCAACAGATTACGGACGGAGTCGTCCAGACCTGTCCTGTTGACCCGCAAGAGAGGAGGCTGCAAGCTGCCGAGTTACTTGAGGAATAACGGGTTTAATTAATAGCAATGGTATAAGCGTGGATTCAATTTCGCTCGTTATGCTGGAAGGTATGCCTGATCCATCTGCATCCGTCCCGGCTCCTCCCGCACCACTGACGGATCAATGGCCTGTTCTTATCGAGCGTCTGGCAGCGGCCCGGACCGCCGAGGACGTATTCCGCATCATTTTGCAACCCACGCTGGATGCCCTACAGGCTATTGCCGGAGCGGTGCTGCTCGTTGATGACAGCGGAGAACACCTGGAGGTTGTTGCCACCCAAGGTCACGCCGAAGGGGCCCAGACCCTCTGGCAGGATGGCCCGCTCTCTGGCAACGTTCCTGCAGGTGCCGCTCTGGCACGCCGCGAGGCTCTTTTTTTCCACGATGCTCAGTCTCTGGGCCAGACGTATCCGGAACTGGAAAGCAGAATCGGTCAGGCGCTGTCTGTTGCCAGTGCCGTCCTGCCCATGTTTGAGGGAGATCACCCCATCGGCACTCTGGTACTGGATTTTCCTGAGCCTCACCACTTTTCCATCCAGGAACAGCAGTTCTTGCGGACCCTCGGCGCTCAGTGTGCCATTGCTCTGGGCCGGGCGTGGGCCACCCAGCAGCTGGAAGCCCAGGTCCGCCAGCGCACCCAGCAACTCGAAGACCGCACACTGGAACTTCAACGCAGCAATGCGGAACTGGAACAGTTCGCCTATATCGCCTCGCATGACCTGCAGGCCCCCATCCGCACGGTCATCAGTTTTGCGGGGTTGCTGACCCGGAAATACGCCAGTCAACTGGATGAGCGCGGTCAGCTCTATTTGCACCACATTGCCCAGAGTGGCGAGCATATGCAGCGGCTGGTGGGTGATCTCCTGACATTCTCGCGGGTAAATACCGATCACAGCCCCAAAGACGCGGTCGCCACCGAGGAGGTCTTCGATACAGTGGTCACCCGGCTGGCTGTCGATCAGGTGAGAGGCGAGGGCGGAACAGTCAGCCGTGGCCCCCTGCCCGTGGTCTGTGTCGATGCCCAACAACTTGACCAGCTGTTTCAGAACCTGATCAGCAACGGATTGAAATACCACCGGCCAGAAGAACCTGCACAGGTGCGTGTGTCCGCAGAGCAGGATGGAGAGTGGTGGCGCTTCGCTGTGAAAGACAACGGCATCGGCATCGAACCTCAGTATTTCGAGCGAATCTTTGAAATTTTCCAGCGCCTGCATGACCGGGAAACCTATGAAGGCACTGGAATCGGACTGGCCGTGTGCAAGAAGATCGTGGAGCGTCATGGGGGTCGGCTGTGGCTGGAGAGCGAGCCGCAGCAGGGCACCACATTTTTCTTTACCCTGCCCAACTGCTGAACAGAACTAGACTCGGGGAGCTTCCCTGACCTGCATGGAATTCCCCGAGTCTATTTTTGGTTAGAAGTAATCTGTAGAGCGTTCAGGTCGGTCTCAGGAGGACGTTGCCTCCCATGACGGCCTGCCTGACCTGCTCAGGTTCAGTGGCTGCCCGCCCGCTCCGCCGCGCCGGGTTTGTCATGAACGGCCAGCCGGTCGATCAGAGTGGCAGACGCGTGGTTGAGTCCCACCAGTTCCACGGGCGTGCCCTGCCGCCTGTATTTGAGCATCACCTTATCCAGCGCACCCACCGCCGATCCATCCCAGAAGTGTGCGTCACTCAGGTCAATGACGACCCGCGTGGCAGCATGGGTGAAGTCGAACTGATGCAGAAAGTCATGGGTGCTGACGAAGAACAGTTGCCCCTTTACCTGATACGTCCGGATGCCGTCTGCGTCGTCGGTGTGTGTCACCTGTGAGAGCTGCGATACCTTGCGGGCAAAGAACAGGGCACTGAGCACCACGCCCACCAGCACGCCCAGAGACAGGTCGTGGGTCAGCACGGTGACTCCAACCGTTGCCAGCATCACGATCGTTTCGCTTTTGGGAAAGACGGCCAGCGTTCGGAGACTGTCCCAGTCGAAGGTACTGACACTGACCACGATCATCACCGCCACCAATGCGGCCATCGGAATCTGCACCAGCAGCGGTTGCAGCGCAAGAATCAGGATCAGCAGTCCCAGTCCGGCCACGAAGGTGGACAGGCGGCCACGGCCACCATTGGTCACGTTGATCATGCTCTGGCCGATCATGGCACAGCCCGCCATACCTCCAAAAAACCCGGTGACGATGTTGGCTACGCCCTGCCCGCGCGATTCTGTGTTCTTGTCGCTGGTGGTATCGGTACGCTCGTCGATCAGTTGAGCAGTCAGCAGACTTTCCAGCAGGCCCACGATGGACAGGGTCAGCGCCACCGGAAAGATGATTGCCAGCGTTTCCCAGGTCAGCGGCACCTGCGGAAAGCTGAAGGGCGGCAGGGCTTTGGGCAGGGTACCCATATCCCCCACTGTTTTGACATCAGCTCCGGTGAAGACTGCCACCAGCGTCAGAGCCACGATAGCCACCAGGGCGCTGGGAATGGCCCTGAACACGCGGGGCAGCAGGTAGATGATTGCCAGTCCAGCGGCCACCATCGCGTACATCTGCCAGTTGGCGCCCACGAACTGGGGCAGCTGTGCCATGAAGATCAGGATGGCCAGGGCATTGACGAACCCGACCATCACGCTCCGGGGTACGAACTTGAGGTAACGGGCCAACCTCGCCCAGCCGAACACGATCTGGAGCAGGCCGGTCAGCACGGTGGCGGCAAACAGGTACTCCAGACCGTGATCCTTGACCAGTCCGATCATCAGCAGGGCCATTGCTCCGGTCGCTGCACTGATCATTCCGGGCCTGCCACCGATAAAGGCAGTGACGATGGCGATGGTAAACGAGGCGTAGAGGCCAACCTGCGGGTCAACTCCAGCAATGATGGAAAAGGCGATGGCCTCGGGAATCAGGGCGAGGGCGACGACGATGCCCGCCAGAACATCCTTGCGGGGATTGGAGAACCATTCGCGGCGGTACTGCTGGAGATCGAAACGGGGACGCGGAGAAGGAACAGCAGTCATATGCACCTCAAGGGGTGCCGTGACAACCAACAGCAAGAGACTGCCCTCAGAACAGGGAACGTGCCCAGCGGCACTGAGGTTTGGTTATCGTCGGGGGCGTCACTCAACCGGGACGCCGCACCCGCGGCCCGGCCAGTATGCCGCAAGACAGGGCCGCACACAAGGTTCAGGGCACGGTGCGACCGCTTGTGCCTGAGCTGTTCGGTAGGGGTTCCGAGCAAGGGAGATTCCGGGAATCAGATGGAATCCGTCTCTGTAGCGGCAATCTGCATCCGGTTCCCCCGCCCGCAGGAAGGGTCAGCGGAACTTGCCCGCGCACCAGGCCATCGAATTGCCCCAGCCACCTGCGTTGAGCGTCCAGTGGGCAGGCACGAAGCGGTTGCCTGAGGCAGTTCTGACCGTGAGCGTGGTGGTGTTGCCGTTTTGCCAGGCGGCCGCGATATCGCTGCGGCCATCGCCCGTAAAGTCGGCGGCCACCCACTTGACCGCGTTCCCCTGAATCCAGCCACCGTCACGCACGCTCCAGTCGACCGGACCCTGAAATTGCCGCCCATTGGACAGTGTGACCGCGATGGAATTGCTGCCCAGATCGTTCCAGAGCCGGGCCACGTCGCTTCTGCCGTCTCCGTTGTAGTCGCCTCCTGCAAATACGGAGGAGTCCGACCAGCGGCCCGCGTCCAGCAGCCAGTGGGCATGGGCGAAGGCTTTGCCGGTGGATGATCTGACCGTCAGGGTGGTGCGGCCATCATTGTTCCAGGCGGCTCCGATATCGCTGCGGCCATCTCCGTTGAAATCACCCACGAACCACTTCACCGAATCGCCCCAGCCTCCATCCCGGTCACTCCACTGGGACCAGTACAGAAACTTTTTACCATCCGAGGGAAAGACGGCAATCGACACCTTGCCGCCGTTGTTCCAGACTCCGGCGACATCGGTCAACCCGTCTCCGTTGTAATCACCGGGCAACCAGACGGTCGAGTCGATCCACCCACCTGCATCGGCCAGCCAGTGAACCTGATTGAAGGCGCTCCCGGTCGAGGGCCTGACGGTCAGGGTGTTGTGGCCGCCATTGTTCCAAGCGGCCCCGATATCGCTGCGGCCATCTCCGTTGAAGTCGCCCGAAAACCACTTCACCGAGTCGCCCCAGCCGCCGTCACGCAAGCTCCACTGCGACCAGTACAGGAATTTATTGGTGTCAGAAGGGTAGACCGCGAACGAGGCCAAGCCCCGGTCGTTCCACGCTGCGGCCAGCGACGCGGTCTGTCTGGCCGGGGCCGAGGCGCAGGAGTTGCGGGCGGCCACGTTGGAGATTCGCACGCCGTAGATGGTCTGCACTCCCCGAACATCCACATCCGTGAGGTTGCCCGTCATGTTGCCGTCACGGTTGCAGTAGTTCATGACCGAATCGCGGTCATAGGGCGTGACTGCCGAAGCTCCGGCCTCTGGGCCAGAGGTGGCGCAGTGGGCAGGCCCTTCGACGTTGCCGGGGGCGTCCTGCTCATGAATGAAGCCCAGAACGTGCCCGAACTCGTGAACACCGACGTATTCCACCCGTCCCCGGTCGGCGCTGCCATCGGGATTGAATGACAGATTGACGCCGGGATTGTTGTCGTTGGCACTGCTGAGGGCAACCCTGCCCACCCGCGCCGAACCACCCGCACCCGAATTGTCGGTGCCCTGCGGCGAGATGCGAATACGCACCTGCTTCGCGGTACCGCTTCCGCCGATGCCCACGCCTGTAGGACAACTTCCCCAGCCCGTAAAGTTGACATTGGCGTACCACTGCCACGACCCGCTGACCGCTGCCTGTACGATGTCTTTTTCCCGGCTGTAGCCCGGCGTTTCCCAGCAGACGGGCACCGTGTTGCCTGCGGCCCGCCAATCCTGAACGTCCCGGATCGTCAGGGGCTGTGAGGTGGTTCCGATTCGCTGCTGAGCGCTGACCAGACCAGCGCTCAGCAGGAAGGTGCAGGCCAACACTTTCGTCATCGAATGCCTCATCACGGTCTCCAGTGGTGCCCAAAGCGGTTGCGGTTGGAGTAGGCAGGGGGCGGGATTCAGTCCACTTCCTATTTCTGGCAATCCAGGCGTACCCGCAAACTGGGGTCTGGCACGCTGTATTTCATGCCCATATACTCGGGAATGCGGGGATTGATCTGCAAAATAAATTTGGTGGGGTGCTGCGCTCTGGCCTGCGCTTCAGTCGTTCCTCTGGGATAGGAAAAACGCAGGGCAAAGGTCAGGACGCCTCCCTGCAATACGTCCTGACTCCACGGTTTGAGGAAATCGTTGTCGTCGAGGGCCAGAGCATTACCGTCTGCCAGCAGCAACATCGGCTGACTTCCCCCGCTACTTGCGCCGAAGCCGGTGCCCATCAACGAGGCGGTCTTGAGAACCCCGTTCCTGATTTCCAGCTTCACAGACCATCCGGGAATGTCTGGGCTGCCCGGATCTGGCGTTCGGATAGGCGTCAGAGACAGTACCCTGACGCGCCAGATCCCGTTAAAGAGCGTCTGATTGAGGCATCCTTCCAGGGCAGCCAGCTGATTGGCTCCGCCGCTGGGAGTTCGGGTGGACGTGGGCGCACTGCCCAGGGCCAGCGTCATCGTATTTCCCTTGACTGTGCCTGTGACTCCCAACAGTTTCAGAGCCGAGAGCGGTACATACGTCTCACCGTTCATGACGACAGCACTTTTGCTGGCAACCTGCCCATTCACGATGAGGCTGTAATTGCCCGCTGCCCAGGCCAGAGTGGTCAGGCCCAGTGTCAGCAGGCCCGCCCGAGTCCAATTGCCGCTGATCGTCATATGCTCCTCCCGCTTGTGTGGACGTGCCAAAAGTCAGGCAATAGTTCAGACACGAATGAACGTTGGGGTTACCGCCAACAGAACCAGCCAAAAAGAGACCTCCTGGTGATCCGCACGAATTCATGATCTGGGCAAAATTTGGGAGTTGTGGGTCAGGGCCGTGTGTACAGAGGGCAGGCAGTCAGCAGTGGCCGAGATCAATAACATGCAAGCCTCATATCGGTTTTAGTCAGCCGCACTTAGGGCAATCCCGTAGCTTCAGAGTACACCTCACGGGTGCGGTGACAAGGCCAGTTGGTTGTCAGCCTAGGCCTAGGCCTCTATTCTCATCAGGATGTCTGCCCACTCTGGAGCAGTGCGAGGCTCAAAGATTGGGCTCACTCTTGACCACTTTTGAAGACACTTGACTCGGAAGCCGCCAACTGGTGAACTCTTAAATTTGACCCTTATCTTAGTCCCAATCTATGTCCCTAGGGCCTTCACGTGGCTTCTGTGAGGCTAGGTCTTTTTTGACGTGCTAGACTGCATTTTTTCTGGGTGTTTTTCACTCTAAGAAGATAATGATTTATCTTTTCTGCCTGGAGCATATATCTGAAGAAGACCTGCTCAAGTTTACAGACAGACTGCTGTGATCTAGGGAGTTCACAGGGTGGTTGGATACTTGGGAACCGAGCACGTCGCCCCTTAGATTTGGAGAAGCGCTCAGATTTATTGCTGGTAGGTTGTGCATTCCTGCAGGCTACGCTGGCTGATATTTGTTGTAGCTCGAGGAGGCATGCGCTCTCGTTGCTTGACTGGTTTTCGCACTAATGTGCCTTAGTGCGAAAAACCCTCAGCTTACCTGTCCCTTCTGTTCCCATACAAAGATGTCTTGCAAGCTCACCTGTTGACCCGTCAGCGTGTTCAGACTCTCGATCACTTTCTCCAGCGCTGAAAAATTCACCTGCGTCGGCGTGCCGTCATACATCGCCCGCATGGTATTCATGGCAAGTTGCATTCTTTCTGTAGCGCGTGGTGTGGTGCGTGTCCATCGTCTGGCTGAGCGTCCATCGAAACGTGGGGGTTTGTTGAAACCCAGGTACAGATGGGAGTCTGGAGTTATTCGCCCAAAACCGACAGAGGTCTCAAATTCCGCTCAAAAAACGTTGATAAGCGCTTTAAAAATGGCCTGAAATCACGTTGTAGGTGGGGTTGGGAGACATGAAACCCAAGTACAGATGGGAGTCTGGAATTGCCTGTCCAAAAACTGATAGGTTCTGAAAAATTCTCTCATGCAATGAGCAACACCGTCCTCAGCTGACGGTGTTTTGCAAATTTTTGTCTTCCCAACCGTGTTTTTGTAGGAGGCATCTCAACAGCTGACAGATTGAGAAATTGACGTTCCAGTGGGCGGAAAAGGTGTGTTGAGGAGTTGAAGGTAGCTCTTGAAGGCATCTCTACCCCACCGGACGGCCTGACTGAGGGCCATCCACCCTGTCCGCACCTGACTTCTGATCGGCCGCCCTCGGTTGTCAGACCTCGTTGAGGTCTGTTGCTGATGTTCCGCGCCGACTCGGGCCATCCAAGCCAACGCCATGCACAGCAACCCGAACAGTCTGGAAATCCGGTCGGCAGCTGTCATGTGCGTGGCTTCGAGGTTCAGCCCTCTTGATTTGAGGGCCGAGAACGCGGATTCAATGCCCCACCTGAGTCGATAGGTGTTCAGAATGTCCCTGACGGGCAAATCTGAAGCAACGATCACCCTGTCTCCGATCGGGAACAGGGTGATGACGACGTGCATCCAGCCGCCGTAAACCCACGTCCGCTCAAAGAGAGTCCGGACTTCACCGGATTGGAGACCCTTGAACAGATCGCGGACGAGTTCATCTTCAATGCGGGTGTTTTCCCGAATCCGCAGACACGCCCGGATCTGTTTCCAGCGCAGGAAGCGGCACCATTCTTGCCCAATAAACTCGCGATCTGCGATCAACACGGCCCAGCGCTTCGCGGGAAGAACCTTGAGGAGCCGGGCCACGAGGAGAATGCGCGCTGCGGTGCAACTGTTGCCCTGGTGTGGGATGACCGTCCACACCAAAGGAATCACGGCGCCCCCAAGTAGGGCACCGAGGACGAGCAGGTGGAGTGGCGTCTGACCATAGTGCCAATTCGGGAAGGTTCATCACAGGGTGAGTTTGCCTTCGGGAAGCAAAGGAAGCAGGACGTCTGTGACGTCCTGCGGGGTGAGCTGAGCATCATGAAACACGCGGGCGACAACGCGTGTTTTCGACTCGGGGGTGGCCTCCCGGGGGAGATGCAGGGCGGTCTTCCGGTGAAGTGTAGATTCGGCTTGGAGGAGCGCCAAGAGGACTTCGGCCAGTCGCTTGAGGGCATCCATCCGGCGGTGCGGGAGATGGGTTTTCAGGTGCGCAGCCAATGTATCACTCTTGCAGCAGGGCAGTTTTGAAGATCGTCACAGACTCTGATACTGCCCTTTGCCATGCCACACTGCGTCTAGAACGCCATTTGCCTCAAAGTGTCAGGTGCTGAGTGTGCTCCCAATTCCCTCTCCGCGGTTGAAGCCATCATTCCCCTCGACGGTCTCGAAGTGAGCCGGATGCTGGTGCTCCCCGCCGCGGCACGCCTGGTAGAACGCCCGGAGGCAACGCCAGTTGGGAAGCGAGGCAGAGCAACGGTGAGGAGTCACCTATGACGCCCGTTCAATACCGCGGTGATCTCCTGGCCCAGAGCCAGGAGTGGACAAACTTGTATGATGATGAACTCAAACGCCGGGCCGTCAGGGCCGCCGCGGAGCAGGATATCCCCGTCCTAGTACATCGTCAACCGATTAGGGTGAGTGTCCACCGATAACATGAGGCATGAAACGTTTTCCTGTGCGGTTGACGCCCGAAGAGCACGCTGAGCTCGACCGCTTCGTCCACACCGGCATCCGCAGTGTTCAGGCGGTGGTGCGTGCCCGTCTCTTGTTGATGGCGAACGAACAGGGTGCCGCGCAGAATGACGTCGAGATCGCCCGAACCCTCTCCATCAGTGTCAAAACCGTCCAGGAGAATCGCAAACGCTACGCACAGGACGGCCT
>NZ_KB899740.1 GCF_000378445.1 Deinococcus aquatilis DSM 23025 | reverse complement strand
AATATGGCCGAGTCGATCCAGCGCATTTTGGTTCGTCGGGCGTTGGCCGGCCAATGTCCGACCAGTCCGACACAACTCATCCAGTGGTTGGAGGCGACGGCGCGAGGATGGAATGCATGCCCGACCCCGTTCGTTTGGGGCGGAAAAAGAAAGGCTCGCCGTCAGCGAGCCTATGCACGGAGATACCCTCTGGGAGGTTCTGGAGCGAACACCCTGCAGGCCGTCCAGTGAACGCCTACACCCGTGGCAAGTGACCCACTAGCAAGTCGAATTTGCCACCGTAGTTTTTTTGGAGGTGATGCCATGTCGCCGGAAGACCCGATCCACCGTTCGTTAGCTGATCTTGAGCCCAGTGTTGGCTTCCAACCGGCGGGCATGTTCCTCCAGGGTCGCGTCCAGGTCCTCCTCCAGTTGCTGGAGGAGGACCTGCTCATGCTCACGCTGCACTCTCAGGCGACGCCCAGTCGGGCGCTTGACCTGTGAGAGCGTACCTGCCTCGTGCTTCTTCACATATAACCGGACGGTTCGGACATCAACTCCAAACGTTTCGGCCACCTGCTGATCGTTCTGTTCTTTCCGCGCAGCTGCCACAATTCGTTCTCGAAGGTCCAGGCTGTACCCACGTGCGCCTACCCGCTTGTTCATCTTCTTATGATGTCAAATGCTCTAGTGGGTCACTTGCCACGCAGGAGTGGTTTCCCGAAATGACGAATATTGGAGGGAAGAGCGGCTATGACAGGGTTGTTCACTCTCATCATCCAAGGGTCTGAAACTGTACACCCGTGGCAAGTGACCCACTAGAACCCGCGCATGCCCTGATTTACACACCGCTGAACCCGCTTGCCCCAACCGGGCAGCGTGCCAGCAAGAGGACGGAAGTGGCATCCTCGCAAGGCGCTCGCCCTTGAGGAACGGAACACGGTAAAGATCTACCCGCACGACACAGGGAAAGCAACCCCCACCGCCTCGTTCAGGGGGTTCGACCGGGCCTGTTGCTGAAGAGACTGCGAATTCCGGCAGGCAACGGCAAAGCTAGGCTGCGTTTTTGTCCCCGAATCTGGAAGGCCAGAGGCGGTGGGCGCCGCACGGCCGGGGTGGAATGGGGAAGGCCGCCGGGCCCTCCCTCTCGTTGCGGGTGATTGAAGCTCCACTCGCACGACCGCTCCTGTCGTTACACCCTCAACCATTCGGGCATCACTCCGTAAAAAAATGTGGCCAACCGCGTAAATTGTCCGGTCACCATCAGCAGACCCACCGCGACCAGAATGCCGCCGCCCACACGTTCGAAAATGCCGGAGTAGCGGTTGAGGCGGCGCAGATTCAGGCGGTTCCAGAGCAGGGCGGCCAGCAAAAACGGGACGGCGAGACCCAGGGTGTACGCGCCCAGCAGGCCCACGCCCTGGCCCAGGCTGGCGCTGCTGGCCGCCAGACCCAGAATGCTGCCCAGCGCGGGGCCCAGGCAGGGGCTCCAGCCAAAGGCGAAGGCCGCCCCCAGTGCCACTGGGCCGTAGCCGCCTGCATCGGCCAGCGCACGGGTATCACGCATCAGGAAGGGCAGGCGCACCACGCCCAGCATCACCAGACCAAAAAAGATGATCAGCACGGCGGCCAGCTGTCCCAGCAGAATTTTGTGCGGCGCAAGAACCGCGCCGAGGCTGCTGGCCGTGGCTCCGAGCGCAATGAAGACCAGCCCGAAGCCCAGTATGAAGCCCAGTGCCCGCAGCAGGGGGGAGCGTGCGCCGCCGATGACTCCCAGATAACTGGGCACCAGCGGCAGCACGCAGGGACTGAGAAACGAGAACAGCCCCGCCAGAAACGCCACCGTGACCGTAGAGGCAGACAGGCCGGAAGTCAACATGGGGGCAGTGTAGCGGGCAGCGGGTGGGCAGGGCGTCCCAGGTACGGCGTCAAGGTCAGGAGACTCAGAACGGGTACGGGTCACCCTCCGCACTCACTCCCCTCGCCTGCAAGGGCGAGGGTCACAGAATTATTTTTCGCTGGTGGTCCTCTCCACTGAAGGCATGTCTGCGCCTCCCCCGTCGCCCCATAAATTCCCTCTCACGCGTTGAGTACACGCCCGCCCTGCACCAGCAAGACCATCGGGTAAGCCTCTCCCTGTTCAGTGGACGGGCAAAGCTAGTGGCGTCTGCACCGCGCCAAGGGTTAAGACCAGTTGTTTCAGCTTGCGGTTTTCTTCTTGCAGCTGTCTCGGACGGCGAAGTCGCTGATCCCCAGGCCACTGAACTTGTTCTTCCACTTGAAGAACGTGGATTCTGCGGTCCCCATCTTCCGGCACGCTTCAATCACGCAGACGCCGGTTTCTCTCAGGAGTTGCACCTTGCATAGTGGAGTGAATAACCGTGCTGGCCGAGAAACTCTGCGTTTTTGCCAAAGGTCTTGAGCAGCCAGTTTAAGTAGACGAGTGGCATCACCATGATCACGGCCAGTGCAGCAGATGCTTCTAGGGTCATGCCTGCCTCTCGGTGGAGGATGGCCAGCGTCCAGGCCAGAAACACCAGTAACACCCAGCGATCCAGTCCCACCTCAGTTCGCAAGGCGAACTGAGCCAACCCAAACTGATGTTTGCCCTCCTTGAAAAACGATTCCTCATTCCAGTGTTTGGCCCCCTCTGCGACGACCTCATCACCCTCCAGCAGCTCCGACGAAACGGCGTGAAAGATCCGGTCCCCACGGTCGATGCGGCCCAGAACCACCGTGTCGTAGGGCCAGTTCTTCAGCTTGAGATCGCCCCCATGCGGACAGTCCGCCACGGTGACCTCACCGGAATGCATCGTCCGCCGGGTCGAGCGCACCCCCACCACGAATTCAAAGCCGAGTTGCCGGACCTCGTCCAGAAAGACCGCGGCTTCAAATCCGCGGTCAGCGAGGACGCGGATGCGAAATCGACGCCGGGTCGCCTTGGGAACCGTCCGGAGCAGGTCTCGTGCCAGGGTCACGGGCGTCGCCGTCCCCTTGCCTTTGTACACCCGGTCGCCGACCGGGAACTTCACGGTACCGTATTCGGCATACAACACCACCAGGTGTATGCCGTGGACCTCGTTGTAGACCCGGACAAAGGGCAGCGTGCTGCCCTTCTTTTCGATGCTGGTCAGATCGACACTCAGCCTCAGGAGCGGCCGGGGTTTGCCTTTGGCCGCCAGGTGCAACGCGTCCCACTGGGCACGCTGTAGGATCGTCCAGCCCTGGTCTGTGTCCCAGGTGTATTCGTTCAGCAGTCGGCTCAGCGCACTCTTGCTGACCAGTTCAGCCCGGTGCAGCGCGGTTTTGGTCGCGGTATCCAGGAACATGAACAGCGCAGCCTAGAGGCTGCGCTGTTGGTAGGTCGTGCGTGGAACGGCGAGGAACTCATCTGCCAGAATGCGGACGCGCTCCCTCAGAATCCGTGACGTAGACACTCCCAGATTTTCTCTGCTGGGAGCGCGTCGCCGTCTTTATGCAGGTGCAACTCCTGAGTTTCTGCTTGTTTGAGAGCAAACGCGATCTGTTCTCCAGTGAATCGTTTTCCACGCATCGTGTCAGCCCTCAGCAACTGACACTTCGACGTAAACAGTGTTCTAGACGCAATTTAGCAGGACAACGGGCAGTATTAGAGTCTGTGACGATCTCCAAAACTGCCCTACTCCATGCTGACACGCTGGCTGCCCACTTGAAAACCCGTCTGCCGCACCGTCGCGTGGATGCCCTGAAGCGACTGGCCGAGGTACTCTTAGCGCTCCTTCAGGCTGAATCCACACTCCACCGCAAAATCGCGCTGCACCTCCCCCGGGAGGCGACTTTGGAGTCCAAAACACGCGTCGTTGCACGCGTGTTTCACGATGCCCAACTCACCCCACAGGACGTCTGTGACGTCCTGCTTCCTCTCCTTCCAGACGGCAAACTCACCCTCGTCATGGATCGCACGACCTGGCACTACGGTCAGACTCCACTCAACATTCTCGTTCTCGGGGCCATTCTTGGCGGCGCAGTGATCCCACTCGTCTGGAAGGTCTTGCCACATCAGGGCAACAGTTGCACTGCCGCCCGCATTCTCTTGGTCGCCCGCTTGCTTAAGGTGCTGCCCAACAAACGCTGGGCGGTGTTGATCGCAGACCGAGAGTTCGTCGGGCAAGAATGGTGCCGTTACCTGCGCTGGAAACGCATTCGGCACTGTCTACGCATCCGGGAAAACACCCGCATTGAAGATGAACTCGTCCGCGATCTGTTTCTGGACTTGAAACCCGGTGAAGTGCGGACTCTCTTTGAGCGGACGTGGGTGTACGGCGGCTGGATGCACGTTGTTATCACTCTGTCACCCGTGGGTGACAGGGTGATCGTCGCTTCGAATTTGCCCATTGTGGACGTTCTGAAGACGTACCGCCTCAGATGGAGAATAGAGTCTGCGTTCTCGGCGCTGAAGTTGAGAGGGTTGAACCTGGAAGCCACGCACATGACGGACGCCGATCGCATTTCGAGATTGTTCGGGTTGCTGTGCATCGTGCTGGCTTGGATGGTGCGCGTGGGGGCACAGGAGCAGGGTCAGACCCCTGTGAGGTCTGACAACCGAGGGCGGCCCATCAGAAGTCAGGTGCGGACAGGGTGGATGGCGCTGAGTGAGGCTGTCCGGTGGGGCAGGGACGGCTTCTGGAGCTACCTTCAGCTCCTCAATACACCATTCTTGCCCACTGGGACGCTAATTCCTTGAAGTGTCAGGTGCTGAGGTGTCAGCCTCTTGGGGGACTTCCCTGATCATGCCAGAGGCTCCATTCTCATATAGACAAGTTCTCAGGGCGCAGGTCACGGGTCGCCCGCAAGGGCAGCCCATTCTACTTACCAGAACTGCCTGCGAATTCAACCTGCGTCCTGAACAAGCGGTAGAATTGACCTGCCGATTTTAAGCCACTGGACACCCACGGATTCAGGGGCGAGCCTTTCAACGAATACAATTTAAAGCAATGGTTCGGACAGTTTTAGGCAGCTTTGAGGCCGAAATCCAGCGGCCTGGAGGGAAGCGAATCTCATTCCTCAAAGCGAGCTTCGAGACCCAGATTGGACAAAATGACTTGGGCCAGCAGGGCGTTATACGCCCTGCGCTTCATGTCCTCCAGACTAAACACGAGGCCCTGTCCCCCTCCAGCAGCTTGCAAAGCTTCCAGGCGCGCCAAGTTCAAAGCCAGCATGACCATGTTCCAGTGGGCTTCGATGCCCTGTTGTGACCGAACTTGGACATCTTGGCTGCCAAGGAACTGCTTCTCGTCCCGAAAGACCAGTTTGATCTCAAAACGGCTCTGGTACAGGGCCACGACTTCATGGGCTGGCATGGTCACGGCGGTGCTGCACAGCACCGCATACCCAGTCACTGTCCCCGTGGGATCCAACTGCTGAATGACGACCACACGCAGTTTCCGTTTCCCATGGCATCCCCAGACGACCTGGGTCAGGAGACGTTGGGTGGGCGTCTCACAGACCCCCTCAAATCGCCTCAGATCGTGGAAGTCGACCTTCCCGTCAAACGTTTTCTTTCGTCCTCGACGCTTGACGTGTTCACCGGCGTACAGGTACTTGAGAGTGGCATTCCGTGGGAGTTTTGAGACCAACGGGAAACCGTGACCCGTCACGGTTTCCACAACGGAGATGTTGGCATAGTCGCCATCGGCGACGATGGCCGCGAGCTCGATCTGAGGATGGGCTCGGAGATCCAGCAGGACCTCCTCCAATTGATCGGTGATCTGTTCCATTCGTCCAGGTGCTTCAGGATCCGTGCGGGTTTGACGGGCATGAATGGGAAAGATTTGCCGGTGTTGGACTTCAATCAGTGCACAACAGGAGTGCTCAATGCCTCGTTCTACGCGTGTTGCACACCCATTCCAGAATGAGCCGAGGTGGGCGGTCTTCTTCCCAGACTTCCGGTGGAAGGAAGCCTCAATGGCCAGGATGCAGAGCGGACTGATCAGTCCGCTCTGCATCGCGGTGGTCACCGGGGCCATCTGGAGCGACCACCAGGGCACAGCGCCCTCATCGTCTCGGTGCAACCAGCGCAGAATGGTGCGGTCCGAGCAGGACGCGTAGCGGGAAAGATTCAAAGCATTCAGCCGTCCCGGAACCGCCAGGAAAACGCTCAGGACGACGGCGAGAAAATTCCGCTGCGTCTTACGCAGCTCAACTGCCTGCAGGACGTGCTGTAAGATGCCGACCAGACCCACTGGAAATTGCGTATTCACAGACCCATTTTCGGTGGGTCGTCCCCACGCACCTCAAAAACTGTCCGACCCATTGTTAAAGGGGGGTTGACCTATTTAACCCCAGCAGGGAGTGAGATACTGCCGCTATGGTTTTCCGCCTGCTAACCGCGCTCATACTGTCAAGTCTCTCCTTGGGGTTGGCCGCTGCACAGCCAGAAATTCCGGCGTTACCTCCACATGCTCCTCAAGAAGCTCCCCTGCTTCCGCTGCCCCTTACGCAGGATGCTGCAAAAACAAGCCCCGAAGTCGCGACACCTCCTCAGCCTCAGCCAAGCCCCAAGGCACCATTCCCACGACAGGACGCGCCTTTGCTGATTACCGTGCGGGCTGCTTGGCCTGCAGTGATAGAAGGCAAGAAGACCACTGTACCTTTTGTTCGTACCCTGACTATTTCGGGTGCACGAGTCGCTCAACTGCGGCAACGAGGTGCGGGGATCACTCCCTCATTGGAGGCCGATTTAAAGGCCTTTGTAGCAACGTTGCCCTCTAAACCAGAAAATGCCCGCTTTGAAAAACTTTGGAACGGTTGGGCTGTCGTCCAGCGCAATGGCCTGAGCATCGATATGGCAAAAACTCGCTCTAGTATCGAGACTGTACTCCACGATCCGCAGGGCGTGCAGGCCAATATCATCGTTGCGGGTCAGATTCCTCCTGAACGCACCCTCAACTTCTTTACTTCACGCAGCATTGCACAACATCTGGGCACCGGGGAAACCAATTACTCTGGTAGTAGCGTGGCACGAGTCAAAAACATTCAAGTCGGTACCCGTCGTTTCCAGGATCGGTTAGTGGAAGGCAACGTCGTGTCATTTAATCAGATTGTGGGACCCATCAGCACCCGGACTGGATTCGTTACTGGCTTGGTCATCGCAGGGGACCGAACTGCGAATGGCGTAGGGGGCGGTATCTGTCAGGTCAGTACCACGGTTTTCCGCACTCTTTACGGCGCAGGATTACCTATCCTTGAGCGCCGTAACCATTCTTATCAAGTTCGCTATTATGACCCACAGGGTCTTGACGGCACCATCTATCAACCCAATCTAGATCTGAAATTCGCCAATGACACCGGAGGAGCACTCTGGTTTCAGGCGGGTTGGGATGAGGCCGAGAGCCGCCTGACGATCCAAGTTTTCGGAAAAATGCGTGACTTTACTGTAGAGGTGGGAACCCCGAGGACGCTTCGCACGACGCCAGCCCTCCCCGATCGTTTATTGCCCGATGCAAACCTGCCTGTCGGTGAACGTCAGCAGGTGGATTGGGCTGCACCAGGCGCTGTCATTGAGGTCACGCGTCAGTTCAGGCGCAATGGTCAGGTCTTTAAACAGGACGTACTCAAGAGTACGTATCGGCCTTGGCCGAACATTTTTCTGGTGGGCACACGCTGAGACGTAGGTCAGGTGATCATGCTGCAGCAATGGATCCTGCTGGCGAATTCATGCGGCCCGTCAGAGACGTGCAACATACGAGGGCCGCCTCGTTTCGGGTCGCTTCCCTTCCAATCAGGCCATGACGCGGACAGCGTTCATGCTGGCAGCACTTGCTCCTTTTTTACCATGGCCTTTGCCAAGGCCCGATCCTATGGGCGTCGCCATTCAAACACTCATACGCCCTGCGAAGTTGTTTCCTCGACACCTGGGTGGGATACCTCATTTGTGCGGCTTTTCCGCACTCCTGATCCCGCTGATCTACTCGGATGGCTGCAGCAAACACAAGCTTTTAGAGGGAGAACCCCTCATCAAGCGCCAGAGAAAAGATAGGACAGCAAGTAAGCCAGCGGCATCACTCCTGTGGAAGAGCCGCAAGATCAAGGCAAGCTCAGTTAGGGCCTCATCCGTGAGTGGCTGTGCCCTTCTTTGAGGATGAACGACAGCCATCCCCTCCTGCTGAGTCTGGATCCTCTGACTCGTCATTTTCTCGATAAGCTCTGCATCAGTACGGGTGAGCATGAAGCGGGCGTCGTCAGGCGAGCCGCCGCCGCCGATCACGCCCGCAGTGTTGCTGGTGTACCTGAAGACGTCAACATTATGGCAGCCCAGGTCGGGGCAGAGGCGGCCCAGGATGCGGTCAACGCACCACTGGAGGACGCAACTGAAGATGCTGCGGGTGCGCCTTGAATGCTCAGCTGGCCTGATTGCCGGATTCAGCATCGATCAACCGCGTCACGTTTCCCAAGCAGCAAGAACCCTGTGGATTATTCACTTCACATCCACACCGGTTGGCTCGAATGTGCCCACGGATCACCTCGGGAAGACCTTTCACTCCGGCGCTCAGGAGGCCGCCCGCCAGCCCCAAGGTCTGCGCTAAGCTTTGGGGCAACCAGGCCAGAAACCAGGCGAAAAAGAATAGAGAGAACACAAATGCTCGGGCGGCGGCCGAGCGCGTCCCAGTACTGGAGGCGAGGCGAGCATGCAGCACAGCCAGGGGGACGGCGGCAAGCGGTGCCCAGTCACCGGCGCCCATCAAGGCAGCAAATCCCGTTCCCCCAAGGGCGTCGCCCCACCAGGGCCAATACGCTGCTTGCCAGGGGAGGGAAAGCGGTTTTTCTCTCAGGACTTCACTTCGCCATTTGACCGTGCTGCCGCCGATCAGCCAAAGTTGCCTCATGTGGACGGGGCTGTTGAGTTTAAGGGCACGCCAGTTCGCCCATCATGGGCACAGCAGAAGCTGCACCCACTGTAGGGGGCCCGCCAGACGATCCTTCCGGGCCGCTGCGCACTCATAACGGCGGCACCCCAATTTTTTCCAGACCGGCATTCAGGCGTTCCCGGGTGAGGCCTCCGCGATCTACAAACTGGATGACGCCCTGTGCGTCGATGAAAAAGGTTTCTGGAATGCCGCTGACCCCGTAATTGATGGCCGTTTTGCTGTTGGGGTCACGCACACTTGGATAAGCGAGAGCATACTCGCGAATGAAGTTGCGGGCCGCGACATCGCTCGGTTCCTGGAAAAGGATGCCCAAGAGAACCAACCCCGGCTTGCCAGAGGGGCGCGCAGCAAGCTCACGGAACAGCGGCGCTTCATCTCTGCACGGCACGCACCATGACGCCCAAAAATTTAAGACCACCGGACGCCCCTGAAAGGTCTGAAGCGCCAGCGCCGTGCCGTCCAACGTGGACAGGGTAAAGGCGGGGGCTTCCCGGCCGACCAATGGCCCCCCAATCGTGGCATTGCGGGCAGGATTCAGCAGAGCGGCGGCCAGCATACCGGTGATCCCCAGTGCCAACAGGGGGGGCAGCCACCACCTGCGCGGGCGGGAGGGAGGGGCGGAGTTGATGGGGTGAGTCATCCGGCATCCTTTGTGGACGTGAGAAATTGGTGGCTCAACAGATGCTAGCAACCATACCTGAGCAGATTAGCAGATGTTCAACAGCTGGAAGGGCCGCCCCACTTCTTCGAAACGACCGTTCACCCAAGTAGGAACTGCCTTTCCAGGGCCGGAACGCTCAATCTCAAAAACGCACGCGGGATAGCATCAGATCATGAATTTTCCCCGATGGACGGTAACCCTCAGCGCTGGTTTCAGTGCCGCCCTGCTGACGTACAGCGCGTTTTATGTGCGCGGCGATACCGGAGCCGTGATGGCGTATTTGCGTGAACGTGCGCGCGTGCGGCGCTTTGCAGACAGCGGCGCCGTCGACGAACAGGTGAGGGAAGCCCAGCGGCAGCTGGCTGCTCTGGGGGCACAGATTGCTGCCCCCGCTCAGGCCCTGGAGTGGTGGCCGGTGGCCTGCCTGGTCGGCCTGACGGTGGCGGCCCTGGTCTGGTGGCTGTATGGCCGCCGCGCCGTACAGCCGTTGCACACAGGCCAGCTTGAACGAATGGTGCTGCGTTTGGCTTACCGGAAAGGAGGCGCGTTCACCCTTCAGGATCTGCTTGTACAGTCGCCCCTCACGCCCCAGCAGGCACAAGAAGTGACGGACCGATTGACCGCTGCTGGACGCCTGCGGGCGCAGCAAGGTGTGTTCGAAATGGTGAAATCTTAAACCTCAACCCAGGCCAAAGCACCCGTCTGATCTGGGAGACCCTGACCTTGGCGGACCAGTGGCGAAGAATCCACTCCTGACTGGGGCCTTCCGGCCTGAAGGGTGCTTCTGCCTGCGGCAGCCAAGTAAGCAGGTCTGAGGAGGGTGTACGGCTTTTCACCTGAGTGCGCCTTGGATTCGTGCGGGCAAGGACAGCAAGTCCCGAGGGAACGAAAGGCAGCGAGAACCCGGGGGCAGAACTTCTTCCAGCAGCTTGTCCCACCGCACATGCAGTCAGCCGGATGCATCAGCACCATCACCTGGAGACTTGGCGTGCACAAGCTGGCTGTACAGAAGAACTGGTAGCCGCGTAGCCAGGTCTGATTGCCTGGTAAATTGTGTTTCGAAGTACTCTTCCTGATCTTCAACATTCACACCAAGTTGTGACCTCAACTCATCTTCAGAGTCACTTATTCATCAGACCTTTACAAACTCTTGATAGCTTGGCGGCATTCATGTTGATTCGTGCCTTAACGCCCCTGCTCCTCGCCGCCCTCTCCCTGGCTGGAGCCATGACTGTTCGGGTGCAGCCGGGAGATACCCTGACCCGCATGGCGGTGCGGGCGGGGAGCACACCACAAGCCTTCATGGCCGTGAATCCTGGGCTGAATCCGAATAGATTGCAGGTTGGCGCGGTGCTGCAGGTGCCGAGTCCCACAGCCAGGAGCGTGGTCATTCAAGCAGGCGACACCCTGAGTAGCGTCGCCAAGCGGCGGGGCCTCACTGTCTCCGCATTGCTGAAAGCCAACCCGGGGATCAATCCCCAGCGTGCCCTGCAGATTGGTCAGCGGCTACAACTCCCGAATGCAGTGGTGGTGCGCTCTGCTCCGTCCTCCGTCAGCGTGCGTACGGTGGGGATTCGGGTCACTGCCATCTTGCCCGTGCAGGGGCGTGTGACCACGCCTTACCGAGGGGGGCATGAAGGTCTGGACTTGGCTGCTCCCGCCGGCACCTTCATTCGGGCCGCCCTCGGCGGTGTGGTCACCGAAAGCCGGTTCGATGGCCGCACCGGGTGGGGTTGGACGGTCGTGGTGGATCACGGGGGTGGCCTGAAGACCCGCTACAGCCACAACAGCGTCAACCTGGCTCGCCTTGGTGCGAGGGTCAACACAGGAGATGTGATTGCGCGGGTTGGCAGTACAGGCAACAGCAGTGGGCCGCATGTCGATTACCGGGTTTCACGTAACGGGCAGCCGCTCAATCCAGCCGCCCTGAACTGAGCGGCTGCCCTGAACCTTGACCTGGGTCGAACCTCAAGTGCTGGGACAGGGCTGGCAGTTGAAAGCTTTCATTGCCTCGTTTTCATTTTCCTCAAGGTTCAGGCGACCTAGGGTTCCATGCTCAATCCAATCCAGGCGGGGGCGGATAGCAGAGCCATCGGCTCCAGATCTCTTTTAGAGGGCAAGGGGAACTCCTGGTTAACCAGAAATAGGGAGGAAGGGTGATACTTCTGGGGTACTGCCCAGTGCACCTCATCCGGTATAACCCCACCATGAAGCGATTTTGGACGGACAACGGTCTTTCTGTGGTGCTCATTGCTTTCTTTACTGTGTTTTGGCTGGCGCAGGCCCTCACCGGCTGGGCTGTCTATAACGAAGAATTACAGCAATGGCGCCAGCCTATCCTCTCGTGGCCGCAGTACCTGATGACCTCCCATTTCTGGTCGACCACCGCTGAAAACTGGGAAAGTGAATTCTTGCAGATGGCCGCCTACGTCATCCTGACCATCTACCTGCGTCAACGGGGCTCGGCAGAGTCCAACCCCTTCCCCGATGAGCAGACGAAGGCAGAGAAAAACCAGTCCGACTTTGCTCCTCCAGGGTTCTGGCGACGCAACAGTCTCTCGCTGGTCTTGCTCGGAATGTTTGTAGGGGCATTGATCATCCATCTGTTCAGTTCTTGGAAAACCTACAACTTGGAACAACAGGCCAGGGGCCAAGCAGCTGAGAGCGTGATGGCCTTCCTGCACGAACCGGAATTCTGGTTTGAATCCTTCCAGAATTGGCAAAGTGAGTTTTTGGCGGTGGCTGCTATCGTTGTCTTGACCATTTTTCTCCGGCAGATTGGCTCCTCACAGTCCAAAACCTTGTTTGACCCTAACGAGAAGACAGGAAGTGCTTAAACGTGACACCTCCCGGGCACTTCACAGATCTTTCGGCAGAGCCGCTTGCATGTCAGTATCGAGGTCTACCAAGCAGTCAGTGGATGGCGACCACCGGAGTCACCTCCATTTCCCGAAAAGCCAAGCGCAGTAACGCCTAACTCCAACGGTCGTGCTCGTCCGACCAGTGGATATACAGCGGGCCATCACCGTCTATCGCGCAGTGCCGTCCACCTGGGCGCATCCACAAGTCGCACTGCTCGTCATACTGTCAGGTGGGACATCGGTACCTGACGACCAATCGCCCCGGGAAGTCAGGTTCAATCCGTTGGGAGACCGGGAAGTCAGGTTCAATCCGTTGGGAGACTGCATTGGCTGACCTCTTCCGGAGTTTTCTGGTGCTGAGGCCGGGTCATGCCGGTTCTTTGACCTGTAGTGGCACCGCGTCTGCTCGCCGGAATAGTCCGGTCAGATGCTCACTGTCCTTGCTGCGGAAATTAAACAGGGCAGTCACGGGTTGATCGTCACCGGGCTGCAGGCCTTCAAGTTGCAGGCGGTCAATGGTAGCGAGCTCGGGGGGGTGGGTCTGATAGTAGGTGGCGATCTTGTCTTTAGGCATCTGAGGAAGTCCTCCGCCCACCGAGGCACGACTCAAGGCAGGCAAGTGGGGAACAAGTATAAAGCACCATGGGTTCGTGAATCAGGAGAAAACAAGTCAGAGCGTTACCAGGTGATCCTGACTGAATAGCGTGTTGCTCAAGCGGAGCAAGCCTCAGATGATTGACTGAGATTCACCCAGTAGAGATGAACTTGGCTCTCCCTCCCCTGGCGGCTGAGGTCTGATCCAGCTCCGGACAGGAGCAGCCTCAACGCCCTTAGGGATGCTGCGGGCATGATTTGGGGACAACTGCTCTCCCCTGCTCTAGTGGATCTGTGGGCCTTCCTGATGCATGCGCTGCAAACGGGAGCCTGCCTGATCCAAGTGGGCGGCTTAGCGGAAGTGAGTTACCCCGGTCGAGCGGCCAGTATGGCTGAGGTGGGACCGTACCTGGTGATCACCAAACGGGACAGCAGCTTGCAGACCTCATGCGCCGAAGGGCGTGAAGCCGCTGAACTGGCAGCCGAAGATGGATGAGATTACGGCGGTGCTGGAGGAAGAGCAGTGTGTCCTCTTGGCGTCACGCTGGAGTCCGTCCGAACTGGTGCGGGTGACGTTCCTGGCCGTCCAGATGGCGCAAGCGCTGGAACTCAATAAAGAGGCAGGCTTCTGGCTGACGGGTTCGGGAGCGCAGATGCAAGAGACGCTGGCCGGGCATCCAGACCTGATTGAGCCGGGCTTGCGGGTCTTGAATCGGGAGCTGCTGGTGGAATCGGGCGGTATTGACTTGTACGCGCAAAATACTCAGGGACGCTTCGTGGTGGAATTGAAGTGCGGCCGCGCGACACAAGACACGGTGTCTGAGCTCGGCCGATATGTCGCGTCGGTGCAGCGGGTGGTGGGCACGGGAGTGGTGCGAGGAATTCTAGCCGCACCGTCGATTACGGGGTCTGCGCGTTGGGAGTTGGAGGTGGGCGCGCTGTCGCTCTCAGAGAAGACGACGACTCAGCCCAGCTTGTTTTAAGGAACCAAGACGAGCTGAGGGTGCGTCACTTCGCTCGAGAGCGTCGTCGTGCTTGGTCGGCCGTTGCTCGTTGCTCTTGCGGCGTTGAGGTCGGCAGGTGCTCTCTTTCGGGACTGGACGCCTCTGTTCGTGGCGGGATGAGGAGAAAGGACCGGAGGTGGTCGTGCAGCCACTCTAGTTGCAAGACATTCGCTTCACGATGGGAGGGCGGGTCATGTGTGGACATGCGTAGAGTGTGGCAGAGCGGCTGGGTCTTTGTGACCGCACTTGCTCGCATCAGCTTGAACCTGTGTACGGGCGCGGCGGGTGAGGCGGTATGTCAACAGCGCCTGCACGGATCCGATGGGGTTGGTGCAGCTGATCTGGCGGCGGGCGGTGAGGCTGATCACTTCCAGAAGCAGGTCTGTGGGTGCGTGTTCGGTGAGGGTTTGAGCTTCGGCTGCGGTCACCCCCAGGCGGCGCAGGCCGTTATACGCCTGGAGAAATGCTGGGATGGGTTGTCTGGCCTGCTCGTAGCTTTCCCGGCGCACTTGGACGGTGAGGGGCTGATGCCAGATGACCTCGCCCAAGATCGTCATGCACTCGTCACCGATCAGCCACGGCAAGCGAACGAGTTGCCCGAGCTGGTTCGCAGGTAGCACGAACGGCACTGATAAGGTGAGGTGCTGGGTGTCGTTCAGGCCCGTGCTACGGTTTGTGGCTTGGGGGATCAGCGGCAAGAGGCTGGCCCAGACGGGGTCGTCGTGCGGCCAGGGGCCGGCGCGTCCGATCATGAGTTGCAGGACGCTGCGCATGAGCACCTGACGGTGGGCGGGGTCTTCGCATTTCCCGGACAAGGCGAGGGGGTTGAGCAAGTCGCCCAGGCTCAGCATCGAGGGAACTCCAGTGGGGCGGGGTGGGTCATGGCGGGCCTCCTGCATCTAGAGTGGATCGGCTGGGGGTGAGGCAGATCGTGCCGAAGTCCTTGACACTCACCTCGGCCACCCTGAGTCTAGAAGAGATGACGGTTTCTGCGGTACCACCAAGCGTTGACGTGCACAATCAACAGACCTTCGAGACGTGCATCGCACTGACGTTGCAGGCGGTGGCGGGCGTGGAATTTGGGCCGGTGTTGAGTTCGACTCGTTTGCCGGGGGCGATGCTGGTGCAGTTTGCGGAGCAAGTGGAACGGCACGCCCGGGAAGTGGCGGCGTTGGCCGGGGAGCGGGACTTAGATCTACCCAGCTTAGGGGCCGGGTATTACCAGCAGTTGATTGCTGGGCGGGATGATCCCTTGCAAGCGGCCTATCACGGCTTACATGCGGCCGCGTTTCTGGGACTGTCGGGTGGGGCCACGACGGCGATGTTGCTGTCCACGGTAGGGTATGCCTTGCGGGTCTTAGCGGGGGCCGAGGATCGGGTGTGCCATTGACGGTGAGGTCGTGCTCGTGTGGTGGGCAGATCAATCAGGTAAAGTGAGCAGGCGGCGGTGACTTGACTGGGGAGTTGAGTCATCCACCAGGATTTCCGACATCACCCCCAGCTGGGTTTGTACCGAGCTGGGGGTGATGTCTGTTCTGAGGTGGTCCCAACTCAACGGTTTGGGTCGTGCTGTCTTGGGCGGAATGAACTGAACGAGCTCTAGATCCAGCGCGGCGAGGGCGGCGGCCGCTGGGAAGCGGTAGAGCTGCCAGCGCTGGCCGTCTCGGTCTTCCTGGCCGAGGTGGATCATCGAGACACCCGGAGCGAACCACCGGAGGGGGCGTTTGGGAGCTTGGCCCTGCACAAACACGAGAGTTTCGGTGTCGCCAGCGGCAAGCGCGACTTCCAGCCAGGTGCGGTAGTCCTCAGCGGTACTGATGAACCGTCCGGGCCGGAACTTATGGCCGGGAGGAATGCGCCAGTCCGTGGGGAGGAGCGAAAGCAGATACGGTTCGTGCAGAGACCGGGTCATGTGGGGTCAGTCGGTGCGGAGAGGCGGTGGACGCGGGTGAGCGTGTGTTGCCAGTCCATCCAACGAGCCCACGCCCTCAAGGTGTCGCCCGTGCTGCCCCAGCGGGCTTGCCAGCGCTGGACATGGCGTTCGAAAGCGGGCTGATCGGTGGGAGCGAGTTCGAGTGGCGTGGGATGCAGGAAGAGCCAGCCGAGACCCTCACGGGCGAGGCCTCGGTCTTGCATGACCTGGCATAGCGCACTGTCGGGCAGGTTGAACGCGCGCGACACAGGCCGTTCCAGCTCAGCGTCCCAGGCGAAGGTCTGGTGAAGTTCATCTAGGAGAATGATCTCGGCGTGCTCCAGATCGTAGGTGTCCAGCACGTGTCCGCCGTACAACTGGATCAAGAGGGCGCGCCATTCGTGCGGGAGGCGGGCGATCTGAAACGGCTCAACGAGCAGAGAGACTTCGATCCGGTGAAGGACTTGTAGGACGAGGTGCAGGTCAGGGCTGGAGAGTGGGGTGGTGAGGCAGGTCGGGGGTGCCTGCTCCCCGCAGAGTTGAGCGTCGAAGAGGGCGAGCGTGGTCATGGGGTGCCTCGAGAGGTCGGAGCAGGAGCGGGTGGTGTCGTGCGGGTGAGCAGGTGCAGTTGTGCGGTCTGCCCGGGTGGGCGGTACAGAAGGGCGACCTGCGTGCTGCGCCAATTGGAGGCCTGCTGAGGTTGTCTTGGATCGACCGCCGGGTGTTCGAGATACCGGGCAGCGATGGGGAGCAGGGCCTCCAGATGGTCGGAACCTGGAACATGGAGTTGGCCAGCGCTGAGGGCGCAGGTCTGGCGTGTCCAGCGGTGTTCTTGCTGGATGAGCAGGGTGTGCGTGAATCCAGGGCGGTGCAGGAGTTCGCGGGTCAGACTCCAGAAGTCTAGAGCCCACGCGGAAACGGTGGTGAGGTCAGTTTGGACGGGCAAGGCCACCCACTGAAACTCAGGGATAGTGGGCGTCATCCGTGATCTTCTGGCATGTACGGCATGCCGCCGAAGCGTTCCTCGCCATACCCACCCAACAGCAGCAAGAAGGCTTGGAGCAAACCGTCTTCGGGGGCTTCGGCATCGCAGGAGATGTATTGGGTGCCGTGATTGCCAGTCACGCGATAGCGGGCAGGGAGTTCGAGAGTGAGTTGTCCTTCAAAGGGATCGTCGTACGAACTGGTGGCCCGCGTGAGGCCCAGGCCGAGATGGACGCCGAGCCGTCCGGCGTCATGCATCAGGGCGAACAGAAAATTGTTGCGACGCTCGTCGTAGCCACAGTCACGCACGGTGAGGTCAACGGAGACGCAACTGAAGTTGATCTCGACATGCCAGTGCTGCGGCGCTGGATGGGAGTTGTAGCCCGCAGCGGCAGACAAACTCCAGTTGCCGAGGGGCTCCAAGTACGGCAGAGCGAAGGTGAAGAGGGTGGAGACGGGGGCGTGCCGGATTTCGGCGGCAGTGGGGGGCATGCCTTCAGAGTGAGGGGGCTGGGGGTGACGCGGTGGTGTGTTTCAATGGTCTATGGGCAATCCACTGAATCCTTACGTCTGGGCGCTGTATTTAGATTCACCTGAGGGCGCACTCGCTGTCTCTTACTTTGAAGGTCTTCCGGACTACCGTGCCCGTATGCAGCATGAATGGCTCAGATACGGCGTCTTCGACTGGATGAAGGCGCATGAGGTAGACACGGCGCAACCTTGGGCAGAGGAGCGACTCTCTGAAGAGGCGAGCCAGACAGTGCAGGCTGTTGAAGTGTTCGCTCGTCGCTATCCCGCACAGACTCCTGAGCAGGTCGAACTCTTACTGACTGACTTGGTCACCAGTGAACAAGTTCAGCTCTCGGATGATGTGGAAGACACCCTCACAGTGAGCTGGGCGATGGAAGATGTGCAACTGGTCAGTCTGGGTTTATACCTCGCGCATCCAGACGTGTTCGTGCCTTACGGCTTTAAAGAGATGGATGGCGTTGGACTGCATCAGGAACTGCTCCAGATCGCGGGCGCTTTTGAGATTGCCCTGCCTGTCGTGGCGGCCAAGAAAGATGAACTGGGCCGCTGGCTCTACTTGGGCCATTTTAGCGCCGCTTTACAAGAATTCCGTAAGCGCCACAGCCTCAGCATGTCCGAGCTGCTGGCCTTCCTCTATGACTTTGCCCGCACCTACGTACAGTCTGAACCCCGCGATGATTTGCCAGCGCCGCGCCACGCTTGGCTGCTGGTCGGGGGCGCAAAAGCTAACGGAGATTACGAAGTATTGGAAGCGATGGAACCAGAAGATACGACGCACTGGCAGGGCAGCCTGGACATGCAACGGGGCGATGTCTGCGTGATGTACGTGACCTCCCCCGTCAAGGTCGTGCATTCCTTATTTCGGGTCATGGAGGACGCGTACGTCGATCCCTTCTTCCACTACAAACACGCGGTGCAGATCGGCGAACAGCAGCGGGTGCCTCCCCTGCCCTTAGAAGCACTCAAGGCGGATCCCGTGTTTGGCGTCAGCAGTCACATTCGCCGTAATTTGCAAGGCACGAGTGGACAACTGATCAGCCGGGCCGAATATGACGCGGTACTGGTGCTGCTGGCAGCACGTGGCCTCGACCTCACCCAGGTGCCCCGCTTGCCTGAACAGGCAGAGGTGGATCTCGCCGATCTGTCCAACGAGCGAGATGTTGAACTGCAGCGGGTAGAACCGCTGCTCGACCGTTTGGGCATTCCTCGTGACGCGTGGGTACGCCAACTCCCCGTTCGAATGGGCGTGGGTGACCGGGTGTATCCGGATTACGCCATTGGTGTGACGGGAACCCACCCAGAACTGCGGGTTCATGCGCTGGTCGAGGTCAAATACCGTGCATCTGGTGAACGGGCGTGGAGGAAAGCGTTTTATCAGGCGAAGTCGTATGCCATGCGCTTGGGCGCTCAGGCGTTTCTTCTGGCGGCGGCCGATGGACTGCGCTTATATCAGCGCAAAGCGGACGATTTTCAGTATGAGGCTGGAAAAGCTTTCGGTTGGGACGGCTTAGATGATCAGGCGCTGCTCTTACTCCGACGGGTGATGAGTGCCCCTCGTTGACTGTGAGCTGGCTCTCAACGTTCAAGATCATTCTGGGGTTGAGGTGATCATGAGAAGCGGTTGATCTGGGGAGCGTTAGGCAAGCCGTCACTGCGGGCACGGTTCAATAAATTCGACGTGCAGCCAGTATTCGGCCTCGTCTTCGTCTATGTCGCCGCCTTCGTCCATGAGCTCTTGCCACGCCGCCCACGCTTCAGCTTGCACGTCGGGGTGGCAGCCCAGGAGGTCGGCCAGCTCCATCCGCACTTCCGGATCCGGCCCTTCGCGGGTCAGGCCTCGATCTTGGCGGTAGGCGGCATCCAGGAGATCAGCGAGTTCGACAGCCGTCAAGTCACGCGGGTGCATAGGCCCAGGGTAGGCCAAGCGATGAAGTCTTGGATCCGGCTCCCTTCATGGAGCGTCTTGCCACGCGTCAAGACACCACAAAAAGCGCTTTCCGGCAGCCGAAGCTGGGGCGGGGGCATCTCAGTAAAGTGTGCGGCGTGTAAAGCCTTCCGGGCCTTTGGGCGGTAACCCCTTCACCAGTTCCGCCTGAACAAGCGCGTCGACGTCCTCTGTCACTTGTTGCTGCGTTTTGTCTTTCCATTTCAGCGCCACAAAAGGCAACTCGACCCCCGCAATTGTTGCCGTGTTGACCTGATACATCTTCACGGTGACAATCACGACCTCCGGTTCTCCTGCTGGCCAGGCTTCCACGTACACGGTACAGTTCGCGGGCACGCGCTCTTCAAGGTCTTGCTTGAGCTGTTCCAGGTGCACAAGGGGTGTTTGGGAGAGCATGCCTAGTAGCTTAAAACCACATGGCTTGGGCTGTCTAACGGGGACGTTGGGGGGGCACCCGAGGAAGGCGGCCAATCCCCCGCGCAGCTTCAGATTCGGGCGTTCACGGGTCAGGCCCTGGTCTTGGCGGGTGGTGGCGTTGCGCAGGTCAGGGCGTTTGACCGGCGTCAGGTCACACGGATGCATCGGCGAAGGATAAAGGCAAACGCCCCCGCCCACAGCCGAAGCTGGAGCGGAGTTAGGCGAGGTAGACATAGCCCGCCTGTACCTGTTCAGCTTCCTCTGCTGTGCTGCAAAACACCTTCGTGTCCTCCACTTGCCCGTAGCAGTCCACGCGGGCAGGCACGAGTCAGCACGTCACCGCGCCGTCATCCCATTCGCGCGGCTCAGGCGGCCCCAAGACTTCGATCACGTAGTGTTCAAGTAAGTTCACGGTCTCTCCTTTGATCGCGCCGGGGCGTTGAGCCAGGGCGCGGTTCATGACTAGGCTCAACTGCAGCTGCTTCTCTGTCTCGCTCATCTGATCTCTGTGGGCCTCTGGTTCCAGTGCCTTGGTCAAGAGGGAGGGAAGCGTTGCTTGGTTGTGCCGCGCTCCTCTCCTCTAGGGAGCAGGTGTTCAGGGTGAGGGGGCTGGGGGTGACGTGGGTGCCAGGGCGGAGACCAGACGTGGTCGTTGCCGTGCCCTCCAGGATGGCTCACACGTCTTGCAGGCTCGGGTGATTCGGATCTGCCCTCAGGAGCGCGATCTGCGCCTGTCGCTGCACCTCGGCTTCTGGCCCCGCATCGGGATCAGCCAGCTCCAGCAACCGGATGCGCAGGCCGGGCCGGTTCATGTCGAGTACCTGTGCTGCGGTGAGGAAGCGTGCCCGCACCTGCCAGTTCTCGTTCAGATTTAAGGTCACGTCGGCGGAGTGCTGTTCCAGACACTCTTGGCCGCCGAAAAATTCCACATAGACTTGGGCGTAATCCTCCCTGGTGAGGTCGGTCATCAACGCTTCACCCGAAATGGGATCAATGATCAGAGTGGCGTCCAGCAACCGTTGGAGCGCGGCGAATTGCATGCAGCACAGCTCAATGCTGGTGCCTTCCGGCAACTCGATGATGGGCTCCCGCGTACTGGGAACATCCAACGTGTCGGCGAGGCGAACGCGGCTGCGAGCGAGAGTGCTGGGGCCTGGTGCGGGCACTGTTGAAAGGTCATGGGTCACTGGGGTTCTCCGTGTGTGGGGACTCGGTGCTGGTGGGAGGGTGGCGGCGCTGGGGGTGACGCGGGCGAACTGGGGTGTCAAGCGGCTCAGAGATGGGGCTGGCGTGTGGCTGGAGACAGGGGGAGGCTGAAGACAGGGGGAGGCTGAAGAGTGTTCCCCTCCCCCTCTGATGGTGAAGTCGCTGGGGGTGACGCGGGCCGAACACTGGAATGGGGGGGTATACCCCCAGTGTTCTGAGCATCGCCGGCGAGTGCGGCGCACCGTGCTGTCGTATTGATGCCACAGTACAAAACCGCCCCCGCCCACAGCCGAAGCTGGAGCGGGGGTAAGGGGTGCTCTCCCGCGTGTTCGGGGGTGATGCGCCCTCCCGGCTTACACGTCTTGCAGGCTGGGGTGCTCCGGATCCGCCTTCAGGCTCGCCATTCGCGCCTGTCTGTGCGCTTCGACTTCCGGCCAATCCTCGCCGGGGTCAGCGACCTCCAGCAACCGGACGCGCAGGCCAGGCAGGTTCATGTTGAGGACCTGCGCCGCGGTGAGGAAGCGGGCTCGCCCCTCCCAGTTCTCGTACAGATTTAAGGTCACGTCGGCGTATTGGCGGTCCCCGCATTCCTGACCGCCGAAGAATTCCAGATAGACGTCCACGTAAGTCTCCGTGGCGATCTCGATCATCACGTTGTCTCCCGGGATGATCAGATCGGCGTTCAGGAACCGTTGCAACGCGGCAAATTGCAGGCAGCACAGCTCAAGGCTGACGCCTTCCGGCAACTCAATGACGGGCTCCCGTGCACCGGGCAGATTGAACGTGTGGGTCACGCGAACGCGGCTGCGAGCGAGGATTCGGGTTGTCAGGCAGGGTGCCAGCCCTGCGGAGAGGTCATGAATCTCTGGGCGGTCCCCTGTGGTTGCCGTCTCCAACACATCTTGACCGAGAGGCTCCACGACTTGATCTGAGCTGTGGTCAGAGAAAACCTGGTCAGCAGAATCTTGCGGACTGCTGCCGGGATGAGGTTCTTCCAGGGAGGCTTGGCGCTTCACCCAAGCCACGGCTTCGTCTCGAGACGGCATGAGAGACGTGCAGGGTGCCGCAGCGCCATCGAGCCAGAACTGCACGGCGGGGAAGCTCTGGGTGTGCGCCGGCCACGTCAAGTGGATGGCCCCGGCGGTGATGTTGACCGCGAAGGCATGCGCGGTCGGGGGGAGGTCGCTCCGCGGGACGTACTGCCAGTGCGCCAGCCCCGTCAGGGGGACGAACCAGGTCAAGCGTTCGGGAGGAGACAGCATCGCCAGCACTTCCCAGGCGGCCGTCGTGAGGGGGTGTGGACTGGTGACCACGAGGAGATCATCGGAGAGGCAGCCATCCGACCAGAGACCAGAGGCCGTGCCTGGGATATGAGCGATCACAGTGTGTTCTGGCGAGAATTCGATGTCGTCGAGCGTGTGCGCTGGGGATCCCCACGCGGCGTCCCGTGCTTGCTGGGCAGTGTCTGCCGTCCAACCGACGCCTGCGTATCGCCCAATGGCGTGCTGGGTGAACCAGGCGGGGAGGCGGCGGAGCCATTCCCGCTGTGCGAGCGTCAGGGGGAAGTGGAAGAGCTGACCCGTTTCAGCGTGTGGCGCCGTGACCCAGAGGTAGCCTGCGGAGGCATCGACCCCGAGCCGGAGCTGCCAGAAGGCTGCGGGGTCTTCAATCCTGACCCAGTGCGCGTGTGGGGGTGGACCAGGGTGCAGGCGCTGTGCGGAGGCGGGAAGGGCAGCACTCAGGTCGGGATGGTCTGCTCGCCAGTTGAGGGTGGGCTGGGGAGGGACGAGCGGGAAACAACGTTGGAACAGTGCGGTGGTATGAGCTTGGAACGATCGGACCCAGACGAGGAGGTGGGACCAATCGCGGCGCCATCTGCGGTGGGCCGCCCGTGCTGAACGAGGAAGAGAGAGAAGGCGGTGGCGGGGGTGTGGACTCATGCGGTCGGCACAGTCGGGGTCTGGGACGGGCGTCATCGTCAGGCCAGTCCTTCCGTGGGTTGCCTCGCCCAGTGGAGCACCTGGTGGGTGGGGAACCAATCGGCCCCATACTGGGCGTAATGCGCGTGCTCGATCTCTCCCGTGCGGCTGATCAGGAATTCGGCGGGCATGCGAAACCGTTCGTCTTGCAGGGTGGTGGTCTTGAGGTGTTGGACGTGCTGGGTGAGCGCACTGAGATGGCGCAGATTCAACACTCCTTTGATGCTCTGACTAAGGCCATACCGGGCGTACGTGGCCTCTGTCGGGTCGGCCAGTACGGGGTACGGGAGCGGGGCCTGTCTTAAGCCGTCTTGAAGCGCACTCACCGAACCGCTCCAGACGGAGACGAGTTGGATGTCCTGTTGGGCGAGCAGAGGGGCAAGGGCGGCCAGCTCGGTCTGCCGGGCCTGGCACAAGACGCAGGTGCTGTGGCGGTTGAAGGTGAGCCAGACGCGTTGTCCTCGCAAGTTGTGCAGTCGAAGTTGGCCGCCATGCCGATCGGGCAGGATGAAATCGGGAGCGGTCTCCCCTGCTTGCAGTTGAGGTTGCACCACCGGCGGGTGATCCTGATCTGTAAAGGACAGATACTGTTGCTGCAAGAGGGTCATGATGATCTCAGTCAACTGATCCCAGCGCAGGGGCAAGCGGGCAGCCATGTCCTGAAGGGAGAGACCTCGCAGGGCGGCGCGATAGACCAGGGTGTGGGGGTGGTCGTCAGCGGTGGGAACGACGTGGGCGGGATCCGTAAGGAAGGTGTGTTCTGGCCTCAAGGCGCGTGCGGCAGGAGTGATGGCTTGGGCGAGCTGGCTGATCTCGTATAGGGCAGGCAGGACGCGAGTGTGTGGGGTGGCTGTGGGCGTGGGGCTGGGAATGAGTGTGGCCTTGGCGTGCTGCCAGGCGAGGGGGAGCATGGCTTGAATAAAGCGTTGCTCGGCGAGCTGCTGGAGCTGGGTGCGGGTGATGGCGTGATGGGCCACGAGGTGGTCAAGCGCTTGGGTCAAGGAACGGCTGGCCTCCTGAGCCTCAATGAGGGCAACCGGGTGGACGCCGTGGTGAGTGAGGGTGGTATTCCAGTGTGGAACAAATGGACTGCGGACGCCGATCACATCTGGGCCGTTCAGGGAGAGGGTGGTGTTCAGGGCGGGATGGTCGAAGCGAAGTTGCAGGAAATGGTGCCCGACCTGTTGGGTGGCGTGCCGCACCGCGTGCAGGGGGTTGAGTTGGGTGGGCGGTGGGGCGAAGGTCGTCATGTCTGCATGGTGAGGGGGCTGGGGGTGACGCGGGTCAAGTGGCGGGCCGCTTATCCCAAAGCAGCACAACTTACTGCGTCGAGGAACTGAGGCAGGATGTGTGCTTAAGACGCCGTACGCTGAATCCTTCTGATGCACTCGGAGAACGGAACCGGGGAGAGATCCAGCGCGGGTTGCTAGACTTCCGCATGACCCAAAGATCATCCACCTGGGCGCAAGTGGCTCAGGACTTAAGTGACATGAAGCTCGCCCGGCTCCTCGAATTGAGCGCTTTGCTCAGTGCCGACGACGCCTTGGGGGGGAATCGTTGGGCAGACCTGAACTCATTTAACGGCCTGTTCCCACCCCTGCTGCAAAACTTCACGCGTGCCGTGCTGGAGAGCCCGGCCACCTATCAACATACGGCCACACCCAGTGCACCTTTTTTGGTGCGCTATCTTGTGGAGACGATTGGAGAGCTTCAGAATCCAGATGGGCTGAAGAGGATTCCTGAGATGAGTCTTGAAGAACTGGTCACAGAGGTTTTAGCACCGATGTGGCGGCAGCAGGTGCGGTTAGACGGCCGCCATCTCTACTACAACCTCTTCCGAGCGTACGCGACCCTTGTCGACGTGCCACGCCAGATTCAAGGTGACATTCAGGCCCGACTGCAGGATGGCTTCATTGACCTGGATACCCACATCAAGACCACGTACGGGTGCAGCATTTCCACCCTCCTGCTTGGCCCGCTGCTGATCTATATGCGATATAGCCACGTGTTCAACAGCACAGAACCATTCAATCCAGCTTGGCTCCAAATGAAGCGCCCGGATGGGCCCCAGATGAAACTCACCCACGATGATCTCGTGCGTTATGTGGCAGAGGCCTCGCCTCACTTACAAGAGTTGTATATCTCTGAAGACCTTCTGAACAATTATCTGATCCAGTACCTCCCCGATGACGAGGTGGCGAGCCTGCTAAGCGTCCTCTCCGCGTCGGTCGAAACACTGCGTGATCAATTGACAAAGCCGCCTTATTCGGAGGGCATGGCGGCGTACGCTCCCTTGCCGCTCGAGCTCAGACCACTCCTAAAGATGCCGGACGGACGGTACCTGATTCCGAATCTGCGTTCTTTGCTGCTCGGTGCAGGCCGCTTGCCTCTGACGCTGCTCTCAACTGACCCAGCGCGTGTCCGACTCCTGAACAACTACGGGCAGGGGTTTGAAGCCTATGTGCAAGCGCTCACCGTTGACCGGCTCAAGGGTCACGCCATCACTGTGGTGCACGAGTTCGAGTATTCACACCCGAGCAAGAAAACCGCTGTCAAATCAGCCGACATGACCCTGCTGGAACCGAGTCAGCCGGTCACATTAATCGAAATCAAGGCGACACGGCTGCCGGATGGCGGTATCGGTCAGGGGGGTACAGCGGCATTCAGGTTGCTGGATCAGAAGATTACGGCTGCAGTCTGCTTAGGTCAGGACAAAGCACAGCACCTCACTGCTGTGCTTCCAACGCCGTCTCAGGGGGCCTTGGCAGCTACTTCTCAGGAAAGGCCCTTGGTTGTGGTGGTGTATGGCGAGGCTGTCGCGGCCTTTAGCGCAGTATTTCGGTTCTTGGTGAGCAAATCAGAGCATGCCTTGAACCCGCATCTTGGGTATTTTCTAGCGCTCTCTATTGCCGAGTACGAACACCATCTGGAGATGGCTCATGAGCGGGGAGAGAGCGTGATTGCCCTTTTACAAGAAAGTGCCCGTGAGTTCGCAAACCGAAATGAACTACAGATGACGAATCAAACCCATCTTGGAAATGATTGGCCGCAGGACGCCTTCGTGGAGAAATTTCAAGAGAAGTTGCTGGCCCATCTTAAGACGCCAGCTTCCAACGGGACTCCGTCTGGAGACAGTGAAGCACGAGAGCTGCATGGAAGCGCACCCGATGGATCGTAATTTTGGGGCATTCAGCTGATCAGTCACCCGGGTTTTGCATGATGCGATGCAAGGCGTTCTCTGAGCGCCTCGCTTCGTTTACTTTTCTCGTCGCACGACATCTTCTGTATCGCGGATTTCGACGGGCAAGCCCTCATCGGTGATCACCTTGAGGACCGACCCTCGCTGACCGATCACTTGCCGAAGTCGAATCGTCACGCCGCCTTCAAGTCTGATGGTGTCGCCTTTTTTGAGTTGGTTGAGCGTGACAGGCTTCCAGGGCATGGGGAAATTGTCTCACAACCCATCTGAAGCACACGCGCTGGCGAGGGATGAACGTGCGTTCAGGTGTGGGGAGATGAGGTCAGACTGTCGCAGGTGATGAGGCAAGAACGTCACGGCCCAGTTGAGTGATGAAAACGTCGTGTCCGGCCACAGAATCGTCAGGCCAACGCGCGATTCGGAGCGAGACAGCAAGACAGCCGGAACGGAGTAAGCGCCGCATTGGGAGTGTTTCAAGCTCGCGGATACGTTCCTCTGCCGTGAATTCAGCGTAGTACCGGCGAACTCGAGTCTGATGCACGAGGTCGGCGGCCGCGCATTCTGTCAGCATGTGGCGATCGTGACCCTGGAGTTGAACATGATGTGGGCGAGGTGGATCCGCCACAATGGTGGCCCAGTGAATCAGGCTACTGGCATCGGTGTATTCCAGATAGCCGTCGTCGATCGCCTGTTCTAAACGTTGGGAACCGAGGGTTGGCGCGTGTGCCTTTAAGTGAATGAGCGTGTTCTGGCGTTCGGCTGCAAAGGCGGGATGAGTGCCTGCGTCCATTCCGTCTGAGGTGAAGTGAGCGATGGTGGTGGTATAGGTGGTGGGCACGGCTCCATCGTACTGGAGTCATTCCAGAGGCTGACTCAAAAGTTTGTACAGACTTTATTGCTTTTTTGTACAGGAGCCTTGTACAGTGAGGGTATGCCCGTCAGTAAGATCGTTCTTCCGGTTGGCACGTTTCGGGCCCAGCTGGCAGAGACCCTGCAGAAAGTGGAGCAGGGCCAGCGGGTGGTGATTGAGCGGCATGGAGCGCCGATCGCGGCGCTGGTGCCGATTGGTGATTTTTACGTGTTGAGCGTTCGGGAGGAATCTATGGCAAAGCGGATCATTTTTACGAACATCAGCGGTGGCGAGGGCAAAAGCTTTTGCACCTTCAACGCCGCCTTCGCACTCGCAGACATGGGCTTCCGCGTGGCGGTCATCGACGGTGACCCCCAAGCCTCCCTCACCAAACGCCTCGGCCTGCACGACGACCCCAACAGCCCCGCCTTCAAAGCCGACCACACCATCCTCCAAGTCTTCGAACAGGATGAAGGCGAGATTGCCCTCCCCGCACCCCTGAAGGTCGGCAACCTTGATGTCTGGCCCGCCAACCGCCACCTGCTTGAAGCCGACAGCAAGATCAGTGCTGACCTTTCCCGCATTGGGAACTTGCATGACGCTTTACTGGCGCTCGAAGCGCAGTACGACTTTATCCTCATGGATTCCAAGCCAGGCGTCTCTCCCCTGCTCTCGGCGGTCACGGCAGCGGCAGAACACATTATCGTCCCCGTCTCCGCAAACAAAGGCATGGAGAACCTGGATGAGTTAGCGCGTCTGGTTCGGACGGCCCGGAAGTTCAACTCTAAAGTCGGTATTCGCCTCTTCGTGCCAAACCGGATGCGTACGACGAACCTGAGTCGGCGCGTCATGGAGTCCCTCACTCAGTATTCCCAGATTGCCCCACTTTCACCCTCGGTTCGGGAAAGCACGGTCGGTGGCGAGGCCGAGGATGCCCGCATGGGAGTCACGCGGTTTGCGCCGAAGAGTCCACTCGCTGGAGATATCCGGTCGCTGGTGGACGCGCTCTTGCAGGCGACCGGGAGTAAGGCAGCTGAGGTCACCCCATGACGGGGCGGGCGCATACGAGTCCGAGCAACTTCATGTCGATGCTGGAAGAACAGCCGAGTACTGTAGAGCGCAGCATGATTCGTGTGATGGAAGGCTTCAATCCGCGCCAGGTGTTGGCCGGTGAAGAGCAGGCGTTTAGCGAGGAAGCGTTGGCCGACTTGACCCTGAGTATTCGTGAGCAGGGCATCTTGCAGCCCTTGCTGGTCCGGCCAGCGCGGGGCGGAACGTATGAATTGATTGCGGGCGAGCGGCGCTTTCATGCAGCAGGCTTCGCCGGCCTGCGGGAGGTGCCCGTCTATATTCGTGCCCTGACAGATGATGAGGCTCGGCGGGCAGCACTCACAGAGAATGGACAACGTGAGGCGATTGGGTACGCGCAGGAAGCGATCCATGGGTTGCGCGATATTGCTCGCATGGTGGGCGTGCCGATCAGTGAGGTTCCGGGGGTCTTGAATCGGCTGAAGAATGGCGCGGTAGATGAGTTTGGGGTTGCGGGGTACTTGCAGAGCGTGTTTGGGGAGACGGTATCGAACTGGGCGCAGCGGCGTGCGTTGGTGCTCAAGCTGCTGCCGGAAGAGGTCAGTGCGCTGAATGAGCGGCGGGCAAATTTGACGGCCTTACAACAGCTTGTTCGTCTTGGTGACCAGCCTGAGCGGCGAGAACTCTTGTCTCGTCTCTTGAATGGGGAATTGACGGTAGAGGAGCTGACGCTGGAAGTGTCTGGCATGCTCCGTGCAAGCGCACCTGATGTGTACCCACAGCTTCAGCACTTGCGGCGGGCGCTCCCCCGATTGAGCAAACTCAGTGGTTCGGATGCGAACCGTGCAGATGAACTGATCAAAGAGTTGCTGCGGCTGATCGAATGACTAAATTAGGAACGATGACGATCAGGGATTCCAGAGTAATTTGGAATCCTTTTTTCAGCGTTGATGTTTTTATCCAAACTTTAGATAGTTTTTAGGCGTAAAAACCTTGTTTGGATATGCTGGTAACCTATCCAAACTTTGGATAAGTTGAGCGCGTAAATTTTTCGCTTTGATACGTTTAAAACCTATCCAAAGTTTGGATAACTGTCCCTTGAGACGCCGGCTTGGGGTTAGTGACTGACTTATTTGACGATTTGCTCGGCAATGGTCGACGGATTCAGGCCCCCGGATGTAGAGCGCACGGAATCCTCCGCTACCTTGCAAGGTCTTTCAACTCACTATGCGCGTGTCCTCCATCCAGCGAATGGCCAAGATCAGTGAGGCTTCCTGCCCTGTTTAGGGCAGGAAGTCGCCATTAAATGCTCTCTGCGGTGAGTTTTGAGCGGCATTGACTTCATTGGCGGGCGGCTTGGTGCGCCATACTGAGGGGGTGAACCCCGCTGAGTTTGCCGTTACGTGGGTTGTTCTTCGAGGGCTGGCCCCGTAAGACAACGTGCGCCGTCCTGATTGTGTTCCTGCTCTAAGCCCGACCCGAGCAGGTGATGGAGATGGCCCTGCGCCACATGCATACCCGCGGGCAGCTGCGGATGCAGTCCTGGACAGTCGGAGGAACGCCATGACCAAGAAGACCCCAGCCAAGCCCTCTCGCCTGCCCGTGGTGAACGAGCGCATCATGGAGACCCTGAACGGCCCGGTGCTGAACGTACGCTTCCGCCGGAAGATGCCGGACGGGCCTCACCGCGACCTGACACCTGACCCTCACCGTACGCGCCTCTCGCGCGGTGGTGGAGACCACGGACACCACCGCGCTGCTCTCCCCGTGTGAGCACGAGAGGCCACGCTTTGATCTCAGCCCAGCTTTTCAGCAGCAGCTGGTGCATGGTGGCCCATAGTTCCCGCTCCCGCGGAGTCGGCTGTGTCCCCACTGCAAGCAGCACCCGCAACGGGCGGCGCTGGTGCGCGTAGCCCATCAGGGGGATGAGGCTGCCGACCTGCCACTGGCGTCCGACTGGGGTGCGATGACCAAAGGGGAACGCGAGCTGGCCCGCTTGCTTTTGGAGCCGCTGCGCGTGCACGTCCCTGGGCTACCGGATGTGGCTGACTGGGTCACGCTGACCCCCGAGGAACGCCAGCGGATCACGCTTGCCGGGGAGGCGTTCGCGGCGGTCCTCGGCCTGACCTTCCATGAGCTGCTGAGTCTGAAACCCACTCCAGCGCCCACCATCACAACGGCGGGGTTGAAGCGGCTGAAGGCCACACCACAAGAGAAAGCCCGCCGCGCCCAACGCCGAGACGACGCGGCCTACCGACGCGAACTGGAACGGCAGCGCGGTTGACGCCAGTCAGTCCGCCACAGTCACCAAGGATTACCGCCATCATGGCGCATGACGCTGGCACGCTTGCTGAGCCTTCAAGAGGTCGACTGGTCGTATCTCGACGCGTTGGTCACTGAGCAGGCCGTGGCCCAAACAGTACGCCAGGAAGGCCATCACGTTGGCACCTTCGGTTTCTGGGCGGTGCGTCGCCGTGCCCGGCGCAAAGACCCCTACGAACGCATTCTGCATCGCCCCAAAGACTGGACTTGGCTGGTCTTCTCTAGCCAGCCTCCCCCTCAGCTCTCTGCCCCAGACAGCGCCTTGTTGGCCCGTCTGGTTCATGGTTTGCACGGCGTGCAGTACATCCAGTGGACACCCGAAGAAGACCGGATTCGCTTCACGTCTTGGAGTCTGAGCAGCGCGGTCGTGCGGGGCGCCCCCGTGCTCTCCCCAGGTCGGCCCCGCCCGGAGGGGCACCTTTCCTTACCCCCAGGCCCACTGCTGCCCGACCTCTCCCGCTGGGCCAGCGTGCCAGAACAAACTCTCCAAGCCGCCTTGGTGGAAGCGGCGTATGTGGAACGTGTTGCGCCTGCCGACCATGGGGCGTTCACCAACGTCGATGTGGTGGCGTTGGCAGAGGGGCAGCCAGTCGCTGTTGAAGTCAAACGGCGGATTCGGGAAGCAACAGCGCAGCTAGAACCCCTCACGCTGACGGACACCCAAGCCGGGACGCTCGACCAACTGGCCAAAGCTGGGGTGGATGTTCATGTTGTGGTTCGGATGGTGCCGCCCAACTCCGTCGACCTCCCTATTGAGGCATTGTCGGTTGGGCACTGGCAGGTTGCCGCCTCGCCCCCGGTGGTCTTCGGTATGCGGCCCGACGTGACCTGGGTGGGCCGCGTCAGTTCCCCAACACTGGAGGCCTGCCGTCAGGCCAAAACAGCTTTGAACACGCCAGCACAGGCACTCGCTCCAGCGAACCGTCAGCCCAAGCCTGCCGCTGTTCAGATGCCTGCGCGACCTGCTCGCTCCAGCACCCCTCATTCCTCTGCCAAACCCCGTTCCAACGCGCTCACCCTGAAGGGGCCACGTCGCTTGAGTTCGTTCACCTTTGAGTACGCGTTCCTCCGCGTCTGGTCACCCGCTCCAGTGAAACTCGGCGGCCGCGTGTACGCCAATCCAGCAGTGGCATTTCTGGCGGCCCGCACTTTGGATGAGGCGGTGCGAACCCAGTTATCCGAGGTCTCTGACCCTGCTCCAGCTCTACGCGTTGCCATCCCAGCCTCGCTGCGGCCAGATTGGCCCGAGTTGCGTGACCAGGTTGCCTGGGCCGTGCTGCGCTCGGCCTACCGTGGCGAGCGGGGGGCCGCGCTCGTCGCCACCCTGCCGCTCGTACTCGCTGATTCGGAAGTCTGGCATCCAGTTCTTGATGGCTTACAGGGGCAAGAGGGCCTAGCGTTGTTGAGCCAGTTGCGCGGTGACCTAGCCCAACACGCTGCGCGTCAGACTCCTGGGGTGTGCTTTCACTGCCGTTGGGCCCGTAAGGTCTCCTGGCCAGGGTTGCTCCACTGTGCCCATCCAGACGGCGTAGCGGGAACGCTCGCCTGTGTGGGCCGCGCTGCCTCTCGGGGGTCTCGGAATGCGGTCCTGGTGGCGGTCACGACTCCAGCGGGGCCGAACTTTATTTCAAAACAGGCCGCCGATCGGTCCTGAGCGGATGTCCCTCGGGCCTCTGGCTGCCGCGTCCCTGGCTTGAACGGCAAGCTGATCCGCGCGTTCGTTCTCGGGATGTCCGGCATGTCCCTGTACCCATTCAAAAGTCAACTGATGCCCCCGCGCAGCCTGCACGAGTGCCTGCCAGAGATCAGGGTTCTTGACCTTCTTCCAGTGTCTGCGTTGCCAGCTGCTGAGCCAGTCCTGCTCGAAAGCGTCGATCACGTATTTGGAATCGCTGACGACGTGAACCTGACAAGGTCGTTTGAGGGCCAGTAAGCCTTGAAGCAGGGCAGTGAGTTCCATCCGGTTGTTGGTGGTCTGGCCTTCGCCTCCAGACAACTCTTTGGTGTGAGTGCCTATAGACAGAATGCAGGCCCAGCCGCCCGGACCAGGGTTGCCGGAGCAGGCGCCGTCGGTGACGAGGCGGACGGTGGGCGGAGAAGTTGGCTCAGCCATACCCCCAGTGTCGCAGACCACAACACCTTGACGGCCTCAGGCACTTGACAGGACATCATGTGCCTGATTGACTGCGCTGAGGCCGGCTGGTCGCCCGCTTCCTGCACCCTTCGGGGCTTGGTGAAGGCCAGTGTGTAGTCCCTTGAAGGAGACGTCATCCCCGTTCTCACTCTATTGATCAGGTGAGGCGAGGCAATGCAGGAACCGCGCTTGTATCCACCTGGATTGGAGTGGAGATGAACCGCACGCCCATGATGGTTGCCTTTTGGCAGACGTTTGCCAAAGCTCAAGCTCACGCGTTGAAAGCAGAAGTGCATGCCCAAGGCCACGAACTTTCTGTAGGACACGCCCTCGAAACTCGCGCCCACTTGGCCGACACCCAGAGCTGGAATCATTACACCCACGCCCTGCGGACTGGCGCGGCGCCCGTGAATACGTTACTCGGGTTAGAAGATCGTCTCCAGCGCAGTTTATGCCGATGGCAGATCGCCCTGACCCTGGACGCGGCTCAGCATGTTCTTCAGATGATGGAGGCGGCTGGCGGAGCGGTCCTGCAGGCCGCGCTTCAAGCAGTCAAGGATCAAGTGCGTCTCTACTCGGTCACAGGAACGGTGCTGAACGTGCACGTCCTCGCAGAGCAGTTGGCCATGGTGGACGAGCAGGAAGTCTTGGCTGACCTTGAACAGGCGCGCCCACACATCGGCGCGTTGAATGACGAGCCAGAGTTGATTGCCCTCTTGGTCTCGCTCTGTGAGCACGAAGGGCCTGGATTTCTGGTGGCACTCGGGACCTTCAATAACCTCACCTGGGCGTATCTCCCAGATGAACGCCACGCCCTGTGTTTTGCCCTAGCAAAGACGGCGCTGCCTGAACTGGTGAGCACGCGCGACGAGCCGTCCCTCGACTTGAGATGGAATCAGGCCTTGATGCGGCGCATGACGCTCCCACCTGTGGCGGTTCCAGACCCCGCTCGTGCCTTGAGCAGGCGACCGGATGCAGAACGTTGGGTGAAACTCTGGAACCATCGGGAAGGTCTGGAGGAGCGCCTCAGTCAATTGGAAGCTCGCTTGCCTCTAGGTTTTCCTGGACAGACTGGTTTGCCAGCCGCCCTCAACGCGTTGGAAGCGCACTTGGCCTTCTGGGATGGTTTGGAAGCCACGGCCTTGCGGGCCAGGCGCATGCCAGCACCGTCTCTGGAGTGGTCGACCGCCCTGGACGAAGGTACGCTCAAAGCCTTACACCATGCCCTTGACCGGGAAGTTCAGGCGGTGATCAGCGGCACGCGGAGCCGCTTTCCAGAGGCAGCCCATGCCGATATTCGAGCCGCCCTCGAGGCGGGCCTTTCCCTCCCGCACATCGTCTCGGAATTACAAGTGCTTCTGGAGGATGAGCAGTGGCACGCCCGGCGGCGGATGTGGGAGGAACTTCATGATCTGCGCCAAGTGTTTGTGGGCGATACCCTCTGTGTGGATGGAGGCCAGCCGTTTCAGGTGCAAGCGGTACGAGGTCTTCGGTACTTCACACTGTCCGTCGTAGATCATGACGGTTCGCCCCGGGAGATCCGTGATACGCAGCGTCTTGAACGGTTACTTCCCTCAGCTTTGTGAGCAAGAGTGCCTCGGCTGGCTTGAAGTAGCCGTACGCGTCTGAAACAACCTTGTCATAAGCCGGAGTGGCAACAGAGCCGTGCTGGATGGACTGACCGTAACAGTTGTCCAAATGCACGACCTCGCAGTGATTCACTTCGTGGTGAATGATCGTGATGTCTTTAAAAGGCGACTGAGCCGAAATTCTGACTAGGAGACCTGTTAGCGTGGTGGGATGGCCGGGAAGTTGAATCCAGCACGGCGTCATCATGTGGTGCCGCAATTTTACCTTCGACACTGGACTCGCGAAGATGGTCGTCTGTGGATCTTTCATGCTGATCGTGAATTCTCCCGCGAGGCTAAACCGAGCGAGGTCGGGTTTGTCAAGGATTTTCATAGTTTGACGGGTGCGGTGCGGGCCGACGCGTTTGAGCATTGGTTGGGTCAGTCGGTCGAGGGTCCGTTAGCGACGGCGCACCGGGCCATTCTCACGGGCATCAATCAAGAGCGGCGCTTCCCGACAGAGCGCCGGACGGATTTAGATCGGTTGGTGGCCTATCAGATGCTTCGGTTGCCTCGGATGCGAGAACGCCTCATTCCCATCTTGAAAGAGGCAGGCTGGGGTGGGCCGTATGACGAACTGGCTAAAAGTTGGCACTTGGATATGCTCGGCGCAACGCGGAGCAGGGTGCTGCCGCTTGTGCTGGATTTATTACACAGTTTCCATGTTTCCGTATTGCGTGCTCCAGTCGGTCGACCCTTCTGGACGAGCGACGCCCCAGTCGTCATCATGCATGAGGCAGAACGCGCTCAGATGTCATGGCGCTTAGGCCTCGGGCATCCAAAAGCCCAAGTCTTTTATCCTTTGTCTCCTCAACTGGCCGTGCTCTATTTCCGTGTGTCTCCCTCTTTGCGGCCGGATGCCATCTGGCAGGCAACGCGTCGGCAATGGGCGGGGATGAACGAATATACCGTTGCGAATGCGGCTCAGCTTGTGTTTAGTCCCCGATTGATTGAGCCAGACCCAGCCTGGATGGAGAAGATTCGAACTTTTCGGGCGGCACAACGACAGCCGTAGACGATTCTGATGCGGTATTGAGGTGTTCGAACGAGACAGGAATGGCTCAAAAGAATTTATCCAAACTTTGGATAGGTTAAACGCGTAAAATCTGTGTTTGAATATGGTAGAAACTTATCCAAAGTTTGGATAAAGGGCAGCGCAGAGATGGGAGTAGAGATGCTCACGCCTGCCTCCACGTTTCCTCAGCATCTTTTGAGACATTCAGGCCTCCTGGTGCAACGCGTGTGGGTGAGGTCTGCTCTCCTGGGGTGGTTAAGGCGCACTCACCCTATGCCCCACTTTCCCGAAGAGCAGGCTGCCTGCGCTGACCATCAATCTGCTCGTCATTTACAAATCAACATGCTCCGGCCATTGAGCAGCGTGTCCTACGCCCCGCAAGCTGTTCTCCAAGACCTGTTCCATTCCGAGACGACTGCGCCGCTCCAGGTGAGCCCAAGTGCTTCCCCAAAGCCACTGCTCCTCGAGCTTGATCGTATCTGCCCACCACTTCCGCATGGTGGGGAGGGCCTCAGTCAACACCTGTGCGACGGGCCAAGTTAACAGCGTGCCATGTCGGGCGTAATACAGGCCGACATGCGTGATTCCACACGGCGAGAGGTCATCATCCCTCAGATCATAGAGCTGAGTCGTACTGGGCCAAATGCCTCCTAACTCCCCCAAAAGGAAGTAACCCGCGAGTTGCCGCAGTTCATCCAAGCTGACTTCCGCTTTCTGAGTGGTCTTGATATCAATCAACGTGGTGTCCAGCAAGAGGTCAGCATCCGCACCACCAACGGCCCCACTGGCATGACCAAAGTGAGGATTAGTTAACAGAATCTTCTGGCAGACGAACTCCTCCCACGGAACGACGGCGAGCAAGTCGAGTAATTCAAGGGCGATGGCTTCGTCTACTTGGAGCAACGTGGGATCTTCCCAGCCGGATCGATACACCAGATCGAGCTTCGCGAGGATGGTTGAAGCACGGGCCAGTTCGAAGACAACGTCCTCGCCAGCGCAGTATTGACGAGTGAGCTCTCGAGTGGTGTTGAGCATGGTGCGGGCTTTGCGTCGCTGGGTGGCGGTCAGGGACATCATCGCGTGTTCTGCGACCCAAGTGCACCGAGTCTGACGTTGCTTGGGGTGACGCTGTTCGAGCGTGAAGCGCAGGAGATAGTCAAAGGCCGTGCCTGTCACGTTGTAGCGCGTACTGGTTGGGGCGACTTGCAAGCCTTTGACTTGGAAGGGTGGTTTGCGGATCCAGGCCTTGAGTTGAGCCCGCACGCAGGGGTCGGTGCGGATCAGTTGGGTCAAACTCATAGCTGAGGTTAGCGTGCTCAATGGAGTCTTGGAGTGGGGGGGGCAACGGGACTGACCGTGTAGGGACGGACTGTTGTTGGAGGCAAGAGACGTATTGGCGGCTCGTTGACTTGGATGGTTCTGTCTAACATTTCCAGCATTGCAGGCGACCCCCCCAACTGCTGCGATCAATCAGGGCGGTCAAGGCCCACGCATTCAGTTCCGGTGGACGTAAGCGCTTCTGTAAGCAGCGGGTCAATTGAGCTCGTGTGCCAAAGTGCGAAGGTCCAGTTTGGGTGGTGATCCAGTGCAAATCATCGACCCACAGATTCGAGAGAAGCACTTCGGAGTTGAAGGCAGGGTGGGGATTGAGGCCGGGTTCTCGCAGGAATTCCACGAACTCATGGTCTTGTGCGAGGAGAGCGATGCCCCAAAGAGTGGGCGTCAGTTCCAAGGCTTGCTCCACGTGTTTGGCCGTTACAGCGAGCACGCACCGATGAAATTGGTGCTGATAGATGGGCTGCTGTCGAACGAATTGAGTCAGGGTATCTTGTGCGGTCTTGATTTCAAAGCCGTGGGTCTCTGCCCCGGAGAGCACCACCAGATCAGCTCGGCCCTGAGCGGCCTGCCCGGCGGCGTCCGTTGGCCCCCAGATGGCCAGTTCTCGGATGGCATAGCCGTGCTGGAATCGGGCGGCGAGACTGCGCGCGGCCCGTTCTTCGTCGAGGCCTCGCTTGAGGACGTTGCGGGGGCGGTAGACGCGAAATTCCAGTCCGGAGGGGAGGCGGTATTTGCCTTGACCGAGGGATTCTGGTGCGCCCTCCTGACGTGCCTGGGCAAAGGCTTGGGCTGCTGCTGATTGATCTGGGGCCTGGGAGGCCTCACGTTCCTCAATGACGCCCCATTTCACAGGTCGCTCGTATTTGATGTACCACTGAGGCAGCGGAGAATGTTCCACCCTTTGTTGACGTTGAGCTCGTGCGCTGTGCGCCTGTGCTTCTCGTGTGGCCCGTGCTGCTTGGGCTTGCGCGGCCTGTTCTTCTGCAACGCGCTGAGCTTGAAGAGCTTCTCGTTTGGTGCGCTTAAGTTTGGCCATGTTCTTGAGAATGACATGACCCATGGCGTGCCCTGAGCGCAGACCTTCTCTTCTTTTCCAGTCATATGACATCCTCTGTATCGCGGATTTCGACCAGCAAGCCCTCGTTCGTGATCACCTCTACGACAGAACCTCGTTTGCTGAGTACCTGCTGAGCTGGACTGCGCGGCGCCCTGAATAGTGAAGGCGGGAGACCAAGGGATCAACGGCTGATGTGTGGCCATCACGATGTGAAGCAGAGGGCAGAGTGATATTGCAAGGCCTTCGTGGAGGATCAGTTCAGTGTGGCGCGGTGTTCCTCAAAGCGAGTTGGTGAGCGGTACCCCAAGCTGGAGTGACGACGCTCGCGGTTGTAAAACACCTCAATCCACTCAAAGACCAAATTACGCGTGTCAGCGCGGTTTCCTTGTGCGGTGTCGAGTTCCAATTCCATCTTGAGGGTGGCGAAGAAGCTCTCCATCGCCGCGTTGTCCCAGCAGTCTCCCTTGCGGCTCATACTTTGGAGCGC
>NZ_KB899739.1 GCF_000378445.1 Deinococcus aquatilis DSM 23025 | reverse complement strand
TGAAGGCGCTCCAAAGTATGAGCCGCAAGGGAGACTGCTGGGACAACGCGGCGATGGAGAGCTTCTTCGCCACCCTCAAGATGGAATTGGAACTCGACACCGCACAAGGAAACCGCGCTGACACGCGTAATTTGGTCTTTGAGTGGATTGAGGTGTTTTACAACCGCGAGCGTCGTCACTCCAGCTTGGGGTACCGCTCACCAACTCGCTTTGAGGAACACCGCGCCACACTGAACTGATCCTCCACGAAGGCCTTGCAATATCAACCTCAGCCTGCACCAGTTTCAGCGCTGATCATGGCTTGATCACGCTGCAAGGTGTTTACTGTTCCTCAAGATCTCAGGTTCGACATCTTGTTTGGGAATGAGAGGGGCTGAGCTGGGGTCTAGAGGACACGCGAAAAGGTGAGAGGCCCAGTTTGCCCGCCGCTGGCTGGTGCAGCAATTGCCGTCTCTACCGTCTTCTTCCGTATCAGGGAGGCAAGGGAATGCTGAGTATTCCTGTTCTGGCCGAAATTGAGGGCGTCTCTGTTTTCCGGGACGACGAGAACCCCGCCAATTTCTATTACCTGCCCAGCCGACCCACCATTGCCCGTGGCGAAAACGGCAAACCGCAATTTACCTTCATGCGCTATCAGTTTGCCATTGAGCGGCCCGGAGCCGAGCCGGGGGGCGGCTATCTGGTGTTTACGACAGTGATGCGGGAAGATCAGCAGGTTCTGGCAAAAGTGCGCCAAGTTCTGCAATCACGCCTGCGCTCGGAAATGCCCACCACCACGGTGCTGCCGGAAGTCACGCTGGCCCCGGTGGACTTTACCGAGGGCGAAGTTCGGCTGATCATCATGCAGAACGACAAGTTCGTGAAGGCGCTGAATCTGGGCAAACCGTCCCTGTTTGGAGACAATACGGCGTCGCTGGCGGTGGAACTGACCGCAGACGGCGCGACCCTGTTTTATGAGGCGCTCCGCAAGCAGGGCAGCGTGGCGGCCATCGAATATGATCTGGCGTTTCCGGTGCGGCTTCCGGCCATCACCATCCGGGGCCATGTGGATTCTCGGGAAGTCAAGGAAGCGGTCATCGGCTACACCAAAGAGCAGGTCAGTTCCAGCGATACCTGGGGCAACGACGAGTCTCACGAGGTGGCGCACCGCTCCTCCATTGCCGAGACGATGGAATCTCAGGGCCTGATCAAACTGGAAATCCTGAAAGGAAATGTGGAACTGGGGCAGGACGATCTGGAGTCTTTGCGGGCCTTCGCGTTTCAGGCGATGGACGCCTTTATCGAGGAACACTTTCTGAAGGGCGGCACCGTGGAAACCGAGCAGGACCGCCAGAGCCAGTGGATGAATTACCTGCAACAGGACGTGCAGGCCCGCTTCGATCTGGACGTGTCCTACCGGGACGTGATCAAGCGGCAGTACAACCCGAGCGCCCAGATCAACCCCAGTTTTCTGGGTGTGCCCGTAGACGACGTGCTGATCGAGATCGATCTGGGCAACGCGCCGTGGTTCTTCAATACCCTGACCGTAGACGTGGACACCAATTTCGACTTTGCCAAGTACGGCGACTTCGTGCATAGCGTGGTGGGGCATTTCAGTTACGACCAACTGCGCCCGGACGGTACGCGGATCACCAAGCGCGAAAGTCTGGCCTTCACGGCGGCAGACAACAAGCCCAAGAAGTTTGAATCCCGGATCGCGGCGGTGGGCAAAGACAACTATCACGTCGATATCGAGGTCAACTACAAGTCTGGCCCGGTGCTTCAGAGCGTGCTGGACAGGCGAGACAGCACCCTGCGCTACTGCACGCTGAACGTGCCGAATCCCGGCATCATCGAGATCCGGTTGGCAACTGCGCCGGGAGCCTTCGACGAAAAGCTGACCGGGATAGAGGTGGAAATCGAGTACGCCGACCCGCGCCAGAACGTGCCACGCGCCGTAGAAACCGTGCTGCTGGACGCCAAAACCCCTGCCGCCACCTACAAACGCGTGATCTATGCGCCGTGGGACAAGCCGTACCGCTACCGCGTGACCTACGTCCTCAAAGACGACGCCGGAAACGTGCAGCGCACCGCAGGAGACTGGCTGGAAGGCGCGGCAGACGGGCAGAATCTGTCGATTCACACGCCTTTTGAAGACAGCTTCAATCTGAATGTGATTCCGCTGGTGGACTGGCAGGAGGTGCGCGAACTGCTCGTGGACCTGGAGTACGAGGATCAGGCCAACGGCTACCGCGTACAGCGCACTCTGAGCTTCTCCAAGGATCAGACCAGTATGCTGCCTTGGCGCTTTTTGCTGAGAGACAGGGCGCGTCGGGCCTACCGCTACCGCCAGACCACGCTGATGCACAGCGGCGCGTCGGAAGACAGCGGGTGGGTCACGCAGGAAACCGATGGCTCGCTGAAGGTGGGCAATGCCCCCAACGGCCTGATCAAGGTGGAGGTGGACGCCAGCGACCTCGATTTTGTGGCCGATGTCAAGCGCGTGCTGGTGCGGCTGAATTACCACGATCCGGCCCTGCCGGGGCCAGATGAAACGGCGCTGATGTTCCGCGATCCTGCGGCCCAGACCTGGACGGTGACGCTGGGGCCGACGGTGCGCGAGTACAGCTACGACGTGACGTACTTTATGAAAGACAACACGCAGCGGCAACGAACCGGCGTGCGGGGCACACTGGGGGCGATTCAGGAATTCCTGATCGTACCCGTGCAGCCGGACGCATAGGGGAGCGCGGGCCGGATGCTGTCGCTTGCGCCCCCTTACCACCAGATCGGCGGCTACACCCTGCTGCCCGATCACGCCGATGGGCGGCGCTGGTACGTACTGCCCACCGCTCCCACACTGGCCCGCACGCCCGACGGCTGGCCCGCCTTTTCGCTGGTGCAGTATCTGGGCGGCGGAGCCGGGGCCGCCAAAGTCGCGGGCGGTTTGCTGACCCTGACCACCGAATTGACCGTGCCGGAAGGCGTGATGGCCTCCCTACGGACGGAACTGGGCCAACGGGTGGGCCACTCCGCCGCCGAGCTGGAGCTGATGCCCGTGTTCTTCGATTCCGGCACGGTGGAACTGATCGCGCTGGGAAAGGCTTCCGCGCCCAGTTCGCCCACGCCGACAGGAGACCCTGCCGCCACCTCAGGGCCGTTTGACCTCAGGATTCTGGGCAGTGGGCGGGCCTCGCTGGGCGGGCGCAATACGGCCACCTTCCAACTGATGCTGGACGAGCAGGCCGCCGAACTGGTGGAAAAGGCGCTGGACGCCCCCGACCTGCCCATCATCGCCACCTACCGCCTGAGTTTTGCGGGCTTGCGGCCCAGTTTTGCCGTGCAGGTGCAGGCCGACTGGACGCGGGTGTATCACAGCTTGCAGCAGAAGCTGAAGGCCAACCTGTACTACGTGAGCGCCGACGTGCAGCAGCAGATCAGCAGGGCCGTGGAAGACAGCGGAGTACAGATTGACGTGACGGTGCTGGGCACGGGCGAAAACGAGGCCGCCGCCGCCGAACGCGCCCGCAAGCAACTGACGGATTGGGTGCTGGAACGGCTGTTTACCCCGGTCGTCAACGAGCAGGCTGCTACCGCCAACGCTACCGCGGACGCCATCGGCGGCGTGGTGTCCGGTCTGGTTCGCACCATCGTTCCGGGCGTCAGTTATTCGCTGAAAGTGATGGATGACGAACAACTCAGAACCCTCTCGGCCCGCATGAATGAGGCCGTCGCAGAACGGCGTGAGGTGTTGCCGCAGGGCACGTTGGGAAGCCTGCTCAGGGTGTCGCGGCTGGACGAACAGGGACAGGTTCGCCCCGAGTGGGCGGCGCTGCGCTCCCGCTTGGTCACGCAGATCAATCTGGACGGCTTTCCGCGCCTGGAGGTGCAGGTGGCCTCTGAAGACCGTTTCGCCTCCGATGGTTTGGCTGAGGTGCGGGTCGAGTTGGCCCGCGTGGACGCCTCGGGGGCACCCACCGAACCGCGCAAACTCATGGCGCTGCGTTCTGCCGCCGAAAGGGAAGCCTATGTGGTGAACCTGCTGGGTCAGGGCCACACTGGACCAGATTTTGCGCGGCTGTATCAGTACCGCTTGGAGGTGCAGTTTGATCCCGCCAGTGCTTTCGGACCGCATCCGGTGGGCAGTGGTGGATGGCAGGCGGGACAAGCCTCCGAACTGGTGGTGGAACCGCGCACGGTATACGGCGTGCAGGTCGTGCAGATCAGCGCCGCGCCCAGTTTTCCCTTCGCCCAGTTTCCGCAGGTCACGGCAGAACTGGTGTACGAGGAAGCCAGATCGGCCCCGCAGTCGGGCCGGGTGGAACTGTCGGCGGCCCAACCCGGCGGAAGCTGGCGCTATCGGTATTTTTTGCCGCAGGGAGGGGTGGCAGAGGGACAGGCGCTTTCGCCTCCGCCGTATGGGGTCCGCCTGACCTACCACCGCCCCGACAGCGCAGGCGGCCCCCTGACCCCCACGGCGCAGCGCTGGAGCGACGACTATTTCAGCGTGCCCGACCCGCTGCCGGTCAAGCGCCCGCTGAATCTGTTCGTGAGCCTGCCGTGGGCCGACCTCCTGACCGCCTTTGTGCAGTTGCGCTACCGCGATGAACCCAGCGGCATCCAGTTCGACGAGCAGATCACCCTCAGCGCCGACGCGCCCTATCTGCGCCGCGATTACCCCATTGCTGCGGGCGGCACGCAGGCCCTGAGTTACCGCCTGACCCTGCTGACCACAGGCGGCTCTCTGCTGGAAGGCTCCTGGCGAGAAACGCTGGATGACCGCCTGGTGATAGACCGCCGACTGGTCGAACGCCGCGCCGTGCGGGTGCAGTGCGTGGGGGGCACCCTGGCCGAGACCAGACTGCGTGAGGTGCGCGTGCAGCTTCAGCGCCGCGGCCCACAGGGAGAGGTCAGGGAAGACACCGAACTGACCTTCGTTCGGGCCGCGCCGCCCACCCCCGCCGTCTGGGAAGTCCTGCTGGGCGATCCACCCGTCAGAACCGTGTTTTACAGCGCCGTCTTCATAGACGAATCGGGTTTCGTGATCCGCACACCCTGGGCTTCCAGCGACGCCGATCTGCTGGTGGTGCAGCTCAAGGCCAGAAGCGTCAGCGCTTAGGGGCGCTCTCCCCTCCCCCGCCCTGCTTGGAGGAACACTGTGAAGGAATCCCATGCTGAGTTTTGAAGTCCCTGCCTTCGAGATCGCTGGAGTGACCGTGTTCCGCGATCATGCGCTTCCGTCGCAGTTTTACTATGCCGCGCCGCATCCATCGGTGGCCCGGTCTGCGGGGCGGGCAATGTTCGATCTGATGGCCTACAGCGTAGAACTCAAGCATTCGGTGCTGTCGGGCACCGCCATTCCCGATGAACTGGGCGCAGGATTCTTGACGCTGGGCAGCGAGTGCGTGCTGAGCGCCTCCCAACGTTCTACCCTGCTGGGCGAACTGGCAAGCCGCACGGGACAACCTCAGGACCAGCTCAGTCTGGCGGGAATTCCCTACCACGCGGGCAGCGTGCGCGTGATTGCGCTGGACAAGATCAGCACTCCCGCAGAACCCACCGCCGATCCCGGTTCGGCCACTCCGGTCAGGGGCCGCCCCACCTTTGTGGAGCAGATTCTGGGCACCGGGCAACCCGCGCTGCTGGGCGACCTGCGAAGCATTTTTTCGCTGAGTCTGAGTCAGGAGGGAGTGGCCTTTCTGAAGGGCCTGTATGAGGACAGGGCTGCCCCGGTGGGCGTGGTGTACGACCTGAAATTCTACGGTCTGCGCCCCGCTGTAGAAGCCGTGGTTCACGCCAACCTCTCGCGGATTTTCGAGCATTTCGGCGGATCGCTGAGCGCCGGGTACGCGTGGGCCAAGGCCGAGATCAAGGCCGGAATAGATCATCTGGTCGAAACGAGCGACATTCAGATCGAGCTGACCAGTCAGGCGGTGGGCGAGGAGGCCAAGCAGAGCAAGGAATTGGCCCTGTCTCTGTTCCGTGACCGGATCGTGCAGGAGATGTTCCGGCCCATCACGCAGGCCGCGCCGACGCCGCCCACCGGACTGTTGGGCGGGCTGGGCGGCGCAACGGGTAGCGGCAGCAGCTCCAACACAGGCGTCAATCTGACGCTGGAGCTGAAGCGCAGCTACGAATACAAGGCCGTGACCTACAGTTTTCGGGAACGTGCCCCCGAAGAGCGCACCCACGCGCCGCAGAGCTTTCTGAAGGTGATGCTGAGTCCGGCGGAGATGGCGCAGCACATCCACCAGATCAGTCTGGATGACCCGTTTTTTGAGGTGTTGGACGTGCTGGTGACTGGCCCCAGCCGAGAGGAAATGGGGGCGCTGGGCATCCGGCAGATCGCGGTGAAGTTGCGCTACGGCGAAGGGGGAGCCAATCCGCCGCCCGACACGGCAGAGCTGATCTTCCGCCCGGATTCCACCGGAGACAAGACTTTTGCCGTCAAGCGGCGGGGCCGCCAGAGCCTGGCCTATTCCTCGGCCATCACCTACGAATTCCTGCCCCAGAGCGGCACCGACGGCGACAGCTTCCGCTACGAATTGCCGGAACGCACCCGCACCGGGCGGTCTCTGCTGATCAATCCTTCAGCAGATTTTGGCGTGCTGAACGTAGAAATAGAGGCGGGACGGCTGCCGCCCGATACGCAGGAGGTGGATGTTGTGCTGACCTATCCCGCTGAGAACAGTGCGAGTCCTGTGGCAGGTTTCCGGGCCGAGCAGCACGTGCGCCTCACACCCAGCGACGCGGCCCCTCCCGCTCCGCTGCGCTGGCAGGTTCGGACGCAAACCGTAGAGCTGCAACCCTACGCCGCTCAAGCGACCTTCGTGTTCAAGGACGGAGGCAACTACACCACGCCCCCGCGCCCACAACAGGACGCGCTGCTGCGGATAGATTCGCCGTTTGCAGCCACGCGGCAACTGCTGATCAAGCCTGTTCTGGCCTCGGATCAGATCACCCAGATCACCGTGGAACTCGATTATCACGATGAAGTCGGGCAGTACCGCCGCACGCGGGTCGTGGAACTCGTGCCGCCGTTTGCCAGCCTGACGCACACTTGGCCCATTCTGGATGCCGCCCGCCAGACGCTGCGTTACCGAGTGACCGTGCATGAAAGTGGCCTGCTGAGCGAGGGCGAGTGGGAAGAAACCGATGAACCCTCGCTGATCGTGGGGTCTGCCGCGCACCGGGTCGGGCGGGTAGACGTGCGCCTGATCGGGCCGCCGCTGGCCGAGGTGGGCCTGGACGCTCTGCAAGTCAAGGTGCAATTGCTGCCCGCAGGAGCGCACGACCCGCCCGCCGACCCACAGAGTGTTTTGCTTCAGGGCACAGATACCGGGGCCACCCTGACGCTGAATCTGGCCCCCGACCAACCGCTGCGCTACCGCTACCAGACCACCGCCTTCAAATCCGACGGCTCGACCAAGGAGTCGGTCTGGAAGGACATGACCGCCTCGCCGCTGATTTTGTCCACGCGCACGCTGTAGGGGTCTGCGCGGCCAGATCTTTTTGCCCTCATTCCTGTGCTACGGAGGTGCGGCCCTATGCTGAATCTGGAAACGAGAATGGAACTGCTGGGCGTGACCGTCTTTCAGGACGCCGACCAGCCCACGCGCTTTTACCACCTGCCTGCCCCGCCGCATATCACGGTGGAGCGCGGCCAGCCCCTCTTCGACCTGTTCAGCTACCGCAAGGGCGGAGAGGCCGGACAGGACGTGGCCGGGGGATTTCTGAACATGGTGGTGGACGTGGGGCTGGGCGGCCTGAAACCCCGGCTGGAAGGCCGCCTGAAAGAGCAGTACGGCGACGAGGTGACGCTGGCCCCGGTGCCGTTTACGCGGGGCACGGCGCGGGTGATCGCTCTGGGCGAGGACAGCGGCGCGGGCGGCACGGCAGATGGGGGAGCGGCTCCGGCCCCTGCTGGGGCGGCCACACGCGGCCCCCGCTTCATAGAAAACATTCTGGGCGCGGGGCAACCCTCGCTGGACGGCGACAACCGCGCCATCTTTTCGTTTTCTCTGTCGGAAGACGGCGCGGCCTTCATGATGGGCGTGCTGAGCGGCAACGTGAATGCCCGCCCCATCGGGGTCATTTATACGCTGGAATACGTGGGCCTGCTGCCTGCCTACGACCTCGAAATCAGTATCGATTTCAAGTCGTCGTATGAATACTCGCGCAGCCGCTTTACGCTGGGAACGCTGCTGTTCCGGGCCGATCTAGATAACATCGTGGAGGCGCTGAAGCAGGAGCAGCACATCCGCATCCGGGAAACCGCACGCACGCTGGAATTGTCCGACCCGGCGGCCATCCGCGAGCGGCAAAACCGTATCGATACGCTGGTGAAGGATCTGGCGACGGGGGCTTTGTTTCAGCCATCGCTGACGCCGGGAGAACCCAAGGTGCGGGGCGATACCATCACCGCTGCCGACCCCAGCACCACGGTTCCGGCCACCCCAGCCGCCGGACAGCTGGCGGGCAATGTGGGCGCGGCCCTGCAACACGGCCCCAGCGCCGCCGCCGCTGCCGGAACCGGGGCGATGCTGGCAGGCCGGGAGCATGTGGAAGCCGACGCCGGGGCCGGGGGAACAGCCACTCCGGGCACGGGGACTTCGGGCGCTTCCGGTTCAGCGACTTCTGGTGCAGCGACCTCTGGTTCTGGCACTTCTGGAACGGCCAGCCCTCCGGCCAGAACTGCTGGCGACGTGTGGAACCAGATGGGCCGGCCACAGGCCGCGTTCGTGCTCAAAAACATCAGTCAGGAAGAGCAGCGTACCGTGACCTACAACCTGTCACAGGTCAGCGCCCAGAGCCAGAGCATCGCCCCGCAGAATTTCATTCAGTTTCTGACCTCCGAACATGACCTGCGCGATCACCTGCACGTCGTTGACCTGAACCACCCGTTTTTTGCGCGAATCAATCTGAATATCAGCGCTCAGGGCGTGGATTTTGCGGCAGAGGGCGTGGTGCAGATGACCGTACAACTGCGCTACGGCACGCGCCCAGACGGCAGCGCCCCCAAAGACACCGCCGAGGCGATCTTGCGGAGCAGCACCGACAGCAAGGAGTTCACCTTTTTTGCCGACGCCAGGCAGACCCAAGGGTACGAATACAAGCTGATCGTGGATTACCGCAACAACTTCGGCATCGGCCTGAAAGATGCCCGCGTGGAGAGCGGCTGGATTCGCACCGAAGCCCGCAGCCTGTCGGTGCATCCGAGCTGGCTGGGGCGGGTGCTGCCCGTGACGCTGCAACTCGCGCCCAGCCTGCCCGCCGACGTAGCCGAGGTACATGCGGTGGTGAGGTACGTGAACCCAGACCGGAACATCGACGATTCAGCGCAGGTGATCCTCGGCGGGCAAAACCGCTCTCAGTTGGTGCAGGTGCGGCTGGCGGGCGAAACAGAGCAGTTTCAGGTCACGCCCACGGTGTTCTATACCGACGGCACCAACGAGGTCCTGCCGACCCTATACCTGCCGAATCCCGGTGCGGGCGAGTCGGATGACGTGGTGGTGCTGGATACCCCGCGTGGCGGCCACCTCAACGGCGACGTGATCATGCTTGACCCACTGAATGAGCTGCAAAGTGTGCTGGTAGACACCGAAGTCAGTCAGGCGGGAAGCGTGCTGGATAGCCGCAGCCTGGAACTTGCCACCCCCGGCAAGCGCGAGCTGTTTTCGGTGCGCCTGACACAGCGGGATCAGCCTGCCCAGATGCGTTACCGCGAACGCCGCGTCTTCAAGGACGGCGGTCTGGAAACTGGCGACTGGCAGGAACCCACCAGCCCCAACCTGGTGGTCGGGATTCCCGCCGAGGGCGTGCTGGCCGTATCTGTACGCTACCTCGGCCCGCCTCCCTCGCAGATTGGACTGAGTGCCCTGCTGCTGGACCTCGCCTACAAAGACCCCGCCGGAAACCCCAAGTTCGATCAGTCCGACGCCCTGCTGATCACGGACGACCCACAGAGTTTCGCGCAGGACTGGAAAGTGCGCCTGCCCACCCGCACGGCCCGCAGCTACACCTGGAAACTCACGCTGCTGGCGCAGGACGGCACCGAGAGCAGCACCGAAGTCAGAACAGACACCCGTGACCAACTGATCTTGCGCCCGCCGCCGCGCTAGGCACTCGACCCAGCCCCCTGACCTGCTCAGCCTCTCCCCACCCCAAAAGGAGCCAAGCCATGCCTTCCCTCGATCCTGCACTGACCACCCACGCGGGCTGCACCATCACGCCGCACATCGGCGGGCCGCCTTATTTTGCGGCCCTGAAAGCCAAAATCGACGCCCTGACCGGAGCCACCGGGGATTTCATCTACATCGCGGGGTGGTGGCTTCAGACCAGCACGGCGCTGGGCAGCACGGCCCTGACCGATCTGCTGATTGCCAAGGCCCGTGCGGGCGTGGATGTGCGCGTGTTGGGTTGGGTCATGGCCCCGTCGATCCTGACCAACAGCCGGGCGCAGGCCGCGCCGCAACTTCGCAGCATCCTCGGTCTGAACGGCAACACCATGAGCTTTATCAATGCACTGCGGGCCGAACCACGGCTGGCCGACAAAGCGGTGCTGAATATTCTGGCGCACCCGGCAGGCGCGGTGCATATGAAGATGGCGATTGTGGGCAGCGGCGCGGCGGCCACCGGATTCACGGGCGGCATCGATCTGCTGGCCTCCCGCCTGCTTCCCAGTTGGCACGATATAGAAGTGCAGGTCGAAGGCCCCGTCGTGCAGGGGTTGTTCGATACCTTCCGGCTGATGTGGAACGAAATTCGGGGGCGCTCTCCGGTGTCGCTGACGGCCAACCGCGTGACCTGTGCCAGCCACACAGGCCCGTCGGGCGGCGGAAGCTTCAGCACGGGCACCGGCGGCATGCCCGATCTGCCCGCCCGCACCCTCGCCACCGCCAGCGGGGGCCACTCCCGCGCCCAGAGCGCCCGAACCTTTCCGCGCATGCGCTTTGGCTCGGTGGGCACGATTGCCAGTCTGGGCGGGGCCAGCATGCCCAGCAATTCGCCCCTCAGCTTCGCGCCCAGCGGTCTGTTTGAGGTTCGCAGCGCGTGGGAAAAGGGCATTCAGGGGGCGCAGACCTACATCTATATCGAGGATCAGGGCTTTACGTCTGCTGAGGTCTTCGATTGGGTGAATGCCGCCGTGAAGGCCAGCGATACCCTGAAAGTGGTGATCCTGACCGGACTGTTCGACCCCAACGACGATCCGAACAACGACACCTCCAAGTTTTTCCGCATCACCGTGAACAGCCACCTGATTGCGGGTCTGAGCGCCGCGCAACTGGCCCGCGTGGGCGTCTTCAGCCACCTGACCAAAACCATTCATACCAAAAGCACTGTCGTGGACGACGCGTGGGCCATCATCGGATCGGCCAACGCCATGCGCCGCAGCCTGTATACCGACCTCGAACACTCGGTGGCCTACACGGATGATGCCGGGGGCGTCGCCAGTTACCGTGAAACCCTGTGGGGCGTTCATCACCAGCAGTCGATTCCCAGTGTGCAGGCGGGCCTGAGTGCCTGGTTCAGTCTGCCGTTTCAGGGGGCCGGGGCACCGCCGCCGAGGGGCATCGTGAGGCTCCAGCTGCCGCTGCCCACCACCACCCTGAATCCCCAGGAACAGATCATGTACGACGAGGTGATGGACGCCGATTCGCGTCAGGAATGGGGAACCCAGTTGATGCGGCTGTTTATGCAGCAGGCAGGGGCAGGGTCTTTTGCGCCCTGAATCGCGTTGGCACTGAGCCACGGGTCAGGAATCCTCTTTTTTAGATGCCGTAGAGGTCAGTATGCTGGAAGAACACCGTTCTTTTGCCGTCCCCGATACCCCCGGCCTGCGGGTCTACCCGGATCACGCCGACGCCACGCGCTTTTATGCCGTGCCCGCTGCGCCGCGTGTGGCGCGTGACGAACAGGGCCGCCCTACCCTGAGCCTGCTGGTGTATGGCCGGGGCAACGGGCCACACCTCAACCTGTTGGGCGGTCAGGTGTTGCTGACGCTGACTTTGGCCCTGACCGCCGCCGAACGCCGCGCCCTGACCGACGCTCTGGAACGGCCCCTGAACCGGAACTTGCCTCCGCATGTGCCGCCCGTGCGGGTCACTTTGGTCAGCCCAGAGTGGCTGGACGGGCAGGTAAAGGCCGAGTTGCTGCCCGGTCTGACCCTGAGCGGAACGCCGTCGCTGATGGCCGCCAACGAATGCGTCCTGAGCGCCGACCTGACCCCGGAGCGGGCCACCGAGGTGCAGCGGGCCTGGAAACAGGGACTCCCCGATGCCCGCCTGAGCTACGACCTCAGCTTTTCTGCCGCACAGGTTGAGGATACCGAAGAAGACAGGAGCGGCACGGCCTACACGAGTACGGCTGACACGAAGGCGGCTTCTACAGACCCGCCGCACGATCCGGCCTTTCAGTCAGACCGCTCCGCCTCTTTCCGCACCTCGTTTTCAGCTCAGACCACCCGCACCGCCCGCGCTTCTCTGCACCTGCAAGGGCCGTTGGGCCTGTCTCGCAGCGAGTTGGAAGGCGGGTTGCAGGTCACGTCGTTCTAGATTTCCCAACCCCCAATTCCGACCTACAAGGAGGCTGCCCGTGCTGACGCTGTTCAATTCCTTCACCGTGCCCGATGTGCCGAACGTACAGATTTACCGGGACGACGAAAAACGCCACAAGTTCTATATGGTGTCCGAACGCGCCTCGATTGCGCGGGACGACGAAGACAAACCCATCTTCACGTTTATCCTGTATGCCCGCGATCTGGACCGCCTCGCCACAGGAGACGTGGAAGTCGAGCGCGGCTACTTGCAGGTCACGACCCGCGCCGGGGTCAGCAAGGAGCAGGAAGACAAGATTCGCGCCTACCTGAAGCAGAAGTTGGCCGACGAGCAGCGTACCGGCTGGTGGTTCCTGAGTCTGCCCTTTACCCAGCAGGAACCGGAATTGGGCTATCCGCCGATCTGGCTTTCCGGCAGCGTGCAGTTCTCGGCGGTCACGCCCAGCATGGTCATCTATACCGCAGGCTCCAAGGAACCCTCCCTGATCGACAGCAACCTCGCCAGTTTTTCGGCAGACCTGAATCAGGACGGCGCGGAGTTGTTCCGGCAGGCGCTGGAAAAAGGCAACGTGCTGGCGGGCGTGCAGTATCAGCTCAAGTTCGCGGCCCGCATTCCGGCCATCAAAATCATCATCGACGGAGACCGGGGCGAGTTCTACAAGGAAGTCAAAAACTACATCCACAAACGCTACGAGAGCCACCAGTCGCGCAGTATTTTCGGCATCACCTACTATTCCCGGTCCTATATCCACGAGTGGGATGAACTGAGCAGCATCACCAAGTTCCGCAACACCTTTCATAACCTGACCATCACCGTGGACGATTCCAGCCTGCCCGGTGCCGAACAGAACGCCCAGAAAGACGATCTGGAGAAGATGGCCTTCGAGATTTTCCAGACCAACGTGCTGCCCACCTTCTTTCAGCCTGCGCTACAGGACGTGGCAAAAGAGGTGGAGAACCCGGCGACGGCCATTCCCATCAATACCGAAACCACCGGGCACATTCATATGGAAATCACGCGCACGCAACTGGTGGAAAAGGCCGTGAATCCCAGCGTGCAGTTTTCGCAGGCCATCACGCCCGAGGAAGTGAAGGCGCTGACGAGTTACCTCGACCTCAGCAACACGTTCTTTCAGGAACTCGACGTGACCGTGAATGCCAACGTGAACTTCGCTGAAGACCCGGTGTACGCCCTGAAAGTGTTTATGGAATACGACCAGCAAGACGACGTGCGCGGCATTCACGTCAAGAAGGCCAAAGAGTTTCTGTTCAGGAGTGCCGATCAGGCGGGGCGGTTCCGGCAGGTGATGGCGAAGGCCAGCGACGGCGCACCCAAAGACCGCTACCGTTACTGGAGCGAGATCAGCTACAAGGACACTGGGGAAACCATTCGCGTGCCCGCCAGCGGAGCCAACGAGAGCAGCGAGCGGCAACTCGTGATTTCCTACCGCCGTCTGGGATTCGTGAAGGTGAATCTGCAGCTGGGCAGCATGCCCGACAACGTGAAGGCCGTGCAGGTCGCCATGAGTTACCCCGGCTACAGCGGCCCCAGCGCCCAGCAGACCTTTGAACTGACGCCCGACAAGCCCACCGCGACCTTTTTTACCTATACCGGCAAACCGGGCGGCGCGGCGGCCAACGACCCCGGCCCGTACCACTACCAGCCCAGTTTTGTTCTGACCGACGGCCAACGCATGGATCTGCCGGAGCAGACCGGGCAGGCCGAGACCCTGAGCATCACCAATCCCTTTGAGCAGACCATCACGACCCGCTTTATGGCACAGGCCGATTTTGGCGTGGTGGAAAAGATCGAGGTAAATGCCCGTTACCGCGACGCCGCGCACGATTTTTCGGCAGAGCATCACGCCGAGTACACCAAAAACGGTGAGTCCAGCGCGTGGGTGTTGGGCCTGCGCGACCCCAACAAGCGGGACTTCGTGTACGACGTGCTGATTCTGTACAAAAACGGCGCTCGCAGCGATCAGAAAGACAGGGCCGGAGAACTCGGCACCTCGTTGGCCTGCGGGGAAGGCGCGGTGGACGCGCTGGAGGTCAGCGTGATTCCGGGCACCACCGACTGGACAAAATACAAACTGGTGTTGGTGTATCTGCGGTATCAGGACGCCGCCAACCAGATCGACGAGCAGATCAATTACACCTTCAAGCCCGACGCCCAGACCGACCAGACCTGGAAAGTCCTTCTGCGGAATGCCCAGATGCGCGGCTACAGCTACCGCATCCGCTACGTGGCCGCCAATGCCGCCGACAACCACGAGATTCCCTGGACACCCACCGACGATCCGATTCTGGTCGTTCCCTAGCGCAGGAGGCCCACCGTCATGCCCGAAAAAAACAGAATCGATGTTCGGAGCCTTCGGCAATCCAGCCTGGCCGTCGCGCCACAGATTGCCGTGGGCCTGCCGCTGGCCCGCATGCAGTACCTGATGCAGGTGGCCGGGGATGAGCTGGCCCCACACTTCATCCCCGCGCAGGAGCCGCTGCGGGATGGGGTGGCGGCTCAGGCGGTGGGCGGGCAGTGGCTGTACCGCCCACAGCTCCGGGTGGCGCAGCGCAGCGTAGAACCGCTGGGGCCGGAAGTGCGCTTTCTGAAAGACCCCGCCGGAAAAGTGCGGCTGCAATTCGAGCTGGAAGAAGAGCCGCAGGTGGGCCTGCCCGCCGGAGCCGAACCGCTGGCCGTGAAGGTAGAAAGCGTGACCCTGACCTGGCTGGAAGGCGGCCAACCGCACTCGCGCACGCTGGATGCCCCAACCCTGATCGGCACCGACGACCCGCAAAATCCGGCCCAGCCCAATTTCCGGCTGCGGGTGGGCGTGGAGTTGCAGCCGCAGGAAGTTGACCCGCTGTACCGTGCCATGAGTCAACTGGGGGCGAATGCCGCGCTGAACGTGAATTTCTCGTACGGATACTGGCTGGATGAGCAGGTGGTCGTGACGCCGCCCGACCCGCCCATCGTGCGGGATCACCGCAGGCTGATCGACAGAATTCGTGCCGACGGCATCGCTACGGCGACCTTCAGCGGGTCGCTGCTGCACAGTCCTGTCCTGTTGCGGACGCTGACTGTCACCCCGCCGACCACGCCGCCGCCTCCACCCACCACTCCAGTCATGACCGTCCCGCTTATGTTCACGCCGATGCTTGACCCCAAGGCAGCCGCTGCTCCGCGTCTACAGCGCTTCAACCACCTTGACGCTTCTCTGCGCCTTGATCCGGTGCGGATTGGAGACCTGCTGGAAAAAAGGCGTCACCGCGAAACCCAGAGCAATTTCCGGCAGATGACCCTCACCCGCAGCGTCCCATTCTTTTTCGATCCGGCGCTGGAACACAACCGCCCCGTATTCAGCGCCGTGGTGGGCGATTCTTCGCTGGGAACGGCGTGGCAGAACATTGGCTTCGGCTTGGTGCGGGCCGCCAACTTTCCGAACACGGTCTACCGCCTGCCCGATGAAATTCGCTTGGCGTACAACGCGGATCTGGCCGCCCCACACGTCATTCCTGCGCTGTACCGCGACGATGACGACGATATCCGGGTGCGGGTGCTGTTGCGGGCCGCGCCGTGGTACGACCCCGAAAGTCTGGTGAAGCTGCGCGACACGTTGCGAAAAACCAGTGGCGGCGCGATCAGTTTCGCCAACGTGGTCATGGGCGGCTACGAAAAAGCCCTGCTGAAGCTGGGCGGAGCCTTTCCCGATCAGGTGAAGGCGCTGGGCAACGCGCAGGATATCGAGATTGGGTTGGAGGGCAGCTTTGAAATCGTCATCGACCTGTCGTTGGAGTTTTACCGCCTGCTGGCGCAACTGCTGGTCGGCCCCATCGGACTGACGGGGCAGGTGGACGTGACGCTGAACATGAGCGCTCCCGGCGACCCGACCCCGCAACTTCAGGTGTTTCATGTGCCGCTGCGCCTGAATCTGGCAGATGTGGCAAGCTTGCCCATCACGGTCACGCTGCCCGCCGAAACTCTCTCGCCGGGGCAAATCGTGATCACCAGCGGCGCGGGGGTAGAAACCCGCGTGGGCGGCTGCGCGGCGCGGCTGCTGCAATACGACGAAAACTCAGTGACGCCGCTGGAAGTCTTTGAGGGCCAAATAGCCAGCCCGACCTTTCCATTGACTTTGCCCGCCGCTGGCACCCTGACCTTTGATGTCACCCCCAAAGGCGACCTGCAAGGCGAGTTGTGGAACGCCATTCAGGTGGAATTGACCGGACATGAGCTGGTCGCCCCGGCCAGTCAGGTTCTGGAACACATCCATGAGGTCGCGCCCAGCGGTTCGGTGAGCTGGAAGGTGCAGGTGGAATGCCCGCTGCTGACCCGCACGCCGTTGCCCGACACTTACCAGACCCTCTACCGGGTAGAAGTGCAGATTCAGAGCGCCGGATTTGCCGATCAGCAGGTGGTCCTGAGTCCGGCGCAGGCTCAGGCGCAGCTCAGCATGAATCAGACCCTGCGCGACATCGTGGGCAATGCGGGCGGCAGCGTGAATCACTTCAAGTACCGCGTGCGGAATATTTACCTGGATCATCAGGGCCAGTGGAGCGAACTGAAGGACGGCGAGGGTTCCAACCTGTTCGTGTTTCCCAATCCGGTGCTCAATGACTGAGCTTCACGCTGCATCTAAGCCACAGGTGTTGGCCTTACAGGCGGGGCTGGCCTACCTGCTCCGCGCCCAGCATCCGGCAGGCAGCTTCACTGACTTCTGGCTGCCTGTGGGAACCTCCGATGCGTGGGTGACGGCCTTTACGGGCCTGGCACTGCACGCTGTGGCCGTGTGCCCCTGGCTGCCCCCCGAACTGTGCGCCCTGGCCGATGCCGCCGCCCGCCGCGCTGCCCGGTGGCTGCTGGATCACGCGCACCCACGCGGCGGTTGGGGCTACAACGCCAATGTCAGTGCCGATGCCGACAGCACAGCGCACGCCCTCTCGCTGCTGGCCCGCCTGAAGCTGGAGATTCCGGCACAGGCGGTGGCGTTACTCCAGGCCCACCGGGTCGGTGAGTTGGGTTTCCGTACCTACGCCTGGGCAGGCTCGCCGCACCCGTGGACACAGCCCTGCCCAGACGTGAGCGCCGCTGCCCTGCGTGCCCTGTCTGATCTGGGCGAGCTGACCCCAGCACAATTACGGACTGCTTGGGAATCCATGCTGGGCCAGCATCAACGGCCAGACGGCCTGTGGGAAGGCTACTGGTGGCAGAATCCTGCTTATGCCACCGGGCTGGCCCTCGAAGTCTGGGCCGCTGCGGGACGCCCGCCCCTGCGCTGCTTCCCAGTCCGCTGGCCCGTCCCCGAGAGCGCCTTCGACTTGGCTTGGTATTCGCACGCCCAAAAACTCTTGAATCAGAGACTCTTGAAGAACGCGGATTCGGAGGCGGCCTGTGTAGCAGACACACTGGCGGCCAGAGCCTCAGCCCGCCTCCTGAGCATGCAGGCGGCAGACGGGGCTTGGCCCTCCTCTCCCCTGTTGCGCGTGCCACCTGCCCATCCCACCAGCGGCGGCGTGACTCTGCGGGCGCAGGATGCCCGGCGCATTTTTACAGCGGCCAGCGTGCTACGTGCCCTCGTATCAGGTGCGCCGAATGAGCAAGTGCCCGTTCGACCCGAACCTCTTCGGCAGGTGCGTCCGACGACAACGCCCCCGGAACTGAATCGATTGGTATGGCAGGTCGCCCAGGCCACTGGATTTCCGCCCGCTCAGGCCACACAGGCGCAGGAATTGTTTAGGAACCTGACTCGCCGCAGCCTCCGCCCGCCTACACCCTGGCCTTCACGCCAACTGACGGCGCTGTCGGGCGGGATGCCGCTGGAATTCTCCTGCACCGTGGGCACCGGGATTCAGCCCGCCCTGCGTTATGCCACCGAAGTCGGCGATCTCTATCTGCCTCCGCCCACACGGATTCAAAGTGGGCTGGCGACCTTGCGGGAGGTGTCTGAAGCTCTGGGGTATCAGGGCGGTTGGCAGCGCCTGTGGCCCGCTCTACAACTGCTGACCGACCCCATGCAAGAAGCGCCAGACGGCACACGGTTTACGGTCTGGAGCGGTGTGGATCAGGCCGTTTCAACACCCAACCAACCTCATCCACCCCCCGCACTCAAGCTCTATTTCAATACTCTCCACCGGGAGCTGGGTGGCGGACGCCCCCGCCTCGTGGCTGCCCTGCACGCCGCTGGCATTGCTACGCCCGATCCTCTGAACCGTGCCCTGAATCTTCTGGACGCCGCTGGATTCCCGCAGGAACTTGGTTTTGCGCTCGGCCCACGCGGGCAGGTGGCCTGTAAGGTGTACTACGAACTGTTTGGCTGGCAAGGCCCACTTGTTCAGAAATTGCTGCATCTCAGCGGTCTGCCGGGCACGCTCAACGACCTTACCCCCGATATTCCCGGCCTGATTCGCGTTGGTCTGGCCGCCAAAAGCCGCGCCGGGATCGGGGTACGTCTGGATCCCAGTACGGGCCAGATCACGGAACTGATGACCGCCTGCGCCTTTCCCACGCCCCTGATTCCTTTACAGACCACCGTTCAGCGCGTCGAGACCTGGCTGGAAACTCAGGGAGATGACGCCGCACCCTACCGCGCTCTTGTGCAGGTCATCCGTCCAACCTGGCCCGACCAGGACGCCGCAACGCGGGCCATGCACAGTCTTTTTACCCGCACCGTAAGCATTCGGGGAAACCGGACAACGATTTACCTTCGCCCGATGCTGGCTCCTGAAGAGCCATAAGGCATTTGCCACTCCTCAGTGTAGGCGGCCCCTATCATTTCCCTGCTCTGGAGATCACGACTTTGATCCAGAGTGCGACTTGGATTTGCTCTTACTTCATGACTGACAGCAGGAATTCGTTCTGGACAGAATTTAAGAATGAAATATATCTTTCATGCCTAATTGAAAAATATATTTCATGAAATATTGTTGTCATTCTGGATGACAATCCAGCAGTATGACTGACATGACAACCGTCATTGCTGCCGTCATGAAAAAAGGTGGGGCGGGGAAGACCTCGACCATTGTCCCTCTGGCCTATCTCGCTGCTCAGGCTGGAGCCCGTGTAGCTCTTATTGATATGGACACCACTCCCAGTGCCCAGCAGTGGGTGCAGGCTGCCGGTCTCACCAGTGACCGCTTTGTCTGTGACCGGGTCACAGCCGATGAACTCGAAGGGTTGCTGACTGAAATCCGCGCCTCTGACACCATTGACTTCGTGTTTATTGATACGCCTCCTGGGGACAAACATGCCATCGTGCAGGCGATGAGTGAGAGTGATCTGGTATTGATGCCCGTTCACATCGGCTCCGGCGACCTGCCGCAACTGGTGGAGACCTACCACCTGATGAAGCTGCCCCTACGCGCTAACCCCAATCTCAAGCACCTGATCATCGTGAACCATGCAGGCACCATGCCAGCCGTCACCCGCGACACCATCGAGGCCATTCAGGACGGTTTGCCAGAAGCTCAGGTGGCCCAGACCGCCATTCCCTACTCGCGCCAATACGCCCTGGCCAAAGGCACCAAACCCAACGTGAAGTGGTGGCACTACGACAACCTGTGGCGAGAGATTCAGGCGGTGCTGGCATGAGCAGCATTCGGGGCATGATGAAACAGGCTAGGCCCGACGAAGAGCCGCCCACCGAAGCCCGCCGTCAGACGCCAGCGGCAGACCCGGCATCACCTCCAGGGGAGACCCGGCGCCCGCTGCGGCTGCCCACCATGACGGCCCCGGAGGAACGCAAACCCTTCAGCACCCGGGTCAAGCCCAGCCTGAAAAAAGTACTCGAAGCCTACACGCAGGAGATTCGGGAGGCAGGTTTTGCGGTCACGCAGGAACTGGTGCTGGACGTGCTGCTGCGTGAACTGCGGGAGAATGACGTTCTGCGCGAGCGAGTGGCAGAAGTGCTGGTTAAAGAAGTGACTTCAAACCCCTAGAACAGCGGACAACATGCCGTAATGGTGCATCTACTTCTGGCCGAGTAGCGCGACTGAATTCTGTCTGGCAGGATGGAGCACGAAGGCCTTGGCGAAGCAGCCGTATCAAAACAGTCCTTTGAAGAACTGTTCTGGGCTGAGGTTAAGTCGATTTTGCACACATGGAGTTCAGCCCCGATTCACGCGGAGGCACCTCATGACCCAGCGCAAAACGTACACCGCCGAGTTCAAGCGAGACGCTGCTGGGCTCGCGCAGTCCACCGAGAATATAGCGGGCACCGCCCGCGACCTTGGCATTGGACTTTCAGCCTTGAGAAAGTGGATCAAAGCCGACCAGCACCACGGAAACTTGGCCTTCCCTGGTCAGGGCCGTCAGCTCTTGACACCCGAGCAAGAGGAGCTCAAACGCCTGCGGAAAGAAAACGAAATTCTGCGTCAGGAGCGCGAGATACTGAAAAAAGCCGCGGCCTGTCTTGGGCAGGACGGCACCCGTATGGGGCCTGCCCGCTTCTTTGCCAGAGAGACCACGCGTTGAGATACATGTTGATCCAACAGTGGCGCAGTCAGTATCCGCTGAACGTGTTGTGCCGGGTGCTGGACGTGTCCACCAGTGCGTTCTACAGCTGGCAAAGAAGGCCTACCTCCTCACACGCTGAGCTTCATGGCGCTGCTGGAGCAGCGCATCCGTGAGCTGCACCAGGCCAGCAAGGGAAGGTACGGTGCGCCTCGTCTTCAGGCTGATCTGCGTGCTGAAGGACGACACATGTCCCGCAAGCGGATTTCGCGCCCTTGGCGGGCTGCTGGCCTGCGGGCCAAGGGAAAGCGACGATTCGTACGAACGACGGAGAGCGAACATACCTGTGCAGTCTGCCCCAACGTGTTGAACCGAAAATTTGCCGTTCAGCACGCCAATACGGTATGGGCTTCTGATCTGACGTTCATTCCCACAAAAGAGGGGTGGCTCTATTTGGCCGTCACCCTTGATCTGCATTCGCGGGCGGTGGTGGGGTAGGCCATGGAGGCCCAGATGCCAGCGACCTTGCCCTTAGCAGCCTTGCAAATGGCGATGGGCACAAGGAAACCTCCGCCTGGCTTAATCCACCACGCAGGGCCGTGGAAGTCAATATGCCAGTAAAATTGTTCAGGCTGAATTGACGCGCATTGGTGCGCAAGGGAGCATGAGCCGGAAGGGCAATTGTTGGGATAATAGCGTCCTAGAAAGCTTTTTCAGCTCCCTGAAGCGGGAGCTGCTGGAAACAACTCCTTTCGCCAGCCGAACTGCAGCACGGCAAGCCATCTTCGAATACATTGAGGTCTTCTACAACCGACAGCGCCGTCATTCCACACTGGACGACTTGACACCACACGAGTTCGAGCGCCAAGCTCAAGTGGCTTAACCAGACGTGCGCAGAATCGACTCAAGCCCAAAGTGGGGTTATATCGGTAATGCACGCGCGGAATTAGACCACTGCACGGTTCCAGGGCTGCTTGAATTCTAACGGTGTCAAGTACCCTATGGTCGCTCAGTACCCGACGTGCCGCGTCCATTCCACTGCTCTCAGCTCCTGTCTCCGTAGGTCTGGTTGAACGAGACCAAGACAGCCTTCACTCTGATTGCGAAGTGGGAGAAGATTCTGAGCGTACGGGTCCGGCGGTACTTCCTGCAGCGCATGAAGACCCGCTGGGGCAGTTGTCGGCATATACGCTTGAAGTACGGAACTGGTTAAAAAGCCTCAAGAGCTTCTGGACCATGTCGTTCTTCCTGAAATGATGCATCTGATTGATTTAACGTACGGCGCTCAGACCCTGCATGGAACAATCGCCCGCGTGGATCAGAACGTCACCGGCCGGAAGGATCACGCTGTTTGTTATGCAGATGATGAGTATCGGAAAGACAGACGATCTTCAAGCGAACTCCTGTTCAGTCTGGTCCTGGTGAGACACCTCTCGGATCAGAGCCAGCGTTCAACTGGCATTGAAGTGCCAGTAAAATTTAAACTGCGCGTGGACCTGCATGCGGCGCTCAATGGTGTCAATAAACTGGGGCGTGAGCCAACGACCGAGGCGGATGTGGTCAACACCCTCGTGCACGTCCACCCCCCGACCAAAGTACTCCCGGGCATCGCCGAAGTACCCATGAGCGTCGAGGAAGGCCGCTTTGGCACTCTCGGGATCCCTGGCCCGGACGACGGCGAGCGCATGCGTGAATCCTTCACCCGTGGCGAAGTACTCCATGGTGACGGTGTAAGGCTGGAGTGGAGCAGGGGAAATGTTCGTCATACAAACCTCGCAGGGAGAGACAGGGCGATTGACAAAAACAGGATTGCTCTACGGGAGTCCTTGCAGCGAAATCTGCAGACCACATCTTGTGAGGGGCTGTGAATCAGGAGCCGTAGACGCGGCCGAACCCCTAAACGAAAGCGGACCCACTTCGGTTGCGTTCAGCTGGGCATTCACGGATGGTCAGCAGTCAATCGTTTGCTGCCAAGAGCAAGCGGGGCCGCTCAACCAGGTCGTCCAGGTCGCAGGCATCTGGCATGCAGCACCGGCTGGTGAGCGCTTAACTGTCCATGTAGCGTCGGGGACTCCGTGAGCCCGTTGAGCACGGGCGTCCCCACCTTGCCGGGATGTCATTGTTCAGATGCGACTTCAGGCGGTTCGGCAAGCTCATCAATCATCCCGAGCAGCCACCGAGCGTCTGCGCGTAAGGCACGGGCAAGAGCCACGACTTCAAAGTCGTACACGCTCCGTTCCTGCTTTTCGATGCGCGTCAGCGTCGGCTGACTGATGACAAATCCGGATTCATGGCGGATCCGCTCATGAAGCTCTTGCAGCGTAAGCGCCCGGCGCAACCGAAGCTCACGAACACGTTTACCGACCACGTTGCCCACATGCCCCACGCCCTCCGCACTCGTCTGGCGTCGAAGGGCGCTGGGACGTCTCACGCTGGGAATGTAGCACGGGCTCACCCGCCTCCGGCGGCCTCATGATGGGTGTCCCAGGCGAGAGGAGAAGAGCAAGGAGGGGGAGTTCAACGAGGTCAAGCCGTCCAAACCGAACGCACCCATCCGCAGTGTGCAGCAACGGCCGATGTGGACAACGGTACACGGCATAGTTCCAGTTCTGCTGGAGAAGACCAGGAAGAAATCCATCGGGAACAAGACTTGTCAGGAGCAGGGTGAGATCACTGAGTCTGGCGTGCACCAGGTCAGGGGGAACGGGACGGTACCTCTCGCTGATGCTCCTCCACTCGCTGTACCGGAGGCCGAGCCGCGGGAGCAGAATCTCGAGTGGGCGGACGTCCAAGTACGTCGTTGCTGGCTCAAGAGCTTTCAAACACATCTGCATGGGCCGGTAGCGACGCGCCTGAAGCACCAGCGCGTCGAGCTGAACTGGAAGCGGGCCATGTGGGGCGTCCCGAACAGAAGCAAGGTCTAGGACAGTGCCGTTGGGCCACACGACATGCTGTCCATCCGGCGCTGCCACAGGTTGCCGGACAAGTTGAGGCAGTCGCAACACCTGGTGAGTGGGCAAGTGAGAGAGGGAGCGGAGATCAAGCAGCCGGGTGTAGCCATCGCTCAGGGTCACCCAGACGTGATGATCGCCTTCCGGGAGAACCTCAGTGATGCGGAGCTTAGGCGTGGCCACGCTGCCCTCCATAGGTGCTGATTAAGACGGAGATCGCATTCCACACTTCGTAGTGTGCGCAGTTCCAGGGGCCGATGAACTTCAGAACCAAGCCTGGCTGATCAGATCGAGACCGTTGGACGTGAACCGTTGCCGTCCTCTCGAAGTCAGTGGCGACGTGATGAATAGCGCTGACCACTTGACGTGTCGGCCACGGCATTCCTTGGGGAACAATTAGCAGTGGACTGACCCCATCTGACAGGACCACAGGCTAAGACACTTCGCCCCAGTCAGCAGATACGCTGACTGCATCGCGAAGGAGATCAGATGCCAGGACGAAATCACAGCCGCGAGTTCAAACTTGAGGTGGTCAGCCAGATCAACACCGGCCAACACACCACCGCCCATCTCAGCCGGACTCATTCCCTGGCTCCGAGCTTGATTCACCGGTGGCGAAAAGAGGTGGAGGCGCGTGGGGAAGCCGCTTTTACCGATGGTGCCACGACGGATCGCAGCGACGAACTCCGGATCGCTGAATTGGAACGGTACTGCGGTCAACTCGCTCTGGAGAACTCCATTCTGAAAAAATCGTTGGCGACGTACCGCTCGAAAAGCGGCACCAAATGATCATGGATGCGCGCTGCGCGCATCCCACGGTGTCGGTACGTCGCTTGTGTGAGCTGCACGCGGTCAGTCGGTCTTGGTATCTGGGTCAGCAGACTCGGACACCGGTCAACCCGGATCTGGAACTCACGAAGGAGATTGAGGCCATCGTGCTGAAGTGGACGGGCTACGGGTACCGTCGCGTCACCCATGAACTGGCCCGCCGGGGACGCCCGACCAACCACAAGCGCGTCTTACGGGTCATGCGAGCAGGAGGGTTGTTATGCCGTCCCAAACGGCGATTTCAGGCCACGACGGACTCGACGCACAGCGAACGTCGTTTTGAAAACCTGTTGCCAACAGTGGTACCCAAGCAACCCAACCAAGTCTGGCAAGTCGATCTCACCTACGTTCGGGTCAAGCATGGCTTTGTGTACCTCGCCTGCGTCCTCGACAGCTTCACCCGAGAAATCGTGGGTTGGGCGATGTCAAGGTGTATTGACGCGGCGCTGGCGTTGAAAGCGCTCAACAACGCGCTCACAGCGCGTTGTCCAGCCCCAGGCTTACTGCACCATTCTGACCAAGGGTCAGGGTACGCGAGTCGCGTGTATGTGGAGCGGCTTCGGGAGGCCGGTCTCATTCCCAGCATGTCCAGAAAAGGTAATCCCTACGACAACGCCCGCATGGAAAGTTTTTACAAGACCCTGAAAACCGAGGAGGTTGATCTGCAGGACTATCTCGACTTCGACGACGCGCAGCGCCACATCAACCACTTCATCGGTCAGCTGTATAACCAAGAACGTTTGCATTCCAGTCTCGGCTATATCCCACCGGCTGAGTTCGCCACCCAGTATCATTGCGCCTAGAAGTGACTTGCCTGCTGGCCCGGTACTTTGGGTTCACTCCATAGGGACTCCTGTGAAGGGTAAGAGAGTGCAGAGAAAGACAAGCGCGGTCAGGCAGAGGTGCCCAGGCGCTTGAACAGCCAAGCATTCACGTCCGAAAGCTCTGCCTCGGTGATTTCATGGCCCGTGTCGTATTCCTGGTACCTGAAGGCGGCTCCCAAGTTCGTCAGCAGCGCCTGACTCGCGCGGCCGTGGTGAATGCCGAGCTTCGCATCATGGACGCCATGGGCCACAAACACATTTGCGTGCTGAAGCTGCTCAGGCGGTGCGAAGGTGGGACGGGCTTCAGGCAGAATCCGCCCGGAGAGCATGACCAGGCCTGCGACCAGGTCAGGCCGGGACAGCGTGACGCTCGCGCCGATGATGGCCCCCTGCGAGAAACCGAGGAGAAAGATCTGCTGCGAATTAACTCTGTGGTCACGCACGACCTGCGGCAGAAACTCAATCAGGGCCACCCGACTGGCCTCTGCCTGAGCTGCATTCGGGACCGGTTCCGGAGTGAACTGCACCTGGAAGAAAGCGAAGCCGTTGGGAGAGACCTGAAGGGGCCCCCGGACACTCACTACCGCAAAGCGCGGATCCAGGGCGTCGGCAATCCCAAGCAGGTTCCGTTCATTGCCGCCCACGCCGTGCAGCAGGACGAGCACTGGTGCGCCTTCCAAGGGGCCACTGCGGGGCGGCCGCAGCTCATACGTCAGGGCGTTCATGCCAGACACTCCGAACGGAACCGCAGGGCGTTGCCTGCCGGGTCACGCACGTCAAGAACATCACTCTCGCGGATCAAGGCTATATTTGCTGCCCGCAGGCGGGTTTCCAGCGCGTCAAGGTCGGCGGGGTCCAGCAGTTGGACATTGACCCGCTGCAACTGGCTTGCCTGTTCAGGAGCCCGCTGACCGCCCTGGCTCTGCCAGGTGTTCAGGCCGAAATGATGATGGTACCCGCCCACCGAGATGAACAATGCCCCTGGCCAGCGCGAGACGACGTCAAAGCCCAGCAGGCCGCTGTAGAAGGCTTCGGTGAGGGGAAGGTTGGTGACCCGCAGATGCACGTGACCCAGGGTCGTGCCTTCGGGCAGGCCAGCAAACGGGAGCTCTGCGCCGGGTTCAGAGAGCAGGCTGTCCATATCGATGGGGTCGCCCGCCATCTGCACTTGGCCGCTCTGCCAGCGCCACTCGTCCCGGGGACGGTCACGGTAGACCTCGATGCCGTGGCCATCCGGATCATTAAGGTAAAACGCTTCGCTGACGAGGTGGTCGCTCTGACCCAGGCGGACTCCTAGATGGGACGCGTGCTGCACCCAGCGGGCGAGGTCTGCGCGGGTGGGGAGCAGCACCGCGAGGTGATACAGCCCGGGTGAGGTGGGCCGGGTGGGCTGTGCCCCAAGGTGTTCCGTGAGCACCAGCAGAGGGTGATTGGGCAGGCCAAGCGTGGCAGTCTGACCGGTCTGGTCAAGAACGGTCATGCCCAGCAGCGTGCTGTAAAAGGAGACGGTGCGGTTCAGGTCAGAGACACTGAGTTCGACGGGGCCAAGCGTCAGAGAACTGGAGGTTAGGAGAGAGCGGGCATTGGCAGGTTGGGTCATAGGCGGACTCCAGTTAAGAGGCGTCAAGGATCGTTTCCAGAGGTCACGGTTCTTGACGCCTTTCAGGTTCAGGCGAGGAATTTCCAGGCACTGGCAAAGTTCGTGTTCTGCGTGAACTGAAGCTGGATGCCGAGAAAGCCCAAGCCCTCGAGCTGACGGGCGCGCTCCAGTGGTCCCACATCGATGCCACGCAGTCCACCGGCATTCACGAGTGCGGCGATGGTGTTCTTGGCCTCCTGGTCGTTTCCGGCGATCAGCACATCCAGCGGCTGTCCAGTCACCTGACCAGCAACGAGGGTTCCAGCGAAGGTGGTGTTAAAGGCCTTGATGACGCGGGCGTCTGGGATCAGTTGGACGAGTTCCTCGGCGGCACTGGTGTCGCCCGCAATGGCGAGGCCGGTGAAGTCGGCGGTCAGGGGGTTGCTGATGTCCACCACGACCTTGCCAGCGAGCTGCCCTTTGAGCGACTGGGCGATCTCCTGTGCATTGGTGTACCAGGTGGCGAGCACGACGACGTCACTCAGAGGGCCGTTGAGTGTGCCGGACTGCACAGCGGCACCGGGGTTGGCGGCCTGCAATTCACTCGCGAGTGAAGCGGCATCGTCTGCATTGCGGTCAATGATGGTGACCGGGTATCCGCCGCGGGCCGCGACGTGCGCGATTCCTTTACCCATGTTGCCAGCGCCGATGATCGTGATGTTCGTGGTCGGGGTCATGGTGTGCTCCTGGAGCGGGAAGAGGGCGGGGACGGTGGCGAGGTCGTTGGAGCGTGTCTGGTGCTGGAGGGAACGGCGGCGGGTGATCACCCAGAGGGTGGCGCCGGCCACAGCGACAAGGAGCGCGAGGGAAAGAGAGGACATCGGATCTCCTGGGAGCAACTTCAGACGCGTTTGGTCCGCAGAGTGTCGAGGGCGTAGGCGCCAGCACCTGTGAGGGCGAGGGCGACCGTCACAGCGAGCAGGGCAAGGGGGAATTCGACGCCGTTTGGATTGAAGAAGCCCGCCTTGAGGTGCACGACCACGAGCGCGCCGAGCATGTCCAGGGCGAGGAGAGCGGCGACAATACGTGTGCCGAATCCAGCGATCAGTGCGGCGCCGCCGACCAATTCGAGCAGAGCGATGGCCGGGGCCACTAGGCCAGCGAGGGGAACGCCCATCTGGGTAAAAGAGGCGGTGGTGCCGGGAAGGGTGTAGATAAAGAGCTTCTGGTAGCCGTGGGCGGCAAAGACCACACCGATGACGATGCGCAGGAGGGTGAGAGCGAGATCAATGCGCTGGAGGGGAACGGCGGAGCGGGCTGATGTGGCGGTGGTGGTCATGGAGATCTCCTGTTCGTGATGACGATGGGCGTGATAACGACTATTCGAGCGAAGGAAAGAAGAGGGGCTCAGGTGGCCTCCGCTCTGCTGGCCTCGCTGAGCAGCTCCAGCAGCAACTGACGACGTTCTACAGAGAGATGCTGGAACTGACGGTGGTGCAGGTTCAACATGGGGCTGTCGAGACGGTCAACGGTGGCGCGTCCATGAGGCGAAAGGTGGGTGAGCAGCACCCGGCGGTCTTTCTCGCTGCGGGCACGGGCAATCAGGCCCTGCTTTTCCATTCGGTCGAGCAGGCGGGTGACGTCCGGGTCCTTGTTAAGGAGCCTCTCCGCGATCTCCCCGCAGGTGAGGGCGTCCTCACTCGACCCCCTGAGGATGCGCAGGACATTGAACTGGGTCAGGGTCAGGCCTTCGTCCTTGAGCAGTTGCTCGGTCTCTTCCTTGAGTCGCAAGGCCAATCCCTGCAGAGCGAGGTAGGTCTGGTGCTCCAGTGTGGAGGGAAGTGTAGGTTGGGTGGTCATCTGTCTTCCCTCCGTTCTTGTTCTGGGAAAACGATAGTCGTTATAACGAGTATTGTCAAGCGGGTGTTTTTCTGAATAAGGCTGCCGCCTTATCTCTAGGGTGCCAGTACTTGGCGCGGTAGACGGTTATGGACTCGGATGAAAGTTCCACAGAACATGGGCATCGGGCTTTGTAAGCCCATTTTCCAATCGCCTTCCCTACATCGGTGTAATGTGTATTCCATGGAATCTAGTTCTATGGAATACACCCAATCGAGGCTGTTCTGATGCCGCTTTCCGCCCGAACCCTCTTTGACCGCCTCGTCCACGTGGAAACGATGCTCTGGAACCGCTGTGATGACGAGCTTCAACGCCAGATCGGGCTGCCTTTGGGCCGCCTCGAAGTGCTGCGGGTGATTGCCCAGATCCAGCACTGCCGGGTCAACGACGTGGCTTCCCGACTCCTGATCACCGTGGGCGCCGCCAGCAAACTCGTGGACCGTCTCGAGGCGTCCGGCCACTGCCAGCGGCACCCCAATCCCGACGACCGCCGGTCATCTCGGCTGTCCGTCACCGACGTGGGCCAGACCACGTTGACGGGCAGTGAGACTCTCATGGAAGCTCTCCTCACCCAAGCCTTCGCGGCCGTCTCCTTTGCTCCCCTCCATGACGCCCTCTCCACCATTGAGCAGACCCTCACGACCGCAGGAGAACCCGCATGAATGACACGATGCAAGCCGTCGTCTTGGACGCTCCCGGGGCGCCTGAGGTTCTCACGCAGCGTACCCTCCCCCTCCCCGTCCCTGCTCCGGGCTGGGTGCTGATTCGGGTGCGGGCCTTCGGCCTGAACCAGTCCGAATTGCACCTGCGCCTTGGCGTGGCAGACAACGTCACGTTTCCCATCGTGCCCGGCATTGAAGCCGTGGGGACCGTCGCCGCTTGCCCCGGTGGGGAGTTCAAACCCGGCCAGCAGGTCGCCACGATGATGGGCGGTATGGGCCGTCAGTTCAATGGCGGCTATGCGGAATACACCTGTGCTCCAGCTGAACAGGTCATTCCGTTTCACAGCCTTCTCGATTGGGCCACCCTCGGCGCCATTCCTGAAATGCTGCAAACGGCTCACGGCTCCCTGAGCGTCGGCCTCAACGCTCAGGCTGGACAGACACTGTTGATTCGCGGTGGAACCTCCTCCGTGGGCCTGGCCGCGGCCCTGCTGGCAAAGCAGCGCGGCCTGACGGTGCTGTCCACCACCCGCTCACTTGAAAAAGCCGCAGTCCTTCAGGACCTCGGGGTCGATCACGTCCTGATCGATGACGGCAGCGTTGCTCATCAGGTGCGGGCGCTGTTCCCCAAGGGCGTCAACGGCGCCATCGAGCTCGTGGGAACGCCCACGCTCCCCGACACCCTGCGTTCAGTCGCCCTGCACGGCGTGGTCTGCTTCACCGGCATGCTCTCCAACGAGTGGACGGTCAAAGACTTCTACCCGATCGGCTACCTGCCCCGGGGCGTGCGGCTGACCGCTTACTCCGGTGAAGCCACCGACCTGCCGGGGAGCGTGCTTCAGCAGTTTCTGGATGACGTGGCGGGTGGGAAGATCACGGTGCCGATTGCCCGCATCTACTCTCTGGATCAGATTGTCGAGGCCCACCGCGACCTGGAAGCGGGCAGACACAGCGGCAAACTGGTCGTGGTCGTGCCTGGAGAACACCAGGATGACTGAGCTCGGTTCACCCCAGCAGGCGATTTCGCGGGGTTCCCTGTCCGTCGCGGCGTTCTCTACAGTCGTTGAGTGGTGCGACTTCACGCTGTACCTGTACTTCGCCACCGTGCTGTCGCGAGTATTTTTGGGGCGGCGAGCTGTCCCTGCTCACGACCCTCGCCGGGTTTGCGGTCTCGTCCCTGATGCGCCCTCTGGGGGCCATCGTGTTTGGCCATATCGGGGACCAGTATGGACGCCGACGCATGCTGCTGCTCTCCATGGCGCCGATGACTGTGGCCATGCTCGTGATTGGCCTGCTGCCTACCGCAGCACAGATCGGGCCGGCCGCTGGATGGCTACTGCTGCTGTTGAGGTGTGTCATGGCGTTCTCTGTGGGGGGTGAATACAGTGGGGTCACGGCGTACCTGGTGCAAGGTGCCCGACCAGCGCGGCGCGGCCTCGTGGCCTCCTTGGCGGCCACGGCCAGTGAAGTGGGGGGCTGCTCGCCGTGGGCGTCTCCGCGCTGACGGTCGGCCGCTTGAGCCCGGCGGACCTCGATGCCTGGGGATGGCGGATTCCGTTCCTGGTGGGGGCGGTACTGGCTGGCGTGGCGCTCATTACCCGGTCCACCATGCAGGAGTCCCCGGACTTTGAACGTCAACAGGCGAGTGGAACCGTGCCCCGCCACCCCCTGTAGCACACCCTTACCCATCACCGAGCCGCCCTGGGCCGCACCTTCGCCATTTCCGCGTTGGCGTCCATCCTGTATTACGTCGGCATCATTTATGTCCCGACCTTCCAGTACCGCCGGAGGGGATCGGACTTGGTGATGATCAAACGGGATGGCAGGTTAGAGATGTTTGCGCCAAAGGGCATATAGCCGATGAACTGGCAGCCAAAGACCGATAATTACAGTGCGTCTCAGCACTTCCTGCAACAGATGTGAGCTTGGAGCCACGACCTCCTTCCAGAACGACCCTTTAAATTTTTTCTTACACCAAGTGTAAACCTGACGCAATTGGCTAGAGGTCTACTTGACCCAGCAATACATTCGCAGCATACTTTGGCAACGTTGCCAAAAATTTAGAATCGATCTCTAATCTCCTTCCTAGTAGGGAGTAAATTGGTTGGCAACGTTGCCAATTTAAGCTCGAGGAGCACGATGACTAAGCCAAGTGTGGTGGATGTGGCACGGATCGCTGGTGTCGGGGCCAGCACAGTCTCACGGGTGCTGAACAACCACCCCAACATTTCTGACCAGACAAGACAACGGGTCCTGTCAGCCATAGAAACGGTCGGCTACACGCCCAACCTGAATGCTCGCAGCCTGCGTTCGGGCCAGACCCAGGCTGTCTCGGTGCTGCTGCCCATGACGGGTACACCCTTCTACGACACCTTACTGACGGCCATTCACGGCGTCCTAGATCAGCATGGGTATGATTTGGCCCTCTTTCCTCTACTGGGGGCACAACGCATTCGGCGCTTCAAAGACCCAGGCGCGCTCCTGTACCGCGCTGACGGGCTGCTGATTTCTTCCCAGAACCCAGAAGTGCTGTATGGCAGCCGTCCACCGTTCAACAAACCCATCGTGCTGGTGGATGCTCACCATCCTCAGTACCACAGCGTCCATTTCAACAACGTGGCTGCGGGACGCATGGCCGCAGAGTTGACCCTCAGTCGCCACCTGCCTGTGGTGTTGCTGGACGTTCCCGTGCGCCCCGGTGACTTGGAATCGCCCGTGTTCCTGGAGCGGCGGGCTGGAGTGCTGGACGTTCTTCAGCGCCACGGCATCACACCAATCGTGACCCTCCAAGCCCCTGCCTCTATTGAAGGAGGTCGAGACGCTGCACAGCAGTTATTAGATTGGGCACACCCTCACCCAGTGGCTCCTTTTTTTATGGTGGCCCTCAGCGACGACCTCGCTCTCGGCGTGCAGCGGCACCTCTTGAGCGCTGGGCTGCATGCCGGACGCGACTATCTGCTGATGGGCTTTGATGGCAGTGCCGCTGCCGCCGAAGCAGGCATCACCAGTGTGGCGCAGCCGGTCGCCCAGATGGGCCGCACCGCTGCCGACGTGTTGCTGGGCGCCCTGGAAGGCCAACTCAAGACCATCACCCAGCGGACCTTTGCCCCCACCCTCCAGGAAGCGCCCAGTACGCAGGCCCTGACCTTGATGTAGCGCCTCACCTCATCCCTCTTCCTCTAGGAGACCTCTGGTTATGTCCTACTTCCTCGGCACCACTTGCCACAGCACAGCCTCAACCGTTGGGCTGTCATGCGAGATCTGACCCCGAAACACTCGGCCAGATGCACTGAAGGCGTCAAGCGAGCCCAGTGGCGGTGCTGCTGGAGACACTGTCGTTGGGCCACCTCTATGCAGGAAAACTTAATCCAACGACTGCGATTCAGAACGGCCCGCGCTCCACCTGGAGGGCGTTGGCTGAGGTTGAGGTGTCCTGCCTCCCCCGCTGCGCTTTGTCCGCTTAGGTTGGCGGATTCTGATAGGAGTTGTGATCCCCGTGACCCACGAAACACGCTCTGTTAAACCACTGTCATTCCTCGCCCTCGCTCTGCTGAGCAGTGCCCTCACTACGAATGCCAACGCTGCCAACTTGACGATCTGGACCCATTTCGAGCCTGCAGGTGAGGTGGCCTGGGTGAAGGCACAAGCCGCCGAATTTGAGAAAAAAACTGGCCACAAGGTGCAGGTGGTCAGTGTGCCTTTCGGCGAGATCACCGATAAATTCATTCAGAGTGCGCCCAAAAATCAGGGGCCAGATCTGATCGCCACCCAACCCCACGACCGCTTGGGACAGATGGCGGCTGCAGGCGTCATTGAGCCGATGGACAAGTACATCACCAGCCGCGGCGACTACGACAAAACGGCCCTGAGCGCTTTTACCTACCGGGGAAGACTGTTCGGCGTGCCCCTATTCGCTGAGGCTGTGGCCCTGGTGTACAACAAAAAGATGGTGCCTACGCCGCCCACCAGCTGGGCCTCCTTTTTGGCCACCGCCCAGAAGAACACTGGCAACGGCAAGTTCGGCTTCTTGACCCAGATTGACGAGCCGTACCGCAGCTACGGCTTCGTGAGTGCGTACGGCGGCTACGTGTTCAAAAACAACAATGGCACCTTCAACACCAACGATGTGGGGCTGGCCAACGCGGGGACGGTCAAGGCCCTGTCGTTCCTGAATGACCTCCGCTACAAGTACAATCTCGTGCCGGAAGGCGTGGATGCGGGGGCCGCCAAGAGTGCCTTTGTGGACGGACGCCTGGCGATGCTGTACACCGGGCCCTGGGACATGGGCGACATCAAGAAGGCGGGAATCGATTACGGCATTACGTCGTTTCCTACCCCACCCGGCGCCAGTGGCAAGTGGAGTCCTTTCGTAGGGGTGCAGGGCATCATTGTGAGTGCCTACAGCAAACAGAAAGCGGCCGCCGTACAGTTGGCCCGTCAGATGACGTCCAGTCCGGCACAACTGGCGTTCAACAAGGCGGGAGGCCGGATTCCCGTGAGCCTGAGTGCCCGCGCCAAACTGAAGGCAGACCTGGTGGTCTCAGGCTTTGGCAACGCGATCAGTGTGGGCACGCCCATGCCCAACATTCCTCAGATGGGCGCTGTCTGGGGGCCATGGGGCGCAGCCACCGCCCAGAGCGTGCAAAGAGCTGGACAGAACTACACTCAAATTCTGAACAGAGCCGTGACGGAGATTAAATCCAATCTCAAGTAGGTGGTGCGTCTTTCCGAGCGCAACCTCTATCCAGGTAGGCTCTCCTCGTTCGGATCAGGATTCTGACGAAACTGTCTTCACAGCAAGGGGCGCCGGAGTCCTTCCCACGTTCTGAGATCCCAGGCCCCTTCTTAGGGTCATTCAGGCCAACTCAATTCGACTGGGCAGGCCATGGACGTGAGTGGCAAAGGTCATACCGTCAAATGTGAACCTTTCACTGCCCTTGCTTCTGAGAGAGGCGGCGTGTCAGACGCCGCCTTGCAGGAGCGGCACTTACCTCTCTAGAGCTCTCAACATTCCAGAGCCACAGGCAGTGCACCTACCGAGTTCCACCACAAGGAGGAATACCGATCCTATGACCACGACTCTGCCCCTTCCTGCCAAGCGCACCACCATTCCCCCAGAAGGAACGCGCGGCGTGCTGATGGCTATTGTGGTGTTGGCACTGGTGTTGGGTGGCGCCGCCCTGATCGGCTGGGGGCTGGCCAGCCTTACGGCCCGTGCCCTGCCCACCGCCCCGCCCTACATGATTCTGGTGTACACGGTCGCTGCCCTCCTGGTCTTGATGCCCCTGACCGGAAGGCTGGTGCCGTGGATCGCCAACTGGTTTTACCTGTTTCCAGCACTGGTGTTCCTCATCGCTTTTACGGTGCTGCCCATCATCTTGACCGTCAACTACGCGTTTACCAACTACAGCGGCCAGAACAGTGGTAACCCGGATTCGGGCGTCCGAACTTCTGCGATCCTCAGTGCCGACCGCCGCGTGGTCACGTTGGGCGATACCCCGGAAGCCGATTCGGTACAGGCCTACCTCCGCTGCAAGGCGGCCACCTGCGCGGGTGACACCCTGGTATTGCTGGACGAAGACGCTTCTTCGCCTATTCGTGCCCGCATTGCCAGCGTGTCCGGCACTGCGGTGACGCTGACGACCCCTATTGCCACCGGATTCGCGCTGGCCGATGTGACCCGCATCAACCGCATCGAGCGGGTCGGTCTGGCCAACTTTCAGGAAATTTTTGCTAAAGCCAGCAGTGCACTGTGGCCTGTGTTCTTGTGGACAGTCATTTTTGCGTTTTCGACGGTGGTCATCAACGGCCTCGCTGGGCTGATTCTCGGCATTTTGCTGTACAACAAACGCCTGAAAGGCCGCAACATCTACCGGACGCTGTTGTTCTTGCCTTGGGCGATTCCTGCGGTGATTAGCGTGCAAATGTGGGTGGCGCTGTACAACCAGCAGTTCGGCATTGTGAACAAGGCGCTGGGACTGCTCGGTTTCGCTGCCGTGCCCTGGCTCAACGATCCACTCTGGGCCAAAGTTTCTATCCTGTTGGTCAACCTGTGGCTGGGCTTTCCGTACATGATGACGGCCACCATCAGCGCACTCGCCACCATCAACGAAGATCTGTACGAGGCCGCCAGCATTGACGGTGCGAGCCGCTGGCAACAGATCCAGGCCATTACTTTACCCCTCCTTCGAACGGCTTTTACCCCTATTTTGCTCTCGGGTTTTGCTTTCAATTTCAACAATTTCGGCATTATTTATCTGCTGACAGCGGGTGGTCCTGCTCAGGAAGGCCGCGAAAGTACCGCCCAGAGTACCGACATCTTGCTGTCGTGGGGGTATAACACGGCGTTTGCGAGTGCCGGGGGCCAGAATTACTCGTTGGCGAGTGCCATCGCCTTGATCATCTTTTTCCTGACGCTCGCCATCAGCCTCGTGAACTTCAAAGCCGCTGGTGTGTTCGAGGAGGCCCGCAAATGACTGCCCTTCCGACACCCCAAAATCTGCCACCCGGTGGCTATGTCCACAGAGAACCTGGGCCGCTGCGCCGTGCCGCGCCCTGGCTGGTGGCTGCTGCTGTCGTCATCGGTTTCGTCGTGCTGGGGTACTTTTTGGCACGCAATATGGCAGGTCGGCCCAAGAGCTTTACGATCTACTTTGTTGAACGGGGCTGGATTCGCTTTCTCCTCTTCTTGCTGGCAGCCAGCGGCGTCTTGGCCCTCACCAGCCTGATCGGGCAGCGCATCGGCGTGGCCCGCACGGGGCGCAAAATCAGCTACACCGCCGTGTTGGGCGACCAACTCACCCACCTCTTTCTGATTCTGGTCGTACTGATCGCTGTATACCCGCTGCTTTACGTCTTGATCGCTGCTTTCGATCCGCGCAACAGTCTGTTCGCCTTCCCCAATTTCTCTGATCCCAACATCCTGTACCGCTCTGGTCTGTTGCCCAATTTGCAGGTCCTCAGCTTTGAAAATTACGCCGCACTCTTTGACGGCGTGACCATTCCGGGCTGGCAATTGGTCTTGGCTGGGATCGTGGGCGCGGCACTCACCGCCCTGCTGATTCTCGCCATCGTGGGCAGACTGGGCCGTGACAGCGAGCGTCTCACACAGGCGCGGGCCTGGGCCATGCGTGCCCTTATTGCCGCACTGGCTCTGCTGGTCATCTTTATGGTGCCGTCGCAGTTCACGGGGCAAGGCAACGAAAGCAAATTCCTGCTGTCAGTCCGCAACACGCTGCTGGTGTCGGGCGTCACGGGTTTCCTGGCGATTGTGTTGAGTACCACCGCTGGTTACGCTATGGCCCGCCTGCGCTTCCCCGGCCGCTTCCAGATGCTGCTGTTTTTCATCTTCATTCAGATGTTCCCAGTGTTCTTGGCGCTGGTGGCCGTGTACACCCTCATGGTCATCTTAGGCCTTGTCAACACCTTCACAGGCCTGATTCTGGCCTACTCCGGCGGCGCAATTGCCTTCAACACGTGGATTTTCAAGGGCTACGTCGAAAGCCTCCCAGAGTCATTGGAAGAGGCCGCCATGGTCGACGGCGCAACTCGCTGGCAGACATTTATGCAGGTGGTCTTGCCCCTATCAGGCGGCATTCTGGTCTTCATTTTCCTGAACCAATTCATCGGTACGTACGCCGAATTCATCCTCGCCAGCATCCTGCTGACCGGTGTGGATCAGTGGACGGTCGGCGTGATGCTCCGCAGCTTTACCACCGGACAATTCAGTACCAAGTGGGGCATCTTCTCTGCCGCCGCTACCTTGGGAGCACTCCCTATTATTGCGCTGTTCTACGGCTTCCAAGGCTACTTTGTCGGTGGGACCGTGTCAGGTGGCGTGAAAGAGTAAAGTCATCAGCACACGCCTTGGAACCAAGAGCATGCAGGATCCCCTGCCAACTGGGGATCCTGCATGCTCTTGGTACATTTTGGGCTATGGTGACGCGGTGCTGAGGTACCCAGGTCATCCAGCCTAGGAGTGATGCCGTTGAGGTCATCTAGGCTGTTGCTGCCGTGGAACGAGCGCAGGTTAATCAGAAAGACCACCACATCTTTCTCTACGTGCTCGTCAGGGACCTCCGGCTGATTTGTCTCACCGCTTCCTACCTTCTAGCGGATTCTGTTTTCCCTTATTTGCGTTCCCAGATTGACCTCAGCTGATAGAGCTGCCCGGAGATCACGGAGGCTCCAGTGTGTGCGGAGATGCGGAGCGTTTCTATCGGCGCTGCAGGCAACAGCAGATCCGTCAGGGAGATCTGGCCGTTGCAGCCAAACAGTTCCAGAGATCCCAAGTCCAGCAGCAGGTGCATGTCATATTGAGGTTGACCATCCCGGCGCGGTGCGCGGTGCGTGCCGCCAAATCCGGGCACCTCCAGGTGAGCATCTGGTCGGGTGACGCTCACCTCTGAGGCGCTGAGTGTGACCTGTGCCTCCACACCCTCTGCGGAAAGGAATTCCAAGTGCAGTTCGGCTCCACCGTGAGTCTCGACCTGCAGGCGCAGTTCATGCGCGTGGGTCACGCTGAGGGGATACATCTTTTGATCCTGCGGAGGCAGGATGGGAACAGAGGCTTCCCGCAGCGCCTCCAGTTCCTTCACGGGTCGCTGAATGAGTTGTAACTCTGGACCTAGGCTTAATTCACGAGGAACGGTGAACGTCCCCCGCCAGGGGGCGGTGGGGATCATGGCAGCGTAGGCCCAGTTGTTCATCCACGCGAGCCACACGCGCCGCCCGGGCAGATCACTCCAGGAGAGCGCTGCGTAGAAGTCAGGACCAAAATCCAGGGTTTGAGAGGAGGTGAGTGGCGTGAACGTCGTTCCGTCGAAATCGCCCACCCAATACTGCGCGCCGCTGCCGCCGTACAGCCCGCCGGGGTTGAAATCGACTTTCAGCACCCAGCGGTCCACGCCCTGGGGGTCGGGCAGAGCGAAGAATTCCGGCATTTCCCAGATGCCCTCCACCTGACCTGCCGGTCCGAACGTGCTGAGTGGCTTCCAGACCTGTAGGTTCGGAGAACTATAGAACTCGACTTGTCGCTCATCCGGGTGCACTACCAGCATGACCCACCTGCTGCGCTGCCCGTCCCAGAATACCTTCGGATCGCGGAAGTCGGCTTTGTCCAGATCCAAGACGGCTGTTTCACCGCCGTACTGCCAGGTGTGTCCGCCATCGGCGCTATAGGCGAGGTACTGCGCTTCATGGTGCTGCTTGTCCAGATGCTGGCGTGCCGGGTGACGGTCCGTGTGCCCGGTGTACAGGGCCACGAGAGGAGGCTGCTCTCCACTCTTCAGGCCAGAGGTATTGTGACCGTCGGTGACCACGCTGCCAGAGTAGATGACGTGTGACTCACGGGCAGGCAAGGCCACAGGATGTTCTGTCCAGTGAATCAGATCCGGGCTGGTGGCATGGCCCCAACTGAGATTGCCGGGCATATCAGCGTGTGGGTTGTGCTGATAGAACAAGTGAAACACCCCGCTGACGTAGACTAGTACAGCGTTCAATTAATACGAATGGTTTCATAGTGGTGTCCAAGGGTTCGTCGGGCGGCCTGAGTTGAGAACTGCCAGTTGAGCGTGATGGCCGCACGTTCACGCGCGGCGACCCACGCCTCGACTTCGGAACGAAGTCGTTCCAGCGAAGGAATCCGCCGATGTAAACACTGCCGCTGAAGA
>NZ_KB899738.1 GCF_000378445.1 Deinococcus aquatilis DSM 23025 | reverse complement strand
TGGTTTCATGCACGCCCCAGTCGTCGCCAAGATGCGCGAAAGTGCGGTACTCGCGCCAGAATTCCAGGGTCATCAGCAGCTGTTCAGCCACGCTCAGCGCGGCTGGGCGGCCAGATTTCTTCTTCCGCCCTTCGCGTTCATTCAGCACTGCTTCCATCTCGGCGAAGGTTTCCGGATAGACCCCGGTGCGTCGCCGAAACTGCTTGCGGTTCATCTTTAGCGTGCGTGTCAGACGATCTTGCTCCACCCTGCCAGCTTAGCCCACGACTTTCGCAAGAGGTCTATAGATTCGGGAGTGGGGCGGCACTTGACCTATCTGGATAGAAGGTCATCACTCCTTTAAGCTAGCTCAGCTTTCCAAGTACGTCCAGCAGATTTGCCCGCGCCTGTCCCTCCAACTCCGCAAATTCCGGCGTCGTAAAGATTTGCTCCCGCTCCAGAAAGCCGCGCAGAATTTTTTTGCGGCCCATGCGGTACAGCAGGCCCGGAACGTGTTTGTATTCCCGGCGAATGGCGGTGTCGTAGGCGGCAAACACCCCGGCATCGGCCCCCAAAATGCTCAGGTCGGCGTCAATCAGCAGGGCTTCGGCACGGGTGGCGGCGGGTGCGGCGTGGCGGGTCGCCAGAATCAGGGCGTGGATGTCGTCCCGTAAATCGGCGGGTGCACCCTGTTCGGCCAACCAACCATCAAACACATCGGCGCTGCGTTGTTCGTTGTCGTGTTGACGCGGATCGTAGATCAGGTCGTGACCCCAGATCGCCAGAGCCAGCGTGGGCGTCAGCACTTGCCTGCTGTCCAGCGCGTGCAGCACGGCCCGCACATGCTGGGCATTGTGGTAGGCGCGGTGGGCCTCGGCGTAATAGGGGAGGGCAAAGGCTTCGGCGGCGGCCAGCAGGTTGGCCTGCACCGACTCACTCTTCATGTTCAGCCTTGGCGTCCCGCTCCATCAGGTGGCGGAGACCCACGGCGGGTGTCCATTCTCCGGCGGCGACCCGTGCCACAGCCCGCACAATCGGCAGGTCGTGGCCGTGTGCGGTGGCCCAGGCGTCCAGCAGTCCGGCAGTCCGCAGCCCTTCGACCACTTTGCCCCCCTGCGCCGGATTCTGACCCCGTGCGATGGCTTCCCCGGCGGCGCGGTTGCGGCTGTGCAGGCTGGTTGCCGTCGCCACCAGATCGCCCAACCCGCTCAGGCCGTATACCGTTTCCTCCTGTGCGCCCTGCGACAGCAGATAACGGCCCATTTCGCGCAGCCCACGGGTAATCAGGGTGGCTTTGGCGTTGTCTCCCAGTTGCAGGCCGTCACCGAGGCCCGCCGCCAGTGCGATCACGTTTTTCAGCACGCCGCCAAGTTCCACGCCCACCTCATCGGTGCTGGTGTAAACGCGCAAACTGGGCGTCATCAGGGCGGTCTGTGCGGCGAAGGCCAGAGCTTCATCGGTGCTGGCCACCACGGTGGCGGCGGGAAGGCCCCGGCCTACCTCCTCGGCATGATTGGGGCCACTCAGGACAGCCACCCGCGCAAATCCGAGGCTGCGGGCCAGATCGGTGAGGCGGCCACCATCCGGCGCGAGACCTTTGGCACACAGCACCACGCCGAGACTACGGGGCAACTGGGCCAGCAGATCGGGTACGCCCACGCTGGGAACGACCACCAAGGCCCACTCCGCGCCCTGCACCGCTTCCCCAAGGTCGGAAGTCAGGCGCACCGAATCCGGCAGCAGGATTCCCGGCAGATATTCCCGGTTCTCGCGCACCTCGGCCAAGCGGGCCGCAACCTCGGGGCGTCTGGCCCACAGGGTCACGGGCTGCCCAGTGCGTGCCGCATTGACCGCCAACGCCGTGCCCCAGCCGCCTGCCCCTAATACGCGAAGTCCGCTCATGCACCCGCCCAGGCGAAGACCCAGACACGCGGCGTTTCGGGCGTGGGCGGGGCAAAGTCGGGGTATTCCACCACTTCCCAGCGGTCAAAGCCTGCTGCGCCCAGCAGCGCCTCTATCTCGGCAGGATCGTAGCCACGCTCGCGGTGGGTTTCTACAAATTCTTCTGTAGTGCCGTCAGGGTTGAGTACCCGGCAAAAGGCCTGCACCACGCCCACATCAGCCTCCACATCATGATGATGAGACCAGTGGTAATGCACCTCGCGGCCATCTTCGGCGTGGGCCAGTCCCTCGATGGCGTTGTCTTCCCAGAGTTCGCGCACGCCGATTCTGGTGTTCAGGTCGCAGGCCAGCAGCCCGCCCGCCCGCAGATGCCCCCGCGCCTGCCGGAACGCCGCGCCCAGATCGGCAGGATCGAGCAGGTTATTGAGACTGTCGAAGACGCAGGTAATCAGGTCAAATTGTTGGCCCAGTTCAAAGGTACGCAGGTCGCCCACTTCAAAGGAAATCTCGGGCAGCCGTTGCCGTGCCACCCGCAACATCTCGGCGCTGCCGTCCAGCCCGGTGACAGCCAGGCCCGCCTCCTGAAGTTCACGCGTAAAACCGCCGGTGCCGCAAGCCAGATCTAAGGCTGTCAACTTCGAGTGTGCGTCTGCATTCAGGCCACCGTCACGGGCATAGGTCAGCACGAAATCGGCCCAATGATCGTATTCCACGTCGGCCATAATCGCGTCGTACACGGCGGCCAACGCGGTAAAAGGGGAGTGCTGCATAGGGGTTACTATAGCTGGGCCGTCTCTCCTAACCGCGCCTCTATTTCGCTGTGTAAGCCTTCTAGCCTCGTCTCATCCAGCACAGGCGGGCCAGCCTCTACCGCCACTTCTCCCAGTGGCACCCAGCTGACACAGCCCAACATCTGCGGCGTTTCGGGCAGCACCAGCGGCGCACTCAGTGGGCGCACCCGCAGCAGCAACGCATGAACCCACGGGCGGCCCCGGTACGCAAAGCGGCGCGAAATGGCGTCGGCAGTCAGGGCCTGAAGGTCAGCCAAAGCCCGCGCCTGCGCTTCCTGTTCTATCTTCCACACGCCCATTACCTCAGCCAGGGCAGGCAAGACAATCGCGCCCGGTTGCGGATCGTCTCGCAACAGGGGCGCAAATTCGGGCCGAAGCTCGGCGGGGTTCTGGTGGAGGAAGGTCGGATACAGCAGAAAAGAACGGTGCTCGACTTCAAAACCGTCGTGCGTTTCCATGATGCCGCCTTTGCGGATCAGGACTGCGGTCTGGCCGAGGCTGAGGGCTTGGGATTGGACATCCCATTCTTTGAGGGCTGGGGTGGGCATGACCTGACTTTACTTCGGAAGCTAGCGCCTAAGGCCAAGCCCATAATGAACCAGGCGATGGGAGCAAACCGAATAACTTCAGGCCAAGTCAGCAGATATGCTGCGTAAGCAACGACTGCCCCCGATAGTCCAGGCGCAATCAGGCGACTTGCCCAAATAGAGCGGCTGATTAAGACAATAAAAAGGAGTGCTGCAGGTATGCCGTATGTCAAGGCGTAATCGAGATATTCGTTGTGAACTTTGTTGATCGTGAAATCTACTCGCTCTCTAGATCCATCTGTGTGAGTGACGTAGAAACTGGGCGCAGAGCGAGGGTCATCATTTCGTTTTTGAATCGCCGTTATGTTTTGTGTGCCGTTCTCGTGCAAGAGGGTCTGGGCATCCCTTGAATTCATCACCTGCCATAGAGCCGGAGAACCCCAGCCCAGCAGGGGCTTCTGCTGTATACCGATCAAGGCTGAACGCCACAGGACACTACGACCACTACTATCGGTAATAGCCTGCCCTTCGGTTCCTCGACCATTGCCAAAGATGAGGGTGACAACAGTAAAGATCATCAGACCTAAGCCTATAGGAAGCCATTCGCGTAGCTTAGGACGTTTCCAGTAGGCCAGCCAAATTAGACCGAGGGCACCTGCTAGCCAAGCCCCCCGAGCAAACGTGCCTGCTAGCGCCCAAGTTATCAACATAACGGCGATGAACATTCCACGTTGCGGGAAGCCGCCCTTAAACGTGGCAGAAAACGCGAGAGGCAACAAAAGTGCCAATGCTCCGCCCATATAACCCCGGTTGCCCAGGGTGCCCCCAAACAAGGTAGCAGAGACGCCTGTAAAAGCGCCTTCGCCAGGAATTCCCATCAGATGAACTTGTTGAAAGATATTAGTGAGAGCCAAAAGACTGCTGCCAACCAATAGACCTGTACTTAAGATTCGTTGCTGTGTATGTAAGTCCGCAAGTCTTGCGTATCCGATGCCAGTCAACAACAACGCGGCGTAGACCCCATGCATCAACACCCCATCTGCGCGGTCGGCTGCTCCCCACCAATTCGACCAGAGATTTTGATTGATTAGGGCGCTCAGGCACATCAAAAAAAGCCAAGTGCCAACGACCGGAAAAACCACACCAAATTGGTGCAAATGCTTACGAAGTTGCCAGGTTAGCAGCAAGCTGCAAGGAAGCAGAATGGCGTATATCCAAAGAATTTTGGGTGTCAAATAAACAGAATCGAACGAAAGGGTCAGCGCGGGGTTGATCCACAGCGGTAAGCCACAAATTGCAAAGACAAGCAGGGCGAAAGGTCGATTCCGAGACTGCAACAGACCTTCTTCCCCCTTAGCTGGCACTGGCAAGAATGGTTCGACCGTCATGCTTGAACACTTTACCAGTGATGCTAGTCACCGTAACCATATAGCTGTCTTGGAGTATCTGAATGACTATAGCGGAGTTTTTGACTGACTGTGGTCGAGGCAATCTGCTTTCGCCTAGATTGCCATCTTCGCAGGAGGTAACGTTGGGAAGTTGTTGATTCACTACTTGACGAGAAGACTCGATTGAGGTGACGCAATGCCTTAGATAAGCAACTGCTGCACTGTCATTTGCCCGTGCGCGAATAGCAGACACATTTTGTAGGAGAACTGATGCTAGTAATCCGATAACCGCTATAGCCACAAGCAACTCTATAAGTGTAAACCCTTCCTGATTTTTATGCATGGCTTAATCCTCTAAAAAGAATCCCCCCACCTAAAAAGGAGAGGGGATTATGAAGTTTTAAGCGTCTGAGGTTAGCTTCCGCTGATCTTCTTACCGTCGAAGTTGAAGATTTTGCCGGTGATGCTGGTGACGCTTGCTGTGTAGCTATCGCTCGCAGGCGTAGTGGTGTAGATCGAAGAAGTGACTGCAGCAGGCTTCGTCAGTGCGGCCGTGCCAAGTTTCGTAGCGTCAGTATCCTCACATGTACCAGAAGCAGGCAAAACTTGTGTCACAGAGTTGCGGGCTGTTTCGATAGCTGTAATGCAGTTACGGAGGTAGCTCTGAGCAGCGCTGTCGTTGGCGCGGTTACGTGCGGCGATCAGGTTGGGGATCAAGACGGCGGCCAGAATACCGATGATGGCGATGACGATCAGCAGCTCGATCAGGGTGAAGCCTTGGGTGTTGTTCTTCATGGTGATCTCCTGGGGTAGCCGTCCAGATAAGGGATAAATGGGTCTGGTTGGCTGGGTATGGCAGCGGCTCCTGCGGGTGTCTCCCGCTTTTGCCTGCCTACACACTACGGGTGGAGTTCTAACAATTCTCTTACCTGAAAGTGAAGAAGGTTATCTTTAGTAGTTCAGGCAGTCAGGATTCTGGCCTGTGTCTGGCTCCTGTCAGGGCAGGGGGCCAAAGCGGTGGTATGATGCACGGCAGTTCCGCCTGAGCGTTCCCCCAATGGGGAAGAGTTCTGGCTGAATGGGCGCGGTTTTTCCTGCACCCACCCCGCTGTACGTAGACCAATTGTTGACCCGGCACGCGCCACGCCGCTGCCTCCGCATCGTCGGGGCCGCGTGCGGCTGGCCGCTGCCCACAGGAGAGGCCACTGCATGGAACTCACGCCACGTGTCCCGCCGCACAGTAATGACGCAGAAATTAGCGTGCTGGGCAGCGTTCTGCTAGACAACGATACTCTGGCCCAATTGGGCGATACCGTATCGCCGGAAATGTTTTACCGCGAGGGCCACCGCAAGATTTTTGCGGCGATGCGGGCGCTTCAGGAGCGCGGCGAACCCGTGGACCTGGTCACGCTGTCTGAGGATTTGCGCAGTAAGGGCACCCTGGACGATGTGGGCGGCCTTACCTACCTGATTGGCCTGTCGGATCAGGTGCCCACTGCCGCCTATGCCGAACATTACGCCCGGATTGTGCAGGAAAAGCACACGCTCAGGATGTTGATCAGTGCGTCAGGCAAGGCCATGCAATTGGCCTACGACGCTCAGTTGCCCCTGGAAGATCTGCTCGACCGCGCCGAAAAGATGATTTTTGAGGTGGCCGAGCAGAAGAAAAAGGGCGAGGCGTTTCAGGCGATGGGCGAGGTGGTGCACAACACCTTTGAATACATCACCTTGCTGCACGCCAACAAAGGCATCCCGGACGGCGTCAGCAGCGGCTTCCGTGACCTTGATGAGCAGATCAGCGGACTCCAGAAAGGCAGCCTGAATGTGCTGGCGGCGCGGCCCAGCATGGGAAAAACGGCATTTGCGCTGTCTATCGCCCAGAATGTGGCCCTGCGCGGTGAGAAATCGGTGGCGGTGTTCAGCCTTGAGATGCCTGCGGTGCAGCTTGCCCTGCGAATGCTGTGCAGTGAGGCGCGGGTGGACATGAACCGCATTCGCAGCGGGCAACTGAACGAGCGCGATTTTGAACGCCTGGCGCACGCCGCAGGCCGCCTTGCCGAAGCGCCCATGATCATCGACGACGAACCCGACCTGACGCTGAACGGCCTCAGAAGCAAGTTGCGCCGGATCTCCGCCCAGCATGGGCAACTCGGCCTCGTGGTGATCGATTACCTGCAACTGATGTCGGGCGGCAAAAGCAGCGGCGGTAGCGACAACAGACAGCAGGAAATCAGCACCATTTCGCGTGGACTCAAAGGTCTGGCGCGTGAGTTAGAGGTGCCGATCATGGTGCTCAGTCAGCTCAGCCGTGCTGTAGAGCAGAGGCCCAATCATAGGCCAATGCTATCTGATTTGAGAGAATCGGGCGCTATCGAGCAGGATGCAGACATCGTGATGTTTATTTACCGCGACGAGTATTACAACAAGGAAACCGATCAACAGGGAATTGCCGAAATCATTATTGGCAAGCAGCGCAACGGGCCTGTGGGAACGGTCAAGTTGCAGTTTCATAGCGCACATGTCCGGTTTAATGACCTTGCGCCGGAGGGTGTGTAATGGCCGAAGAAGCAGTGAAAGCAGCAGGACAGGGTGCAGGCAGACGGCGCAGACGCAGACGCAGCCCCAAAGCGGCAGACGGTGGCAGCGGCTCGGCCAATTTGCAGCAGTCGGGGCAGTTGCGGCCCGGTCAGGTGTCCAACGCCACCGCCGCCCCCATTCCCGCCGTACCCAACAAGCGCGGCCAAAAGCGCCCGCTGGCCGATCCGCGTATCGGCGTAGGCTGCATCGTCATGCGCGGCGACGAGATTTTGCTGGTGCGTGAGCGGGGGCGCTGGTCGTTGCCCAAAGGCGGTCTGGAGGCGGGCGAACTGGTCCAGGAAGGCGCACGCCGCGAAACCTTTGAAGAAACGGGCCTGATCGTGGAACTGCGTGACCTCGCGTTTATCGTCGAATTTCAGGCCCAGACGTGGGGCCACCACCTTCAGTTCTTCTATACAGGGCGCGAAGTGGGCGGCAAGCTGGAGCCGCGTGACCCGGACCGCGACGTACAGGAAGCCCGCTTCATTCCTATCCGGCAACTGCGCGAATTCATCCGTTTCCGGCCCCGCCTGCTGGCCCTCGAAACGTGGCTGCGCGAGCGGCGGCCCCGCCATTTCGTGTTTAACCTGGACAAAGAACCGGCCATGCTCCGCAAGCGGCGGCGCGTGGGCGAAGGATTGCCCAGCGGGTCGCAATTCGATATCTCGGATGACGGAGATGAAGTCGATTTGTAGGAAAGCGGTCAGTGGTGAATAGGAAGGGGTGAGAAAACAAGGTGGAATCGGGGTTGTTGCCTTTCCTGCTGACCACTACTCACTCACCACTTCCTGACTTTAAATCTGTTATCATCAGAATATGAAGCGTGTATTACGTAAGACTTTGGGCGAAGAGGAGGGGGATTCTCTTCCGGCTGCCTTGCCTGTCAGTGGGCGCGGATATGCCCACGTATGCCCCCGGTGCGGGCAGGCCCTGACCCTGCACGACCTGCGAGACGGTGATCAGGCCTACTGGTGCCATGCCTGCAACGTGGGCCACCGCGCCAGCGATCCCCCCGCGCAGGCGTTCAAGCTGTTGCCCCAGGCGGGCTGATCCAGCCTGGCGTCCGGTCACTTCACGTCCGGCACAGGCACATTTCCGACCTAGCGCCGTATCCGCTATGCTAGGCGTCTCATGACTCGCTCCACAGATTCGCAGGCTATACCGCCGCACCCTCTGGCTGGTCAGGTCATTGCGGTCACGGGTGCGGATCAGGGGTACGGAAGGGCCGTCAGCGGCGCACTGGCGCAGGCGGGAGCCAGCATCGTGCTGATCGGCGGCAATAGTGAAACGCTGGCATCGGCGGCCAGCACGCTGGAACACGCGGGCGGCACGGCCATTCCAATCAAGGCCGATGTCGATATACCGCTCGACTGGCTCAGCGCTCAGAACCGGATTCTGGATATTTTCGGGTCGCTGCACGGCATCGTTCATCTGGCCGACAAACGCGCCCACAGCAACTTCACGATGCTGACTGAAGGCGAATGGATGGACCTGTTCAACTGCAACGTGAAAAGCAGCGTGGCGATTGCCCAGATTTTGCGTCGCCGCCTGCCCGGAGCGTGGCTGACCATCATCGGGCCGCATCTCGACGATACGGGCCTGCAGGTCCATCCCCAGCGCGGCGCGATTCGGGGCCTCGTGGAGCATGCCTACAGCGAAGATTTACGGATCAATATGATCCTGCCGGGCCGCGCCAGTGCGGGAGAAGAAGCCCTCGACCGCCCGGTGGCCGAGAGCGTGATGGCGCTGGCAACCCCAGCCCTCGCGCACCTGCGCGGCAACATCATTGATGTGCCGCTGGCTCCTATTCCCAAACTGCGCGTCACGGAACCGCAGCCCTACTGATGCCGAAGGATGCCAGATGAAGTGCCCCTACTGCTCTGCCCCCGACAGCAAAGTGGTGAATTCCCGCCCCAGCGACGACGGGGCCAGTATTCGCCGCCGCCGCGAGTGCCTGAGCTGTGCCCGCCGGTTTACCACCTACGAACGCGCCCAATTGGAGCCGCTGATGGTGGTTAAGCGTAGCGGCCCCCGCGAGGCCTTCAATCCCGACAAATTGCTGCGCGGCCTGACCCTCGCCACCGAAAAGCGCCCGGTAGACCCAGACGTGCTACGGGCTTTCGCCTACGGCTTTGAAGACGATGTGCAACTTGGGGAGATCCCCAGCACCGAGATCGGGCGGCGGGCCATGACCTTTCTGCGCCCACTGGACAGCGTGGCCTACATCCGGTTTGCCAGCGTGTACCGCGAATTCGACAGCCTGGAACGGTTTATAGAGGAGATTCAGGGGCTGAAGGACAAGGAAGAAGGCGAATAAGCTTCAGCCGCTCTAGAACTCCAACCCTGTCGGCGTCTCTATTGCTGCTGGAATCGCCGTGACCAGCACCTCATATTTCCCGGTCACAAATACCTTGAAACCGTGCTTTTGCAATTGGCGGCGGGCCTGCGTCACGTCGGTACACAGCAGGCTCAGATCGGGGCGGGCGTAGTTTCTCATGCGTGCGCCGTAGCTGAGCTGTCCATCCAGATATCGGGCATTCGGAAAACCCAGAATGAGGCCGCCTGTGGGGGTCAGGTGGTGGCGGCGAATGGCCCTGAGAAGGTCGTGCGGCACGACACCGGGACTTTGCAGCAGACTGAGGGCCAGGACCAGATCAAACGTGCCCAGTTCGGGCTGGGGCAAGGTATTCACATCCAGCACGTAGAAGGCAAACTCTGGATACCGTGCGCGGGCGGTGGCGAGGGCGGATTCATCCAAATCAATGCCTATGACCTCGAAGGTGCGGCCTGGGAAGGCCAGCGCCAGCGCGTCCAGTTCCCGGCCCCCATTCACACCCAGCGCCAGAATTCTTCCACCAGCGGGCGGATTCACGCGGCGCAGCGCTTCTACAATGGTGGTCAGAAAGACCGGGTCTTCTAACTTGTCTACCCGCGCCCAGTGGCCCTCTGCGCCGTAGCCTGCTGCATCCGGGGCAGGAGTGGAGGCGTAACGTTGCAGGGTCAGCCGGACTCGGCCCGCACCCACATGTTCCGGTGTGTGCAGGTGTGCGCCCAGCAGATCGGCCAGATCGACCCACACGCTCAGCGGGCGGTGCAGCCCTGCATTCTGTGACCCTATGTGGAGGGCCTCGCCCGCATAGAGGCCCAGCCCCAGATCAGGGTCAGGCACACTGAAGGTCACGCGGCCTTCCTCGGCCAGCACACGCCGCACGGTGGGCACAATGACGCTCAGTGGCTCGGAAGTGAAGTGCATTGGTGCAGTCATTGGCAGATCCATTGGCACGGTCAGGTGTCGGCCTGCGCGGTGGGCGTCGGCGTTTCTGCATGGGGGTCACGGCCTGCCCGCTGGCTCAGTACAGTCGCTATCACCACCAACACTCCGCCCAGTGCGCCGCGTAGTCCCACCCGCTCGTTAATCAGCAGGTAGCTGAAGGCGGTGGCGGTCACGGGTTCCAGAGCGTAGATCAGGCTGGCCTCGGCGGCGCTGACATGGCGCTGGCCCACGGTTTGCAGCAGCGTGGTGACGGCGGTGGCGGCGATGCCCAGATAGAGCAGCGGTGCCCAGGCCTGGGGCGGGGGCCAGAGGTTGTTCGGCGCAGCGATGGCGGCCCACAGCCACGCCACCACCGTTACGGTGATCAGTTGCGCCAGCGTAAACGGCAAGGCGTCGTGCCGATGTGCCAGCCGCTCCAGCGTCACGATAAATCCGGCATACGTGACGGCGCAGCCCAGCGCCCAGGCGTCGCCCACCACCAACGCTCCGCCCTCCCAGGACAGGAACGCCAGCCCCAGCACGGCCAGCGGGAGCGCCCCCCAGAGCGTCAGCGGCAGCGGGCGGCGCTGGGCGAAGGTGAGCCATACCGGAACCAGAATCACGCTCAGGGCTGTAAAAAACGCAGCCCGATTTGCCCCCGTGGTTTGCAGCGCGATGGTCTGCGTGCCGTATCCGGCGATCAACCACAGGCCCAAAATAAAGCCGTCCTTGGTCAGACTGGAGCGGTTGGGAGCGTTTTGGTCAGTGCGTATCGCCGGACGGTACAGCAGTAACGCCGGGGCCAGCGCCACCGTCGCAATCAGAAAACGCCACGCGATCAGCACGCTGGCGTCCAGAGTCTCGCCCAGGGTTTTGACCACCGCGAAGGTACTGCCCCACAGGGCGGTTGTTAAAATCAGCAGAAGCACACCGCGAGCGTGAGAAGACATCAGGTGAAATTCTACGCGCAGTGGCGGTGGTGACACACAAGAACAGAAATTCGGCTCCATTGCCTGCGCTGGGCAGACAGGAGGAGCCGAAAACAACAGGGAGTGTGGTGTCAGCGGATGGTGCTTCTGAAGCAGGCTGTGCCGCTCTTCCCGGCAGTCAGGGTGCCGAGATTGACCGTCATGAGGCCGCTGTTGGGCGTGCCGTCGCTGTTGAGTCCGCCCACATTGGTCAGGCTGCCGCTGGCGCTGGTCAGGTAGCTGACGACTGTGGTGGGCGTGGTTGCTGGGAGGACGGGAGGGGAGACGCGGGTCAGTTTGACGCCGTAACCGCTGCCCGCAAAGCCTGCGGCGTTGGCCTCCGTGTCGTAGCCGTAGGTTGGGGCCGCCGACACACCCGTCAACTGGGGCTGGACGTTGGCTGGAACGGCATCGGTGAGGACAAAGTTGGGCAGATCGGCACCGCCGTAATTCTGGAAGTCGATGCAGTATTCCAGAACCTGCTTGGGCAGGCCCGTGCCTGTGGTGCCGAACGGGCCAGCAGTGGTCGCCACGGTCAGGTTGCGAACCTTTTTGGTCAGTTCGGCCAACACCAGATTCGTAACGGCGCTAGCCGACACCGGACCAGTGACGTTGCTGGCGCTGACGCTGGCTGCATTCGTGACGCTGGGCAGAGGTGCGGTTTTGATGACTGTGGCGGAAGGCATCTTGAGCGTCAGGGTCACTGTCTTGCTGTTGCCCGCTGTGGCCGGAATGCTTCCCAATGCCCACGTGTAGCTGCTTCCCGTGGGCACGGGCGTGATGGCCGTTCCGCTGGCATCGGTGGCGGCTACCATGGTCGTGTTGGCCGGAATGGTATCGGTCAGGTTGACGAGGGTGGCGGCCACAGAGCCGGTGTTGGTGACGGTCAGGGTGTACACCACGTTCCCGTTGGGCCTGGCGGCGGCGGCCCCGGTTTTGCTGAGGGTCAGTGTGGTGGTGCTGGCCGCCGAGATCAGATCACTGTCGCTGGCGCTGTTGTTGCCCGCCGCCGTATCGGTGATTCCGGCGGGTACCGCAATCGTGGCCGTGTTGGTCACAGTGATGCCCGCAGTTGCCGTAACGCTGGCCGTGACGTTGATCTCGTAGAACGCGCCTCTGGCGAGCGCCGGAAGTGTGACTCCCGCGCCACTTTCCAGACTGACGGCGGTGGGGGCGGTGGTGCAGGCGTTGCCAGCGGCAGCCGAGCAGCTCACGGCTGTCTTGGACAGACCCGTGGCAGCCGCGTCTTTCAGCACGGCTCCGGTGACGCTGATAGAGCCGTTGTTGGTGACGCGAATGGTGTAGGTGGTGGTGCTGCCCACCAACAATCCGGTCACGCCGTTGCTCTTGGTGATGCCGAGATCAGCGAAGTTGAAGCCGAAATCGGGGCCGATATTGGTGCCACTGACATAGTTGGGCGTGCCTGCAATGGCGGCGTTGTTGGGAGACAGCAGGGTATAGCCCGCCGGAATGGTCGTGGTCTCAGTGCTATAAGAGCCGTCTTCGACGTGCACGAAGTAGGTGTAACCGGTGGGGGGCGGCGGCACGTTGGTAAAGACGTACTTGCCCGTATCGCTGCCGACGCCTGTGGTGGTTTTGGCGACCGTCACGGGATTGCCGTTGGAATCCGTGTACTGCAAGTCCACAATGACTCCGGCGGGCAACTGAGGTTCTGCCGGGTTCTGAAAGCTGCCGCTGACATTGGCGTCGCCGTACAGGAAGCCGCTGAGTGTGTTGACATACACGCCCTGACACTGGTTCAGGCTCAGTTGGTCAAAGGCCAGATCGTTGCCCGTAGAGGCCGGAACGCGGCTGACCAATTTGAAGGTCGCTGAGGTCGCGTTGCCACTGTTGAAGACGAACCCTGCCCGGCGCCAGGTGGACTGGACATCCTGGGGAATGTTGCCTGTTCGGAAATAGGATGCGCCGTTGACATAAAAGTCGATATTGGGCAGCACGAAGCCAGTCTGGCCGTTGTCGATCACATTGGAGAACAGGCCGAGAAGTTGATAGTTCGTGTAGGGAGTCAGGCCACTGATGGTCGTCTGGATGATGGTCACGCCCGGATTGGCCCCGTTGATCAGCAGGAACCTTCCGGTGGTCGCGTCGCTGGTGGCTATTCCTGTTCCGGTGCCCGTCACCGTGATGGCAGTCAGTGCGTTTGACCAAGTGTTGTAGATACGCGGGCTGCTCAGGCGGTTGACCAAGGACAGCGAGCCGTCGGCGGGGCCGCTGGCCGACACCTGTGCGTACCCGTAGTTCAGGGTTGCGGCTGGGTAGGGCCAGGCGGCGGGCGAACGGGTATTGGTGCTGGCAACCACAGGATCACTGGTACTGATGCCGAAAGTGCCGTCATTGAAGTCGGTCACCAGATTGCTGCCCGTGCCCGTGTATCCGGGCAGAGCGGAACAGATGGCGGGCGTGGTGGGCGTGTACGGCAGCGTGACCGTATCGGTGTCGCTGGCGGTGTTGTTGCCTGTACTGGGATCGATGATGCCAGTGGGCGCATCGACGGTGGCCGTATTGACGACGCTGCCGCTCGTTGCCGTGACATTGGCCGTCACCAGAATTTCGTAAAAAGCACTGCTGGCGAGTGTCGGCAAGCTGAAGCCTGCGCCGCTTTCCAGGACGGTGGCGGTAGGCGGCGTGGTGGTGCAGGTGTTGCCACTGGCCGTGGAGCAGGTAACAGCCGTCTTGGACAGGCCCGTGGCGGCAGCATCTTTGAACACGGCTCCGGTTACGGTGGTGGGGCCGCCGTTGGTGACGCGAATGGTGTAGGTGGTGTTGGTTCCCGTGAGAATGCTGGTCATACTGTTGGATTTGGTGAGTTGCAGGTCTGCCTGTTTGGGAGTATTGGTCAGCGTACAGCCGATCACGTCGTTGCCGTTGGGCGTGATGCTGAAGCTCTGACCTGCGCCGCTGGGCAAGACCGTAGTGCTGGAGCCGTTGCTGTTGGTGCAGGCAATAGACGTAGTGTAATCACTCAGCGCCGAAGTGCCCGCTACCATGATCTCGGTCAGGGTGTAGGTGGTGCCTGCAGTGAGGGTGGTGCTTCCGGTGGTACCGCCCGTGACGGTCGTTCCGGTGCCTGCGGTGGTGCCGCTCGCCACGGGGGTCGTCCCGTTTTTGATCTGCACGGTGAATTGATCAGCGGCGACGTGGCGACCGGGAGCCGCGATGGTTTTGGTCAGGTTGAGGGTCGGCTGTGCCAGAACTGTGAAAGTGGCGTTCGCAGCGCTGGCATTCGTTCCAACAGTCGTATTGAGTGTGCCGATGGCGAGGGTGTTGACATAGTTTCCAACCCCCGTCGCCGTCACATTGACTGTGATGGTGCAGCCACCCGCTGGAATGCGGGAACCTGCTGCCAACTTAATGCTGCTGCTGGCTGCCGCAGCCGTAATGGTATTGCTGGCGATATTACAGGTGCCACCCAAGCCGTTGGGCGTGGCGACAACCATATTGTTGGGCAGGTTGTCCAGAAAATCGGCCTGCAAATAGATGGGGGCCAAATTGGAATTGTTGAGATTGATGGTGAGGGCCGTTGTCCCTGATGTGCCTACCACTGAGCTTGGTGAAAAGCTTTTGGTGACTGTAGGACGATCAGGAAGAACGGGGCAACCACCAAGGTCTGTCAATCCAGTGAACAGTCCCTCTGGGGTTGTAATACCGGTCGTCGGATTGAGGTTGTAAGTACCCGCTGCTCCGGTCGTCGGCCCTGTTCCGCTACTGATAAAAAATTTCCCTGTTGCTGGATCGACGACCAGTCCGTTGGCATTGCCTGTCCATTGGGTGGTCGCATCTATTCTGAGGGCAACAGGTGAAGTCAAAGCTCCGGTGGCAAGATTGAGCTTCCACAGAAAGGCTCCATTGGCTAGCCCGCTCCCCGCTGGAGTCGCCGTCGTCTGAGCAATAACGTAAGCCTGATCCGTCGAGTCGATAGTGAAATCGCCGTTGCCAGTATTATTGTTGACCAAAACGTAGCCAGCGGGTGGTACGAAGGACTTATAAGCCCCACCGACTATTGCGCCCGTTGTTAAGTTGACTTGCCCGTAGACGCCTTGTGCACTGTAGACATAATAGTTGCCTGCTGGGTCTGTCGTGCCACCAATAATGTTAAGTGGTGCGGGATTAAGAGTGCCACTGGCCGTCGTATCAATTCCTGTATTAACGTCGAGTTTATGAACGCTGTTATTGGCCCGATCTATATAGTATAGCATGGCGTTTGTCGGGCTTTGTGCTATGGCATTGGAGTTGGTAGAGGCGGCTGGGAAAATAGGGACAACCCCGTTCGTGAGGTCATTGAAAAAGCCGATTTGATTTGATGCACTGGTCGAAATAGTGTAGGTAGCAGTACAATATGAAGGTGCTGCCAGCGCAGCTCCTGACATTGCGGCAGCAGTTGCGAGAAATTTGCCTTTTTTTCTTATTGACCGTAATATAAGTGCTATATTTTTCATTTCCTTCCTTGTCTATTGACATAGAGACTTGAAGTGTCCCAGAATTACTTATCGCTTCATATATTAAGTAGATACTGGCTTAAAATCTGATTGGACTCCTGTTGGTAGCAGCTATATGAGAGATATTTTCACGATTGAATGTTTATATCCAAGAGAATTATTTAGGGACGTGTAATTCTCTAGCCGATCTAAAGCTCATGCGAACCTGATCATAAATACGGCATTCTTAGCGATCTATCACAAACAAATTTGAAGGCGTGAAAAAAATCTCTTTTACCCCGATCTCACCTTTATTGACTGGGCAGTCGTATAATAAATATTCCTGCCGATAATTTACGCGCTTATATCTATAGACCCGTAATTATAATCTCAGTACAGGGCAAAATAATTTGACCATAGGGCTATAAAATCGAATTTTACTCTAGGAAGTTCGACCTCTAACCCATCAATTTATGAATACGGGAAGAAAATACAGTTTCTTATTCTGACTTGGTGTTCATAAATTTGAGCCACTTACAATTCGAGTAAATTCCCGGAAAAGAATCTAAAGAAAAAGACAAAAAATCCCCACTTGCGCTATGCAAGTGGGGTCAAAGTGAAGCTTAGGCGGCTAGTGGCCTAGCTTAGATCAGTGCAACTGAATCAGGGAACCTGTGTCTGGAAGCAGACGGTGCCTTTGCCTGCGGTGGTTAGTCCGGTGGCACCGAGGTTGAGGGTCATCAGACCGGGGTGGCTGGAACTGCCGACAGGATCGGAGGGATTGACAACAGAGGTGTTGTTGAAGGTGCCCTGATCAGGAGTGGGGCTATCGGTGATGTTGGTCAGGTTGGTGCCGGTTGGGGCGGCAGCATCGCCTATGGCAGCCTTGGTGGTGCTGCTCCAGCGAACGCCTTTGCCCGTGCCGTAGGCGTCTGGCACGATCACCATTCCAAAGGGAACATAGTCGGTTAGCACAAAGTTCGCTGCATTGCCACCCGTGTTTTCATAGGCAATGCAATATTCGACGATGTCTTTGGGCTTCACAGAGACATTGGTGCTGACGAAGGTCGTTGCGTTGGTCACGTTCCGAACGAGTTTAAGAAGCGTTACGTTAGGGATGGAGACCGTGGTAATGCTGGTGTTGGCACTGGCACACAGGTTGCTGGGCGCACAACTGGCCGAGTTCGCGTTGGTCAAGGTGCTGGCATCGCCGCCGCCGCTGATGCTGGCATAGTTGGTCAGGGTGCCTGTGGCGGTAGCGCCAACTGTGACCGGGAAGGTAAAGGTGCTCGTGCCACTTGCCGCAATGACCGTAGAACTGGTGCAGGTCAGGGTATTGCTGGCCGCCGTACATGCCCAGTTAGCTGCATTCGTGCCGCTCAGCGTGACTGCGCCGTTGGGAACAGTAATGCCCGTGGGCAGTTTATCGGTGAGGGTCACGGTGCCGGACGTGGCTTTCGGGCCACTGTTGGTTGCCGTAAGGGTGTAGGTCGCTCCGCTTTGACCCACCGTCCAGGAGCTGGCGCTGCTGCTCTTGGCAAGATTGAGGATCGGAGGGCAATCGGCGACGATGCTGGTTTTGCCCGTCAGGTCGATGGTGGATCCGCCGAACTGCCCCGCGTAGTACAGCCAATCAAAGCTGCTCACTTCTTTGGTGACAAGGCGCACGGCTTTGGCTGTGCCGTCTGGATAATCATTGGTGCCTGTTGTACCCACAGCATTGCCATACTTGCCCACGACCATCTTGTCGTAACTGATGGAGGAGGCGGCGGAAGCTACCCCAGTAAAGGGATTGTTCAACAGATACAACTGAGCGTTGCTGTTGTACTGGGCTTCAAAGATTTGGCTGGCTTTCCAAGCAACATGTTCGCTGGTGCCCGCACCTACAGGAGCAGGATTGCCTACAGTCGTACCGGCAGTTCCTGCTTCGCCATCCACATCGGTGATGAGGTTGGCAACCGAAACATTGATCGGGGTATTGGTTCCAGAGACAAAGAATTTGATGGTATAGACGATATTAGTACTGCCTGTTGCTGTCATTTGCTGAGTACCGATCAGAGGCTGGGTTGGTCCCCCAACGGTCACGGGTAGGGAACTGGTCAACTCCAGATCAAGCAGGGTGCCGTCGGCCAGAGCGCCCACACGCTGAAAACGCCTGAATGAGCTGGTTGACGTAGCAGTATCGAACCAACGGAAATTCAGACCCACGGTGTTGGGAGGATTGGCGACGCAGGTACTTGTATTGGAAACAGAGCTGGTCAGTTTTACTGCGTAATCTTCAACTTCGCCGTTGGGAGCCAGTCCGGTGGGCAGGGTGGCTTGGCCCGAACCTGTAGTCACTCGGAAGCGGGCATAGGTCAGGCCGGAAATAGTGGCAGAAGCAATATTAAAGGTCAGGGTGTTGGCTCCGGCTACCACAGGGGTATCCGCAAATATTTTCTCCGTAGTATCAAACAAGCCGTTCTGGTTGTAATCGATCCAGGCATTCAGGAACCCGGCGGCAGAAGCCGTCACCGTCACCGTATTGGCGGTGGTGCTGCTGTTCTGCATGTTCAGCAGGGTGGGAATACCCGCAGTTGCATTGAAGATGACACCATCGTTGTCTGTGGCCGTAATCACGGTTCCGAATACGACTGGTGATCCGTTGGTATCGGCGTTAACCGTACTGCCCAGGCGGATGCTATCGATGACATGCCGCGCCCCGTCTTCAGCGAACAGGGTTTTGTAAGAATTGGCGCTGAGCGTGCCCGGTGCTGAGTTGGGGTCTTCGCCGTAATCGAAGAAATACACGGGTGTGGTGGTGGTATTGGTATTTAGCGTGGCTACCGTGCCTGTGCCGGTGGCATCATCGTTGTACTGAATAGCGCCCGTGTTGCTGACGCTGGTTGTCCCGGCATTGACCTTGACTTTGAAGGTAATGGTGGCTTCTTTGTCAGTTGTTGTTCCGGGCGTGCTATCCACTTCAAGCTGGCCGGTGATGGTCGTGCTGGGGCTTTTGATGACTTTGCCTGCCACATAAGGCATCACGCCACCCGTCGCGTCGGTTACGGGCACAGTATTCAGGGTGGCGCTGCTTGCGACATAGGTGGTTCCAGCCGGAATGATGTCCTGAAAACTGACTCCGGTTGCCACCAGAGTGCCAGAGTTTCTGACGACGATGGTGTAGGTCAGGGTATCGCCCGCAAAAGCTCGGGTGTCTCCGGTGGTGTCTGTTGAACCAGCCGCAGTCTTGGTAACGGTTTTGGTGGAGGTAATAAGAGGACGCAGCGAAGGGTAATAACAGCTACCCAAATCGCTGCCGATGGTCGAAGTATTGGTTGTCAGCGTGTTGATGGTCTTACTGGCAAGATCGATAGAAAGCATTTCGCCGCCAAAGCCAATGACATATAGACCGCCGCTGAGGGCCGCAATACCAGTGTAAACCGTATTTGTGGCAGGGGTAAGAAATCGTCCAAAAAATTTGGCAACAGGTGATGCGCCCGTCGCTCCCTGAATGAGAAAGAGATCAAGGTAATTTTGGCTGCTTGGTGTGAGCGTTGTAATGTTCGGGTTCGCCATCAGATACAGATTGTTATCGCTGTCTACAAAGAAATCACCATTAGCCGCACTGTTGTTGGCGAGGTTGCGTGCAAGGAAGGGCGTTGGAGACAAGCCGGAAGTGTCGGTATAACTCACGGTCTTCACGCTTGAGAGGGTGTAGGGCGACGTTTGCGAGAAGGTCCATAAGGAGCCGCTCATTCCGACATAGCCGGTGCCGTCTGGCCCAATCGCCATTCGCAGAGGTCGCCCATCGATTACGACATACCCGGATAAGGTTCCCGCTGTAGCCCAAGTATTGGTGGGAATGTCGTAGACGCGCAGAACGTAATCGGAACCCATCACGAAGATCTTGTCTCCGCTCGTGCTGATTGCCATTGCAGCGTTGCTGGTCGAGGTTGGAATGGTGGTGATTGATGGTGTCCCCAGAACATTGGCGAGGCTGAGGCTCTGCACATTGGTGGTCGTGGAGGCGTTTCCGAAGATGCCGTAAAGGTTGGCGGTGCAGGCCAGGGGAGGTGCGGCAGTGAGGATGGTATCCACAGACGTACACATGCCGCTGGGGGTGCAGCTTGCGCCGGGGGTGGGGGCCACGCCACTGTTGCGCGTATCGCCGCCGCCACCGATAGAGGCATAGTTGGTCGCGGTTCCTGCCGCGCCGCTAACATTGACTGGAACCACGATATCGGTGCCGTTCGCACCCACTGCGATTGAGGTGGTGCTGGTGCAAGTCACGGTCTGGCCGACAAAGGTGCAGCTCCAGCCGTTGGTCGTCTGGGTACCCGTCCAGCCGGGGGTAATGCCGCTGGGCAGCACATCAATGACCGTGACAGTGCCGTTGGTGGCGGCTGTTCCGGCGCTGTTGCTGGGGGTCAGGGTGTAGGTGGCTCCGGTCTGGCCTGGGACCCAGGGGCCGTTGCTGGTTTTGGTCACCGACAGAATCGGAGCCACAATGCTCAGGCTGTAATCTTCGACTTCGCCCGAAGCGGAAACGCCAGTCGGTGTAGTGCAGCTTGCAATGACGGTACAGATGCGGAAGCGAGCAAAAGTAGTGCCCAAGACCGCTGTACTGGGAATGGTGACGCTGAGGTTGGTGGTGCCCGCAAGGACCGACTGATCCGTTGCGATCTGCTCCCCACTATCGGCAAAATCGCCATCGCCGTTCCAATCGATCCAGGCATTCAAGCGGCCAACGCCACCGATGACTACAGGTACAGTAGCTGTCGTGCCGCGCTTCATCGTGGGAAAGGTCACGCTGGTTTCGTCATCGATCCCGGTGCTATCGTCGCCCGTTGCACCAGCATTGAACTGCTGAGCGCTTTCAAGGTCTACTGTGCTGCCCAGTAAGGCGGAAGTGGGCTGCGTTTGCGTGCCCAAGGTGAACGCAGGAGAGGCCGTCGTAGCGGGGAAAATAGGGTTGGTTCCCGTAGAGAGGGTGCCGCTCGTCCAGTTGAGTTGAGGAATGTGGGCCACGTTGCCGTACGTGCTCGGAGCGTCGCCGTAGTCGGCGATGTTCAGCATCACGCCGAGGGCCACCGCTTGTTTACCCCCACCCACAATCTTCACGGTGGCGGAAGTCGCGTTATCCAGAAAGCCGACGGCCATGGCCGAGGTCTCAACAAATGGGGCAGTACCATAACAAGCGTTAACGATGCCACTCCCAGAGACAGGAGCGATCCCAGTTCTGAAGGTGTAGGTAGTCCCTGACACATCAACGTAGTAAGGCTCGTCGCAGTTAGCCTCACGGAGCCGCTCAATGACGCGCATCGTGGCTCCGGCGGGAAGCGTCACGACCGTTGACTCGGTTTCGCTGGTGGTTTCCGCATCGGCAAACACCAGACCATCCAGAGGAAAGGAAACCCCTCCGAGCGTCATGCCGCAACTGAAGGTAAAGGTGGCGTTCGTGCTTGCGGTTCGGTTGATGAGACCGATGTTCATGGTGTTTGGATTCGTGCCTGGGTCGCCAGTACCTATGCCGCCAATGTTGTACAGGTTATCGAGGCCATCTTCAAAATAGTCACCTGGCCTGTAGATCGCCAAATCTGGGTCAGTGCCACTGCCACTGATGCCATTGATGGTGCAGGTGAGGACCAACGTCTGACCGGCAACGGTGATGTTTTGGGTGACCGTCTGCCCCAACTGCGGGATCGAAGTGCCCGCGCTTCCCCAGTCAATCCAATAGATTTGGCTGCGGTAGATGCCGCTGCCCCCCGTAGCGAACTGGGCCTGTGCAGTGGGCGTCACTGCGCCGCAGATGATGGCAGCGGCCAACAGCAAGCCTGCAAGACGAGAAGAAACCCGTGAAACTGGCGGTAGCCAACGCTGTAAAGATGCAAGCAAGTTCATGTGAGGGTCACTCCTGGGGCTGGGGGTCGAGAGAGGAGGAGGTAATGTCGTTGCAGCGGATTCAGTGTTCGTTGGGGAGGGGTCATCATGTTTTTTCTGTCCTCGTGTCGAGATAATTTGCTTCTTAGTGCAAAACAACTGGGTGGTCTGAATCCGGAAAAATCTAATTTAGATGTCTTGGTTTTAAATTAACGCTTCAAAAAAAATTAATGACTTTTGATGATCTACTGGGGTTTTGGGCATATATTTTTGACTTAATGTTCATTTAAAAGATCAAAAAAAGAGCGGGAGAGGGTGGGCAGGCTCTCGGCTGCCCCCTCTCCCACTTCCTACTTCTGCTCTTTGCCCAAATTTTCGTCGATGGTCAGGTCGAGGCGCAGGTAAGCGCCCTGGCGGGTGTAGGTGCCAGCGCTGGGCAGGCCCACGAAGCCCACCGGGTTATATCCGGCGGTCAGCCACGTTCCGGCCAGGGGACGCACGCTGGCTTCCAGGCCGAAGCCGTAGGCGGTGTTGCTGCTGGCAGGCTGAGTGATCATGCGGCCCCACGCCCCCAAGCCGAAGCGGTCGGTGAGGTAGGCTGTGCCGCCGATCTGTGCCTGCAAGGTAAAGCTGTCGGTGTCGTTGAGCAGGGTGCGGGTCTCTACTCCGCCGCGCACGGCCCAGGTGGGCTGGCGATACTCGGCGCTGAGGCCAGTGCTGAGTTCGGGCTGCGTTCCGCCGAGGCTGCCCTGCAGGTAGCGTACGTAACCGAGGCTGTTGAGGGTGCGGTTGCGGTAGGCGTAGCCGAGGCTGGCCCGCAGTCCGGTCTTGTCGGCGGCCCATTCGGCCAGCGCGTCGGCAGTAAGGGTCAGGTGGGGGGTAACGGTTCCGGTGATTCCGCCGCGGACCACCACGCCGAACTTGCCGCCACTGTAGGTCAGGTCAGTGCCGGTGGTGGCACTTATGCTGTCGCTGCGGTAGTTCACGTCTGCACCTGCACCCAGCTGGGCCTCATTCTTGCTGAGGTCGTACAGGGCGCTGCCGCGCAGGCCCACGTTCACGCGCTCGCTGAGGGTCAGAGCGGTGGTGACGCCAAAGCGGGCGCGGTTGCCTGCGGCGCTAGCGGTGGGCAGCTCGTAGCCCAGCGCGTAGTTCACGTTGCCCAGGCGGGAATCGAGGGTCAGGGCTGCCGACTGCGTGATGTTGTTGGTGCTGCCCACGCCCCAGGTGATGGCGTCGGTCAGGCCCAACGTTACCTTGTCGTTGAAGCGGTACTTGGCCGTGATGTTGGTGGTGGCGTCCAGGTTGCCGCTCAGAGGCTGCACATGCACCACGTCCACGTCTACGGGGTTGCGGTGATAGCCGATGCTGCCCACCGCGCCGAGGCCGTACACGTCGCCGTAGGCGTACTTGAAGCCGCCGCCCACCGTAAACGGAGCAACCCTGAATTCGGCCCGTGCGCCCAGAGTGCCGCCCTCGGTGGTGGGCGTGCGGTGGTATTCGCCGTCGGCAATAGCGTTCAGGTTCGCGCCCAAGCGGGCGTTGTAGCTGGCGCTGGCGTTCAGCCCCACGCCAAATCCGTTCAGGCCGCCGTAGCCCGAGTCCTGATAACGCACGCGGGCGCCGAGGTTGTCGTCGCCCAGTTTGGTGGTCAGGTCGGCGCTGGCCTGCACGCCGCCCGAGTAGGCCAGCAGCGCCCCGGTTTTCAGGGTGCCGTTGTCGTACTGGGCACGCACGCCGTAGGTCACGCGGTCATCCAGACTCACGGCGGCCACGCCCACAGAGTAATTCTCTCCGGTCTGCTTCACCTGCGCTCCGAAGGCGGTGCGGCGGCCATCCTCGGCGTTCAGCAGACGGTAGCTGGCAAGCACGCGCAGGGTATTCAGGTCGTTGTCTACGGTATCCAGTGCGCGGGCCAGGGTGACGATCCCAGTTCGCACGTCCAGCACGTAGTCTATGTTGCGCGTCAGGGTCACGCGGCTCAGTTCTTTTTGAGTCCCGTCGGCCTGCAGGGTACGTTCCAGCGTCACCAGCACCAGCGTTTCACTGCCTTCTGCGATGCCCGCATTCGGGAGGCGCAGGATGCGCGTGCCTTCGGGCGTCAGAGGCGTGTCAGTAATGCGCTCACGCGGCACCAGCGCGGCAAAAGCCGATACCGAAGGATTGGTTTTGGTGTAGGCGCTGAGCGCCGTGAACTGCTCGCCCAGGGCCAGAACATCGATGGGCAGCGCGGTGGTGCGGTACTGGGCACGGAAGGCCGGGTGATCGTAGCTCAGCGCCACAGGATCGATGCCTTGCAGCGGCACGCTTTCGGTGCTGGCGTCTCCGGCCACGGGGTAGCGGATCAGGGTATTTTCGTCGGTGGGCAGGCCATCTTTGTCGGCGGCGGCATACAGTTTGCCCCCGGTCAGCGGGCCTTCGTAGTAACCTTTGCCCTGCCAGGTCAGGTCGTCTTGCAGGTTCAGGTTGCCGTCCAGCCCCAGCGTCGCGCTGAGCATGCCCACACCCACGCGACTGGCGTCAGGGCGGACTTCAAAGCTCTGGCGCTGCACTTCGTCACCGTTCAGCAGGTCCAGATTCAGGGTGGTCGGAGCAGACTGGGGTTGCAGTTCCAGCACCCCTTCGCCGCCCTCAAGACGCACCTGATAGCCGCTTTCGCCGGGGTTGGCGTCGGGCGTGCGGGGTTCGAGGTTGGTGCGTACCGTCACGCTGCTCAGCGAGGCAAGGTTGCCGAATGCGTCCAGCGCCCGGAATTTGACGCGCAGGGGCGTACTGCCGTCGGCCAGCATCTGGGTCGCCAGCACCTGAATCTGGGCAGTGCCGCCCACCAGTTGCACGGTCGTGGTGTCGCTGCCCACGCTCAGAATGTTGGGGCCGGGTTTCAGGGGTACACCCACGTAGGTCAGGCGCTGCACGCCGCGCACGCCGTCCTGAACGTTGGTACCGATGGTCGAGGAGTCCACCACCTGTCCGTTGACGGTCAGTGTGGGCAGGTTGCCCAGCGGCGCTTCGACGATGACGCTGATGCGGTCACGGGTACGAATCAGCGTGCCGGAGAGGGGCAGTTTGATGGCCCCGGCATTTTCGGCAGTGGCGGCGGCAGCGGGGGCAGCCAGCGGGCGGGCGGCGTTCAGGTCGGCGGCATTGAAGGTGCCTTCCAGTAGCTCGCTGCGGTTCCCCGCCAGTCGGCTGAGAAGAGAAGGGGCGGCCATCACGTCCAGCGCCTCTGTATGCGCCAGATCGTAACTGATCACGCCGCTCTGCGCCTTGCTGTCTGTGGCCGGAATGACCCAGTACAGCGTGCCGCTCGGACCCACCACAGGGTCAGAAATAGGCTGACCGTTTCGGCGGCTGCTGCCCATGGTCACGGTGGCCCCAGCGGGCGGCAGATGCGAGATCACCAGTTCGTTGGTATGGGCAGGTGCGTCGTAGGGCAGACTGACCACGCTTTCACGTATCTGGGCGGGTGCGGGGCGTACCTCAGGCACGACCACGACAGGTTCGGGCACCGGCAGCGGCGCGGCATTCAGCAGGCCGCTGACCGTTTGAGGAGCGGGGCAAGACGGGCTGTTCAGTTGGGCGTTGAGCGTGGCGTCGCCTGCCGATTCCACACGGGCGCGGTAGGTCAGTGTGCGGCTTTCGCCCGCGTCCAGCGTGCCTTCAAAAGTGGTGGAGTCGAGGGCCACCAGACCTGCGCCGGGGGTATCGCTCAGAACAAAAGGCACACTCTGGGCAGCAGTGTTCTTGACTGTCAGGCTGACGGTCACTTCGTCGCCCACGGTCGCGGCGGCCAGCGGCGCACGGCTCAGTTGCAGGCTGGTCGCGCTGGGCAGCACGTTCAGGCTGATGGTCTGCCCCTGTTCCCAGGGATTCAGGCGGGCACTGACGGTCAGGGGACCAGCAACCGTGGCGGTGCCGATGACACTCAGTTCGCCGGGCCGTCCTGCATTCAGGGTGCCCTCAAGCGTGTTTGCGCCGCTGATGTCCAGTCCGGGCAAGTCCAGCGCGAGGTTCATGGGCAGGTCGCCTGCGTAGGCGGTGGTGGCGCGGGCCGTCACGGTCACGCGGTCACCGATGCAGATTTCAGTCTTGTCGGCTTGCAGGCTCAGGGCCACTTCAGGACGAATCTGCACGTGTCCTTCGGCCATCCCGCCTTTGGGCACGCTCAGGCGGCTCTGATCCAGCGTCACGGTGGCTCCGGCCACAGGCGCGGCAGTCAGGTCGTAGTCGCCCACAGGGACGCGGCGCGTCAGGCTGCCTTCCACCTGTTCGGGCTGGCCGTTCAGGGTGATGTCGGCATTGGTGGCCGCCGTGCTGCCGGGCAAGATCAGCTCGGCAGTTACGCGCAGTTGTCCGGTCTGATCGACCCGCGTCAGGGTAATCGGGGTGGCGGTTCCTGCACGCAGCAGGCTGAACCCGGCGGTGTTGGAGTACTGCTTGGCCGTTCCCGTCTGGCGCAGTTCTATGACGTAGCGTCCAGCGGCTTCGGGCAGGGCCAGATCCGCCCATTCCAGATCCTCGCTGACCGTCAGGGGCGTCACGTTGCCCTGTTCGTCGCGCAATTGGGCTTCCAGCTCGCCCGCGCCGTCGCCGTCGTACATCCGAACCACGTAGGGCACGCTGCCGTCGGTGGTCACGTTGATGGCCGGAACCCAGTCCTGAGAATGAATGTTGACGGTCAGGCGCTCGGCGGTCACATCGGCACTGACTCCGGTCAGGCGCACCGCGAAGGTATTTTTGCCGTTGCCCTTGGTTTCCACTTTCAGGCGGTACTGGCCTGCGCTCAGGTCTTGTTCCAGCAGGGTTTCCCAGGCGTGGGCACCGGGTGTAAAGGTGCGCTGCAAGACCACCTGGCCGCTCGCGTCGGTCAGGGTGAAGGTGGTGCTGACCGCCGAACGGTTGGCGTCGTACTGCTCGTCACCGTAATAGGTGTCGCTGCGGTAGTCGCCCTGATCCATGCGGGGGCTATAGAGGTCGAGTTTGATGCGGCCTGCAATGGGCACACTGAGATTTAAATTCTGGTCGCCAACCGTCCACATCAGCTTGTCGCCGATGCTGGTCACGGGCAGACTGGTGTCTATTTCCTGGGCCTGTCCCACCGAACCCGCTGCCAATAGAGCAGTCAGGGCAGTCAGTGCGGCCAGCGAGGATGTTGTTTTGGAATTCACTTCAGTACCTCCAGCTCACGGAAGGATCGGTGGTCGCCGCTCGGTCTTCCCCCGGCCCTTCGAGGCGGTAGGTGAGGTTGGTTTCACCTGCGTTCAAAGTACCAGTGAGGCTATTGCGGCCTTCTTTCAAAGTCGCGCCTGCGGGCACTGGATCGGTCAGGACAAAGTCTTCGAGGGCTGTGGGGCTGGTGATCTTCAGATTGACCACGTAACCGCCTATGACCGGAATCACCAGTTTTTCGACCCGGACGGTTCCCGCGATCAACACTGTCCGGCGCAACACGTTGATATCGCCGCCCAGAGGGGCCAGCGGGAAATCCACACTGGTCAGTCCGCGTACATGCACGGTCTGGGTGCCGCTCAGGTCGCCGTCGGCAGGGACTTTCAGAGGCGGATAGGGCGTGGTGTTGGGATCGAGCCTGAAGGCCTGCGTACCGTACTGCACGTTGGCAAAGTGGTAGCGGCCCTCCTTGTCGGTCAGCGCCAGTCTGCCCCCGGCCATCAGGATGCGGGCGCGGTCCACAGGCGTATCGAAGCCTTCGTCATACAGGCCGTTGCGGTTGCGGTCGATGTACACGACGCCCAACACGTCGCCCAGCGGCGCGAACTTCAGCGGATCGAGGCGGGTGCTGGCCTCGGCGCGGTTGCTGGCAATGGCGCGCCTGGTACCGCCTGCTCCAATGCCCATCACTTCCACGGTATTGATCAGCGTGCCTATGGCCTGCGGGGTCACGCGGGTGGCATAGGTCAGCAGGATTTCGCCGTTCGCCGGAATGACGGCGATAGGCCATTTCAGGATGCCGTCTGTCACTGTTGGATCGCCGTAAGCGGCTCCGGCCAGCGTGGTCGTCCCGCCGATGTACTCCAGCCCTACAGCGGGATTGTCGGTGATGATGGCGTCCACGATGTCGGTGGTGGGGGAGAGGTTGCGAATCCGCAGGGTGTAGGTCAGGCGGTCGCCGTAGGTGGCGACTTTGGCGCTCACTTCCTTCACGATCACCAGACGCGCACTCCAGACGGGCGTTTTGACCTCGTTGGAGGCAACCGGCGCGGGCAACTCGGTACTGACCAGCTTGAAGATGTTCTTCAGTTCCTCACCGTCTACGGCGCGGGTGGAAACCACCGTGTCCATCGTCAGGGTGCGGGTTTCACCGGGTTGCAGCGTGCCCAGATTCCAGGTCACGGTCTGCGTGCCTGCTGCGCCTGCCACAGTGCCGTTCTCGGAAGCCTTCACGAAGTCGGTGTGGGCCGGAACCGGATCGCTGATCACCACATTGGTCAGCGGGCGGGTATAGGGGTTACGTACCGACAGGGTGTAGGTGATCTTCTCGCCGGTTGCGACCGTGACGCCGTCAGCCACCGAGCTGGATTTGACCAGTTCGGGCAGGCCACCTTCTACACCGGTGATCAGGTCGCGGGTCTGGTTGCTGGTGCCCCGGTCGCCTTTCACGGTCAGCAGGGCGTCGAGTGCCCCGGCCTGTGTGGGGGTGTAGCACACACGCACAAAGGCAGTCTGGCCTGGATCGAGAATAAGGGGCTGCACCAGTGGGCCGCCGCTGGCATTCAGGAATTCGGCCTTGGCCGCGCCCTGTGGATAGGTCACCGTGACCGTAAAGTTGTCGCGCACATCGCCCGTGTTTTTGACGGTGTGGTCGAAGCACACGACCTGGCCCACCACGGCGAAGGTCTTGCTCTGGGTATCGGCGGGCGTGCCTTCGGGGGCTTCGGGATTGCCTTCCGGCCCGATGGCAACGGCAGGCAGGTAGCGCACGTCGGCGCTGGCCTGGCCCGTGGCGGTTTTGCCCCCGGTCACTGCGGTGGCTACGTTGGGAATGATGTGGTTTTCGGCGCTGGCTCCGGCCAACATCCGGAAGCTGAGGCTCAGGCGAGCGCCCGCCCTCAGGGTCGGTACACGCACCCGCACACCGCGCACCTGAAGGGGTTCGGTGGCCTGCCAGTTGATGCCGTCTGCGCTGTATTCCAGCACTGCGTCGGCTACACCGCTGCCCACACTGGCGCTGCCTGCCACGAAGCTCAGGCCCTGGGCCAGTTGATCGGTCAGCAGGTCGGTCAGGACCACCTCGCGGCTGTCACCCTGCCCGCCGTTCACCGTGTTCACCGTCACGGTGGTCTCGGTACCGGGGCGTACCAGCGCAGGCGTAAAGCTCTTGTCTACGGCCAGTTCGGGGGGTGGCCCCACCGTCACGCGGCTCACGTTGTCGGCGTCGGTTGCGCTGCCCTCGCCGCCGCAAGAGCCGATCAGGTTCACGAAGGCTTCCCCGCGTGCGCTCTCGGCGGTGCTGACCACGACCAGCAGGTTGGCTCTGCCATCGGCAGGCAGGTCCACACTGCTCACCGTCGGCTCGTTGGCATCCACGACACCGTTGTTATTCAGGTCGCGGTATACGGCCAGCACGGGCGTAAAGGCGCTCGCCGTTTCTACGCGGCCCACCACACCCAGGGTCGCTGCCGCGTTTCCGGCATTCACGATGGTGTACTTGAAGGTGGTGTTTTCTCCGGGCAGCAGCGTGGCGCTCTGGCCGGGAGCCGTGACCGAGCCGTTGGGCGTGATGCTGACGGCGCACACAGCCTGCACCGTGGTGCTGATCAGGTTGCTCTGAGCGTTTGCAGGACCGCCCGGCACCAGTGGATCAAACGACCCGGTCGCAATGTTGGTGATGTTGGTTCCGGCAGAAGTACCGGCGGCGCTGGCCCACTGGCCGCCCGCACAGGCACCCAACGCCAGCAGCGCAGACATCAGTTGCAGTGGGGATTTAGGTACGTAGCTCACGGTCATGGTCTCCTTGTTGTGAAGGGAAAAAGAAGCTTGGGGACGGCTAAAGTGGGATTCAAAGAAGATCTATGAATTTTTTGGCATTTAAAAGCTGCTATGAGAGTCTGGTAGAAGTCCATCAACACCAATCAGTGTGCTGGAGCGGTTCTGACATCCCTATGACGGCGAAATAAAAATGGGGGCAGGCTGTGGGTGTACACCCGATAAGGGGACTACCCTGTCATTTAAAAAGCCTGTGTGTGAAAAAAGTGCGTCCCAGTTGAACAGGGACGCACCGAGGAGGGAGGGGTTACTTGACGGTAACTTCGATATCGAGGCGGATGCTTGCCAGTGCGGGGACGATGTCGGCGGCAGTGATGGCGGTGTCAGTGTTGGTGTTTACAGCCACTTCAAGGGTCGTGACCGTATCCATGTCAGTGGCAGTAGGTGCCGCAGTCACGAAGCCGCTGCTGCTGACTACTGCGCCTGCCTTCGTGCCTGTCCACTTGTAGTAGACGGTGGGCGTAGCGATGCCTGTGAAGTTCACAGGCGTAGCCGTTGCGCCCTTGAAGGTCGAGTAGGTGTAGACGTTGTTGGCAGCGGCGCTATCGCTGAGCACGAAGTTGGCTACGGAGGTGTTGTAGTTGTTCTTAGCGATGATGGCGTAGCGGAGGGTATCGCCGGGGATAGCGGTCAGGGCGTTGGTATCTGCTGCAACCGGGGCAGGTGCAGTTGCGCCATTGGCCTGGTACTTGGCGACAGCAATACCGCTGGTGGAGCTGCTGGGGTTAGCGGGGTCGTAGGTGGGGCCTGTGGGGTCGACAGGCTTGGTGTTGACGATGCCGACCTTCACCACGTCGTTGGGGTCATTGGCAATGATGGTGCTGAAGTTGCCGGTTGCCGTCTGGGGGATGGTGGTCGATCCAGTGATCGCATCATCGGGCACGGTGACGACAAGGAAGACTTTGTATTCGGTGTTGGGTGCCACCACGGGAGTGACGTAGTTTCCGCCGACCTTAGTCAACTCGGCACCCGTGCTGTCTACGTACTTGTAGGTAGCCGGAGTGGTCGTGCCTGCCGTGTTCGGGAAGGCAATGGTGGGCGTGGTCAGCGTGTAAGTATCGCCGTACTCGCCCTGGTTTACGATGTCCATCGGGAACACAGCGGTGTTGTCGGTGGTGTCGGGGCTGCTGGTGATGTTGCCTGGTGCCGGAGCGGCTTTGGGGCTGACCGTCTGAGTCGTGGCAGGAGCGGGGTCGGTGCCCAGTGCCCCCGTGGCGTCGCCGAACTGCATGGCAGCGGGCAGAACCTTCAGCACCGTGGTGTCGTTGGTATTGATGTCGGAGTCGTTGTTGGAGTCGCCGCCCACCGTGAAAGTGTAGGGTGCGGGGTTGGAGGTGGCCGTGGGGTTGGAGTCGGGGTAGGTGACCTTGACCGCGTAGTCGCTTGATCCGTTGGGGGCAACGGTAACCACAGGATACGTTTTGCCGTCGGCGGGGTTGACCGCTGTGGGCAGAGGAGCGCCAGTGGTATCCAAGAACTGCACCTTAGTGCCGTCGCTCAGCGTAAAGGTGCTGGTGGCGGCGTCAAAGCTGGTGTACTGGGGAGCTTTGGGGGCAGCAGGAGCGCTTGGATCTACAGGAGCCGAAGGGAACAGGCTGATAACGTCGGTTTTGGTCGAGGGGTTCCCGACATTGATGTTGAACGTTACGGTGTCATCCGTGGTGTTGCCATCGGCGGGTGGGTAAGCCGTTTGTGCGTCGGCAGAAACCACGATGGGGGTCGAGGGATTGTTGGGATCGGTGTATCCGTTGACAGGCGTGGTGCCAGTAGGGGGCGTCACCGTAGTGCTCACGGTGGGAGGATTTACGACCACAACAGGGGTAAAGACCGTGACCTGTGCGTATTGAAGGTCGGTAGCGGCTTCGTTCACTGCAGCGTAGGTGTTGACAGCTGTAGTTCCGGCCCCTGCGGGTGCGCTGCCTTGAGGGCTGGCCGAGAATACATTTGCGGCTGCGGCATCGGATGGCACCGTAATAACCTGGAAGAACTTGACGATGCCTTCGTCTAGGGTAGGCGTAGCAGCACTGTCAACTGGAACCGTCAACGAAGTGATTGGGGTTGCAGCGGCGATTTCTGCGGGACTCAGGACACCGTCTGTGTTGGTATCGGCAGCGGCGGCGTAGTATGTCACGGCACTGGTCGGCAGTGTCGTGGGGCTGTTGGTGGTATTAGCTGCCAGATTGACGACATAGCCACTGACGTTACCGTTGTTGATCAACTGGTAAAACTCGACTTGAGTGCTGCCAGGCAGTGCGTCCGCGGTTTTGTAGTCAGCAGGAATCTTATTGATTGCGCTGTCATCACCTTTGGTCGCGTCGGCGTCGGTGCTGTCATAGGTGATGTCAAAGGCAGGCACAGGCAAGACCAGCGTGTCTACTTGGTTGGAATTAACGCTTGCGGGAGCGCTAGTGGTACTGGTGGGATCGGTAAAGCTAGCAGTAGCGGTGTTGCTGATGGTGGTGCCAGCGGGAGTGGTGCCCGTGCCAGCGGCAGCGGCGGAACCGGCGGCCAGTGCGGCCATCAGGGCGATCAAACGGGAATTTACTTTCATGTGGTGCTCCTTGGTGCTGCGGTGCAGCGAGAACGAAAACGGCGGTGTGGGCGCACAACTGGGGCGGAACGGAAAGAACATCGAAAATTGAACGGCGGCTTAGAGTTGGGCCTGTCCAGAAGCTTCATTCCAACCACATCTGGCACTCACTCTGACTACAGTGTCTCTTATTAGTTCTGACGGTTTTATCACTGCCAGAGCTGCATTCGTAGAGTGTCTGGGGGTACTGAGGGGGGGGTGATTGACGGCAGAATCTGACGGTACGGCCTGGAAGGGCAGGGGGGCAAAACTGCTGCCCTTCCAGCTCGGTTTACTTGATGGTGGTCGTGAAGTTGACCGTAATGACGCCCGTGCTGGGCACCGTATCGGCAGAAGTGATGGTGCCGTCAGGTGCGCCTGCATTGTTGTCTACGCCCACATCGACCCGCGTGACGCTGGCCGGAGCGGTGGCGGTTGCCAGGGGCTGCCAGGCTGCACCGTTGAAGCGCACGAGCAGATTGCCTGCAAAGTTGGCGCTGGCGGCCACAGACTTGTAGGTGGAGTAGGTGAACAGATTGGTGGTGGTTCCGGCGTTGGTGCCGGTGCCGACCACTCCACTCTGCTCGGTCAGGAAGAAGTTGCGGACCGGGGCATTGAAGTTGTTCTTGGCAACGATCTGGTACTGGATATCTTTGCCGGGCAGGGCGTCGATGTTGGCCGAAGTCTGCGTCTTGGTGATTTCGATTCCGCTGGTGCCGGTGTTGACCACGCCCACCGTGATCTTGTCGCTGTTGGCACCGTCGTCGGTGCGAACAATGCCGCTGAAGGTGCCCGTAATGCTCTGCGAGACGGGCAGCGGGGCGCTTACGCCGTTGGCGTTGGTGCTGGCGGCATTGGCGGGCACGTCGATCACGGCCACCAGTTGCAGCGGTGTACCGGGCACGACCACAGGCGTGGTGGTCAGAGCGGAGCCGGTGGGGTTGCCGTTGGCGTCGGCCAGGTAGTAACGCACGGGTACGACCTGGTTGGTAATGGCTCCCGTGACCGGATCGATCACCGGCACGGTCACGCTGCCCGCGATGTTGTACGACTCTGGGTAGGTGCCCGTGTTCACGATGGTCATGGGGAATGTGGCGCTGCTGTCAGTCGGAGACGTGCTGGTGCCGGTGGGGGCGCCCGGAACCACGACCTGGATCGGCGTCAGGGTGGGGTCGGCGGTTGTGCCGGACGGGTCACCGAACAAAACCTGGGGCGGGTTCACAGTAAAGGTGCCGGTGGTATTGGGCGTCAGGTCGGTGTCGTTGCCCGAATCCACACCAATGGTCACGGGGATGCTGGCAACAGGGGTGGTGGTGCCGTCGGGGTCGGGGTAGGTCACGACGACCCGGAAAGGCACGCTTTGGCCGGGCAGCACCGTTCCGCCGGGGCCAGTGCCGACCAGCGGATAGTTGCCGTTGGCATCGGGCGTAATCGGGTTGCCGTTGCCGTCCAGAATCGTCACGATGGTTCCAACGGGCAGGCCGGTGGGCGGGATCAGGACGATGGCGTCGGGAATCGTGCCGTTGTTGGTGACCTGACTGACAAACGTGACCACATCGGGGGCCGTGCCTGCGTCGGCGGGCGGATAGGCGTTCTGATCGCCGCTCGCGGGGTCTACGGTAATGATGGTGCCGGGGGTGGTCACCGGGCTACCGGGCGGGTTGGAAGGCGCGGGGTAGGTTTTGGGATCGGAGACAGGGCCGCTCGTACCGGGAACAAGACCGGGCACAGGGGGCGTCACGACAAGCGTGGAAGGATCGGTATCCGCAGGCGGCGTGATATCCACACTGGGGTTGGCGATCTTGATGTAGGTGTATTGCAGGTCGGTACTGGGTTCCACGAAGGCTGGGTCGGTGGTGCCTGCGGTGTACTGCTGACCCGTGCCCTGAGGACTGACAAAATACTCACTGCCCTTGGGAGCGGTAGACGGAATCTTGACCCGCTGGATGATAGTGACCTTGCCCTCGTCGCCGGGTGTCAGGGGGTCATCTACAGGAATGCTGACTGGCCCGGTGATTTTCGTATCGCCCGCATCGATACTGCCGTTGCCGTTCAGGTCGAGGTAGTACTCGACAACCGGCAGGTCCGCGCCGGTCAGGGGCGTTCCAGTGGCGCTCTTGCCGCTGATCTCTGCCGCGAGGGTCACAGGGTTTACGCTGTTGCCCGTGTTGACCAGCGTGTACTTGGTGTCCACGTTAGTTCCGGCAGTGGTGGGGACTACATCTGTTGGCGCGTACCCGCCAGGGTAGTAGCCTGCGCCGCTGGTGGCTGTGGCTACTGGCGTCACCGGAGTGTTGCCGTCTACGGTGGTGGTGCCGAAGTTCACATCAAAACCGGGCTTGGGCAGCACGGTGGTGGTCACGGTGTTCGACTGAGACTCTTTGGGGGTGGTGCCGTCGTTGGGGTCCAGAAAGCTGGCGGTGGCGATGTTGGTAATGGGCGTGCCTGCGGGCGTTCCGGCGGCAGCAGCGCTGCCAGCAGACAGGGCCACCATCAGCGTGAGAAGGGAGGGGTTCAACTTCATGGAAACTCCTTGGACAGAATCTGTGGGCGAGGGCAGGCGGTAGAGCGCATTCCAAAAGGGGAGAAGCGGATCAGTTGACCTGAACGCGGAAACCGACTTTCAGGTCTGTGCCCGCACTGATCTGGGGCAATGTCCAGCGAACGTTGGTGTACTCGGAAGGCTTGACCTCTACTTCCTTCTTCACGCTCTTGCCGTTTTCTGTGACTGTGATGGTCTTTTTGAGGGGTGCCGCAGCATAGGTCTTGCCGCCGTCGATGGAGTATTCGGCCTTGGCTCCGCTCGCGGCGACATTCATCGCAGTTTCGGGCTTCAGGTAGGTGGTGCCTTTGGGCACAGGCAGGCGCACCGTAACGTTGGTCAGTGCCTTGCTACCGCTGTTGCGGGCCGTCACCATCTGGCTGAGGACATCGCCAGGGCGTACATTTTTGGGATCGGCGCTCAGCTGTTCGGTGGCTTTGCCGTCTACGGTAACAGCCCGCACCAATGCCTGAGCAAGGGTGAGGGTAAGGGGGCTGGCTGCCTGAGCCAGCGCGGCGCTGGTCAGCAGAGTGCCAGCCAGCAGGAGCGGGTGGGAATAACTTCTCATGGTAACTCCTCGCGTGAAAGAACGTGAGAGAAAAAGGGCGGCCCAATATCTTCAGCAGGCCACCTCAAAAGGGGCAGCGACTTCCTTCACGGTAGTGAGAAAGTTCTTACGGGCAGCTTACAGATGAATTAAAATTTACCCAGGTGGTCAGAAACGACTTACTTTTATGGCCGCTATAAAACGAGAAATACTTCTAACCCAATGGTCATTCGAGATCCTGATCTAAATTTCTGAATACCCAGTTGATAAAAGGAGCCGTTAGTGTCGGTGTTAAAGGCGATGGGTCTTGATATCCCCTACTAACTTGGTAGCTACTCATACAATGTTGGTCTGATGTGAGTTGTGCTCAGGACACCCGATGGGGGGTATCTAACAGTCGGAGTATTTTTACCCCCAATCAGGTGAGGCGTCAGCGATGTCTTGAGTCGTCTCTGTCAAATCGTCCCACCCCACTTCCGGCCTGCTCCTGCCTGCCCCACTTTTTTCTGGCTCTCTCGCCGCTACACTGGTCGGCTGATGAGTGCTGCCCCGCCCTTGCCCCCGCATACGCTGTCTGTGGCCCCGATGATGGACTGGACAGACCGTCATTGCCGCGTGTTTCACCGCACGCTGACGCGCCAGACGCTGCTGTACACCGAGATGATCACCACGGGCGCGATCTTGCACGGAGACCGCCAGCGGCATCTGGGTTTCGATTCCGCCGAGCATCCGCTGGCCTTACAACTGGGCGGCAGCGACCCGGCAGCCCTGGCCGAATGCGCCCGCATAGCGCAGGACTTCGGCTACGACGAAGTGAACCTGAATTGCGGTTGCCCCAGTGACCGCGTGCAAAACGGCTCTTTCGGCGCGTGCCTGATGGCAACCCCCGATGTGGTGGCCCGCGCTGTGGCCGCCATGCGCGGCGCAACCTCCTTGCCTGTCACCGTCAAACACCGCATTGGCATAGACGATCTGGACAGCTACGACCACCTGACCCGGTTCGTGTCCACGGTGGCGGATGCCGGATGTGACACCTTTATTGTGCATGCCCGCAAAGCATGGCTGAGTGGCCTGTCTCCCAAGGAAAACCGCGAAGTGCCGCCGCTGCGTTATGAAGTGGTGCAGCAACTCAAGGCTGACTTTCCGCATCTGAAGATTGTTCTGAATGGCGGCGTGCTGACGCTGGACGCTGCTCAGGAGCATCTGGCCTGGGCCGACGGCGTGATGGTGGGCAGAGCCGCCTATCAGAATCCTTACATTCTGGCCGCCGCTGACCGGGATGTCTTTGGAGGGGGTGCCGTGCCGCCCACCCGCCGCGAAGCCATCGAAGCCTTTTTGCCGTATGTGGCCGCGCAGGTGCAGCAGGGGCAACCCCTGAACCGCATGATGCGCCACACGCTGGGGCTGTTTGCAGGGCAGGCCGGGGCACGCCACTGGAAACGCACCCTCAGCGAAAAGGGCCATCTGCCCGGTGCGGGGTTGGAGGTGGTGCGGGAGGCGATGGCAGGCGTGCCCGAGAGTGTGCTGGACGCCAACAGCATCACCGAAGCTCTGGCTTCTGCATGACCGCCTTGCCGATGCTGCCCGGAGAAACACGCCTTTTATCTGGTCAGGAGGCGCAGTGGGCCTTTGGTGCGGCGCTGGCATTGGCCCTGCCTGCCGGGTCGGTGCTGTTTCTGGAGGGCGAACTGGGCGCGGGTAAAACCACGCTGACGCAGGGGCTGGTGGCCGCACTGGGCTTTACCGAACCCGTGACCAGCCCCACCTACGCCCTGATGAACGCCTACCCGACTCCGGCGGGGCGCGTGCTGCACGTAGACGCCTACCGCACCCGCCACCCCGCCGAGCTGTATGAAATGGACCTGGAAGAACTGATCGCGGGCAGCCGCCTCAGCGTGATCGAGTGGGGAGAAGCCCTGTACGCCGATTACCCGGACGCGCCCATCGTGCGCCTGCTGCATGTGGACGGAGAGCCGGAAGTGCGGCGGGTGGAGCGGCTGCGGTAGGAAGTGGGAAGTGGGCTGTGCGTCGTGGGAAGGTCAAAAGAGTGGGGCTTTTACGGCACTGTTTCTTTAATTGCGTAAACCCCCCAGTCTGCTCCGCAGCCAGCCCCCCTTAAAGGGGAGCACAAAAGATGTTTGTTCCTCCCCTCTAAGGGGGGGCGTTGCGTCAGCAACGGGGGGGTTGAGTCGCCTAGCCTTCAAGGAGTGACCCACCTCCGCAAGAATTCCGCCCAAGAACGGCTAACCTCCTCCTGCTCGCTCCTGCCCTGACCACGATCTACCCTCCACGATCCACCCCCTAGCCCCCAGACCTTTAGATTCCTAGACCGTCAGCACTCACCACCCGCGTCGGGGCCGTCCGTCCTTGTCGCCACCCTTCACAATGGAAGCCATGTGGACGCTCGTTCTGAATTGCGGGTCAAGTAGTGTCAAGTTCGCCCTTCTCAATCCGGCATCGGGAGAGGTGCGGCTGTCGGGGCTGGCCGAGCGGCTGGGTGCGCCCGAAGCGTCGGTGCGGCTGGAGCGGGATGGACAGCGCACCACCCACGCACTGAGGGGCGGGGCCTACGCCGAAGCCTTCGATCTGCTGCTGGCCGAGCTGGATGCTCTGGGCGTGCGTTCCGAAGTCCGGGCCGTGGGCCACCGCGTCGTCCACGGCGGCGAACGCTTCAGCGCCCCGGCCCGCATCACACCCGAAGTCATGGACGCGATCCGGGCCTGTGTGCCCCTCGCGCCGCTGCACAATCCGGCCAATCTGTCGGGCATCGAGGCAGCGCGGGCGGCCTTTCCAGACGTGCCACACGTCGCGGTATTCGATACGGCCTTTCATCAGACCATGCCCGCTGTCGCCTACCGCTACGCCGTGCCGGAAGCGTGGTACACCCGCTACGGCGTACGGAGATACGGCTTTCACGGCACCAGTCATGCGTATGTGGCCGCCGAAGCCGCCGCGCTGCTGGGCCGCCCACTGAGCGAGCTGAATCTGGTCACGGCCCATCTGGGCAACGGTTCCAGCGTGTGCGCCGTGCAGGGCGGGCGCAGCGTGGATACCAGCATGGGCCTGACGCCGCTGGAAGGTCTGGTCATGGGCACCCGCAGCGGCGACGTGGACCCCGGCCTGCACGACTATCTGGCGCGGCAATCCGGCCTGACCCTCAGCGAGATCACGGCGGCCCTGAACCGCGAATCGGGCTTGCTGGGCCTCTCGGGGTTGGCGTCCGATATGCGCGAACTGGAAGCGGCGGCGGCCACCGGAAACGCGGGCGCACGCCTCGCCGTAGACGTGTTCGTGTACCGGCTTGCCAAGACGGTTGCGGGCATGGCGGTGGCTCTGGGTCGTCTGGACGGACTGGTCTTCACGGGCGGAATCGGAGAAAACAGCGCCACCATCCGGGCCGCCACATTGCGGCGCCTGGCGGTGCTGGGCTTTGAACTGGACGAAGCAGCCAACGCCGCAGCCGTGCGCGGGCAATCCGGCCCCATCACGGCGGGCGGTGTTCCGGCGCTGGTGGTGAACACCAACGAGGAACTGAGTATTGCGCGGCAGACGAGTGCGGTGCTGGCGCAGGGAGTGTAGAGGGTAGATCGTGGTTTTGATCTTTTTCCACGTTCTACCCTCTACGTTCTATTTTCTCTACACCCCACAACCCATCCCCTACACCCCCCTCCGAAGGAGACCCCATGAAAACACTCTTCGTCGCCCCCACCCGCAACGGTGTCGGACTGAGCAGTACCACGCTGGGCCTTGTGCGTGCCCTGGAGCGGCAGGGTCTGAAAGTCGCTTTTCTGAAGCCCATTGCCCAGACCCACGAAGCCGACACCGACGATTCGGTGCATTTTGCCCGCGCCCTGATGGGAACGCGCACGCCGGAGCCGATTTCGCTGACCTCTGCCGAAGAGCAACTGAGCCTCGGGGCCGAAGAGGAACTGATGGAAAATGTGATCGCCCTCTCGCGTGAGGCAGCGGGCGGGGTCACGGGCGGCGCAGATGTGCTGGTGGCCGAGGGGCTGGCCCTCACTGAGCGCAATACCTACGCCGGGGCGCTGAATGCCAGCCTGGCCCGCAATCTGGAAGCCGAGGTGATTCTGGTGTCCAGCCTCGCCGGGGTCACATCGGCTGCGCTGGCCGATGAACTGGAAATTTCGGCCCTCGCCTACCGCCGCAGCGATGGGGGAGGGCTGGCCGGATACATCCTGAACTTTGCTCCGCGTGAGCTGGATTTTGGCGGGCTGCTGGCCGAACTCCGCAGCCGGAGCCGGGTGCTGGCGGGCGGAGAATTGCCCCTGCTGGGCGTGGTGGCCCAGAGGCCCGCGCTGGGTGCGCCGCGTACGCTGGATGTGGCGCGGTACCTGGGAGCCACCGTGCTGAACGAGGGCGAAGCCAATCTGCGCCGCGTGTCCAGCACGGTGGTTACAGCCCGCAGCGTGCCGCGCATGGCTCACCTGTTCGGCCCCGGTGCCCTGGTGGTGACGCCCGGAGACCGGGAAGATGTGGTGATGGCCGCAGCGTTGGCACACCTCAGCGGCGTTCCGTTGGCGGGGTTGCTGTTTACCTCGGGCAGTGGCCCCGAAGATTCCATAGAGAAGCTGTGCCGCGCCGCCCTGACCAGCACCCTGCCTGTCCTGAGAACCAATACCAACTCCTACGAAACGGCCTCGCGCCTGTCTCGGATGGATGCCCGCGTGCCGCACGACGACACAGACCGCATGGACAGAATGCTGGACTTTATCGCAGACCGCCTGGATACCCTGCCGCTGGGCGCACGCCTCCGCACCCCCAGTGTGGACGGAGAACGCCGCCTGCCGCCGAGTGCCTTCCGGTACGAACTGATTCAGAAGGCCCGCGCCGCCAACAAGCGAATCGTGCTGCCCGAGGGCGACGAACCCCGTACCGTGCGGGCCGCCGTGCGCTGCGTGGAAAAAGGCATTGCCCGCTGCGTGCTGCTTGCCAAGCCCGACAAGGTGCGTCAGGTGGCCGATGGGCTGGGCCTGACCTTACCCGATGGTCTGGAAATCCTTGACCCCGACGTGATCCGTGCCAACTATGTGGCCCCGATGGTGGAACTCCGCAAAAGCAAGGGCATGACCGCGCCGCAGGCCGAAGCGCAACTGGAAGACACGGTGGTCATCGGCACGATGATGCTGGCGCTGGGCGAGGTCGACGGGCTGGTGTCGGGCGCGGTGCATACCACCGCCAACACGGTGCGGCCCGCCCTGCAACTCATCAAAACGGCTCCCGGCGCGGCTCTGGTCAGCAGTGTCTTTTTTATGCTGATGCCCGAGCAGGTGCTGGTGTACGGCGACGCCGCCATCAATCCCAACCCCAACGCACAGGAATTGGCCGATATTGCCATCCAGAGTGCCGACAGCGCCCGCGCCTTTGGCATCACGCCCCGCGTGGCGATGCTGAGCTACAGTACGGGCGAAAGTGGCACAGGCGAGGACGTGGAAAAGGTGAAGGCCGCCACCGGACTGGTCAAGGAAACGCGCCCCGACATCATCATCGACGGCCCGCTGCAATACGACGCCGCCAGCGTACTGAGCGTGGGCAAGCAGAAAGCCCCCGACAGCCCGGTTGCGGGCCGCGCCACCGTATTCATTTTCCCCGACCTGAACACTGGGAATACCACGTACAAAGCCGTACAACGCGCCGCCGGAGTGGTGGCCGTGGGGCCAATGCTGCAAGGCCTGAGAAAGCCCGTGAACGATCTGAGCCGGGGCGCACTGGTAGACGACATCGTGTATACGATTGCTTTGACGGCTATTCAATCTACACAGCAGGCGACTCAGGGCGGGGGGAAGTAGATGTTCAGCTAGAAAGGTGGGCCAACGGTTTGATAGCCGTTAGCCCACCTTTTTCAACTCCTTAACGCTGTGAGAATAGACCTTGTGTCTTCAGTGCCATAGGTGAAGCACTGTTGGTAAGAAGAGTCCATTTCTGACCTCTGTAGGAGTTCGCGTTGGCATAAGTGACAGTAGTCCCTTCAACACTTACTTGGAGCGCATTCCACCCAGTCTTCAAATCCATATCGTAATTGCTGGTCGTCCTGACACCGCCAGAACTACAGTTCACTTGACCTTTAAGAGTGGTTGCCTTGTCAATGTAGACTGGAGATATCTGCTTGTTAACGTTGTCTTCAATGAAGATAAAGATATTACCATCTTGGTTTGCGTCCACGGTGAATGCCGCAGAGCCGCCACGTGCTGTTTTATCGCTGATGACTAGGCTGGATATGCAACTTGCGTTTTCCCCCACAGTAATGTTGGATAAATATTTATCGGCCAATATAGGCAATTCTGCGAAGTTGAATTTACCGTCAACAGTGAGGGGAGTACGGGTGATTTCTTCAAAAGAATTACCGGGGACACTGCCTGTTACTAGAGATCATCCGGAAATTCGGCGCAGCAGGATGAGAATGCAGGCGAGCTGGACAAAGCCTAAGAAGTTCTGGGCTTTGTGCTCGTCGCGGGTTCGGACACGGCGGAAGGACTGCAACCAGGCGATGGTTCGCTC
>NZ_KB899737.1 GCF_000378445.1 Deinococcus aquatilis DSM 23025 | reverse complement strand
CATCAGCACCACCACCCGCCGCACCCCCGCCACCAGATCCATCGCCCCACCCATGCCCTTGACCATCTTGCCCGGAATCATCCAGTTCGCCAGATCCCCCGACGCACTCACCTGCATCGCCCCCAGAATCGCCAGATCGATGTGTCCCCCCCGGATCATGGCAAAACTGTCTGCACTCGAAAAAAAGCTGGCCCCCGGTAAGGCCGTCACCGTCTGCTTGCCCGCGTTGATCAGGTCCGCATCCACTTCAGCTTCGGTGGGAAACGGCCCGATGCCCAGCAGTCCGTTTTCGGACTGCAACATCACCTCGATTCCCACCGGAAGATGATTGGCGACCAGGGTCGGCAGGCCGATCCCCAGGTTCACGTAAAAGCCGTCCTGCACTTCCTGCGCCGCCCGCGCCGCCATCTGCTCTCTCGTCCAGGCCATCAGAGCCTCACCGTCCTCTGCTCGATACGTTTTTCAGGGGCCGCATTGACCAAGAGCCGCTGCACATAGATCCCCGGCGTGTGAATCTGATCGGGGTCCAGCTCGCCCACCGCCACCACCTCTTCTACCTCGGCCACCGTCACCCGCCCACAGCTCGCGACCACCGGATTAAAGTTGCGTGCCGTCTTGCGGAACACCAGATTCCCGCTCGTATCGGCCTTCCAGGCCTTCACGAGCGCCACGTCGGCCACGATGCCGCGTTCGAGCAGATAGGTCTGCCCATCAAAGTCTTTGTGTTCCTTGCCCTGGGCCACCAACGTGCCGACGCCGGTTTTGGTATAGAAGCCCGGAATGCCCGCGCCACCGGCCCGCATCCGCTCGGCCAGCGTGCCCTGTGGGGTGAATTCCAGTTCCAGTTCGCCCGCCAGATATTGGCGCTCGAATTCCTTGTTCTCGCCCACGTAACTGGAGATCATCTTGCGAATCTGGCGGGTGGCGAGCAGCAAGCCCAGCCCAAAACCGTCCACGCCCGCGTTGTTGCTCACGGCAGTCAGGTCGCGGACCCCACTGTCGCGCAGGGCCAAGATCAAGGCTTCGGGAATCCCGCACAGCCCGAAACCCCCCACCGCCACCGTCTGACCATCGGCCACCACCCCCGACAGCGCTGCCTCCGCACTCGGATACATTTTGTTCATCGCTGCTCCTGTCTGTTCGGCTGCTCCCGAACACTCTGTTGAAAAAAAGAAAATCGAGCAGGTCGTGATGGAATCAGCCGCTTAACCAGACGGCGGGAGAAAATTCCATTCCCATCAGGACCTGTTGTGTCTGGTATCCGTTGTCATATTTTTTGACCCTACGGCAAAGCGGTGAGGCGACCTCGTGCACGCTTGCCCAATTCGTTTAAAGGTCAACCTGATATCCGATCCTGCGAAGACGGAAGCACGTCTGGAAGGCCCCACTCTCCAATCAGCAATACAGACTTCTGGCTTCTGGCAAATTTTTATCCCCGCCGCTCGTCTACTGATCTGCTCTTCATCCACAGCTCACAGTTCCGACCAGACCCGCGCTGATCCACAAGGCGGTGAATTTGAAGCGGAACGGGTTATAGCCGATGCTCTGGGCGCATCGCTCTTTGTCGCGGAGAGCCTGAAGCGCCGAAGCAGGCAGGGGAGAGGCTGAATGGCCCGTCATAGATGTCTGGATGCCGTGTTGGGCATGGTCCTCCTTGCGTGGATTGTCAGTACAGGCCAGAGGCTACCCCCGGTCCGTTACTTCGACATCACACCCTGTCCGGGTCAGCCGGATCGCTGAAGTTGAAAGGGACGGAGGCGAGTTGATCTTCCGACATTCGTTCCTGCTCCTCCTCACCCTGCTCGGGTTTGGTTACTGCCATACAGGTCAGCGGGCTGTCCAGCCCAGATCGAGGTCGAGTACTGCGCCCGTCATGCCCCACGCGGCGGGGCTGGCGACGTAGCTGGCAAGGGCCGCCACATCCTGCGGCTCCAGCAACTGTTTGATGGCGGCAGGCTCCAGCATCACAAGCCGCTCCACCTCCTGAACGCTGAGGCCACGGGTACGGGCCTGATCTGCCAACTGGCCCTCGACGAGCGGTGTGCGGACGTAGCCCGGACAGATCGCATTGACCGTGATGCCCTGTTCGCCCGCCTCCAGCGCCGCCGTGCGGGTCAGCCCGATCAGGCCGTGTTTGGCACTCACGTAGGCACTCTTGAACGGACTGGCGACGTGCCCATGGATGCTGGACAGATTGATAATGCGGCCCTGCCCCGTGCGCCGGAGATGGGGCCAGGCGAGCTTGCTCAGCACAAAAGGAGCAGTCAACATCACGGCCAGCATCGCGTCCCAGCGGTCTTCAGGAAAATCAGCGATGGGGTCGATGTGCTGGAATCCGGCATTGTTGACCAGCACGTCCAGTGCGCCCAGTTCGGCCACCACCTCGGCTACTGCGCGGTGACAGTCGGCCCGCACGGAGAGGTCGGCGGCAATGAAGGTCAGGCCGTGCTGCGCGGCAGTGTCGCGGGCGGCAGGTCGGTCGAGATCAAGGACGGCCACACGCATCCCGTCGGCCTGAAACCGTTGGGCGATGGCAAGACCGATGCCGCCCGTGCCGCCCGTAACGAGGGCGCTGCGTTGAGCAAGGGGAGCGCGTTCTTGTTCTTGAAAGGTCATGCGCCGGAGTGTACGGGCACAGCGTCACTGCGCCGTTACTTCATGACGCTGGCACCGGGCCGTCAGCGGGTCAGGCTTCGGTACAGCAGCTCGGTTTCGGGCAGCGCCTGGAGGCCGAGTTCTGCCAGTGCTGTGCCCAGGCTGGCATAGACGCGCTGCACCGCAGACAGGTTGGCGCGGGCATGATGGGCACGCATCAGGCTCCGGGCAGCGGGTTCGTGGGCTGGATCGAGACTCAGGGCGCGTTCGGCAGCTCGGGCGGCCCGGTCAGGCTGACCCGCATGTAGGGCGGCCACCGATTCTTCGGCCAGTGCGTCGGGCAGGTGGGCGGCGTAGCGGGCAGCTTCCTGCTCCACGGCTTCCAGTTCAGAGGCCGCCACGGCGTCCGGCAGGGTCAGCAGCGCCTCTAGGCGGCCCGGCGTCGCGGCTGGGCTGCTGAACACCACCTGCGCCGCATGCAGATCAACGTGAAGGTCAGGACTGGGGCGCAGACGAATCCACTCGCCGCGCTCCAGCAAAGAGCCGCTGGGCGCACCCTCCTCAAGCACCTGCCCGAGCGCGTGGAGCGTCACCCGGAAATTTCGTTCGCCCACCCCCGGATCGGCCCCCGGAAAGAGGATTTCCTGCGCCACCTCGCGGTTCAGGCCGCCGGGATGGATCGCCAGGAGGATCAACAAGTCCCGCGCTTTGGCCCGGCCCCAGTCGCGTGGACGGCCCTCCATCCCACGGGTCACCACCACCCGGCCCAGTACCTGCACCCGCACTTCAAATCCCGGCGTGTCGCTGGGAGCAGGCATGTCGGCGTATCCCAGGGCGCGGGCGGTGGGCAGCAGATCGGCGCGGAACTGCGGTAGGGCGGCCACCAGCCGCGCCAGCAGCGCCCCCCGTCTGGCCCGGTCTGGATAGGGCGAAAACAGCGAGCGCCTGCTCAGCAGAAATGGATAGGCCGCTGCACCCTGAGCCGCTGCCTGCACCGCGTACTCTTCTCCAGCAGCGTAACGGGCCAGCGCGACGCAGGCCAGCCCGAACGCATCGGTGCAGCTCTCGAAAGCCTGCTGAGCGGCGTCCAGCGAATCTGGATCATACCGCCCAGCGTGCCAGCAGCCCAGAGCCGTCATCAACTGCAGGAGGGCCGTCATGTAGCCGTCCCCCTGCGTCTGGGCCAGCGCTTCATCCTTGAGAGTTCCGGACAGCCGGGCGTCGCCTGCCTGCCCCGCCAGATAAGCCAGCCCCATCAGCGGCTCGGCCTGAAGGCGTTCAGCGACCCCCTGCGCCATGCCCTGCGCCTGACGGTAGGCCACCTGCGCCGCCGCGAGATCGCCTGCCGTGACGTGGGCGTGCCCCAGCCGCGTCAATGCCAGCGACCGCACGAACGGACTGCCGAGCCGTTCGCCCTCGGCCAGCCCACTCTCGGCGCAGCGGGCCGCGTCAAGGGCGTCTCCCCGGATGGCATGGATAAAACTTGCCAGCAACAACCCCTCGCGGTGGTTCTGGGCGGCCCGCGCTCCGCCCGCCTCTCCCTGTGCGGCGGCCCGTGCCAGTTGCAGGGCGCGGTTCAGGTCACCGGTTCGCAGCGCGTACCGTGCGCCGGAAGCCAACTCCGGTGCGAGCGCGACTGCGGCGGCCAACTGCCCTGCATTCAGCAGGTTTTCGGCCCGGAATCGCCGCACCCGGTTCAGGTCGCTGCCGCTGGCCCAGGCCTCGGCCTCATCCAACGGTGCCCACGTCTGGTTGGGCTGCACGGTGTCGAGGCCCACCTGAACCTCTCCGAGCGCGCGGGCCAGCGGCGTGGCCTGCGCGTATTCGCTCAGCGCCTCGGCGTAGCGTGAAGACAGGCGCAGCGCGTCTCCGGCCAGTGCGTGCAGTTCCGGAGTCCAGGCAGGACGGGGCAGGCGCTTGAGGCTGCGTTCGACCAGCGTGACCCTTCCGAGTGCCAGCCAGGCCGAGCCGTGCGCGGCCAGCAATGCCGCCGCCTGCGCGGTGTGCCCCGACAGCAGGTGAGCGGCCAGGGCACGGCGGGGCCGTCCAGTCTGCTCGAAGTAATCTGCGCCGCGTGCGGCCAACACCTGCGCGGTGTGCGGTTCCAGCAGCCGCCGCAGATGGGCACGCAGCAGTGGATGGGCACGGTAGACCCGCATGCCCGCCTCACCCGAACGGATCAGGAAGGTGCCGCTGTCGGCCAGCGTTTCCAAAAGAGCCGCCGCGTTGGGTTCTTCCAGCACGGTTTCCAGCAGTTCGGGCGTCAGCTCTTCAAAGACGCTGCTGCGGGTGAGCAGACCCCGCAGCGCCGGTTCCAGCGGACCCAACACCTCCTGCGCCAGATAATCGAACAGCGTGCCCAACTGTGCCTCGCCGCCGTCGAGGTCGGCCAGATCGCTCAGGCGAACGCGTCCCTGTGCGGCGGCCTGGGCCAGAAACCGCGCCGCAATCGGCCAGCCTTCTGTCACGGCGTGGGCCAGTTGCACGTCCGGGCCGGAGGGCGTGAGGCCGTGGGCACGCTACAGGTCACCGATTTCAGGCACGGTGAAGGCAAGTTCCGCCGCCGAGAGCCGCACCACCTCGCCTGCGGCGTCCAGTGGAGTCAGTTCCAGCAGCGGCAGCGGCGTGCGCGACAGCAGCGCCACCCGGCCTGCCCCGCAGTCCAGCAGTTCGCGCAGCATCACGCCGGTCAGTGGGCCAGCCAGATGCTGGGCCTCATCCAGTACCAGCAGACCCGCGCAGGCGTCCAGCACGTCGGCCAGACGCGCCGCCACCCGCCGGGGAGGTGCGCCCGCATCCAACATGGCTCCCACCGCCGCGCCGCCCGGCAGACTCTCGGCGGCCAGTGCCAGCCCAGCCGCCAATACCTGTGGGTCGGCGTCGTCGGCGTCCAGCGTCAGCCAGGCCAGTTCCCCAAGTCCCTGCCCCTGGTCTGGTCCACCCGCAGCGAGGGCCGTGGTTTTGCCGTAGCCCGCCGGAGCCACCACCACCAGCACCCGCGCCGAGGCGAGGGCCTCACCCAGCCGGGGGCGGGGCACCGCGCCGCGCACAGCAGGCCACCGCGCCCGCCGTGAGGAGGTCAGGTCACGCCAATTCGGGGTCATTTCTGCCGCGATGCTATCAGGGACAGCAGCGGCAGAAAAATCGGGGGGCGTCACAGCGCCAGATACGCCGCCCGCACGCCGGGATCGGCCAGCAGCGCCTCACCCGTACCTTCCTTGACCACCTGCCCGTTTTCCAGCACGTAGGCGCGGTGGGCCAGCCGCAGACTGAGGCCCACATTCTGTTCCACGAGCAGCACGCTGACCCCCTCAGCGTTCACGACCTTCAGTGCCTCGAACACCGTCTGGGTCATCAGCGGCGACAGGCCCAGGCTGGGTTCGTCCACCACCAGAATGCTGGGCAGGCCCATCAGGGCGCGGCCCACGGCCACCATCTGCTGCTCGCCGCCCGACAGGGTGCCCGCCATCTGCTTCGAGCGTTCCTGAAGGCGTGGAAACAGGCGGTACACCTGCTCCAGCGTGTCCTGCTGGGCGGCTCTGGCTTCCGGGCGCATGGCCGCGCCGAGTTCCAGATTCTCACGCACAGTCATCATGGCAAACAGTTCGCGGCCTTCCGGGACGTGACCCAGCCCCAGTGCCACCACCTCGCTGGGCGCGGCGCGGGTGATGTCCCGCCCACCCAGCTGGATGCGGCCCCCGGTGGGCTTGACCACGCCGCTGACGGCCCGCAGCGTGGTGGTTTTGCCCGCTCCGTTCGCCCCGATCATGGCAACGAACTCTCCCGGCCCCACCCGCACACTCACGTCCCACAACACCTGCACCTTGCCGTAGCCTGCGGCCAGATGTTCGATGACGAGTTCCTGTCCGGCGCGGGCCTGTGTGGTTGCGTCCTGTTTGAGACCGTCTGGTCTACTTTGCTCCGGTCTGGTTTCGTTCATGCGTGCAGCCCCGCTTCGGTGCCCAGGTAGGCCGCGACAACCTGCGGATTGGCGGTCACTTCGCGGTAGGTGCCCTCGGCCAGCACCTGCCCCTGATCCATGACCACCACCCGGTCGGCCAGGTCGCGCACCACGGGCATGATGTGTTCGATAAACAGAATGCTGATACCGCTGTCCCGGATTCCGCGCACCAGTTCGACGGCCTCCTGCGCTTCTGCCGGACGTAGGCCCGCCATCACCTCGTCCAGCAGCAGGACGCGGGGCTGGGTTGCCAGGGCGCGGGCCACTTCCAGCCGTTTGTCTTGCAGCAGGGTCAATTCGTGGGCGGCGCGGTCGGCGTGGGCCGCCAGTCCGGTGCGTTCCAACAGGTCGTAGGCCTGCTCCCGCGCCTGTGGCAGACGTATTCCGCGCTGGCCGAACAGGGCACCCACGGTCACGTTTTCATGCACCGTCATTTCGGGAAAGGGCCGCACGATCTGAAAGGCCCGGCCCAGCCCCGCGTGGCAGCGGCGTTCCATCGGTGCGTTGGTGATGTCCTGTTCCTGCAACCACAGGCGGCCCGTGCTGGGACGGTACACCCCCGACAACAGATTGAGCAGCGTGGTCTTGCCTGCCCCGTTCGGCCCGATCACCGCCAGAATCTCGCCTGCATAGTGGGTAAAACTGACGTTCTGCACCGCGTTGAGGCCCCCGAACCGTTTGCTGAGGTTCTCGGCCCGCAGGACCGGCAGAGCTGAGGCTGGCACGGATTGGGCGGCGCTCACAGGTCGCCTCCCTGCCGTCCACGCCGCCACAATCCCACGATGCCGCGCGGCAACCATAGGATACTGAGCATCAGCACCAGCCCGTACACCACCAGATAGCCGTTCTTGACGGTGTTGTGCAGCAGTTCTTCGGCCACCCGCAGTACGGTCGCGCCCAGAATCGGCCCGAGTGTGGTGTAGAGGCCTCCAAAGATGCTGGTGGTCAGCGGAGAGATGGAATTGGCCAGACTGAAGGTGTCCAGCGGACTGATGAAGAAGGTCTTGCCCGCGTACAGCACGCCCGCCAGCGCCGCCAGCACACTGGACAGAAAGAAGGCGGCCAACTTGTAGCGCACCACGTTCACGCCCAGCACCCGCGCCGTTTCCTCACCCTGCCGGATGGCGGCAAAGGCGTGGTGCAGCTTGCTGAGCCGCACGGCCAGACTGACGCCCACCGTGAGCAGCAGCAGCGCCAGCGCCAGCAGATATTGCCCCCGAGAATTGCCGCCCAACAGCGCCGGAACCAGCAGCCCGTTGGCCCCGCCCGCCACGCTTTCGGGCAGATTCTGGATCACGGTTCTGACCACCTCGGTAAAGGCGAGGGTGGCGATGGCAAAGTACATCCCGCTCAGGCGCATGGTCACGCCGCCCAGCAACAGACTGACGAAGCCCGCCGTCAGTGCAGCCAGCGGCATGGCCGCCCCCCACGGCACTCCCGCCTTGAGCAGCAGCGCGTAACCGTAAGCGCCCAGCCCATAAAACGCCGCGTGCGCCAGCGAGACCTGACCGCTGCGGGCCAGAAGATCCCAGGACAGCGCCATGATGCCCGCCACCAGCGTAAAAAAGCCGATCTGAAGCAGGAATTCGCGGCGGTCTCCGAGCGGCAGGAACGGAAAGGCCAGCGCCAATACAAAGAAGATGCCCAGCGCCAGGAGCGCCCGCCACGCGAAGGTGGGTCTGCGGGCCGGAACAGGCCGCGCCGATACCGCGCTCACCGATTCCCCCGAAAGGAACGCAGGACCAGGGTGCCGAAAATCATCAGAAAGAACACTGCGTCGCTCCAGCCGCCGCCGCCCGGCACGTAGGTCTGCACCAGCGCCTCGGACACGCCCAGCAGCACCGAGGCCCACAGCACGCCGGTCAGGTTGCCCAGGCCCGCCATCACGATGATGGCAAACGCCTTGAGCGCGAACACCAGCCCGACGGTGGGGCTGGCGAACAGCAGCACGCTGACCAGCACGCCCGCCACCGCCGCCAGGCCGCACGACACCCCGAAGGCCAGCATATATACCCGGTCCACGTTGATGCCGATCAGTTGCGCTCCCCGGCGATTCTGGGCCACGGCCCGCATCTGACGGCCCAGTGTGGTGCGGTACAGCACGAAATAAAGCGTTCCCAGCAGCGCCAGCGCAAAGGCGAATGCCACGGCTTTCGGCCCGCCCACCGTCAGGGCACCCAGTTGCAGGCTACTGGCCTGATACGGCGTGCTGACGGTGCGGGTATTGCCGCCCAGCAGCATCAGGGCCAGGTTTTGCAGCAAGATGCCCAGCCCGAAGGTCAGCAGCATCTGGTTGAGTTCGGGGGCCAGCAGCACATGCCGGATGCTGACCCGGTAGGTCAGAGCGCCCACGCCGAACACAGCCAGCGCCACCACGGGCAGCGACAACAGCGGATCGATGCCCAGCGAGGCGCTTGCTGCCCAGGCCAGAAACGCCCCGATCATCAGAAACTCGCCGTGGGCAAAATTGACGATGCCGACCACACCCACGGACAGGGCCAGCCCAGACGCGACCAGCGCGTAAATCCCGCTCTGAAGCAGACCGTTCAGGAGTGTCTGCAAAAAAAGGTCCATCTAGCGTCGTCCCTCCAGATGTGCCGTAAATGCCGCCAGAAACTCCTGTGGCGCTTCGAGGAAGGGCGAGTGGCCCACGCCGGGCAACACCACTTCACGGAACTCACCCCCCTGCTGCTGGGCCTGCTCCAGCATGGCGCGGGTCTGCGCCAGCATCGGCTGAGGCGCACACGCCTCCGCGCCGGGCCAGCCGGGAACCGCGCCCAGCGAACCCAGGTAGGCCAGATCAAACAGGCTGCTGTCACCGATGATCGCGTCGGCGTCGCCGCGCACCCACAGCACCGGGGGAGCCGGGCGCAGGTCGGCAAAGGCCGAGACGTTCATGAAGCGGGCGCTGAAGGCGTTGGCAACTCCCCGCGTGCCCGGCGCGACGTGGGGCCAGTGCTCACTGGGCACGGCGTCGCCCGGATAGAAGTCGTCTCCGGTCCGGGTTTGCAGCATCGAGTCCACCCAGCGCTCTTCCTGCTCGGCAGAGGGCGTAAAGCGGGCCGGATTGACATAGAACTTTCTCAGCACGTCGCGTGGGCTGCCCGCCGTGTCCGAACGGTCTTTGGCCGCGACCGCCGCCACGAACGCCGCATTGACCGTCCCGCCGCCCGACCCGGCGAAATCTGGGCTGTTGGGCGTACCCGCCGCGCTGTGGGTGCCGCCAAACCCGTAAGGACTGACTGGCGCGACCAGGGTCAGCGAACGCACCCGCTGCGGACTGTCCAGCGTCAGTTGCAGGGCGACGCCGCCGCCCATGCTCCAGCCCAGCACGTCGGCATCCTGCCAGCCCAGTGCGTCCAGCACGGCCAGCACATCGTCGGCCCAGTCCCGCACGCCCCGCGAGGCATCGATGGGTCGGGCCTCCGTCTGGCCATAGCCGCGCAGGTCTGGGGCCACCACCTGCCACTCTGCGGGCAGCGTCGTCATCAGCTCACGGAAAAACTCGCCGCTGGACACGTTGCCGTGAATCAGCAGTATCTGCCGCGTTGAAGCTCCAGTCGCCGCCCTTTCCAGAATATGGGTCTGAAGGCGGGAGGTGGTCAGCCGCCTCGAAACAATCTCCACTCCTGCTGCGTCCGTTCCCGCTGTATTTGCTTCTGTCCTGTCCATGCCCGCTACTCCCCTGCCTCATTCTGGCTCCATCACTGGGTTGGAATCACTGTGCCGGATGGTTCTGCGAAGGCGAGGGGCCACACCCCTTTGTCCGGCGCGGCCCCATTTTCCTAGTTCTGGCCTGTTTCCGGCTTCAAGTCGGGCCTGCTATTTGCCCCACACCATCGGCTTCTGCGCAAAGCGGATCGGGTAGACAGGTACGCGGGCATCTCCGAGAAACTGGAAGTGCAGCCAGTTGCCCGACTTGAACCCCTGGTACTGGGTTTTCAGGCTTTTGCTGAAGGTCAGAGGCCCAAAGGGTGTGGGCATGTTGGTTTTGGCGAGTTCGGCGGCCACTTTATCTTTGTCGGTGCTGCCTGCCGCATTGATCGAGGCGGCCAGCGATTTGAGGTTGACATAGGCCAGCGGTGCAAAATACTCCTCGGTGGTGGTGCCGAATTTCTTCTTGTAGGCGGCCACGAATTTACGGCTCTCGGGCTGCGGGCTGCTGGGGAGCCACAGGCTCAGGCCCGCCACGTTGTCCGACAGCTTGTTCTTCTCGAATCCCACGGGCCAGCTCGGCGGCGTGCCGTACAGCAGGCCCAGTTGCAGGTTCTGCTGCTTGACCTCGGTCGCCAGCGGCAGGGCGTCGGTGTCGTAGCCGATCCAGTACAGAATATCGGGTTTGGCGGCCTTGGCCTTGCTGACCAGTGGCCCGAAATTGCCGCTGCCCGTCTTGAATTTTTCGGCCATGACCACATTAAATCCGGCTTTCTTGAACGCGGAGATGGTGGCGTCTATTCCGGCGCTGCCGAAGGGACCGTCCTCATAGGCGATGGCGATGTTCTTGGCCTTGCGCTGCGTTTTGAGGGTCTTGAAGTAACCCAGGATGGCCTCGAAGTTGTAGTAGGCCCAGGGATGGTAATGAAAGAAATACTTGTGGTCGGCAAAAGCGTCCTCGACAGGAACTGCCGCCGCTCCGATCCAGGCCATGAAGGTGTTGTACTGCTTGGCCGGGCCGCTGATGGCGATGGACGTGGCGCTGCTGACGCCGCCCGCCATGAAGTCCACCTTGTCCACCGTGACCAGCTTGACGAACTCCGGTACTGCCTTGGCCGGAGCGCTCCCGTCATCGCCAAATTCGAGTTCCAGGGGTTTGCCCAGCACGCCGCCTGCCCGGTTGATCTCGTCGAGCGCAAGCAGGTAACCGCTGCGGGCCGCCTGTCCAGAAACGCTGCCTGCCCCACTGAGAGGAAGCAGCACGCCGACCTTCACCGCACCCGCGCCGGACAGCGCGAGCATCAAGCCCGTCAAAAGCATCTTTTTCATGTTCGGATGCAGTGTAGAGGGACGGCGTCACGGATCCGTTACACCCGTCCCCAGAGGCAGGATGACCCAGCCACGATCACCGGGCAGTGTGACTGCTCCGTAACACCCGGCGGCTACCCTGAACCAGATGCGAAACAATGAGGGTGAGGGCGCGGACAGCGGGCAGCTGGGCGGGCAGGAAGCGTCCGGCGCTGCCCAGCCGGAAGCTGTTCAGGCAGGAGAGGTTCAGTCAGGTGTACTGGAGAGAACCGCCCTCCTGGGGAAGGCAGCAACACCAGTTGCCGTGCGCCTCGGCTGGCAGTCCTGGGGAACTCTGAATGCGGCGCACGACAACGCCGTGCTGGTGTGTCACTACTACACCGGTACGATGCGTGCGGCAGGCCGCTTGCCTGACGACACGCTGGGCTGGTGGTCAACCCTGATCGGGCCGGGTGAAGCCGTGGACACTGACCGGTTTTTCGTGGTCTGCATGAACACCCTTTCCAATGTGCAGGCCCACGAAGACGGGGTCGTCACGACCGGACCAGACACCCTGCACCCCGACGGCACGCCCTGGGGAGAACGCTTTCCCGCCTGGGATTTTGCCGATCTGCATGCCCTGCAACTGGACCTGATGCACGCTCTGGCCGTACCACGCTGGCACGCCGTGATCGGCCCCAGTTTTGGGGGAATGCAGGCCCTTCAGTGGGCGGCCCGCACCCCGGAACTGGCCCAGCGGGTGGCAGTGGTGGCGGCCAGCCCGCAGTCGGGAGTGGCGCTGCGGGGGGTCTTCGGCCCGCTCATGCGTGAGATTGTCCCGACGGGCGGGTTGGACGCGGCACTTCGCCTGATCTCATTTTTCGGTCTGGGGGCCGACGGACTGCATCACCTCTTCGCGCACACCGATTTCGATGCCTACCTCCGCACCCGTGCCCAGACCGCCAGTCTGCCGCATATTCTCGATATTGCACGGGTGGTTCAGACCCACGGGCTTCCCGAACAGACCCAGGACCTGTTTGCCCGCTGGAAGAACTCGGGCCTCCGGCTGCTCACCGTGAATATCAGCGGGGACCAGTTTTTTCCGGCTGCCGAGATGCGGACGTTTGCCCAGACCAGTCAGGCTGCCGAGGTCTCCCACCGCCATCTGGAATATCCCTCGGCCTGTGGGCATCTGGGATGCGTGCAGGACACCCTGCCTTTTGCCGACGCCCTCCGCGAGCTGCTCCACGATCAGACATCCGGACCTGATCTGGCAAGCAGAGGAATCAGCGCCACTCGACTGAATCCCTGACAGAGCGCCGTGCCTCCCGCCCTCCACTGTGCCTTTAAAGCCTTCAGGGGGTTGCGGCTGGTACAGGCAGTGGCTCAGGCTCGCCGCCATAGGCCTGGAGCTGCGCCGCGCAGCGCTCTGCCAGCACCCGGAATTTTGCGTGCAGTTCTGGCGGACTGTCTATCCGGAAAGCGCAGCCCAGACCCAGTAGAAATGCCGCGAAACTGGTCAGATCCTCGCGCTGGGCACACAGGCGAGTGCCGCTGCCCTCCGCACTCAGCTCGGTGGCCCACACCGAGACGCGCCCCCGCAGATTCTCGATGGGGCAGTCCAGCCACACGCTGACCCCGAATGTGGGAGGTGGGGAATGCATGGTAGAACGCAGATACGCGGCAGCATCGAATCCGGGGGGCGGCGTAAACGGGTCGCCCAGCACCTGCAATTCACTCATGCGGTCCAGCCGAAAGGAGCGCAGCCCGGCACGCAGATGACAGAGGCCCACGGCGTACCAGCGGCCATCCAGGTGGACCACGCGGTACACGTCTGCCTGCCGGGAAGTGGAGGGAGCGGCGGGCGGGGCGTACTGGAAGGCCACCCGGCGGGTATGGCGCACCGCCCGCAGCAACGTTGCCAGCAGTTGCGCGTCGGTGCTGACCACCCACGGTGAAGCGTACAGTTGAACGCCCTGCTCCAGGGCTTCTATGTCCGTTTTGAGGGCAGTGGGCAGGCTGCGGGCCAGTTTCGCGCCTGCGGCCTCGGCAGCGGGGGCCAGAGCGTGCAGGCCCAGATGCCGCAGGGTTCTGAGGCCCAGCGCGGCGGCCAGCGCTTCCTCCGGCGTAAACATCAGGGGAGGCAGACGGAATCCGGGCTTCAGGCGGTAGGCCCCGCCCACCCCCCGGCGGCCCTCCACCGGAATGCCCAGATCCTGCAACCGCGCGATATAGCGCTGCACGGTACGTGGGCTGACCTCCAGGCGGCGGGCCAACTCTGCGCCGCTGACCTCCTCACGCGATTGCAGGAGTTCCAGTACGGTCAGGACACGCATGGACGGATCGTACATACCCTGAGTGTAGCCGGGCAGGTCGGGCGGTGGGGGACGGAGGCAGCCCCGGCAATAGGCGACACGTCCTGTCGGGAATCAGGATTACGCTGGCAACAGATTCAACCACATGCTGTTCACTCAAGGAGGTTCAATGATGACGACTGCTACCCGTCCGTCCATTCTGTCGCTGGAAGATTTCGTGACCCACTGGCAGGGCCACCGCGCCCTGACCCGCCGCGTGATCGAGGCTTTTCCGGAAGACCAGCTCTTTACCTTTACCGCCGCGCCGCCCATGCGCCCCTTTGGCATGCTCGCCAACGAGATTCATCTGGTCAGCGAGATGACCCTCGGCGGTCTCAAGGGTGGTCAATGGAACGAGCCGGACTGGGCCGCCGCTCTCCGCAGCAGGGACGAACTGCTCAGCGCCTGGGACGCCCTGAGCGAGCGCATTGCCGCCGAGGCACCCGGTGCGAATCCGGCTTTTTTTACGGACACCCATCAGTTGCCCTGGGGAGAGATGACGGGCTGGGTCGCGGCCATCTACAACATAGACAACGAAATCCACCACCGCGCTCAGGGCTACGTGTACCTCCGCGCCCTGGGGATCGAACCTCCCGCCTTCTACGAGCGGTGATCGTCAGTGCCACAGATTGCCAGCGGCCTGTTCACCGTCACCCGCGTTCCGGCTGCGGTGCAATCAGCCCCACTTCAGCCAGATTCAGTTCAGCCGGATTCGGCCAGCCCAGAAGTGTACGGGATCGGGCGCACGTTGCTGCACAAGGTCTGGAGCGGCGACCTGAGTGGGCACAGCACCGTCGAGATGCTCTCCAGCCTGAATACGGAGCTGGGTTCGGGCGCATACGTGGCCCTGGAGGGCGTCACCGCCGTCTTGCAGGGCCGCAGCGGCACGTTCGTCTTCTGTCATCTGGGCGTGCAGCACGGCGGTCACCAGACTCTCGATTACCGCATCGTGCCTGATTCTGCGGCGGGTGAGCTTGTGGGACTGACCGGGCACCTTGAACTGGTTGTCGAGGATGGGCAACACCACTACACCCTGACCTATACCCTTCCGGACTCTCTGGCCTGACCTCTGTACTTGGGAGCCAGAAACCTGCGCGGATTCGGACCGATTGCCTCACTATTCCGCACTTCCTCTCATGGAGAATAAATGTATGCCCGACCTGACCCTGCCGCTCGAAACCTTCCGGCGCAATGCCCGCGTGAACGCAGTCCTCCTGGCTGCCCTGACCCCCGACGATTTCGGCCTGAGCGATGGCCGGGGTGGGTGGACAGTCGGCAAACACCTGACGCATATGGCCGGTTTCCGCGCAGACTGGCTCTCCAACATCTCTCCAGCGCACGTCGAGCCTCTGTTCAGGCTGGTCGAGGGCCAACCTGTGTGGCGCTGGGAGGGCCACGATCCGGCAGATCTGGGAGAGGCCTTCACCCTCAGCGACGAGGCCGTGCTGCTCGCCGTCCATGACGCGCTGGAGAACAACCAGCCCTTTGCAGACCCCTGGAACGAGGGCACCTATCAGTCGAATCCAGCGCATTTCCTGATGCATACAGTGGTACACGACAGTCACCACCGGGGACAGATCATGAGTCTGCTGCGTCTGGGGGGCCACACGCGCGAGCAGATGGATGAACTGGAGAACCACTGGGCCATCTGGCGCGAGTAGGGAAGAGCCAGCAATGCGAAGCCGGATGGAATCCCCTAGTTTTTGGGATTCCATCCGGCTTGCAAAGTTCTGTGTGGCAGTTCTACAGGTTGTACCAGACAGGGGCGTATCGTCGTGAACGGACGCCCACAAGGACGCCACTCCTTCCGTTCTGCGAGGTAGACGCGTGGTTCGTGGCTATGTCTCAGGAACGTGTGCGGTGATAAGGCAGAGTCGGTATCAGACGGCTCTTCACCCAGAGCGGACGCTCTAAACGGCTGCCGCTCCCGCTTCGGCAACGGCGTGATCCTGTTCGCCCGAACCGCCGCTGACGCCAATCGCCCCGATGACTTGGCCGTCCCGCTTCAGCGGAATGCCGCCCGCAAAAATCATGATCCGTCCGTCGTTGGACGCGTTGATGCCGAAGAATTGCCCGCCCGACTGGCTTTCGCCCGCGAGGTCTTTGGTCGAAATGTCGAAGGCCCGTGAGGTATACGCCTTCTTGATGGAAATGTCGATGCTGCCAATCCAGGCACCGTCCATCCGGACGTGGGCGATCAGATTGCCGCCGCTGTCGGCCACGGCAATGTTCATCGGCTGACCGATCTCTACGGCTTTCTGTTCGGCGGCCTGAATAATTCTGCGGGCGTCTTCGAGATTCAACATGGGTCTCCTTGTGGTTTTCCTGCGCTCAGCATACGCGGGCCGTGCTGCAGAACGAACCTGCTCTGGCCGCCCGGTGTCCTGCTGGTCTTCATGGGGTCTTCAGCAACAGATCAGGGACTGACCGCCCCAACGTTCGGATAGAACACCAGGGCCACGGGCAGAAAGGAACCCCCTGTCGGAATGAACGACATCCGGAAGGTCTTCGAGGGTGTGCGCCACAGCATCAGCGGAAGGTCGCCATTGGTCAGGACGCCGGAACCCGGAATTCTGATGATCTGGCGGTCCTGTCCGTCTTCCACGGTGAGGCCGCCCCGGTAAGGCCCCGCACGCGGTACAAAGCTGACCACAGTGCTGCTGCCAGGAACGGTGTTTTCCACCGTGATGTCGTACTGCACACCGTAATTTCCGTTCAGGCGTTGCGGCGCTCCAGTGGTGGCGTCTATCCCGCTGAGGGCCGGGTCGGTGGTGCTGTCTCCCAGCATGACCCGGACAGGCGAGGCTCCCAGACGCACATTCAGGCTCCGCACCGCTCCAGGAAACGTGCCGCGTTGATGTTGGGCATCTGGCGGCAAAAGTGGCAGCGTCCGCAGGGTCTCCTCGGTCAGGGGCCGCCCCTCTTCCAGCATGACCACGCTCAGTTCCGCCTCTCCATTGATTTGCAGATCCATCAACACCTTGGCACCCTGTTCTGGAGCCAGAAGTGGGCTGGTGTACAGGGGAGTACTTCCCTGGGCCTGCAATTCCTGGCGGGAACTGCCGTTATCGGTCAGGAAATCCAGCACGCTGACCTGCCCCAGCACGCTCTCCACGCTTGTGCCGCCCGCGCTTCCTCCACGGAGCACCTGCACCGACGTTCCTGCGCTGCGGGGCCGCGCAAGCACATACAGCCGCGCAGGCTTGGCTAGACGGTTCAGGTGATAGGCCACCACGCGCACCCGTCCGGAGGCGCGGTCTCGGTACAGGGTGCCGCTCTGTTTGGGTGCCTCCGGGGAATCGCTGAACAGCAGCGGGAAAGAAGCGCCGGACTGCGTGACGGGGGTCAGGGCCGGGTAGGCCGGATTGAGTGGATCGCGAAACGTCGAGCCGAGAGGCGTGTTCCGCAGGGCGTAAGAAAGCGGCGTGTTGACGGTTGCCCCCTGCACGCGGATGACGCGCGAGGAGGGCGCACTGACGCGGCCCTTGCTGTTCGTGACCACCAGAGTCACGCGGTATTCGCCGGGAGTAAAGAACACCTCGTTCATGCCTTCCCAGTGGCGCGACAGGTTCAGGCCCTCTGGATCAAAGGAAAAGTCGGTGTAGGTGACGCGTTCGCCCGGCGCATAGATGGTTTTGTTGGTTGCAAAACGCGCTTCGGGCAACCCGGAAACCGCCGGTTGCGGCGCAGCAGGGGAGGTGGCAGGAGCGGCAGGCGAACTGCCTGGGGGGGTCACGGCCACTGGCGTGCTGGGGGCCGTCAGCGCGTCGCTGGGGAGCGCCGTGATCGACAGGATTCCGCCGGGCCGGGCGACCAGTTGGCCGTCTAACGCGTAGGCCAGCAGACGCGCTTCCACAAGGGGATCTCCGCCCGCAGTCAGCACCAGTTCACCGGCATACGGCACATCGTCGATGGTCATGGTGCGGTTGCTGGTCTGAACCACCAGGCGGCCCACCTGGATAAGGGTTCCGCTGTTCTGCACGGGCCGTCCCAGCAGGGCCGCCGTTTCACGCAGAGGCAACAGCAGGGTGGTTCCGATGAACTGCGGAGGAGTCCGGAGTTGAACGCTGCGTCCCGCCTGGGTGATCTGGCCCGTCGGAGAGATCAACAATTCTGCGTTTGTGGCGGCCAAAACGGGTGTAGACAGCAGAGCACACAACATCAGGGTACGGAGGGGACGGGAGAACGGCACGCGGCACAGTATGACCGAGGCCTCAGAGAGCTGTCTGCGCCTGAGACGCTTGTTCTTCAGGGAACCTTTAAGCAGAGGGCTACCCCAGAAACAGATGAGCTTCCACCCATGAGGGCACTTCTAGACAGTCGCTCCAGGAGGAGCACTGCCTATACCAAGAGTTTTCGCTCCTGACCCTGCCGTCAGACCGTGGGTGTGAGGATTTCCTCGGGACTCTGGCGTCCGGGACGTTACCCTAGGACATGGCTTCTGGCGATTCCAACTCTTCTCCGACCTCTCGGTATGGCCGCCACGCCTCTCAGCCGAAGGAATGGGACGCGGTAGACGTTCCCGACGACCTCGAAGCCGACGTGCAGGAGTGGGACGCCGTCGATGAACTGGCAGACCTCAAGTTGCCGGGTCTCCCGAAGGCTGCACCCGTGCCCGCCCCTCCTGCCCCTCAACCCAGTTTTATGGACCGCGTCAAAGCACGCTTGAAGCGCAAAATTTAACCCGTAACCGGGACAGGCTCGCAGGAAAAGAACTTTAAGACGCGCTCGGCGGCTGCTGGGCCGTCAAATTCTGCTGAAGGGATGCCCGCCACAGATCAGGGGTCATTGCCCTACAAAACCAGAGTCGCTTCATGCTCAGGCTACAGCCGCGCACCGTTCACATCAGCGGCAGTGCTCAGCAGCAGCGAGGTGAAGCAGAACGCCTCCTGCGCCGTGTCATATACCTGCTCTCTGCACACGCCGCCGCACGTGTGACCAGGCGTGCTCGATGGCCTGTGGCGTCGTCTCGAACAGGTGATGCCGGTCGGTGGTGAGGGTTTCGAGCAACTCCATGCGGGTCAGCAGGGCCAGCGGTTGGGGCTGTACGCCGCTGAGCAGCAACGTGATGCCGCATGACTGGAGTTCCCGGTGGATACCGTCAAGGGCCTGGGCACCACTCGCGTCCAGGTGATGCACACGTCGCAGGCGCAGAATCACCACATCTACATCCTGATTGGCGGTCAGATTCTCCAGAAAGCGGCCCGCCACGCCGAAAAACAGCGGCCCTTCGACCCGGTATGCCAACACCCGCGAACGCAGCAGCGCCAGGTCGGCGTCACTGGGAGCGCTCTCTGTGATGTCCATTTCCTCTACATGCAGGCTGCGGATCATGCGCTGAATGAACAGCACGCCTGCCAGGGCCAGACCCACCTCGATGGCGAGAATCAGGTCGAAGGCAACCGTGACGACCAGCGTGGCGAGCATGGTGAAAAAGTCGCTGCGGGTGGATCGGCGCAGGGCCTGCCAAGCATGGGTTTCAAACATACGGAGAGCCGTGACGAGCAAAATCCCCGCCAGGACGCTCAGCGGCACCAGGGCGGCTGCACGGCCCAGCAGAAGTACGACCAGGAGCAGGAACAGGGCGTGAATGATGCCGGTCAGGCGGGTCTGTCCGCCGCTACGTACCCCGACGGCAGTGCGGGCGATGGCCCCAGTGGCGGGAATACCGCCGAACAGGGGCACAATCAGGTTTGCCAGCCCCTGACCGAACAGTTCCCGGTCAGGGGTATGCCGCACGCCACGGGTCATGCCGTCGGCCACCACCGCTGAGAGCAGGCTTTCGAGACCGGCCAGAATCGCCACCGCCACGGCAGCGCTGAACAGGGCCGGGACGGTGGCGAGGTCGAACGCAGGCAGATGAGGCAGGGGCAGCCCCGCCGGAATGACGCCGATGCGCGGCACACCGAGAGGCAGGGCCAGACTGATCCCGGTCACCAGCAGCAGAGCCACGATTCCGCCGGGAATGCGGGTGGTGACGCGCGGCCACAGCAACATGATGGCGGCGGTGGCTGCCGTGAGTGCAAGCGGGGCCAGTTGTGGGGCATTCAGGTACGTGCGCAGGACCTCGAAAGAGGTCGGCAGAATGCCTTCTCCTCTGGGGGCGGCGAGGCCCAGCATGGCAGGAAGCTGTTGCAGAGCGATGATGATGGCGATGCCGTTGGTAAACCCGGTGATGACGGGCCAGGGGATCAGGTGGACGGCGCGGCCCAGGCGAAGCAGGCTGGCGAGAATCAGCAGGCCCCCGGCCATCATGCCGATCACGAACACCTGGGACAGCCCGTACTGGGCAATGATGGGCAGCAGAACAACCGTCATTGCCCCGGTAGGACCAGTGATCTGGAAACGGCTGCCACCGAAGGCACTGGCGACCAGCCCCGCGATGATGGCCGTGATCAGGCCAGCAGCAGCCCCCGCGCCACTGGTGACGCCGAACGCGAGGGCCAGGGGCAGGGCGACGATCCCGACAGTGACACCAGCAAGGAGGTCTTGCAGAAAGCGGGGGCGGGTGTAGCCCCCAAATTCGGTCTTCCAGGCGGGAATGGGATTGAGGACACTCCAGGGGGAAACGGGCGTGGCTTGCCCGGGGGTGCTCACCGCCCCATCACCTGCGCGTCGATTTCCTGCCGGTGGCGGTTGAGTTGGCGCTCGTACAGCTGGCGACCCAGGTCGAGAAAGATGTACACCTCAGCATCTTCATTGCGGTAGTAGGCAAGCGTGCCTTCCTTGCGGAAAGTGATGAAGTGGTGGACGCGCAACACGGCGAGGTGCTGGCTGATGGTGGCCTGCTCGCCTCCAGTGAGTTCCTGAAGCTGCGTGACTGTTTTTTCGCCTTCCCGCAGAGCATCAAGGATCGCCAGACGCAGAGGGTGGGCAAGACTCTTGAAGAGGCTAGCTTTGTAGCGGTGAATGCTCTGCTTCATAAGAAGAATATAATATATGAATAGTCTAATGTTTGAGAGATAGGATGCAGGAGAGGGTGCGGAGGCCAGCGCGTGCAGAGCCAGAAAGTCCTCGCTGAAGCAGGTCGAACGGATCACTCTGCCCACCGACTCAGAGCTGAATTCCAGCCGAATTCATAGAAGAACTGCTATCTATCAGGAGATTAATAGTGCCCAGTCAATCACGCCTCATCCTGCTTGTTCCGCGCATTTTCCTCGGCCTAATTGGGCTGTTTCTGCTGATTCAACTTGTTCCTTACGGGCACGCCCATGCCAATCCGGCGGTGCAGGCCACGCCCAACAACCGGGTGTACGCAAAACCGACTCAGGGCCAGTGGGCTTCTGAGTCGGTTTTGCTGCTGTTCCTCGGATCTACACCTGGCTCTGCATCCCTGTCCTCTCGTCAGAACATCTTTTCTTCCTTGCTCGCTCCACTCGGATCACCTGAGGGCGATTAAGGAGATGCTCGGGCGGCCCCAGGGGAGGCAAAAACAGCAGCCCTTCCCAGGAACATCACGGAATTCAGCCAGGCTCTCCAACGAAAACGCCGTCTTGCTGGAAGACTTCCCCGTCCAGCAGAATTTGACCGCCGGGGCGCAGGTCACGGATCATGTCCCAGTGCAGGGCAGAATGGTTGGTGCCCCCGGTTTCCGGGTAGCTTTTGCCCAGGGCCAGATGGACGGTGCCCCCGATTTTTTCATCGAACAGGATGTTCATGCTGGGCAACTGGATGCCGTCATTGGTGCCGATGCCCAGTTCTCCCACAAAACGTGCGCCGTCGTCGGTGGCAAGGGCCGCTTGCAGGGCGTCGTTTCCCTCTTCGGCGTGGGCTTCCACAACCTTGCCCTGCTCGAAGCGCAGGCGAATGCCGCTGACCCGGCGGCCCTGAAAGGTGGTGGGCAGATCGTACAGAATATGGCCCTCCACGCTGTCCTCAATCGCCCCGGTAAATACCTCGCCGCTGGGCATGTTGCGTTTTCCATCGCTGTTGACCCAACCCCGGCCCTTGACGCTCATGCGCAGGTCTGTTTCGGGGGCCAGAATCCGCACCTCGTCTGCACGACTCAGGCGCTCGATCAGGCGGGCCTGCCGGGTACGAATTTCGCCCCACGCCGCCACTGGGTCAGGGCGATCCAGGAACAGGGCGCTGGCAACGAAGGCCTCGTAGTCGGCCTGCGAAAGCCCCGCCATTTCAGCTCCCTGAGGGGTGGGAAACAGGGTCAGTGTCCAGCGCCGCTGAGCACGCGCCGAAGCCACCGGGCCAAGGGTGCGGGTAGACCGCGCCTGCCGGGCCGGGTCAGAAGCGCCGGAGGGATGTTGCGGCGTCAGAATTCGGATGCTGGCCTGCACGCTTTCTATATCGGCCAGATCAGCGGCGTGCAGGGTATCCAACAGGTCATCCGAGGCCAGACGCAGAAAATCTTCCTGCTGACTGGGGTATTCCAGCCGCAGCACAGGCCGCGCCCCACGCATCAGCAGCGTGCGGTGAATGGCCTCCACCAGAGGCAGGGCCAGCGTGGTGGAAGCCACCAGCACCCGTTCTCCGGGCTGGGCAGAAATACAGTAATCCACCATCAGGGCGGCGTGTTTTTCGGGATCGTAGGCCGACGGGTTGGGTTCAGACGAAAAGGGGGTCATAGGTTGGTCACGGCTCCTCCATCGACCAGCAGCGTACTTCCGGTCACGTAGGACGCAGCCGAAGAGCACAGGAAAGCGGCCACCCGCCCGAATTCGGCAGGCTCACCCAGTCGGCCCAGCGGCACTTCCTGCTCGGTCTGGGTACGCACCTCCTGCCAGGAGCGGCCTTCGCGGGCGGCGCGGGCTTCGTCCAGTTCCTGAATGCGCTCGGTCAGCACCCGCCCCGGCGCGATACAGTTCACGGCCACCTGCGGCGCAAGTTCGATGCTCAGCGATTTCATCAGGCCGTGCACAGCGGGCCGGAACACGTTGGAAAGGGTCAGGTTGGGCAGGGGCCGCCGGACGCTGGAACTGACGATGGTCAGCACCCGGCCCCCATTTTGGCGCAGATGGGGCAACGCCGCGCGGGTCAGGCGCACGGTGCTCATCAGCGTGAGTTGGAAGGCCGATTCCCAGGCGTCGTCGTCAAATTTCTCGAAGCCACCGGGGGGCGGGCCGCCTGCATTGCAGACCAGGATGCCCAGCCCTCCCAATGCCTCGGCGGCCTGCTGCACCACATCGCGGCACGCCGCCGCCTCGCGCACATCGGCTTGCAGGGCCAGTACAGGCCGTCCTGTTTCGGCTTCTATGCGCTGGGCGGCGGCCTGTGCCCGCTCCAGATCACGCGAACACAGCGCCACACGCGCTCCCTCGCGGGCCAGTTCCAGCGCTGTGGCGTAGCCCAGGCCGCTGCTGGCCGCTGTAACCAGGGCGGGGGTCGAATCTGGAAAAAGATTCATACGTGCCCGTACTTGGCGAGCACTTCCGGCAGGGTCGCCCCCTGATCAAGGTCTTCGCGGATGCGCTGTTCCTGTGCAGTGAGGGCCTCGGCCTGCTCCAGCACCTCCAAAACCAGCTCTGCCGGAATGACCATAGCCCCATCAAAGTCGGCCAGAATAAAGTCACCGGGGCGCACCATCACGCGCTCGCTGGTGGCTCCGGGCAGGTACACCGGAATCTGCCAGGCGTTGACCTGCCAGCGCCCAATCGACTGAACGGGCGTGCGGTAGCGGGCAAACACCGGGTAATTCATGCGGGCCAGCCATTCGATGTCGCGGATGCCGCCGTCGACCAACGCGCCCACGCTGCCCCGGTGCTGCATTCCCCGCGCAATCAGCTCGCCAAAAAAGCAGATGCCCGTGGCTCCGCCGCCGCTCCAGACGCTCAGTTCATCGGGGCCGATGCCGCTGACCGCTTCCATTTTCTTGGGGTCGCCCGTGCCCGGATAGGGGGTCATCTGGCCGCGAATGGTGTAGGCCCAGCCGCCCATTTTTTCAAGGCGCTCCCGGATAGGCCAGAACTCGGAGCTGAGGCCGTATTCGGTGTGCCCGAGTTGATCCAGAACGTCGGCCACGTTGGCGGTATCGACTTGAAGGTAACGTTGCCGCAGGTCGCGGCGTTCATCGGCGCTGAAGGTCATGAGGCTCCTGAGGGGGATTGAAGTGGGGCGGCAGGCTGCGGAACGCTCAGCCAGTGCAGGGGCGCGTGGCCGTGGGCCAGTAATTGATCGTGAAATTCTCGGGGGGGCAGCGCAGAAGCCGCGCGGAGACGGCGAATCTGCTGGGTGCCCAGCCAGTACATCAGGCGGGTGGCGGGCAACATGCTGTTGCGGGTGCTTTCGGCCCAGACCCGCGCTTCGGGAAAGCCCACCTCGTCGCGGTAAAAGGCCCGCATCTGCTCCAGAGTCCACTGGCCCAGATGCAGTTTGATGTCCGCGATGCAGCAGGCCGCATTACGCCGCTCGAAGCTCTTGAGCAGGAGTCCCTCTTCGGGCGTATAAAAGCCCTCGGCTTCCAGCAACAGGTCTTCGGCGTAGCAGGCCCAGCCTTCTACCGCCGTGCCCGAACTCAGAAAGGTGAGGCCCAGTGCGCTGTCCGTGCCGCCCAGGCGGGCCAGCCGGGACGGGGATTGCCGCGCCCGCGCATTCTGGGTGTGGTGGCCCACCGAACCGTGATGGACGGCATGCACCAGCTTGATAAAGCTGACGCTGGGGGGCGTACCGTCCTCCACCACCCAGTACACGCTGCCTTCACCCGCACGGGCCGCAGCGGGCGAACGGTAAAACAGGAAATACAGGTCACGCGAGACCTGCCGCGCCCAGTCGGGCATGGGCCGGAAGTCCAGCCCGTAGTCGCTGGCCCCCGTGACCAATCCGGCCTTGTCTGCCGCCTCCAGTGCCCGCTGGTGCCACTGGCGGTAGGTGTCGGCCAACTCGGAGGGGTCGGGCCGAACCGCGTCCAGACCAGCCAGAACACTCTGCCAGCTCATGCCGAAGGCCAGGGCGTCTTGCTCCAGCTCGGCAGTCAGGTGGGCGAAAGCGGCCTCGGCCTGTGCCAGAGCTTCGTGCGGTCCAAAAGGCAGGCCGTGAACGCGCCGCATCAGCAGTTCCAGATGGGCTTCTCCGCAGGCCGTGGATACCTCTGGGGAACTCCGCAGCGGCCCCTGCACCTCTGCCGCGAATGCTTCAGCAGCCTGGGTCGCCTGCTCTGCCGCGCTAGAAAGGGCCGCGTCTGAGGCATCGGCGGCGGGATGCAGCCAGAGTTCCTGTTTCAGGAAGCCCGCCAGAGACGCCGCTTCGGTGGCCGCCCGCGTAGACCAGTCGGCGGGAATCTGCGGAGCCGAACGCAGTTGGGCCAGCCCTTCATCCAGAAAGCGGGGCAGGTCGTTCAGGCGGGCCGTGAGAGCCGTACGGACTTCTTCCGGCGTTGCTCCGGGCCGGGGCAGCAGCAAGGAGATGACCCCAAACGCGGCCTCGCCCGTGTACCACGCCGGATTCAGCAGCCGTGAAGCCCGGTTCAGTTCGGCGGCGGCATGTGTCAGTTGGGCGTCCAGCAAACGGGCGTCCAGTTGCTCACCTGCGTGCTGGGGCGGATCAAGGGCGTCCAGAGCGGCACGCAACGCCTGTAGGCCTTCGCGCTCCTGTTGCGCCACCTGCGGGCCAGCCGGGGGCAGGCGGTGGTCGTGTCCGGGCAGCCCCATGAAGGTCAGATCCACGGGCCGGAACTGGGCATGGAGTTCTAGATACGCGTCTACCAGCGCAGAAATTCCGCTTGCAGCCTCGTTCATAGGGTGCTGATCGCAGAAGCCTCAGCCGCCCGCGTCTCTTCAGGGTAGAGCGGCAGATCGACCCAGCGGCGCTCGGTGTTCGATTGCACGATGGCATTCACGACTTCCTGACTCTTGGCCCCATCGTAAAAGGTGCATTCCTCGGGCGTGCCGTCCAGAATCTCATCGACAAAATGGCGAACCAGATTGCGGTAATACAGCTCGGGCCAGGGCGTATGCAGGGTCGTGCCGGGAGGATAGGCGCTGTCGGGCAGCGGTACGTCGCGGAATTCCACCTGATCGGGCGTGGCGAAGCGCAGCGTTTCGGCCACACCGTTTTCCTCGACCAAGCGGGCCACCGCCGCCCCCTTGCTGCCGTACACCCGCAGTTCTACGCCGGGATAATTGCCGATGGCGATGTAACTGGTCTGCAAGATGCCCTGCGCTCCGCTGGCAAATTCGGCCAGGGCCACGGTTCCGTCCTCGACCTGAATGCGCTGCAAGCCCTCGCCGTAGCCGCGCACCACCCGCTCGGGCACGAAGTTTTTCATGCTGCCGATCACGCTGCTGTATTCGCCCACGCACCAGCGCACCAGGTCCAGCAGATGCGAGCCGTACCCGACCACCGAGGACGGAATCAGGGTATTAAAATCCGCGCCCGCCGTGACCTGCCGCAGCGGAAACTGGGGATCCAGAAACTGGCTGTTCTGTTCGAGGCCATGCACATGAAAAATCTCGCCCAGTGTGCCGTCCTGAATCCAGCGCTGCACCTGCCGGATCGCCGGGGAATAGCGGAAAGTAAAGCCCAGCTTGGTACGGACGCCTGCTTCGCGGGCCTTGCGGGCGGCCATGAAGGCGTCGGCGGCGTCGTGGGCCAGCGGTTTTTCGCTCAGGACGTGTTTGCCTGCGGCGATGGCGGCCAGACTGAGGGGCAAATGCGTGTCGGTGGGCGTGCAGACATCCACCATCTCGATATCGGGGTCTTGCAGCATCTCGCGGTAGTCGGTGTAGACCCGCCGCGCCCCGAACATCTGGGCCAGTCGGTGGGCCCGTTCCGGCACGCTGTCGCAGATGGCGACCAGATCGACGCGGTCATAGGCGGCGTACCCCGGCAGGTGGGCCGATTCTGCCCAGGCATGTGCGCCGATCACGCCGACGCCGAGTTTTTTCGAAGAAGAGGTCATGGCAGGGCCTTTCCGATGCTGTTCACGTAGGTCTCCAGTTCGTCGTAGTTGTGAAAGCCCAGCTCGCGCTGACCTTCCTCGATTTCGTAGATCATCTCGCAGAGTCGGGCGTTGAGGCGGGTATCGGCCCCGACCCGCTCGCCAAAGGCAATCAGCTTGCCGTTGCTGGAGCGCACCTCGCTGGGGCGGTTGCGGTACACGATGTCCCACCAGATGCCGCTGCCTTTTTTCTTGAAGCTGTGGGCCTGCGGTTTCTGGTCTTTTTTCAGAAGCCAGATGGCGTGCTGAATGTTGTCCAGCAGCTTCTGCGTTTCGGCAGGAGTATTGGGCTTGTAGTTGGCCGGGTCAAAAAAGTCGAAGGCTTCGACCTGAATGCCGTTGGCCTCGGCAATTTCGAGGGCCTCGCGCACCACCGCGCCTGCCACACGGGCATAGCGTTCCGATCCCAGACTTTCGGTCACGGGCGCGTTGACCAGCGCACTGAACACCACCTGGGCGCTGTACACCTCTTTGGCCCAGATCTGGCCCCAGATGTTGTCCGAGAGTTGCACCTCGGTCAGCGCCTCCAGGCAGCGGGCCAGTTCCAGCAGGCGCGGGGTGCGCTCGCCAGTCATTTCACCCAACTGGATGGGGCCTTCGTGCACAAATTCGATGTGGCCGGGATCGACCAACGCGCCGCCGTAATTGGGAATGCTGCCCATCACGCGCTCTGCGCCGCCCAGTCCAGCCTGCTCCAGCCGCGCGATCAGATCAGGCTCGTTAAAGCCGTTCTGATAGGACACCACGAAGGTTTCCGGCCCGAACAGCGGCAGGACGCTTTCGAGCGCTTCCAGGCTGTGCTGCGATTTGGTGGCGATCATCACGCACTCCAGCGGGCCAGTCAGCTCGTGCGGGTGCAGGGCCTTCACTTCAAAGTGGAGGTCGCCGCGAACGCCGTCTACTCGCAGTCCATTGGCCTTGAGGGCGTCGATATGTTCGGCCCAGCGGTCCGTCAGGGTCACGTCGTGGCCCATTTTGGACATATAGGCCCCCGCGAGGCCGCCGATAGCACCGGCCCCAATAATGGTTATCTTCATGGTTGTTTCCTTGGGTCAGAGAGACTTGGGTATTAAGAGTTGGGCGAGAGGGGGCTGGCTCAGTTGCGGGGATCGAGGGCGTCTCGCAGGCCATCGCCCAGAAAATTGACGGCCAGTACGGTAAACAGGATCATCAGGCCGGGAAAGACGGCCAGCCACGGCGCACCCTGAAGCCACTGGCTGGCCGAATTGAGCAGGTTGCCCCAGGTGGGCGTGGGCGGCTGCACGCCGAGGCCCAGAAAACTCAGGGCACTTTCGAGCATGATGGCGCTGCCCACGGCGAGGGTGGTGGAGACCACGACGGGGCCGATGGCGTTGGGCAGAATGTGCCGGAACATGATCCGTCCGTGACTGCCACCCAGAGCGCGGCTGGCTTCCACGTACTCACGCTCGCGCAGGCTCAGGAACTGGCCGCGCACCAACCGCGCCGTGCCCATCCAGCCCAACGCACCGATGATGCAGATCAGCAAAGTGACGCTGGGACGGATCATTCCACTGACCAGAATCACCAGTGGCAGCAGCGGAATAGACAGCACGACATCGGTAAAACGCATCAGCAGGGTATCGATCCAGCCCCGGTAATAGCCCGCCAGTGCGCCGATCAGCGTGCCCAGCAGCGTGGCAATCAGGGCGCTACTGATGCCCACCGACAGAGAAATCCGCGCCCCGTACAGCACCCGCGTGAAGGCGTCGCGGCCCAGTTCGTCGGTGCCCATCAGGTGGATGCGGCTGGGCGGCTGCGGCGTGCCGATGATGTCGAGGTCCTGTCCATCGAAGGTATAGGGCGTGAGCTGCGGGGCGAGCAGGGCCGCCAGGCCCATCAGCACCAAGACTCCAAGGCCGACCAGGGCCAACTTGTGCTTGACAAACGTCCGTAAAAAGCGCCGCCAGGGAGATTCGGTACGGACCACCCGAACGGGGACGGGAGCGGGAGAACTCAGTTCAGTCATAGCGGATCCGGGGGTCGGCAGCGGCGTAGGCGAGGTCGGCCAGCACGTTGGTCACGACCAGGGCGAAGGAACCCAGCATCATCAGGGCCAGCAGCACGGGATAATCCCGGCCATTCATGCTCTCGATAAAGAGCCGCCCGATGCCCGGCCACGCAAAAATCGTTTCAGTGATGACCGCGCCCGAAAGAATGCCCGCAAAGTCGAGGGCGACCACCGTAATCACGGGAATCAGGGCGTTGCGCAGGGCGTGGCGGTAGACCACCTTGTTGTGCGGCAGCCCTTTGGCTTTGGCCGTCCTAACGTAGTCCTGGCTCAGCACTTCCACCATGCTGGAGCGCATATACCGGCTCCATCCCGCCACGTTGGCGAAAGCCAGAATCAGGGCAGGCAGGGCCAGATGCCGCAGCAAGTCCACCAGCGAGTTTTCTCCGATGGTCTGCATTCCGGCAGAAGGCAAAATGCGCCACTGCACGGCAAACAGGAGTTGCAGCATGAGGGCCAGCCAGAACACGGGCATGCTGATGCCCAGAAAAGACATGAACGTGATGCCGTAATCTGTGGCGCTGTAGCGGCGCACGGCGCTGAGAACCCCCAGCGGCACCGCCACCAGCAGGGCCAGAAAGAAGCTGGAGCCGCCCAGGATGATGGTAGGCCACAGCCGCTCCGTGATTTCGGTGACGACTGGCCGGGCCGTGCGGATGGAATAGCCCCATTCGCCCGTAAAGAAGGCCGTAACCCATTTGGTGTACTGCACGGGCAACGGCTGATCCAGGCCCAGCGCCACTTTCATCTGGTCAAGGGCTTCTTGGGAGACGCTCGGATTGTCGGCATAGACATCCATGGGCGTTCCGGGCGCGAGGTGCAACACCCCGAACAACACCAACGACACTCCCAGCAGCAGCGGAATGGTTCCCAGCATACGTTTCAGCAGATAATTCAGGGTCACGTTCGGCAAGACCTCGCTTGCGAGAGGCAGAGTCCATGTGCGCCGGACTCTGCCTACAAAAGGGCGCTTATTTCTTCAGGTACCAGCTGCTGGTATTGACGAAGTTCGTCATGTTGGTGGGGTTGGGTACGAAATTCCCCAGTTTGTTGGTCACGGCAATGACCGACAGGTTGGTCGTGATCGGAATGGTGGGCAGCACCTTCATCAACTCGGCCTGAAAGTCCATCAGGGCCGATTTCTGTACGGCAGGATCGAGCGTGTTTTCGGCACGGTTCAGGAGGGCGTCGATCTTGGGATTGCTGAAGCCCTGACCGTTGTTGACGCCGCCGGTCTTGAAGAACACGCTGTACACCGGATCGGCGCTGGTGATCCAGCCGCTGTAGAACACGTCGTAGCCGCCCTTGTAGCGGGCTTCGCGGAAGGCCACGCCCGTTTTGTTGTCGGGCTGAAGCTCGATGCCCACAGCTTTCAGGCTGCTGATGATGACCTGCTGGGCAATTTCATCGTTGGCACGTCCGGCCTGAACCAGAATCTTGTAGCTCATGCGCTGGCCATTCTTGACGCGGATACCGTCTGGGCCGGGCTTGTATCCGGCGGCGTCCAGCAGGGCCTTGGCCTTGGTGGGGTTGTAAGGATACTTCACCACGTTCCTGTTGCTGGCCGAGAAGACCGGAACCACCACGGTATCGATGGGCTTCGGGAAGCCTCCCAGCGCTTTGGAGATGGCGCTCTTGTTGATGGCATACGCGAAGGCCTGACGCACGTTCAGGTCGCGCAGCGCTTCCGGCCCCTTGAAGTTGAAATCGAGGTGCTGCCAGCTCAGGACGTTGTTCTTGACGATATTCATGTTGGGCAACGCGTCAAGCTGCGTCACCTGTGCATACGGCACGCTGGGCGTCATCTGGATTTCACCGGATTTCAGCTGGGTGACCAGCGTATTGGCGTCCGGAATGATCTTGAACACGATCTGGTCGAGGTAGGGCAGTTGCACGCCCTTGCTGTCTTTGCGCCAGTACAGCGGGTTGCGCTCCATGATGACGTACTGACCGCGCCGGAATTCCTTGACCTTGAATGGCCCGGTGCCCAGCGGCTTTTCGTTGTATACGTCGGTATTCAGGTCTTTGCCTTCAAGTGCATGCTTGGGAAAAATCCCAAAGGTAAACAGGGTACTGGCGTAATCCGGCGCAACCCGCTTGTAGTTGACCACAGCGGTGTAGGGATCGGGGGTATCGATGGAACTGACATCCTCACTGCCGTCCTTGGATTCCGCGATGAACTTGGGATTTTTGATGGCTTCCCAGGTAAATTTCACGTCGGCGCTGGTAAAGGGCGTTCCATCTGACCATTTCACGTTGCGGCGCAGCTTGTAGGTGATGCTCATCTGCTTGCCGTCGGCGCTGACCTTGATGCCTCCGTTTTTGATGGTCGGCACAGTGGTTGCCAGCACAGGCACGTAGTTGGCGTTCCGGTCTGGAGCCAGAAGACCTTCGACCACAGTGGCCTGAACGTCACCCAGATAGCCCGTGGAATAGACGTTCAGCGTGTCGATGTCGTAGCTGAGTCCGACGGTGAGGGTTCCGCCACGTTCTTGGGCCAGAGCGGTTCCGCAGAGCAGAACGCTGGTCAGGGCCAGCAGAAGACGACCTTTTCGCGATGCGGAATGCTGACTGATCGGAGTAAACTTCATGGGAACCTCCTGAATAGGGGACACAGAGCGTTTTCACGGCCATTTCCTAACTACAAGCGTTGTTTGCTTAGCTGTGAGTGTGAGCGTCTTGACGGAGAAATGTCAAGCACAAAGTCCAGTTTTGTTCCGCCTGATAGAATAAGTTGTCTAGATATAGGTTCCACATCGTGGAATTTCTGATTAGGATGGAGATCAAGGAGAAACTCAATGACTACCAGTACGCCGCAGGACCATGAGATCGGACGTCGCCTTACCGCCCTCACCATCGGAATGGATCATCTGGAACGCCGCCTGTCGCGGGGTCATGGCGTGCTGGACAGCGAAGGACTGGTGCCGATCTATCTGGGCGATGATCTGGTGCCCGCTGCGCCTCTGGAAGACTGGGACGCCGTGCAGCATGAACTCAGTTCTCTGGAGCAGGCGGCGTCAGGTCTGGAGGCGGGGCCGAGACGGGTCTTTCTGGATGACATGTTCCGTTCGCTCCGAACCGCTGCCCGTCTATTTGAAGGCGAGGAACTGAGCTTCAAGGAAAAACTGGAAGGGTTGGTGGGTGTTCCGGCACAGGCGGTGGATACCGCGCAGATCGAGAGCATGAAACTGGATGTCGAACGGGTGCTGCTGAATGCCGGATACCGCCAGGGTACGGTGGCCGAGCGTGTGGCCCGCTGGGAACAGGAACAGGCCATTCCCGCCGAGCGCCTGGAAGCCGAATTTAAGCTGCTGATGGCCGATGCCCAGGCCCGCACAGACCGCCTGATCTATGCCACCGGCGATTACCAGATGCAGCTCAATACCCTGCGCGGCGTTCCTTTTACCGCCCGCTGCAACTTTAACGAAGGCCAGATGGACCTGAATGTGGATCTCAGCTTCACCCGCAGCGCCCTCAAGCATCTGGTGGCGCATGAGGTGTTTCCCGGCCACTCGACCCAACTCCTGCTGACCCGCGACTGGGCCCAGCAGGGCAAAAGCACCGCCGACGTGTTGCTGTGCACCACCAACGCGGTCACGGGCTGCGTGCAGGAAGGCATCGGGGATCAGGGGGTTCACCTGATCGACTGGATCGAAGATGAGGGCGACCTGCTTCACCGTGCCCTGCGGCGGGTTCGCAGCGCCACCGCCACCAGCGCCGCCTGGTACCAGATGGGCGAAGGCTGGCCCGAAGCCCGCGTGATCGAGTACCTGGAACAGCACAGCTACGGTCAGCGGCCCTGGATTGAAGGACGCGTGCGCTTTGCCAGCTATCCGTTCCGTGGCCCCTTTATCGCCAGCTACTGGTTCGGCGACGAGGCAGTGCGTGAAGTTCGGGAGCGCACATTACCCGAAGACCGGGCGGCATTTGTGGATTACCTTTATGGTCAGATGCATTCACCCCGGAGCCTCCTGATGTTTGATCCCCAACGACGTGCGACCACATGAGCGAAAATGTTCAGAGCGTTGAGCGTGCCCTCGACATTGTGGGAACCATCGTTGCCGCACACCGTCCCCTGAGCATCGCCGAGCTGTCTCAACAGATGCAGCTGGCCCCCAGCACCATTCACCGCATCTTGCAGACGCTGTCGGCCAAGGGGTATGTCCATCAGGACACGCTCAGCAAGCGCTACGATATCGGCCCCGAGATCGTGGAGATTTCTCGGTCGCTGTACCTCCGCTACGATCTGGTGCGCCGGGTACGGCCCTACTTGCAGGAACTGGTGGACTGTACAGGTGAAACTGCACACCTGGCCGAGCTGTACGGCACGACAGCCATGTACCTGAGCCAGCTGGAGCCTCTGACCATGATGCGAATGTTCACCACCCCCGGCAGCATCACGCCGCTGACCTGTTCGGATGTCGGCAAGCTGTTTTTGGCCGACCTGCCGCCCAGCACCGTCAAACGCATCGTAGACAAGGTGGGACTGATTCCCCGCACGCCTCATACGCTGGTCAGCTGGGAGCGTCTTCAAACCGAACTTCATACCGTTCGGGAGCAGGGCTACGCCGAGGACAACGAGGAGCGCGAGTTGGGCGTACGTTGCCTGTCAGCTCCGCTGAGCAACGGAGCGGGCAAAGTCATCGCCGCTCTGGGCATTGCCGGGCCTTCCGGACGGCTCACCAAAGAGCGGGTTCCTGAACTGAGTCGGCAGATTCGCGCCATTGCCCGCCGCGCTGCCCACGACCTGATGCTGGTCGCCAGCCCGGTCCTCGAACCCGCTCCCCTGGAGTCCCTCCCCTCATGACGGCCACCCTACGCCTTGAAATTCAGCCTGCCGAATACCTCGCCCGCCGGGAGAAATTGGCCGGAGCCTTGCAGCAGCACGGCTACGACCTGATGTGTGTGTTTGGCCCCACGCGGGTGGCGTACCTGACTGGATTTTTCTTTGCGGCCACCGAGCGGCCTGTGGCGGCCATCATCACTGATGACGGCGAATGCAGTCTCTTCATTCCGCAACTGGAATCCGATCATGTGCGGCAACAGTGTCCAGAGCTGAGCCAGTTCGCCACCTACCCGGAGTATCCGGGCGGCGGCAGCGGTCAGCATCCTCTCCTGACACTGGCGGCACACCTCCGCACCCTCCGGCCAAATGCAAGGGCCGTGGCTGCCGATCTGGACGGCTACGAACACCGCTGGGGCTACCGGGGTCCCCGGCTCAGTCAGGTGCTGGACCTGCCCATCCACGAGCGGCTGGACCTGATTGACGACGCACGGACCATCAAAAGCGCTGCCGAAATCGCGCTGATCCGTGAAGCCTGCGTCTGGGGCGACCACGCCCACCGACTGATGCAGGACGCCATTCGTCAGGGCAGCGATGAACTGCTGGTTTCACACGGCTCCAGTCTGCAGGCCACCCGCGACATGCTGGCGGCCCTGGGGGACCGCTACGTGCCCAAATCGCGCGAGGGGTTGCCTGCCAATACCATGTTTATCCGGGGCCACAACACCGCCAATCCGCACGGACTTCATCAGCAGGGAGGAGTTCAGGCAGGCGATACCCTGGTGACAGGGGCCTACGGTGTGGTCGGCGGCTACGAAAGCGAACTGGAACGGACCATGTTCGTGGGTGAACCCACCTCCGACCAGATCAGGTACTTTCAGGCCATGCTGGACGCGCAAGACGCTGGATTCGCGGCGCTGAAACCCGGTCGGCGCTGTTCAGAGGTCGAACAGGATGTACGCGACTTGCTGGAAGAGCGTGGTGTACTGTCCCTCACCCGCCACCACACCGGGCACGCCTTCGGCATGGAAGGACATGAACATCCGTTTCTGGATCTGGACGATCACACCGAACTGGCTGCGGGCATGATCTTTTCTATCGAACCGGGTCTGTATGTACCGGGGCTGGGTGGATTTCGTCACTCAGACACGCTGGTGATTACCCCAGACGGAGCGGAGCGGCTCAGCCTCTATCCGCGCGATCTGGACAGTCTGGTGATCGGGCTGGCCTAACCTGGCATCTAGGACCCTCTAACATCAGGCCGCAATTTTTCTCCGGCGGCTCCCTATAACCCAAGCGCCCCTCTTTCCTCGTGGAAGAGGGGAAACCACTCTATACGGAACGCTCTTTGACTCCGTATGAGATGGATTATTCCGCTTCAGTCCGTTACCTCCCCGGTCAGGAGGCTCAGAACTCCTTTTCCCGTAACCAGACCGTTTCAAATTCTGCTGGGGGTACAGGGTGTCCCAACAGGTAGCCCTGCGCCTCATCACATCCCAGCGCGGCGGCCTTTTCCAGCTGTGCAGTAGTCTCGATGCCCTCGATCAGGACCCTCATTTCAAGTGAGTGGCCCAGGGCCACCATCGCCTGAACGATATGCAGATCCCGGCCCTCGTGCAGCAGGTTGCGCGTGAACGAGCGGTCGATCTTCAGGACATGAACATGGAAGTCGCGCAGATGCGACAGGCTGGAATAGCCGATGCCGAAATCATCCAGCGCCAGCCTGACGCCGTGAGACCGTAAGACGTCAAGATGCTGAGTGGCCGTAGGCGCGTCCAGCAAGACGGCATTCTCCGTCAGTTCAAGGTCGAGTTGATCCGCCGCAATGCCTCCCTCCCGAACGGCTTCCAGAACGTCTTGTACAAAAATATCCTGATGAAACTGCTGGGCATCGACATTGATCGAAATTCGCAGTGGGCGGTAGTGCTCCCGCCACACCCCCATCTGCTTGCAGGCCGTCCAGAGCACCCAGCGGCCCAGGGGTACGATCAGCCCGGTGCGTTCAGCCACAGGCAGGAAGGCGGCTGGAGAGAGCAGTCCGTGGACGGGATGCTGCCAGCGGATCAGGGCCTCACAGCCCAGAAGTTCATGTGTGTGCAGATCGATCAGAGGCTGGTAGTACACGACGAATTCATCGCCCGTTTCCAGGGCATGACGCAGGCCCCGTTCGCATTCGACCGCCGAGAGGCCGCCCACTGAAGGCGGCGTATACCACTGCAGGCTCTGCCCCGTCCGCTTGGCCTGATACATCGCCTCATCCGCCTGCTGAATCAGGCTGACCAGATCCAATTCGTTCCGGAGCGTCTGACCGTTGTGGTCGTGCAGGGAAATAGAGCTGACCCCCACGCTGAAGGCCAACCTCAGCTCGTGTCCCGCGATCCGTACTGGCCGCTGAATGCAGTCCTGTATGGCCCGCACCAGAGCTGTTTCCTGTTCATCCGTGACCCGGGCGGCCACCGCAAACTCATCGCCGCTCAGCCGGGCGATCACTGTCTGGATGCTCGGGATTTTCCGCGCCGCCTGCTGCAACTGAACGGCGGTGTGCTTGAGATACTCGTCGCCGACCAGATGGCCGTGAGAGTCGTTGATGTGCTTGAGTCGGTCGATGTCCACGAACAGCAGCAGCAGCCGTTGATCAGGGTGGATGTCCCGTATCAATGTTTTCACCGCTGGCTGGAACGCGACGCGGCTGGTCAGACCAGTCAGGGGATCGTGCGCCAGTTGATGATGCAGCTCCTGCTCCTGGGTACGGCGCTGTAACTCCAGAATACTGACCAACAAACTCACCAGGGTCAGGCTCGTGATCAGGAGTTGAGCATCTCGCTGCTGCGGCACCGTTAGCTCCAGAAGAGAAAAAGTGACGATGATGCCAGCGTTCATCAAGAAGACCCCGATGACTGAAAGCAGCAGTGTGGAGCGCAGAGACAGCCAAAGGAGGGGGAGGAAATACAGGAAGGCGATATGAAGCCCGGTGCGGGTTTCCACGGTATACACCCCGCATACGGTCGCGGTCACGACCAGAAGGATGAGGCGCAATTCACGGTGATGCTGCTGAAACCAGACCTGACTTTGCCGCAGGACAGTACCCTTCTGGGCCGCGTGTCGAAGAGATTCCAGGACGATCAGCAGCAGTGGGCTGAGCGTGATGATCCCGACCAGATCCCCCACCCACCAGTTGATGTACGGGGTGACTGTAAGCGGCCCCGTGAAGGTCCCACTCAGGTACAGCAGACTCACGTTTCCTAGGGCGGCGGCGGCGCTGGCTGTGGCAGCGATGACCCCCAGACGGGCCAGATCGCCTGCTGTAGGAGGGCTGGGCCGCCCACGGCGTAAGCGGTTGAGCGCGGCGGCGGCCCCTGCATAGGCCAGAATGCCCGGAATCGCGGCCACCACGTTGGGGTCGTAGGCAGAAGTGAAGACGTTGCTGGTCACGCTGACGACCAGTGTCCAGGGTGCCCAACGCCATCCACAGACCGCCAGAAAGGCAAAGGTGAGGCCGGAAGGGAGATACCACAGAGACAGAGACTGACCGTCATTGAAAAAAGTGGCGATCCACTGGAGAGATACGGTTGCACCGAGGTACAAGCCAGCCAAAAGGAGCTGGGAACGCAGATGGGGGATGGTCACAGTATTCCAGAGTCGTCCGTGGTGATCTGCTCGATGAGGCCAGGGCCTCATGAAAGAGAGAAAGATGACAGGCGGGCAGAATCATAACTTCCAGACTTCACAAAGTATGAGCGGACGTTCTTTACGACCTGACCAGCCCAGATAGACTGGACAGGAAGTTTAACTCAAAGGTGATCAGGTCCCCTTAATATCTGCGCCGCTTCTGTTTTCAGCACCGGGCAGAATCAGTGATGCCGCTCAGGCGTTGCTATGACGTAAGCGTACTTTCTTCGCGACTCGCTTCGCTCAGGTCACCTTGACATGAACGGCGACCTTATGGGCAACCTGGAGGGGCAGGCCAGCTCAGGCTGCTGATCAAGCGCTGTGATCTACCCGGTCACTGGTCAGAGTTGACCCCACGGTCACGGTATACCTGCTCTGGGACGCTGCGGCACCCTCTTGGGAAAAGGCTCCCTGTGCGCCGAAGTGGAGTAGGGTCTTAGCTATGACTGGGACAAAAAAACAGCCCGCCATGTTCAGCGGGCGGGCCATCCTGGGTTACGGGGTGGGATTGGCAGCGGCGGCGTTGGCGGCTGTCCTATATTTCACGCCGCAGCCCATCCCGCAGTCAGATGTCATCATGTGGTGCGAGCGTGAAGCCAGGAAAGAGTCGAGCAACAAGCTAGATTTCTCTGCATCCGACTTCCAGCAGCAGGGCTATACCGCGACGTTCAAGATCAATTCTCTGGACGGAAGCAGGAGCGTCCCCGCCCGGTGTTCGGTGGGCGGGAATGCTCGGGACCCCCAGATTGTGATTGAGGTGGAGCAGTAGCGCCTGCCGTTCCAGCAGACGCTCAGGCCGTCAGAATCAGGGGCTGACCTCTGGTAATCATGATGGTGTGTTCAAAATGTGCGGCCAGGCCGCCATCTGTGGTGCTCAGTGTCCAGCCGTCACGCAGCGTTCTGACCCGGTGTGACCGCCCGGTGGAGACCATGGGTTCGACCGCGATCACCAGTCCCTCGTGCAGCTTCTTTCTGTCGGCTGGCCGGTAATAGTTCGGTACATTCGGTTCCTCGTGTATGGCGCGTCCGACGCCGTGACCGAAAAGCTCCCGAAGCACCGTGAATCCACGCCGTTTGACCTCATTCTCAATGGCCTGCCCAACAGCGTTGACTGGAGACCCTGCTTTCGCGGCAGCCATCCCCGCTTCAAACGCGGCCTCCGTGCATTCGATGAGCCGCATAACCACGGGCGACGCTGGCGGTACGGCTACGGTCACGGCAGCGTCGGCAATGTAACCGTCCACAAAAGGCGTGACATCGATACTCACGACATCCCCGGCAGCCAGGGCACGTTGCGTCGGCAGCCCATGAACAATGTCGTCATTCACGCTGATGAAGACATTGACCGGAGCGTTGTAGGTCATGCGCGGTGCAGATTTGGCTCCGTACTGTTCAAACACCCGTCCAGCGAGGGCGTCCAGTTCAGCCGGAGTCACACCTGGGTGAACGGCTTCCTTGAGGGTACGGAGCGTCTCGGCCACGACCTGCCCTGCTCGCTGCATGCCCCGCAGGTCAGCCTCGGTAGTAATAGTCATACCCCACTGTAAGCCACCTGCGCTGCTGCTCCCCAGCTCAGGCAGAAGCCGCATCCCAAGCCTGGAGATGGCCCCTCTACCTTTCAGTGACGTGGGGTCTCAATTTCACAAGAAAGCCCACCGTCAGATGCGGGCCTGCTTCTCTTCTTCAGGCACTTGATGTGGCCCTTGGTGAACTGAGGTTCCCTTCTCTCTGCGGATAGCCTTCGCAGGCATGTCTACTTCTGCACCACGCAGAAATGATTGCCGTCTGGGTCGCTCAAAACGGTGAAATCCGCATCTGCTGGGTATTGCCATTCGGCACGCATGGCCCCCAAAGACAACAGACGCTCGATTTCCGCTCTGCAGTCATCCGCGTAGAGATCCAAATGATGCCGTTTGGCCTTCTCGGACGTCACCAGTTTCAGGGCCAATTGTGCCCCGTCCCCCTCTTTCGGAATGAGGACGGCCCAGTCCTCGTCTGGCGCGTTGCGAAGCTGGTAGTTCAGAGCAGCCGTCCAGAAAGCAGTGGCACGGGACATGTCCCTGACGCCCCAGACGATAGAACCGATTTTCAACATGCCCCAGTATTGAATGTGGAGGCGTGGCCGCATCTGCTCCTGATCTTCATGATCCTTGCCGCTCGGAGTGAGTGGCGGCTGTTGTCAGGTCTGACCGCCACTCTGCGAACCTCCTCCCTTCAGTTCAGGGCTTGGCAGGGGTCACGTAACCGATGCGCTCGAAGGTCAGCCGGGTCGTTTTGGAGAACAGGACCAACAGTTTGGTGTCTCCACTGATGACGTAGCTGCCAGAGGCATTCAACGCTGCGTGAAAGGCTCCGGGAAGGGCATACAGGCACCGCTCGTTGGGGCGGGGGGGCAACGGCTTCGCCTGAATCTCGATCTTGTTATTGGCGGCGGCGACGGTGCCCGAGTAGGTGCCGCAGCCGATCTTGCCTCCCACCTGTTTGCCAGAAATGACCAACTGGGCCGGGGGCAGGGTCGTTTCGGCTTTTCCGAAGACTTTCATGTCTCTGAGTTGCCAGATCCCGTTCAGAGGAGCTGGAACGGACTGAGCTGCGGCAATGCTGGGTAGGAGGAGGAAAGGAAGCATCAAAAATCGCATAGCTCAACATTGCCGTTTCGGGTGATGGGGATCTGATGTCCTGTCGTGACTGATGGTGCCGCCTTCATCGTTTCTACAGATGCCTGCCTGAGTTGGAGCAAGAAGCCACTTGAGGTGGCTTTCCTTGACGGGCCATCCTGCTGTTCCTCTTTCGTAGGGAAGGGCAAACAAACAGGTACGGGACTTTCTTTCATTCCGGATGAGCCATCCGATGACTATCCCGATTACGCCGCTCCTGACTGTGTTCACGGAATCAATCGGTCATCACTTCTGCTCCGAGGCCGGGATGCTGTTTGCCGCCGCCAAACCGATCAGGGTCGAAGCGACGCCGATACCCGGTTCCCATTGCGCCGCTTAGGCTTCCATGCAGGTAGACCGCAGGCTGTCCCTGGCGATTGCCGGACACTGCCCAGTCAATCTAATTTCCACACCGGGAAGTCAACCCCACAAGATGGCGTGCGTGAGGCAGACTGTCTTCCCCACACAAGTTTCCGTTGCGCCTATCAACATGCTCTTACCGCCATCCCAGTCCCTGAGCAACCAACAGCAGGCCCAGGCCGACCATGAGTGTCCACAACACGTTGCGCGTTCTCCAGGCCACCGCTGCCGCAAGCAGACCTATGACCAGACGGGGATTGAGAACATCGAGTGTGCCCGTCACTGACGAATACAGCAGTTCCGGCGCGATCAGGGCGGCCAGCACCGCAGCGGGCACCAGTCCCAGCGAGGAGGTCACGCGTTCTGGAAGCTGTCGGCCCCGCAGCAGCACCAGAAACGACGCACGCAAACACAGGCTGACAAGGCCCACCCCCACGATCAGAAGCCAGATATTCATACTGATTTGGCCTGCCAACGCTGCATCAGCTGACCAACGGCCACACCGCACACTGCGCCCAGAATCAGGTTCAGGCGAAATGGCAAACCGTGTGCTGCCACTGCCACCACCGCAGACACGATTGCCGCAAAGACCTGCGGCCTCCTTTGAAGAACGGGAACGAGCAGCGCAATGAAGCTGAGCGGCACTGCAAAATCCAGCGGCCAGGTTGAAGGGATTTTCGCGCCCACCAGTGCGCCGACGGCAGTGCCACTCTGCCAGGTCAGCCACATCAGTGCAGCGGCTCCGGCGTAATACGCCGCGGGAGAGGGTTCGGTGACGGGCCGCCCCATCGTGACCGCGTAGGCTTGATCGGTGAGTCCGTAAGCCAGGAGCCAGCGTCTGGGCAGAGGCACGCCAACGAACAGCGGCAGCAACGAGGCTGAGTACATGGCAAAACGCAGGTTCACGATCAGACTGCTCAGCACGATCAGCACGGTGGGAGCGTGACTGGTCACCATCTGGGAAGCGATCAGCTGCGCCGACCCTGCGTAACCGATCAGAGAAAAGGCGATGGACTCAGCGGGCGTGAAGCCTGCCTGCACCGCTGCAATGCCCGCCACCATACTGAACGGCACGACACCGGGAACCAGTGGTGTAAAGGCCCGCATCCCCCGCCAGAAGGCAGGCCTGAACTGTGGAGAGTGTGGAATGATTTCGGTCATGTCTTCAGGGTGCCGCATAGAACAGCCTGACAGTCAGGGCAGTGTTGCAGACTGCGGCTGGCGGCGCACTGCCCAGTGAGACCGTGGTCGGGGAATTGGCGCAGCATGTCCAACTTTGGGCGGTCTCAAGGTCACTCTGAAGCTCACCTGATGCGGGGCGCGTGCAGGCTATCGCTGAAAGTGTAGATCACCTCAGTACCCGACACTTTTTGAGGGGTTGAAATCTCTCGTTTAATCCGTCAGAACAGAGCGCGTCTCCCGTCACGCTGACCCAACTGTCTCGCTGCTTTTGTGCCCACTTTCCGGAGTACCGCAAGAACCAAGTGGAGCTGCTTTCTCTCGTTGTCTTGGCGCTGCTTCAGGCCAAGGACGTCCGGCATGCGGAGCTGGCCGAGCGCTTCCTGGGAAGCGCTCAGACGTCTTCGGTCATTCGCCGAATTGAGCGGTTCTTCAACCGCCATCCCCTGTGCCCGGCTGATGTCGCAGTGGTTGTCTTGAAGCTGCTTCCGGAG
>NZ_KB899736.1 GCF_000378445.1 Deinococcus aquatilis DSM 23025 | reverse complement strand
GTCCCGAGACGCTGCTTTGCGAGGTAGGCATCAACGGTTTCAATGTGAATCCGATACAACCGGGCGACGACTTGACGGGGCTGTCCGCCTTCGATCGCAGCCACCACCCGTTCACGCAAATCCAGACTGTACCCTCGGCCTCCCACTCGTTTCATGTCATCATTATGACAAATGCTCTAAAGCTAAAATTCTGACGCCCGTTCCCACCTGCGCTTTTCCCACTCACCACTTCCCCTTTTTCGCCTATCCTCCCCCCATGACCCAACCTGCCCCATCCACCGTTCTCGCACTTGATGTCAGCAAGCGGCGCATCGGCTTTGCGGTCAGTGCCGGGGGGTTGGCTTTCGGGCGCGGCAGCATAGACCGCAAACGCCTACCCCTCGACCTGAAAGCGGTGCGCCTGCGCGTCAAGGAATCGGGGGCGGGGCTGCTGTTGCTGGGGCTGCCGCTGGACGCCGATGGGGGGCACAATGCTGCGCTGGACCGGGTGCGGGCCTTTGGGCGAATTTTGCAGGAGCAGGGTTACACGGTGGCCTATCAGGATGAGCGCTTTACCACGCAGCGGGCGCGGGCGCTGGGCGCAGCCGATGAAGACGAGGCCGCCGCCGTGCAGATTCTGGAACTGTATCTGATGGGCATTCAGCACAACGCGCCCGCCGAGGCCGAGTTCGACGACTGACCTTCGGATCAACCTCTGAATTCCGGCGCTGGGTGCGGGGTGTTCCTGCGGGCGTTCTGGATTTTGGCCCCGATTCGGCTGCCTGTCACTCTGAACCCGGTTCAATTTCCCGGTTTCCCGCTAGAATGCCTTCATACGCAGTTGTTCCCCAAGAATGGAGCCCAGAGCGAACCTGTCGTTCTTTCATTCTTTTGCACCCCTCTTTGGCCTGCCTGCTGTGTGCAGCGCGGCCACCTGCCCCGGAGGCCACCCATGCAAGGCAATATGATGGATGTACCGCTGACTGTCCCCTTCATTCTGGAACGGGCACGCACCACCTACGCCGCCCGCGAGGTCGTCAGTCTGCTGGTGGCTGGCCGCGACGAAGCTGGACAGCCGATTCCCCACCGTCACAGCACCACTTACGGCGCGGTGGCTGACCGTGCGCTGCGTCTGGGTGCAGGTCTGCTGGGCCTCGGTCTGAAGCCCGGAGACCGGGTGGCGACGCTGGCCGTCAATTCCTTCCGGCACCTGGAAGCCTATCTGGGCGTGCCCAGCGCCGGATTGGTGGTGCATACGGTGAATATTCGCCTGCATCCCGAGCAGATCGCCTGGATTCTGAACCATGCCGAAGACCGCGTGCTGCTGATCGAGAACATTTTTGCAGCCATGATTCCGGCACTGAAGGCCGCCTGCCCGCTGCTGGAGCAGATTTACGTGCTGGGGCCAACGCCCGCGCCCATCCCACTTCCCGGCGTGTCCGACTACGACACCTTTGTGATGGCTCAGGAACCTCTGGCCCGCTACCCACAGATTGCCGAAACCGATGCGGCGGCCATGTGCTACACCAGCGGCACCACCGGAAACCCCAAAGGCGTGCTGTATACCCACCGCTCCACGGTGCTGCACTCGCTGGTCAGTGCCCCCAAAGACGGCCTGAACGTGGGCGAAGCCGACAGCGTGATGCCGATTGTGCCGATGTTCCATGTGAATGCGTGGGGCCTGCCCTACACCTGTGCCATGTACGGCGCAAAACAGGTGTTTGCGGGGGCCTTCAGCGATGGCCGCACCCTGGCCGGCCTGCTGCAAAACGAGGCCGTGACCATCACAGCGGGCGTGCCGACCATCTGGATGGGCCTGCTGGGAGAACTGGACCGGGCCAGAGCTGAGGGCCAGCCCTACGACCTGCACGCGCTGGAGCGCCTGATCGTGGGGGGCAGCGCCGCGCCCGAAAGCCTGCTGCGGGCCTTCTCGGATCGCCACCACCTGACCATGCTGCACGCGTGGGGCATGACCGAAACCCACCCACTGGGCACGGCCAGCGGCGTTCCTGCCGGGGTAGACCCCACCAGCGACGAGGGCTTTGCGCTGCGGGCCAAGCAGGGCCGCGCCGTGCCACTGGTCTGGCTGGATCTGCTGTCGGAAGAGGGCGAGCGCTTGCCCCACGACGGCAAAACGATGGGCCGCCTGATCGCCCGTGGGCCGTGGATCGCCAATTCCTACTTCAAGGGCGAGGGCCAGAGCAATTTCTTTGAGCTGGACGGCAACCTGTGGTTCGATACGGGCGATATTGCCACGCTGGATTCACGCGGCTACATGCACATTCAGGACCGCTCCAAAGACCTGATCAAGTCGGGCGGCGAGTGGATCAGCTCCGTGGATCTGGAAAACGCGATCATGGCCCACCCCGCCGTGGCCCAGTGCGCCGTGATTGCCATGGACGATCCCAAATGGGATGAACGCCCGCTGGCCGTGGTCGTGACTCAGCCCGGAAAAAGCGTCACCCACGAAGAAATCATCGACTTTATCGCGCCCAAGTTTGCCAAGTTCTGGCTGCCTGACGCCACCATCACTGCCGAAAGCATTCCGATTGGGGCCACCGGCAAATTCCTGAAACGCGAAATGCGCGAGCAGTACAAGGATTTCAAGCCGGGGAACTGAGGGATTGAGGCCAGCAGTTCTGAGCCAGAAACTCTAAACGCCGACTCTTTTCTATTTTCTGCCATCCGCCGCGCCTCAGGTCAATCCGACTGGGGCGCGGTTCTGTTCACTGTGCCCCCTACGACTGCGCCGCCAACGTTTCGGCCTCCTGCAATTCCCCCCGCACCTGCTCCAGCGCCAGCCCCAGCAGATTCTGGCCCCAGCGGGCGCGGTTGGCTTCGGCGTCTGCTTCGCGGTAGCCGATGCCCCAGATGCGGTCTGACGGCGAGGCTTCCACCAGCGGCGCGTCGCCAGTTTCGAGCAGCACGGCGCGGAGTTTGGCATTCTGGCCGAATTTCAGCCGCAGCATGTCCAGCGCCACCTCAAAGCGCTTTTCTTCCCAGACCGCGTTGTCGTAGGGCGTGACCAGACGGCCCAGGCGTTTGCACTCTTCGGGCGTGGGCGCGGCCAGAATCGCGTCCAGGCGCACCTTGTCGCCAAAACATTCGGCTTTGCGGGCCATCAGGTACTGTTCGGCGGTGTGGTAGGTCAGGCCATCGGCGCTGAACACGCTGGGATGAAAGTTGGAAAAGGGATGTGCAGTGCGGTAAAAGTACACGGGAGCAGTCATGGAGACAGCCTGTCACGCGCCATGCCCTCCCGCATCGGTACTGTGGCCTAAGCCGCCCCAGCATCCCGGCGGGCTATACTGCTCTGCTATGCCGCGCCCCTCCCGAACCCCTTTCCGCCCCAATGGTCGCTCTGATCCCAATTCGCCCTTCAAGCGCAAGGCCAGCAAACCCAAAGGCGATTTCCGGGAGCGGCAGCCCGCGCACGAATACGTGCTGGACGTGTTGCCGGGGCTGGAGGCCATCGCTGAAAACGAACTGGCCGATGTGCCGTTGGCCCGCGATATTCGGGGACTGCGTTTCTGGTATCCCGGCGATATGGAGCGCCTGAACCGCCTGAAATCGGTGGTGGCCGTGTACCGCGTCAAGGCCTGGGATGTGCCGCGCCCACGCGGGTTTCTGGGCAACCAGCAGCTCAGCGAGTTGGCGACCTTTGTGGCAGAAGTGGCGCGGGTGGGCGGTCATAAATCCTTCCGGCTGGGCGCGGCGGGCAAGGAATCCAGCGTGATGCAGCGCCTTGCCTCCGAACTCGAAGGACTGATCGACCTGCCGCACCACGCCGAGGAAGGCGAATTGCTGCTGAGGTTCCGGCCCGAAGAACATGGCGAAGGCTGGGAAGTGCTGGCCCGCATGACGCCCCGGCCCCTGTCGGCGCGGGCGTGGCGTGTATGCAACATGAACGGCGGCCTGAATGCAACGCTGGCCTACGCCCTTCTGAAACTGGCCGGACAGCGCGACGAAGACCGGATTTTTAACCCCATGAGCGGCAGCGGAACCCTGCTGATCGAACGCGCCCTGATGGGGCCAGCGGCGGCGATGGTGGGCGTAGACATCGACCCCGCCGCTGTGGAATGTGCCCAGCGCAACCTCAAGGCTGCCAAGCGTGAAATAGAGGTGGCCTGCGTGGACGCCCTCAGCACGGGCCTGCCAGACCGTTCCTTCGACCTGATTCTGGCCGACCTGCCGTGGGGCGACGCCATCGGCACGCACGGCGGTAACGAGGTGCTCTATCCGGCCTTCCTGAAGGAGATGTACCGCCTGCTGAGCCGCCAGGGACGCCTTGCTGTGATCACGCACGAAATCAAACTGTTTCAGGGCTTACTCGAAGACAGTACCGAGTGGTACGCCCGAGAACTGTTTCAGGCCTACAGCGGGGGGCATCATCCCAAGGCGTATCTGCTGAGCAAACGGTAAAGAGGGTGTGGGGGGTAGGAAAAGAGCGAGTGTGGAGCATAGACCGTGGGAAAAGCTAAACCACAATCCACGTTCTACAATCCACGCTCCTTTACTCTAGGGGCATGACATCTACTGGGGCGGGCTTACGCTGGGGCATCTTGGGCGCGGCGCGGATTGCGCGGGCACTGATTCCGGCCATTCGGGCAGCGGGCGGAGAAGTGACCTTTCTGGGCGTGCGCGAGCCGAACTCCGAGCGGGCGCGGGCTTTTGCCGCCGAGTGGAACATTCCGGTGGTGGGCAGCTATGCCGAGGCCATCGCCTCCGATGTGGACGCCATCTACAACCCGCTGCCCAACGACCTGCACCTGCCCCTGACCCGCGACACCCTGCGGGCTGGAAAGCATGCCCTGACCGAAAAGCCGTTTACCCTGAACGCGCAGGAGGCCGCCGAACTGGAACGCGAGGCGCAGGCAGCGGGCCGGGTACTGCTGGAAGCCTTCGCTTACCGCTTTCAGCCGCATGTAGAGCGCATCGTGGAGTTGGTGCGCGGCGGAGAACTGGGCGAGATCCGGTCTTACCGGGGCGCGTTCGGTTTTCCCCTGACCAACCCCGACGACTTCCGCTGGGAGGCCAGCAAGGGCGGCGGCGCACTGTTTGACGTGGGCACCTACACGGTCAACCTGATGCGTCTGCTGCTGGGCGAACCCCAGGCCGTGAGCGCCCGCGCCCGCTGGACAGAAGGCGGGGCCGCGTCGGGCGTCGATGTGGGCCTGAGCGCCGTTCTGGATTACCCGCAGGCTCTGGCAAGCATCGACTGTGCCTTCGATTGGGGAGACACGGCCACCCAGCGGCTCACCGTGATCGGCACGCGGGGCACGTTGGAGATGTCGGGGGTATTCCACAGCAACACCGATCATCCCGGTGCATTCACCATCACCAATGCCGCCGGGTCACGGCAGGAAACCTTTGGGCCATTCAATGCCTACGCGGGCATGGTCGCCCATTTCCAGCGGGTGGCATTGGGGCAGGAAGCGGCCCTCTATCCGCCCAGCGACGCTGTGGCCCATGCCCGCGTGCTGGACGCCCTCTTCGCCTCGGCCCGCACGGGAGGAAGGGTGGAGATCGGGGCTTCCTGAGCTGAAGAGAGGCCAAGATTGGGCGTCTGATACGGCATGAAAGAGAGTCCGTACCTGCTGGTCGTCTGCTCTTCCACGAGGTAGAGGGACGATTTGGGGGCAGAGGTCACCTGTAAGGGGCGAACCCCCCAGTTTCCCAAAGTCACTTTCACGCCGTATCACACAGACCTGGGCGGGTTCTTTAGGCCGTCTATCAGCTCAATTATTCATATTCACGCTACGGTCCAGCAGAGCAGTTGTGCCCATGACGGCCTCCTGTGGTCAACTGCTCTAAATTGGCGCGTCTTCTGCAAATTTCGGCTCCCGCTTTTCGCGGAGGCTGGCGAGGCCCTCGCGCACGTCGGGGCCAGTAAAACCCAGGAACTCCAGCGCGAGGCTGGCGTCGAAGGTCGGGCCTGCGGCACGGAGCCAGTTGTTCAGGGCGTATTTGGTCCAGCGTACGGCGGTGGGACTGCCTGCCGCCAACTGGCGGGCCACCTTCCAGGCGCGGTCCAGCAGTTCGTCGTCGGGTACGCACAGGCTGACCAGCCCGATGCGCTCGGCTTCCTCGCCCGAGACGGGTTCTCCGGTCATCAGGTGGTATTTGGCTTTGTTCAGCCCGCACAGCAGCGGCCAGATGATCGCCGCGTGGTCGCCTGCCGCCACACCCAGGCGCACATGGCCGTCCAGCAGCCTCGCTGTTTTGGCGGCCACACTCACGTCGGCCAGCAGGGCCACAGCCAGCCCAGCGCCCACGCAGGGGCCGTGAATGGCGCTGACCACAGGTTTTCCGCAGTTGATCACGTTGTATACGAGGTCGCGGGCTTCTCGCCAGACGCGGGCCAGCGCCGTGAAGTCGGAGGCCATTTCTTCGATCAGTTCAAAATCGCCCCCCGAAGAAAAGCCGCGTCCCTCGCCCCGGATCAGCACGCAGCGCACACCCTCGGCGGCGTCTATATCGCGCCAGACCACCGTGAGGGCGCGGTGGGCGGCGGCGTTCACGCTGTTCAGGGTGCGGTCGTTTTGCAGCACCACTTCCAGAATGCCGCCCTCATGCAGTTGCAGGTGCAGGCCGGGATACGCGCCAGGGACAGTGAGCTGAGCAGCACTGGGAGAATGAAGAGTCATGCGCTGAGGCTAATACAGATCAGGTGAGGCTGGGGCAGATAGAAAGACACCCGCAACACAGGTACAGGTTCCCGGCAAGACTTGATCCCCCTGATCGGGTGTACAAGACATTGAGTCAGAAAGATCGGGCACAGCCGTTACCATAAAGGCGTTTCAGATCCAATTGACAATTCATTCTCATTCTGGAGATTCCATCATGCCGACTGCATTTCTTCGCCTGTCTGTTGCTTTGGCCGCCCTCTGCGCTATTCTGACTGCCTGCCCCAGCGACCTACCGCCCCCGCCGCCGCCCGGTGTGCAGGTCAACGTGACCGATCCGGATAACGGAAAGAATTTCAGCTATTACTCCGATAACTTTGTTCCTGTACGGGTGCCCCTCGCCTCTGCGCCCCAATCGGCTGCCGAAGCCCAGATGCTGGCAGCCATCAATGCCGAACGCGCACGCGGAGGCGTCTGCCCGGCTGCTTCGGGGGGCACGGTCACGTTTCCGGCCCGCGCTCCCTTCATTTTTGAAGGGCATCTGCATGCTGCTGCCAGTGGGCATGCGGCCTACATGGCCTCCAAGAACCTGATCGATCATATCGGTGCAGGGGAAAGCACGCCTGCCAGCCGGATGGTCGCGGCAGGCTATACCCCTGCGCCGCCCTCACAGAAGCTGGTGATTTTTGAAGAATCGCTGGCGCTGAACATAGATCAGAGCGCCGAAGTGATTGCGGCCTGGAAAACCAGTGTGCGGCCCTCTTCGATGTTCTGACAGACGGCAGCGCGGCCCGCAGTCAAAATGGAAATGTGGTGGCCTGGGTGCTGGACATAGGCGGCATCATCTCCAAGTAGCTGCGCCACAAACAGGCAGGACGGGCCAGAGAGTGGAAGCCCGTCCTGCCTTTGTTTTTCCTGCTGCTCAGCCCAGTTTGCGTTTCAGGTAATCGTCGAGTTGTGCCAGTTGCAGATTCAGGTCGCGTTGCAGAGCGTCGATTCGGGCGTTGGTGGCCGCCAGATCGGAAGGGCTGAGTTCTTTCCCCAGTCCCAGCGCTTTGGGAGCCTGCACCTGCGTCTCCAGCAGGGAGAGGCGCTGATCGAGGTGCGTCTGCAACTGCGCGAAGCGGCTGCCTTCCTGACTGTCGAGGCTGACACGCAGGCCTTCCATATCGCGCAGCAATTTGGCGCTGTCGGCCTGTGCCCGCAGCCCGGTCACGCCTGCCCAGAAATAGAACACCAGGGCAAGCACCAGCCCCAGCAGCAGCAAAATCAATCCCAGTGGCACGCCCGTATAGGTCACGAAGCCCAGGCTGAGGGTGTGGGGAAAGGTCAGAGCATTGATATTGAGGATGCCGAACAGCATCAACACCACCACAATGACAATCAGGACAATGGTACGCATATCAAGCAAGGTAACACCCCGGCCAGCAGAAGAGGCCGGGGGAGGATTGCGATAAAGTTCACGTTAAAAACGGAGATCAGTTCACGCGGTCAAGGATCAGGTCTTCGGGTGCGGGTGCGGCGGCCTGCAAGGTTAGTCCGGCGGTCAGCAATGTGCGGGCCACCTCCAGCCCCCGTCCATCCCGGTGATACAGGCGCAGCACTGCCTCTCCGGCCTGTACCGCGTCGCCGGGTTTCTTCAGCAACTCCACGCCCACGCCGTGATCGATGGCCTCACCTTTGCGCTCACGCCCGCCGCCCAGCACCAGCACGGCGCGGCCTACGCTCAGGGCGTCGATGCTGCCCACAAAGCCGCTGCTGGTCGCCAGAATGTCCTCTCTGCCGGGGGCCACATCAAACTTTTGGGGATCGTCCACGTAGGTGGGGTCGCCGCCCTGTCCCCCGATAAAGGCCCGGAATTTGGCGAGCGCGGAGCCGTCTTGCAGGGTGGCGCGGGCGCGGGCCTCGGCCTGCTGCTCGTCTTCGCCCTGCGCCGCCAATGCCTCCACCGCCAGCGATACGCACAGTTCGGTCAGGTCGTGGGGGCCGTGACCGCGCAGGGTGTCCAGCGCTTCCAGCACTTCCAGACTGTTGCCCGCCATGAATCCCAGCGGCGCGTCCATGTCGGTCAGTACGGCCCGCACCTGCCGCCCGGCCCGGTTGCCGATGTCCACCATCGCCCGCGCCAGCCCGCGTCCATCGGCCAGCGTTTTCATAAATGCGCCCGCGCCTACCTTCACGTCCAGCACCACCGTATGTGCGCCCGAGGCCAGCTTTTTGCTCATGATCGAACTGGCGATCAGGGGCAGGCAGTCCACGGTGGCAGTCACGTCGCGCAGGGCGTACAGCTTGCCGTCAGCGGGGGCGAGGTCTTTGCTCTGGCCCACCAAGGCCAGTCCAATCGTACGAGCCTGCGTCAGAAAGTGGGCTTCATCCAGTTCCGAAGTCCAGCCCGGAATGCTTTCCAGTTTGTCTATGGTGCCGCCCGTGTGGGCCAGTCCGCGCCCGCTCATCTTGGCCACTGTGAGGCCCAGCGCGGCCAGCATCGGCGTCAGGATCAGGCTGGTCTTGTCGCCCACGCCGCCCGTGGAGTGCTTGTCTACGGTGTTCGGCAGGTCGCCCAGTTCCATCTGGTCGCCGCTGGCCGCCATCACCAGGGTCAGGTCGGCGGTTTCCTGTGGGGTCATGCCCTTCAGGTACACCGCCATCAGCCACGCCGCCACCTGATAATCAGGCACGTCGCCCCGTGTGTAGCCCAGCACCATCGCTTCCAGTTCTGTGCGGGAGTGCTCTTGACCGTCGCGTTTTTTCTGGATCAGGTCAGGAATATGCAGTTTCGGAGTTGCGGTCATACGGCAGTGTACGGGGCGCGGCGGGGCCGGGGCCGTGAATCTTTGGGCTTACTTCAGCTTTCACTGCTGGGCTGAACGTCACTCTTCCAGCCGATTTTGTCGTGTGTACCGTCGCAATACGGTTTGTGGCTGCTGCCACCGCAACGGCACAGGGCGGCGCGAACTTCCCGCACGAGGCCTTGAGGGGTGATCAGGGTCAGGTCGCCGCGCACGATCAGGGGGCCGTCCGGCAACGGAGAAATGGTGGTGGTTGGGTCGGGCGTCTCGGCGGGGCCAGCCTCCAGCACGTAATGCAGCGCTCCGGTGGGGCAGGTTCTGACCACAGCGGCCACCGCTTCGGCCTCGGCGTGGGCAGGCTGAATCCAGGGGCGGGCCTGCGGATCGAACACCTGCGGCAGTCCACGCACGCAGTTGGCGACATGGCGGCAGCGCACGGCGTCGTAATACACGGTGATGCCGGGGGCGGTGTACGCCCTGCCGCTGGTGGTGGCGTCGGCGGGTCGGGTCATGCTTCAGTTTAACAAACGGGAGTTTGACCAACAGGCCGCTCACTGATCCGCGTCCCCATCTCCGAGCGCTGCACCCCAGTTGAGCTACCCTGCACCTATGCGGGTATTGGTCACGGGGGCAACAGGCTTTTTGGGTGGTGTGGTCGCCCGCGAGCTGGCCGCGTCCGGTCATGAGGTGGTGGGCGTGGGGCGGGACGCCGTGCGGGGTTCGGCCCTTGGAGAAGCTGGCGTGCGTTTCGCGGCGCTGGAGTTGCGGGACGCCGCAGGGCTGACCGGGCTGATCGCCGGGGCCGACGCCGTGGTGCATTCGGCGGCCCGCTCGACGCTGTGGGGCCGCTGGGCCGACTTTTATGCCGACAATGTGGAGGTCAGCGCGGCAGTGGCGCGGGCCTGTGCCGGGGCGGGCGTGCGGCTGGTGCACATCAGCACGCCCAGCGTATACAACGCCACCGGCCTCACGCACAACATCCCGGAAAGTACCCCGCTTGGCCCACCCCAGTCTCCACACTTCGACTCTTTATATGCCCGCAGCAAATATCTGGCCGAACTGGAAGTGCAGGCCGCGTATCCCGAAGCGACTCTGCTGCGTCCACGCGGTATCTACGGCCCCGGCGACACCAGCATTTTGCCCCGGCTGGCGCTGGCGTTGCGGGCGGGTCGCCTGCCCCGGCTGGACGGCAGGGGAGAGGTTCACACCGAACTGACGCACGTTCGGAACGTGTCTGAGGCGGTGAGATTGGCCCTGCTGCGGCCTGCTCCGGGCCTCTTCAACATCACCGATGGCGTCACCATTCCTATCTGGGCCACCCTGGACCGCCTGGCCGATGCGTTGGCCGTGCCGCGCCCCACCCGGCAGGCCAACCCCCGCGTGCTGGAGGCGGTGGCCCGCGTGCTGGAGGGCGTGTACGCGCTGCACCCCCGCCGCCCGGAACCGCCCCTCACAGCCAGCGGTGTGCGCCTGCTGACGCGGGGCATGACCCTCGACCTGACCCGCGCCCGCCAGCGCCTGGGGTACGCGCCCGTGGTACATCCCGATCAGGGGTTAGAGGAAGCGATAGGAGCCGTAGCCCATGCCTGAGCCTGTTTCCTCCAACCCAATCCCATCCAGCCCCCTCCCCTTCAGTCCAGTCACCGTTCGGGTCGTTCCCCTCGCGGCGGGCGAATGCCTGAATCTGGCCGCCCTGACGCAACGGGGGGCGGCGTGGCGGGTGCAGGCGTACCCGGCGGGATTCGCGCTGCTGCTGCACCCTTCTGGCCCCGTGCTGCTGGACACCGGCTACGGCCCACAGGTGCCCCGGCTGATGCGGCGCTGGCCCGGTGTGCTGTACGGCCTGATTACCCCGGTTCGGTTGGCGGCGGGAGGCACGGCGGCGGCGCAACTGGCCCGGATGCGGCTGGATGTTCGGAGCATCAAAACAGTGATCGTGTCTCATCTGCACGCCGATCATGTGGGCGATCTGCGGGCGTTTCCGGGGGCGCGGTTCGTGCTGGACGGCGCGGCCTATCCGCCCCTGCGCGGCCTGAAGGGACTGCGGGCGGTGCGGCGGGCCTTCCTGCCCGAGCTGTTGCCGCCCGATTTCGAGGCCCGCACGAACGCGCTGCATTTTGCCCCGGCCCCCGCGTGGCTGGCCCCCTTTGCCGAGGCCGCCGACATTTTTGCCGATGAAAGCGTGTGGGCGGTGCGCGTGCCCGGTCACGCCCCCGGCATGATCGCCCTGATCGTGCGCGAGGCGGCGGCGGGTGAGGACGGCTCCGAATGGACGCTGCTGGCAACCGACGCCGCGTGGAATGTGCGTGCGTTGCGTTTGCCCAGAGGAGAAGGGGCCGAAGGCGAACAGGACGGTGAGGTGCATCCACTGGCCCGCATCGCCTTTTTTGATGTGGAGCAGGAGCGCCGCAGCCGCCAGCAGTTGCAGGACTGGCTGGCCCGCCATCCCCGCGCCCGCGTGATCGTGAGCCACGACCTCCCCGAAAGCCGTTTGGCCCAGCCATGAACGATGCCCTCGCTGCCGTCTGGTACGCCCTCGCGGAAGGCCGTCTGCATTTCCGCACGCGGGCGGCGCTGGAACGGCATCAGCAGCGGCTGGCGCGGGAGCAACTGCGCTGGGTGGCCGCGTACAGTCCCGCCGTGGCGGCCCGGTTCCGTGCTGCGGGCCTCGGCCTGAGCCAGTGGCACAGCCTGCCGCCCACGGGCAAAGCCGAGATGATGGCGCAGTTCGACCACCTGAATACCGCCGGACTGAAACTGGCCGAGGTGCTGGCACTGGCCCGCTCTGCCGAAGACCAGCGCGATTTTTCCGGCCAGTTGCGCGGCGCGGCCCCCTCCGCCTTTGCGGGGCAACCCCTGACCGTGGGCCTGTCCAGCGGCACCAGCGGCACACAGGGCGCGTTTCTGGTGGGTACCACCGAGCGCCAGCGCTGGGCGGGCGTGGTGCTGCGGCATCTGCTCCCGCCGCCTTTTTTCCGCAGTCTGCTGCGCCCCCAAAGGGTGGCCTTCCTCCTGCGGGCCGAGGGAGGGCTTTACCGCAGCGTGCAGAGTCGCCGGATCAGTTTTACTTTTCTGGATCTGCTGCGCCCCGTGCCCGAACTGGCCGCCGCCCTGAGCGCCGCCGACCCGACCCTGCTGGTGGGGCCGCCCAGCGTGCTGCGGGCGCTGCTGGAGGCCGGAGCCGTGGCCCGCCCAGAGCGCGTGGTGTGCGTGGCCGAGGTGCTGGAACCCGATGACCGCGCCGCTCTGGAGGCCGGATTTGGCCCGGTGGTGCAGGTCTATCAGGCCACCGAGGGGCTGTTGGCGTTGCCCTGCTCACACGGGCATCTGCACCTCAACGAAGCCCACGTTCACTTTGATCTGGAGGCGCTGGGAGACGGGCGTTGGCGGCCCATCATCACCGATTTACGCCGCCGGGTTCAGCCCATGATTCGGCACCGACTCGACGATATTTTGCATCTGGACGGTGCGGCTTGCCCCTGCGGCAGTGCGGCGCGGCGCGTCATTCGCATAGAGGGAAGGCAGGACGACGCGCTGGCTTTTGCCAGTCCCTCCGGGTCACTGGTCACGGTCTGGCCCGACTTTGTGCGGGCGGCCCTGAACCGGGTGCCGGGGTTGCGGGAATACCGCGCCGAACAGACGGCCCCGCACACGCTCCGGCTGCTGCTTGACCCCGATTCGCCCGAGGTTCGCGCCCACGCCGCCGCCGAGGTCGCCGCTGCCCTGACCCGCGCTGGGGCCGATGCTGGGCGCGTCCACCTGACTTTTGGCCCGCTGTTACCCGCACCGCCCGGAACCAAACGCCGCCGGGTGCTGCGCCGCCGTGAGGCAGGATCTTCTCCCATTGCCGAGGTCAATTCATGACTATTCCGATTGCCGCCGTTCTTCCGATTCGCATTCTGGGCACGGGGCAGGCGTTGCCCAGCCGCGTGGTGCCCACCGCCGAGGTTGCCGCGCTGTGTGGCCTGACTGCCGAGGCTGCCGAGGCCCGCACCGGGGTCCGCGAACGCCGCTGGCTGTCTGGATCAGAAACGGCGCTGACGCTGGGGGCACAGGCGGCCCGGAATGCACTGGCGGCGGCGAATCTGGCCCTTGAAGATGTGGACGTGCTGCTGAATGCCAGCGGTTCTCAGGCCCAGCCGATTCCCGACGGTGGGGCGCTGCTGGCCCGCGAACTGGGCCTCAGTGGGCGGGCGGCCTACAGCATTCACGGCACCTGCCTGAGCTTTTTGCTGGCGCTGCAACACGCGGCCCTCCTGATCGGTTCGGGGCAGGCGGCGCGGGTGCTGATCGTCAGTACCGAGGGCGGCAGCGTGGGCCTGAACATGGCCCAGCCCGAAAGTGCCCTCCTGATCGGTGACGGCGCGGCGGCGGTGGTGCTGGGGCGGGCGGTGCGCCCCGGTCAGGGCCTTCACGCGGCCCGCATCGAAACCTATCCCGAGGGCGCGGATCACACCCGCATTCAGGGCGGCGGCACCCTGCGCCATCCCCGCAACGCCGCCGTGCAGCCGCAGGAATACCTGTTCGATATGCAGGGCCTCGGCGTGCTGAAACTCGCCAGCCGCGTTGTTCCCGCCTTTCTGGAGCGCCTGCGCCCGGGCCTCAGCACCGGTTTGGCGGGCATTTCCCGCGTGGTGCCGCATCAGGCCAGCAAGGTGGGGCTGGATCTGCTGCGCCGCTACGGTTGGCCCGAAGACCGGGTAGAAGTGACCCTGCCTACGCTGGGCAACGTGATCGCCGCGAGCCTGCCCCTCACGCTGCATCAGGCGCTGAGTACCGGGCGGGCTGGGGAGGGCGACACCGTGTTGATGGTGGGCACCGGGGCGGGCCTGACGGCGGGCGGGCTGATTCTGGAACTCTGAGCTTGAAGAGGTTTCATTTCTGTATTCCTTCCCTGCTGCTACGGTTTTCCCCCACCCCCCAGCCCCCGCCCCCAAAGGGGTCAGGGGAGCGAAGCGCTGCGCTCGGCAGGAGTGATCTTGTCGCGTTTTGACTCGGCCAGATCGTCCGTTTGAAGCTGAATCGCCAGTCGTCTTGATGTTGGAATTGGCCCGCCCACTGCGTGGACGACGGCCTCACACGCACTTGGGCGGGAACGGTTTGGGGGGTGTGGCCCTCGGCCCTTGTGGGACTCGTAGAACTGCACTGTAGAGGAGCGTTTATTGATCCCTGTTGGGCTGAGCACCGTTCTGGCAGAGGCATGACCCCCCCGTCTACTTCGCAGCCAGCCCCCTTAAAGGGGAGCGCACCAGCTTTGGTCCTCCCCTTTAAGGGGGGGCGTTGCGTCAGCAACGGGGGGGGTTAGGCCACCAAGCATTCAAAGTGTTGCAATAGGTTACAGCGGGGAAGCTCACCGACTCATTTTTCTCCTGTATGACAGACCACCACACCGCCTAGAATTCACCTCCACCACGCTGTTCCCACTTCCCACTCACCACTGACCACTCACCGAGGGTTGTACTCTTCCCATGCCCACTCCATCCCTTCCCCTGACCGGAAAAGTTGCCCTTGTTGCCGGAGCCACACGCGGCGCTGGGCGCGGTATCGCCACCGAACTGGGCGCACTGGGGGCCACCGTGATCTGCACGGGCCGCAGCACCCGCCCCAGTGCAGACGGCCCAGACTTAGACGGCACAGGCCCCAGCGATCTGGGCCGACCCGAAACCATCGAAGACACCGCCGAACTGGTCACGGCAGCGGGCGGCGTGGGCGTGGCGCGGCGTTGCGACCATTCCGACGAAGCACAGGTGGCGACCCTGATGGAGTGGGCATGGGAAGAGTACGGCGGCTTCGACATCCTGATCAACGACATCTGGGGCGGTGAATCACTGATGGAGTGGGGCAAAAAGTTCTGGGAACAGGACCTGCACCGGGGCCGCCAGATGCTGGAACGGGCCATCTGGACGCATATTCTGACGGCCCACGCGGGCTTGCCACTCCTGCGGGCGGGTGGATTGGTGGCCGAAATTACTGATGGCGACGGCTGGTATTACCGGGGCAATTTCTTTTACGACCTCGCCAAAACGGGCGTGATGCGTCTGGCTCAGAACTGGGCCAGCGAGCTGAAAGACGACCCCCGCGCCATCACCAGCCTCAGCGTCACGCCCGGATTTCTGCGAAGTGAGGAAATGCTGGCCCACTTTGGCGTGACGGAAGACACCTGGCGGGAAGCCGTGAAGCAGGAACCCGACTTTGCCGAGTCCGAAACGCCGCATCTGGTGGGCCGGGGCATCGCGGCGCTGGCTGCCGACCCCACCAGACGCCGATTTGATGGGGCGGCCCTGGCCTCGTGGACTCTGATGGACGAATACGGATTGGCCGATATAGACGGCAGAAAACCGCACTGGGGCAACTGGTACCGGGAGCAGGTGAAGCCGAGGCTTTGAGCGTGTGCCCTCCCAGTCTCATGTCATCCTGAGTTCATGCCCCCAGACCTGCCCCCGCCCGAACAGTTCGAGCCGGAGACCCGCGCCGAGTGGCGGGCGTGGCTGGCCCAGAACCACGCTTCGGCGCGGGGCGTGTGGCTGGTTCTTCGCAAAAAGGCCGCACCGGTGCCCAACCTGAGCTGGGCCGAGGCGGTGCAGGAAGCCCTCTGTTACGGCTGGATCGATAGCAAACCCCGCAAGATGGACGACACGCGTTCGGCGTTGTACTTTGCGCCCCGCAAGGCGGGCAGCGGCTGGAGCGCCGTCAACAAGGGCCACATAGAGAGGCTGGTGGCGGCAGGCCAGATGACGGCGGCGGGGCAGGCCCGGATAGACGCGGCCAAAGCTGACGGCTCGTGGACGTTGCTGGACAGCTCAGAAGCCCTCGAAGTGCCGGAGGACCTGAAGGCCGCCCTGAACGGCGTTTCCGGCGCATGGGAGCAGTGGAACGCTTTTCCGGCCAGCGCCAAAAAAGCCCTGTTGCAGTGGATCGCGCAGGCCAAAACCGCCGCGACTCGCTCCAGACGCCTCACCGAAACGGCGGAACAGACCGCGCAGGGCCTTCGGGCCAACACTTGGAAACAGGGGCGTTAACCTTTCCACAATCCAGTTTCCCAAACTGTCTCCTGCTTTATTCGGTAAAGTACCCGCATGGAATACCGGAACCTGGGCAAGAGTGGCTTGAAAGTCAGTGAAGTGGCGTTGGGCGGTTGGGAAACCTATGGCCGCAGCGTGAATGAAGCGCAACTGGTGCGCGACATCGTGATGAAGGCGTACGAGGAAGGCGTGAATTTCTTCGATCAGGCCGACGTGTACGCCCGTGGCAAATCCGAAGAGATGATGGGCGCGGTGCTGCGCGAATTGCCCCGGCACACGCTGGTCATTTCCAGCAAGGTCTTCTGGCCCATGAGCGACGACGTGAATGACCGGGGCCTCAGCCGCAAGCACATTCTGGAAAGCATCGACGGCAGCCTCAAGCGATTGGGCACCGATTACCTCGACATCTATTTTGCCCACCGCTACGACCCCGATGTGCCGATGGAAGAAATCGTGATGGCCTTCGATCAGGTCGTGCGTTCGGGCCGCGCCATGTACTGGGGAACCAGCATGTGGCCCGCTGCCCGAATTGCTCAGGCTGTGGAATTTGCCCGCGCACACGGCCTGCACGCCCCCGTGACCGAGCAGCCCGAATACTCCATGCTGCGCCGCGAGCGCGTGGAAAAAGAAATCCTGCCCTACACCGGGGATGCGGGCGTGGGCCTCGTGGTCTGGAGTCCTTTGGCGATGGGCCTGCTGACCGGCAAATACGATGAAGGCAAGCCCGAAGGCGCACGCCTGACCGAGAACGAGAACTGGAGCAAGAACTTCCTGACCGATGAAAACATCCAGAAGGTGCGCGACCTGAAACCCATTGCCGACGATCTGGGCATCACGCGGGCACAACTCGCCTTGGCGTGGATTCTGCGTCAACCCGGCGTCAGCAGCGTGATTACTGGGGCCACCAAGGTCAGCCAGATCGAGGACACCGTGAAGGCCGCCGGAGTGCGCCTCAGCGAAGACGTGAACAGCAAGATCGAAGCTGTGCTGACCCGCTGAGACGATAAAGTCGCGTGTAGACCCCCCAGTCGGATTTGCCGCCAGCCCCCCTCAAGGGGAGCGCAACAGCCCTTGTCCTCCCCTTTAAGGGGGGGCGTTGCGCCAGCAACGGGGGGGTTCGCCTTCCACCCTTTCCCGGCCTGCCCCCACAGCAGGTCGGGTTTTCTTTTCCCCTGCCGCCAGTCTGCAACTTTCGCCGCTCTCGCTCGGCCCTTCCGCGCCCTATGCTGACCAGATGACGCAGCGGCCTTCCTCTTCACTACCGGCCATAGAAACGCGGGAACTTCAGAAGGTGTACCGGGGGCGAGCAGTTGTGGACGGCCTCACGCTGACCGTGCAACCCGGCGAGGTGTTCGGATTCCTCGGCCCCAACGGTGCGGGCAAAAGCACCACCGTCAAGATGTTGCTGGGGCTGGTGCACCCCAGCGGCGGAGAAGTGCGCGTACTGGGCGGCCATCCCTCTGACCCCGCCGTGCGTTCCCGGCTGGGATTCCTGCCCGAACAGTTCCGCTTTCAGACGTGGATGACCGCCGAAGAATTCCTGAGTTTTCACGGACGGCTGGCGGGCCTGCGGGCCGACGAACTCCGCGCCCGCATTCCGCAGGTGCTGGAAACGGTGGGCCTCGGCGGGCGCGGCGCAGAGTCTCTGGGCGGCTATTCCAAGGGAATGTTGCAGCGGGCGGGGCTGGCCGGGGCGATTCTGGCGCGGCCCCAACTGGTCTTTCTGGATGAACCCACCAGTGCCCTCGACCCGATTGGGCGCGTAGAAGTGCGCGAGATCATCGAGGGGCTGCGGGCGCAGGGTGTGGCGGTGTTTCTGAATTCTCACCTGCTGTCGGAAGTGGAGCAGGTGTGTGACCGGGTGGCCTTCGTGAAGGCGGGGCGGGTGCTGCGGCAGGGCAGTATGCGCGAACTGATGGGCGATGTGCTGCCCGTGGGCGTGCGGGTAGACCGCCTGACGCCACCGCTGCTGGAAGCGTTGGCCCGCATTGGCGAGGTGCGCCACACCGACACCCAGAACGCCGACCACGCCGATATAGAACTGTGGGTACAGCGCCGCGAGGATGTGCCCGCGCTGGCCAACGCCGTTCATGCTCACGGGGCGCGGCTCTATGCCCTCACGCCGCGCCGCCCTGATCTGGAAACCATGTTCCTCGAACTGATCGAAGATACGCCCGAAGCCACTTCGCCGCGTCAGGAGGCTGCCCATGTCTGATTCAGCTCTTTCTACGCCCCAGACGCCTTCGTTCGGGCGCAATACCCTGCTCATCGCAGAACTTTCTTTGCGCGAGGCTGTTCGCAAACGGCTGGTCATCGTGCTGTTGGTGCTGACTGGGGCCTTCGTGGGCTTTTACCTCTACGGCATCTTCCGGCTGGAGGGCACGCTGGATCAACGCGCCATTGACGCTGGGCTGGATGGCCGCAGCATCAGCGGTTTAGCCAACGCGCCCATCGTGTACGCGTCGGCGTTCGGTATGTATCTGGTGTTTTTTCTGGGGTCGCTGATGGCCGTGCTGTCTACAGTGGGCGCGGTCAGTGCCGACGTAGAAAACGGCGTGATGCAGAGCGTGATCGCCCGCCCGGTCACGCGGGCCGCGCTGGTGCTGGGGCGCTGGTTGGGCTTTACTATCGTCAACGTGTCGTATATCGCGCTGGTCAGTGCGGCCCTGTTGGGCGGGATTTATCTCATTACCGGGTTCGTTCCGCCTGCGCCGCTGCCCGCTGTGGGCCTGATCCTGCTCGCCATCGTGGTCATCACGGGCCTCACGGTTCTTGGAAGCACGCTGTTCAGCACGCTTGCCAACGGCATCGGCGTGTTCGTGCTGTACGGTGTGGGTTTTGCGGGCGGCATTCTGAGTACCATCGGTTCGTTTGCCGACAGCCCCACCTTGGTCACGCTGGGCAAGGTCGCCAATTTTGTCATGCCCACCAATGCGCTGTGGCTGGGGGCCAGTTATCACCTCCAGAATGCGGCGGTGCTGCAACTCGGAGAGATGGCGCGGGGCGCAAATCCCATCTTCGGCAGCGAACCGATTGCGGTGGGGCTGGTGCTGTGGGCCTGTGCTCTGGCGATTCTGGCCGTGCTGGCCGCCATGTGGAGGTTCAGCCGCAAGGACCTGTAGGACGGACTTATACGGATTTGACTGGCAGTACTTCGGCCAGCCAATCACGTTCATGAATGTCGTCCCGCTGGACACCGCCCGTATTGGGGCGCGTCACAAAGCTCATCAGGGGCCAGACATACCCATGTGCACTGAGGGCATAACGTCCGTGCTCTTTGGCTCCCGGTACCCGGCCACCACTGCTCTGATAGGCCACGCTCACCTCGTCTCCGGGCTGTAAGCCGCTCAGTTCCGAGTTGGTGACCGTGCCTGTAAACGTCCGGGCAGGGTCAGCGACCTCGCCCGTCCATGCTCCCCGGATAGCCACGACGCTGGATGTATTTGTTTCTGGGGTCATTGGCCCATGACAACAGACCCCGCGTGAGGCGAATGTGCCGCCTGTACGCAGGGTCTTCAGAAAAGCTCAACAGTGAAGGGTCTTATAAGTCCAGAGGGTCGGGATGCTTGGAAGCGTTCTCGGCTTCTTCCAGATGGTTGGGGCGGCGGTAGAGCTTGTCTCGGGCAGCCTCGTCACCTACGCCCGCCGCCTTGTCTGTGGGGGTCAGCTTTTCATCGCTGTGCTCGACGGTAGGGTTGGGGTTGGTCAGGGTCGTCTTGTCGTCGGACTGCGTCATGGGTTGAGTCTCCTTGCTGAACTGAACCGAGCTGGGCTGCACTGCACTGGTCTGTACGTTCTGGGTGGGGCGCGGCATGGCATCTGGAACGGTGGGTTCCGTGGCTGCCGGGTATGTGGGCGGGGTCTGCGCTCCAGCCTCCTGCCGCACGACCGAACCGCCCTCTACAGGCTCCGCTGCTGCCGTGTTCAGTTCCTGAATCAGGCGCTCGCGGGCGCTGATCTCGTCGTCTATGCGGCGGATGTCTTCCTGAACGCTCTCCAGCACGCTGACGTCGGCCCCGGCATGATAGGAGCGGCCCAGGCGGGCAAACAGGCCGTCTTGCTCCCGCGTGAGCTGGAAGACTTCGACCCGGAGTTTGGTCACCTGAGCGACTTCCTCGCCCCGGCGCTGCACGCGTTCGGCTCCCCGGCGCACACTGTTCAGAATGTTATCCAGCATTCCTCAAGTGTGCCGCCCCGCACCCGGCAATGGGTGAGGGGCGGTTTAGAGAACACACGGTGAGAAGGCACCTGGCAGGGGTGGGCAGCTCGAATGGGCCAGGGGCCACAAACCCTCAGGCGCAGACTTTCATCGGCCACCACACCCTTCCCACACCCTCTTCAGGCCAGTTCGTTTTCCAATTTGCCCGGCTGCTGCTCCTGCACGTGCTCCAGCAGATGCGCCAGCGCCAGGGGAATGGCGGCGTCCCAGCCCTGAGGGTGGCAGGCGGCGGGATAGGGCACGGGCGGCGTGTGGGCCTCGCGCTTAAATCCGGCCAGCAGTTCGCTGAGGCGGCGGTCGTCGGCGGCGCGGGCCACGTCGAACAGGGCGCGGGCCACCTGCCCTGCCTGCGCGTTCAGGCCGTAGCGGTGCATGCCCAGCGCGGCTGCGGCGGTGTCGTGCGGCCACACGCTGCCGTTGTGATAGGACACCGGGTTATACCGAATTTCGCCCTCGCCCAGCGTGCGAATGCCCCAGCCGCTCCAGAGTTGCTGGCCCAGCGCTGTAGCGGCCACCTGCGGCGCGAATTCGGGCGGCACAATGCCCGTCCAGAGCGTGTGTGCCGGGTTGCTGACGAGGACTTTCAGGGGCTGTTTATCTCCGTTCAGGCCATGCACGTAGTAGTTTTTCTCGGGCCACCAGAAAGCCGCGTGAAAGCGTTCGCGCAGTTGGGCGGCGCGGGTCTCCCATTCCGCCGCACCCGCCTCTTCGTTCAGCAGGCGGTACATCCGGGCAGCAGCGAGGTAGGCGGCGTAGGCGTAGCCCTGCACCTCCACGACGGCCACATGCCCGCTGATATCCACTCCCTCAGCCGTAAAGGTGGAGTCGCCGCTGTCTTTCCAGACGGCGTTGGTAATCCCGCCGGGGTCGGGGGTGTATTCAATCAGGCCGTCTCCATCGGGGTCGCCGTCGGTCAGGCACCAGTTCAGGGCCGCTTCCCACTGCGGGCGCAACTCGCGGGCAATGTCGGGGTGCGCGGCGCTCAGCTCGCCCACCAGCCACACGAACAGGGGCGTGGCGTCGGCGGTGGCGTAGTAGGGGCGGTGCGGGGTGTGCCCCATACGCGTCAATTCCCCGATGCGCTCCTCATGCAAGATCTTGCCGGGTTCTTCCAACGTCGATCTGTCGTACTTGCTGCCCTGCCGCGCTGCGAGGTAACGGGCCACCGTCAGCGCCAATTCGGGCAGATGATCTTTGACCATCAGGGAGATAATCAGGCTGTCGCGGCCAAACGGAGCCACGAACCACGGCAGGCCCGCCGCCGGAAAGCGGCCCTGATCGGTCTGAAACGACAGGCTCCGCAGGTCTTCGATGCTCTGATCCAGCACCTGTTGATCCAGCGGGTCGGAGAGTTTGAGGTTCAGTGCCCCGTGTAGCGCGTCGTATTCGGCGGCCAGAGCTGCGGGGTCGCCGGTGGTGGGCTGCTCGCTCCCTTGCAGCGGAAACACGCTGACCTGAATTCGCGTCTCGGCTTCCGTGAGGTGCCAGATCAGCTTCTCGCCGTCCCAGGCGGCAGCGGGCGAAACATGCACCAGAGCGCGGCTGTGCAGCCCGTCTCCGGCGACATAGCTGAATTCCACCCCGCCAGGCACCTCCTGAATGCTCACCATGCGTTCTCCGAGGCCGCCGGGCCAGCCGCGCACCTCGAACATATCCACGAAATCGGCGGCCAGCGCCAGCGTCAGGGTGTGCGGGCCTTCACCCAGATAGCGGGTCACGGTCAGGGTGTCCCGAATTTCGCTGCCCGTCAGCGTCAGGTCGCGGGAAAGGCCCACTTTCATGGTGTAGCCCACGTTGGCATTGGCGCTGTGTTCGTGCAGCCAGAAGGGGTAGCGTTCGTGCTGCAGGAGGTGTTGCGGGCGCTCGCCGTCCAGGCGCCATTCGTAGCGGCTCAGAAAGCGGGTGTCGCGGCGGTACAGGCCACTCTCGCCCTCGGAAATGTCGTAATGACGGTCTCCCACGAGATACAGATCATTTTCTTTGAGAACAGTGCGGGTATTGAGCATGGACGCTCCTTGGGGGCGGCGTGTGGCGGGAAGGAAAGCGGAAAACTGCGGGACAGGGCGGAAGCTGGAGGAAACTCAAACGTTCAGATTGTAAGCGGTTACAGAGGCAGAGTGTTCTGAGTTTTGGCAAGAGGGGAGAGGCGAAGGGGGATTGATCTTTGTTGGGCTGGGTCACGTTCCGGGCGTAACCCCCCAGTCGGCTTCGCTGCCGGCCCCCCTCCCTTCGGGCTGTACCAGTCAAGTGGAGCACCAAAAGCGCAGTTGTCCGGGGGGTGGGGGGGGTCGTGTTGCCCAGCCTCAGCCCTTCACAGCGCTGTCGGAGCCTGTATCCACGAAGTACCGCTGGAAAATGATGAACACGATGATCACGGGAATGGCCGACAAGATCGCGCCCGCCAGAATCAGGCCGTAATCGCCCTGCCCGCCGTAGAGCTGCGAGAAGCTGGAGAGGCCCACCGTCAGGGTGAAGTCGGTGTTCTGGCGCAGCAGCACCAGTGGCCAGAAAAAGTCGTTCCATGCGCCCTGAAACTGCGTGATGGCGAGGGCGATCAGGGCGGGGCCAGCCTGCGGCAGCATCACCCTCCAGAAGGTCGTAAAGGGGCCTGCGCCGTCTATGCTGGCCGATTCTTCCAGCTCTTTGGGCATCCCCTCAAAAAACTGCTTCATCAGAAAGACGCCGCCCGCCGCCACGAGGCCGTTAAACCACAGCCCCCAGATGTTCAGCAGGCCCAAATCCTTGAGCAGCACGTAGTTGCTGACCAGATTCACCTGACTGGGCACCATCTGCACAAACAGGACGGCCCCCAGAAAGATCAGGTTTTTGCCGGGAAACTCCATGCGGGCCAGCGCGTATCCGGCCAGCGAGCAGAACACTATGGCGGCGGCCACGCGCAGAAAGGCGTACAGGAACGAATTCAGCACCCAGGAAAAGAACAGGCTGCGGCCCGATGTGGGGTCCATCGTTTCGTTGAAGGCGCGGCGATAGTTGTTGAAGGTGTAGCCCAGAATGCCGGGGGTGATGTTACGGAAGGCGAACGAGCGGTCAAAATTCTGCTTATCGCTGGGCGGCAGGGTGCTGTTCACGATGGTCTGCCCGCGCTGTACGTCCACCTGCATCGGCGTGCGCTCGAACAACGGCCCGCGCAGATAGTAGTTCTCGCCTGCCTTGACCAGTTCCACCTGCTGGGTTTCGCTGAGTTCGTATTGCTTCTCCTGTGCGGCGGGCGTATCCAGCGTCACCTTCACGATTTCGCCGCCCGGAAGCTGCGCCTTCACGTCGCTGTCGGGTGTAGTCAGCTTGGCGCGGATCACCTCGCCCGTTTGCGCGGTCAGCACGGGGTAGCTGACGGTGGTGCGGTAAATCTTGGTGTCTCCACTCTGCGAAACCTGTACGGTACTCAGCTTGGCGTAATCCTTGGCCTGTGCCTGGCGGGCAATTGCCACCAGACTCACGGGCTGATAAGGAAACAGGCTCACGGTGGGCGCGTCCTGCGGGGCGTCTGCCGGAGAGCGCACCGAGACCTCGAAGACCACCTGACGGCCCGGAGTCAGGCCACCGTTCCAGCCGTTGCTTCCGCCCTGCACGCCCAGGTTGTAGGCGCGGCTCACGTACTGCGCCGTCAGTTGCGGAATGACCAGCTTGGGCGGGTACTCGTTGGGGTTGTCCTTCATGCTGCTCAGCAGGCCCATCAGGAATGGTCCCAGAAAAAAGAAACTCATGACCAGCATGAACACGTACAGCCAGCCTGCCCGCGCCCAACGCCGCCGCGCAAGCCACGCATCGTTGCCCGAAGCCGCCGCCCTGCGCTGTGCCTGAATGACCGTCATACTGCCGCCTCCTGCCCAGAACTCTCTGAACTTCCTGAAGAAAAGTTGCTGCGGGCCATCTCAGTTGGCTTCCGGGGCCACAAAGAATTTGCGCTGAATAAAGACCATCGACAGGATGATCAGGGCCAGAATGATGGCCGCCGCCGAGGCCATGTTCACCGGGGCCGCGCCGTTCTTGAAGGTATTGGTGTACACGTAGTAGGCCAGCGTAATCAACGTGTCCTGCGGGGCCGCCGAGCCGATCACGGCCACCTGATCGAACATCTGCATGGTGCCGATCAGTCCCACCGTCACCACATAAAAGGTCACGGGGCGCAGCATCGGAACCGTCACGTTCATCAGTTTCTGATAGGGCGTGGCCCCGTCGATGTCGGCGGCTTCGTACAGAGAGCCGGGAATACTTTGCAAGCCCGCCAGAAAGAACAGCATCAGCGTGGGCACGGTGGTAAAGGTGTTCTGAATGATGACCACCAGCAGCGGAATACTCAGCACCCGCACGCCGCCGATACTGATCCACTTGTCGGCAAAGTACTGGTAGTCGTAGGGAGCCACTTCGCGCAGACCGATGACTCCGGTGGAATTGAGTACGAAGACCACCACGAGGGCAATCAGGGCGCTCACGGCGGCCAGCGCCGGATCAAACCAGCCTGCGGGCAGCTTGCGCGACCTCTCCCACAGCACCTGCGCCACCTGCACCACGATCAACACGCCCAGAAAGGCCAGAATCAGGGGCTGGGCCGCCTGCCACTGGGTAATCAGGTAGTTGGCGATGCCCCGGCGCTGAAACAGCCACAGAAAAATCAGGGTAATGACCACGCTGGACGTGATGGAAGGCATGTACCACGCCGAGCGGAAGAAGGCCATGCCGCGAATCCGGTTGTTGAGGGCCACCGCCATCAGCAGCGAGAACACGGTTTGCAGCGTGGTGGTCACGATGGCAAAAATCAGGCTGTTGGCCAGTGCCCGCCGGAACGATGGATCGGCCAGCACATCCACATAAGGCTTGATGCCAATGAGTTTGGGCGTATTGAAAAGGTTGAAATCGGTAAACGAATAATAGATGGCGCGGGCAAAGGCATAGAAGAAGAACACCAGCGTAGTGATCAGAAATGGAGACAGGAAGAGCAGGGCCGTGGTGGTGGTCTGGCTCTGCTTGGATCGGGTCGCCTTCGGCCTGATTGAAGGAGGCTTGGCAGTGGGATCGGTGGTGGTCATAGGCCCTCCAGCAGCGGTGGAAAACAATGGCAGAGGGCCGGGGGCAGGCCAACTCGCCTCCCGACCCTCTGAACAGATCAACCCTCGGCGGGAAAGATCAGCGGTTCTGGAAGGTGTTCATGTCCTGCTGGGCTTTTTTCAGGGCGTCGGCGCTGCTCTTCTGACCGCTGAGGACGGCGGCGAGGGCGTCGTTGATGGGCTTGCTCCAATCGGCACCCTGAGGCCCGAAGGTAAAGGCCTTGACGTTGCCGTCGGAAGCGCCGTCGAACACGAGGCGGCTGTTCACTGCGCCTGCATCGGTCTTTTTGAAGTAGGCGTTGCTTTGCAGGGCGCTGCGGCTGGGAATCGCCAAGCCCTGCTCCAGCACGTACTGCTGCACGGCGGGGCTGGTCAGGATGTTCAGCACCTTGGTCGCGGCGGCCTTGTTCTTGGTGCCCGAGTTGATGGCCCAGCCCACGGTGTACAGGAAGTTGCCGCGCTTGGCCGTCTTATTGTTCTTGGGCATCAGTGCCGTGCCGAACTTCAGGTTGGGGGCGTTGTCGCGCAGGAAGTTCACGACCCAGCCGCCCTCGATGGCAACAGCCACCTTACCGGTCTTGAGGCAGCCGCCCGTCCAGCCTTCCGAGACTTCGCTGGGCGTGATACCCACCTTGTTCTTGGCGAGGCCCGTGTAAAAGTTGAAGGCTTCAGCAAAGCGGGGGTCGGCCAGATTGGTCTTGCCCTTGGCATCGAACTGGTTCCAGCCGGTGGCATAGGCGAACGCACCGAAGCGGTCAAAGTTGGGCTGAAGGCAGATGCCGTAGTACTCGTTGCCCAGATTCTTCTTGAGGGTGGTCAGCTTGGTTTGCAGGTCTGTCCAGGTGTCGTTGTTGCTGGGGTAGGCCACTTTGGCTTCGTCAAAGAGGTCTTTGTTGTAGACCAGCGTCAGGGTGTTGAAATCCTTGGCGATGCCGTACAACTTGCCGCCCTGCGTGAAGGCCGTATTCAGGCTCTTGATGTAGGGCGTGGTGCTGACGACGCCGTTGAGGGGCAGCACCTTGCCGGTTGCCACAAAGCCGCTGAGGGTTTCGGCGGGCAGGTAAAACACGTCGCCAGCGGTTCCGGCGGCCAGCAGGGTGGTCAGAGACTTGTTGTAGTCGCCTTGCAGCGGCTCGTAGACCACCGTGATCTTGTCTTTGGCAAGGGCAGGTTTCACGAACTTGTTGATCAGGTCGCCCACCACGGCAGGATCGGTGCCGCCGTAACCGTTGATCTTGACGGTGGTCTGGGCGGCGGCGCTGGAGGCGAGGACGGCGAGGCTGAGCAGGAGTGCGTTCTGAATCTTCATGATGACCCTCCGGGGGCAGGCGCAACCGTTGCGCCGGAAATAAGCTGAACAGGGATAAATTCGCCACGGGGAATGCCACCCGAGATGGCCTCCCCAACAAGCGTGAGTGCGGTGCTGGCAATGCGGGGAATATCTTGAGAAACGGTGGTCAGGGCGTAGGGCAGCGGTAATTCGGGCAGGCCGTCGAAGCCCACGACGGACACGTCGCCCGGAATGTTGAGGCCCAGGTCTTCCAGGGCGGCCACTGCGCCGATGGCGCTTTCGTCGCTCTGGGCAAACAGACCCGTAAAGCGCACGCCCGCTTCCCATGCCCGCCGCACTGCCCGGTAGCCGCCCAACACCGTGAAATCGGCGGCCAGAAGTTGAGTGTCGGCCCCGACCGTTCGTGCCGCCCGCTCGAATCCCCGCTGACGGTCCTGGGCCACCTGACTGGGGCCAGATCCCAGGTAGGCCAACTGGCGGTGTCCGGCTTCCAGCAGTTGCATGGTTGCCAGATGTGCGCCGCCTTCATCGTCCGGGGCCACCCAGAACGATGCCGGATGATGCCCGATCAGCACGGCAGGCACGCCCGCCTGCTGCAAGAAAGATAGCCGGGGGTCGCCCTCTACCGCGTGCATGATCAGCACGGCACTGGGCAGGCGGGCCATACGGGTCAGGTCGGCCCGCAGATCCAACAACTGCACGCCAAGCGGCGCGGTATGGGCCTCCAGCGCCCGCCGAAACAACACCTGATAGGGGCTGAGCATGGGGTCGTCGCGGTCCAGAGACAGCCCCAGCGTTTGCCCGGTGCGCCAGCTCAGGTTGCGGGCGGCGGGGTCGGGGGTGTACTCCAGCCTGGCAATCACTTCCTGCACACGGGCGCGGGTGCGCTCGGCCACGGTGGAATGCCCGTTGATCACGCGGCTCACGGTTCCTTTGCTCACGCCGGAAGCGCGGGCAATATCGTCGATGGTGGGGCGGATCAGGGCGTCAGACATAGGTGATGTTTTAGCTCTCCTTGAAAATACGTAACCGGTTACATAGTCAACGGGAGCGCCAGAGTTGGTGTGGCAAAGCATCCGCGGGGAGGCCGGGTGTGACCCAGGTTGGTCACGCCGAGTTTTTGTAATCGGTTACAAGACCATTGTGCGCCTAATTTCACACCTGTCAAGCCCTCCATAAGAGCGCATGAAGCTTCTTCATCCAGGCGCGGTTTGCTTCACCGGACACCCACTCCACCAGACACAGGCTCTCGCGTGGCGGGCGTCGCGTGCGGTGGCTCTAGGCTCCGCAGTTGCGTTCCCCCGTCGGTACTTATTCTGCCCTGTCGCTCTCCGGTACGCTCCATCATGACCCCCTCGCCTGCTACTTTTGCCACCACCGACCTCAGCGACGCACACCCGGAGGCGCAGATTCTAGCTCCGGTCTTCCGAAACTACGGCGGCTGGTCGCGCTTTTCTGGCCCTGCCGTGACCCTGAGAGTGCTGGAAAATAACCCGCTGGTGCGCTCAACCCTCGAAACGCCGGGGCTGGGCCGCGTGCTGGTCGTGGACGGTGGCGGCAGCCTGAACTGTGCGCTGTTGGGCGGAATGCTGGCGCAATTTGGCGTGCAGAACGGCTGGGCGGGCACCATCGTTTATGGCTGCGTGCGCGACAGTGCCGAACTCGGGGCGCTGCCCATCGGAATTCGGGCATTGGCGGCCCACCCCCGGCGCAGCGGCAAGGAGGCGCAGGGTGAAGCGGGCATGGCCGTCACGTTTGCGGGTGTGACCATTCACCCCGGCGATCAACTCTATGCCGATGAGGACGGCATTCTGGTCATTGCAGCCCCCTGACCTGACCCACTGCGCTAGTCTGCCGTGTGTCCACGCCGCCCCGCCCGATTCGCCCGCTGTGGGTCGCGCTGGGTTTCATCCTGACCGGAATAGGTTTTGTGGGCCTGATTCTGCCGGGATTTCCGGGTACCGTCTGGTTTGTGCTGGCTGCCGCCGCCTTCGCCCGTGGCGATCCGCGCTGGGAGGCTTGGCTGCTGTCTCGCCCGGTGATCGGGCAACTGGTGGACGATTACCGATCTGGGCGCGGCATGCCGCTGCGGGCCAAATGGGTGGCGTGTGCGTGCATCGTGCTGGCCGTGGGCCTGAGCCTGCCGCGTATTCCGGTGCTGGTGGGGCAGGTGACGTGGGTGCTGCTGGGGCTGGCGGGCGTGGTGTACATCGTGTGGCGCGTGCCCACCAGGGGGGCCAAATGAGGGTCTTGAACATCCCGGTTTCGCCGGACCTGCTGGCAGGCTGGGCCGATTGGTTGGCTCCGCCCATGCAGCCCTTCTTTCTGACAGCAGCAGAGGCTTCGGCGCTGGGCCTCTCCACCGTTGCTCTGGCCGACTGGCAGCGCACCCCCGAACTGCGGGACACCTTCGCCCTCTGGAGCCTGTCTGACGCCGCTGACCGGGTGGCCCTGCTTTCCGAAGAAGACTGGAACAGCTTAAGCGCGACTGTGCGCCGTCGTCTGGTGCACCTACAGGTGCAGCATGGGCGCGGCAATCTGCCCCATGCGAAAGCTTTTCCCGACCTGTGGCCTCATCGGGGGCGGTTTGTGTGGTGGCCTTCCATGCTGACGCTCGCTGTGGTGGCCCGCGCCGTGGCTGGTGAATCCCAACCTTGCCAGCGTGAGCAGGTGCCTCCCACCGTCTAGCAGGCCGCCGAAAAGCTGCTGCCACGTGCCCGCATTTTGGCCGGAACTTTTGCAGAAGCCAGTGGCCCCAACTGTTTTGGCACGGTCATGGCCGCCGCTGGCGTGCTGGGTGCAGAGCTGGAATGGATGCAGCGCGAACCGTTTGAAGAATTCTTGACGGCTCATACCCGGTCTGGGGGTAACGACAACCACCCCGGCACGCTGCTGGTCTGGCGCGGCGTGGGCGGGCAACTGGAACACGCCGCCGTCACACTGGGCGGAGGCTGGGCGCTGCACAAGCCAGCTCAGTCCTGGACAGCGCCGCGTGTGGTCTTGCCCACCCGTGCCCTCATTCGCGCCTACCGCACCCCCGGACACCGACTGGAGCGGCGCACGCCTGGCCCGTAATACGGACTCCGCTTCATTCCGCCACAACCTTGAAGCACTGCTTGCGGCTGCATCGTCGTGAACGGACGCCCATGAGGACGCCACTCCTCCATAACGCCGAGTCCGTATCTTTTCCTACTCGTTTCACTCGAATTAAACACCAAAAAGCACGGTGTTTAATCAGAATCCGTATAACCCTACTTTCCGTGCTTGGTCAGCCGCCACAGGGTCACGGCGTTGGTGATCAGCAGCAGCACGCACAGGCCTGCCATCGGCCATTCCTGGCGCTGCACAAAGCGGATGCTCAGGATGCCCCAGCCGCACACCAGCGCCACCACCAGCCAGACCCGCCATGCTGGAGCGTTCAAGAAAGAAACCTCATGCTCTCAGCATAGGGGGTGACTGTGGGCGACACGTCCCGGTCAAACAGAACCCAACAGAATGAAGCCGGGACGTTCATCTCCCGGCCTCGTCTTGGTCGTCCATGCGCGTTCCGGGCACATGGGCAAATTCTGAAGACGCCCCCGGAGCAAGTGGGTGTGCGGCGTCTGGGTCAATGGTGCGCCAGGACCGCATGAGGCGCACAAAAACCGGGTGAGAAGGGGGGAATGGCAGGTCAGATCAGCGTTATGTTTCACCAGTGCTGTCAGCCGAAAGCTCTGATCCACGAACTCCGCTGATGATGGGTGCTCGGTGATGCTCTGAGCCGGGAATCATTCGCTCAGCACGCCTCTCCCAACGCCGCATTATTTCCCCAGCGAGGAAGCCAGAGCCGCCTTGAGTGCAGTTTCGGCGTTCAGCGTGCCAGTGCCGCAGGTTCGGGCCGGGTCCGGGTCGCAGCGGCCAGTGGGAAAAGGCGTGACGGTGCGGGTCAGCAGGCTCCGCAGTTGCGCGGGCGAGAGCCTGGGGCGCACGCCCAGCAGCAGGGCTGCCACTCCCGCCGCGTGTGGGGCGGCAAAACTGGTGCCGTTGGGTTCGCGTATGCCTGCTGGGCCACTGAGACTGCTGGTCAAGATGCCCCGCCCCACGTCACCGCCCGGAGCGGCCAGAGCCACCGCCCGCCCCCAGTTGGCATAGCTGGGCCGCACACCAGCCTCATTCACGCTGGTCACGGTCAATACGTTGCGGCATCCCGCCGGAGAGTAGCCGCTGGCATCCTTGCCGTCGTTGGCGGCTCCAGCGATCACCAGTGCGCCGCGTGCGGTCACGGCGTCCACGGCGGCCTGCACGCGCAGGTCACAGCGGGTCAGTGGAATGAAGTCGGCGTACAGGCTCAGGTTCAGAATTCGGGCCGGATTCGGGTTGGTCGGTACACCTGCCACCGTCAGGCCCGCCGCCCAGCGCAGGCCATCGGCCAGATCCTGGGGGTCAATCATGCCGTCGGTGCCCGCTACACGCACCTGCACCACCCGCACACGCGGCGCGATTCCGGCCATGCCGCGCCCATCGTGCGCCGCGCCGATGATGTTGCCCACCACTTCGGCATGGTAGGCTAGCGCCCCGGCTCCCGCTGCGTCGGCGTCGCGCCCGTTGCCGTCGCCCGCCCGCGCTGCGTCCGATACGAAGTCATAGCCGTTGACCACGCGTCCCAGCAGTTCCGGCGAAGCAATAAAGCCTGTATCCAATACCGCCACCGTGACGGGCGACACCACGGCGGGAAGCTGTGCCCACGCGCCTTCCACGCCGATGGCCCGCAGATTCCATTGCCGTGAATACAGCGGGTCGGTGGGCCGGGGCAGGCCAGGCCGGGCGGTTGGGCTGGCTGAATTGGGCGTGGTAGTGGAATTTGGTGAGGTTGGACTGGTCGTGCGCGGCGGCGTGGTCGGTGTGGTGGGCGACAGCTCCGGCAGTGGGGCAGGAGTGGGCGAGAGTTCCGGCAGGGTGCTGGGCTGGCCCGGAGTGGTGGGCGGCGTGCTGCGCGGCGGCAGTGCAGGAATGGACGTGACAGACTGGGCGGCGAAAGACAGTCCGCCCACACCTGTCAGCAGGCCACCGAGGAGCAGGGAGCGAAAGTGGCCCCCACGGCGGTTTCTCAGGCGATTCTTCATCCTGCCAGTCTGCCCCGTAGGCCTGATGCTCGTCTGAGACGGCATTTGTGCATTGCCTACGTTCTGGAGGCCCAGCCCGCTGCGCGGATAACATGGCGGCATGACAGCGAAAGCAGCGCAGATGCCCCCGGCCCATCTCAGCAAGGTCATTGTTCTGACGGGCGCTTCCAGCGGGATTGGGCGGGCCACGGCCCTGGAACTGGCGGCGCGGGGGCACCGGCTGGTGCTGGCCGCCCGCCGCGCCGATGAACTGGGCCTGCTGGCCCGCCAACTTGATCCCACAGGTGTTCGCGTGATCGCCGTGCCCACCGATGTTACCGACGACGCCTCGCGCCGGGCGCTGCTGGCCGCCGCCACCGCACATTTTGGCCGGATAGACGTGCTGATCAACAACGCAGGCGTGACCGTGGAGCAGGGCTGGTGGTGGGATGATGCCGACCCCCTGCGCGTGCTGCGGGTGAATCTGGAATCGCCCATAGAACTGACGCGGCTGGCCCTGCCCGACATGCAGCGGCGCGGTGCGGGCCAGATCGTGAATATCGGCTCGGTGGCGGGGCGGGTGGCGACCAACGGCATCTACTCGGCCAGCAAGTACGGCCTGCGCGGGTTTTCTCTGGCGCTGCGAAGGGAATTGCAGGGCACGGGCGTCACGGTCAGTCTGGTCGCGCCCGGTTTCGTGAAAAGCGAGATGACCGCTTCGGCCCGCCTGCCGATGCCGGGGCCGGAAGTGGTGGCCCGCGCCGTGGCCGACGTGCTGGAGCGCCCCCGTGCCGAAGTGACCGTGCCCAAGTTCTACTTCGCTTTTGTGATTCTGAATACGTTGCTGCCCGGCTTTGGCGATTTCGTGGTGCGGCGCATTATTCGGCGGCGCTATGCCCACCCGTCCGCCAGAGGTTGACCCGAAGACCGCCCCTGCCGACAGCCTCTGCTGGCCCTCTTCTGGCAATCATGTTCACAAAATCTCAATGCTGCTGCTGACCACCTGACCCGCCCGACCTCTACACTGGGCAGGTGAATCCGGCTCCCAGTTCGCCCCCGAACGCCTCTGCCCCGCCCACCTTGCCGAGGCTCAGCCTCTTCAAAACGGCCTTCAAGATGCTGCTTCCGGTGCTGGAAAGAACGGTGGTGGCCCTGGATCACGCCATCAGCGGATACGTGCAGCCCCGGCGGGCACGCGGAAAAATGATTTTGCAGCCGTATGTGGGCTGGGGTACGCCGCAACAGGCAGAACTGACAGGCCGGGTGTTGCTGCCGCGTACCCTTGCACCTGCCAAAAAAGGGGACGCCCGCTGGCGCAATTTCCGCAATATCCTGCGCCGCCTGTTCTCGCGGGAGGTGGGCGGCGTGCGCGTCACTGGCGTGCTGAACGGTCTTTCAGTCAGTGCCCTCAGTGACCACGACGGTTATTTCAGCCTGGTTTTTGCGCCGCCCACACCGCTGCCGGATGGTTGGCACGAGGCCAGCCTCAGCATTGAAGGCCGTGAGGGGACCACCCGCGCCCGCGTGCAGGTCGTGGCTGACGCCCGTTTCGGCATCATCAGCGACCTTGACGACACCGTGATTCAGTCGGACGTGACCAGCCTGCCGCGCATGTTGATGACCAGCCTGACTGGAAATGCCCGCACCCGCCTGCCGTTTCCGGGTGTGGGGGCGCTGTACCGCGCACTCACCCGCGACGGCGAAACACGCAATCCCATCTTTTATGTGTCCAGCAGTCCGTGGAATTTCTTCGATCTGCTGTGGCAGTTTCTGGATTACCGCCGCATTCCGCTGGGGCCGATGTTTCTGCGGAACTGGGGAGTCGATCTGCTGGGCGGGCACGGCGGCTACAAACACGGCGTGATCGAGCGCATTCTGACCCGTTTTCCCGATCTGAATTTTATTCTGGTCGGAGACAGCGGCGAAAAAGACCCCGAAATCTATGCCGAAGTGGTTCGCAAATACCCCGGACGGATTTTGGCCGTGTACATCCGTGACGTGACCGATGCGGGCCGGGATGAAGGCGTGAGCCAACTGCGGGCCGAAGTTCGCAAAGACGGTGTGGATCTGGTGCTAGCCTCCGACAGCCTGAACGCCGCCGGACACGCGATGGCGATGGGCCTGATCACGCCCAATGAGTACCGCAGCGTACTGACGAGTGTGGCGCGGAGTTACGAAAGCTGAGGGACGGGGTGGGGGGAGTGGTCAGTGGGAAAAGCACCTGAGCAAGAGCGGTCAAGGTCGGCGTCATTTTACAGTGACCTTATAAGGAGCTTTTATAGTGGTCTACAACACTCCGCTACAGCCCCTGACGCTAAACAGATCGCTGCTTCGCTCATTCCGGCGCTCAGCGAGCGGCTAGACTTGTTTGTGCAGGTGCAGTAAGTTCGGAGAAAATGATGCCCAGTAACGCACATTTCATGTACGTTTTTGATGGTCAACGTTTTTATGAGTCGGAACGACATGGAGGAACTTGGATACCATCGCGACTTTCACATGGTGAAGACGTGCATCTGGAATATCTCTGCCGACTCACCGAGGTCGGCCCTCCCTCCTGGCAAAATTGGCAGTTTCCCCGCCCCATCAACAATAAGTCTCTGGAGATCTTTGCTGATGGAGGGACGTTTTACAGCAATTACGGTGGATACGTCATCAATTTTGATAAAAAATCGATTGTTCTCAGTGTTTATCATTGGGATCTTTCTTTAGATAACTATGTTGACGGTTTGTTCATTGCCTATTTCAACCACGAGCCGTACCTCAGAGAGAACTTGACGGCGGTGATGCTGGAATTTTGGCCTGGATGGGAGATCAACTGGACGACTCAGGAGGATTTGGAGGAGTTTCTCTTCTCCAAGATCAGCTACTCTCAAATACCTCTTCTGAGCAACAAACCCAAGGAAAACGATCCTCTATTATCTATTCCGCAGAATAAGCTCAGAGGAATTTTCAAGAACAGAGCCACTGGGCCTTGGAGTTTTCGCGGCTACTGAGCCTGAGAGCAATTTCGTGCTGGGTGACAGATTGAAGCGCGGCAATCTCAAAAGTGGGCTTACCTTTTCTGACAATTTAATTATTGTAGACGGCACTCCGCTACAGCCCCTGACGCTAGACAGATCGCTGCTTCACTCATTCCAGTCCCAAAAAAACAACCGCCAAGCATCCCCGGCGGTTGTTTTTATCTTTTCCCACTCACTCCTACCCACTCACCACTACCGGGTTTTCACCCCGATGCTGGCCCACCGTTTCCACCCCGGCGACCCCGGCGACGGCGACGGCGTTTGGCTTCGTCGGCCTGGGCCGCCTGAGCCTGTGCGGTCTGCCCAGCGGATTGCTGCACCGCCGTGGCCTGAGCAGGAGCAGCGGCCTGAGATGCGGCGGCCTGCTGAGGGCGAGGGGTGCTCTGCTGGCGGCCATTGACGCGCTGGACGGCTCCCCGGTCATTGCCGCCACGGGTGTAGCCGCGTCCACCGCGCTCGCTTCCGGCACGGTCATTGCGCTCGAAGCTGCGGCCTCCGCTGCTGCGCCCACCCTGACTTTCTTCGGGCGGCATGTGATCCAGCGTCCAGTCGCCAAAGTACATGCGCTGCACGGTGATGTTCACAGGGCGCAGGTGTTCGTTGCGGGGGCGCTCCAGCGTGATCACGCGCCGGGGCCGCCCGCCCTGACTGCCGGAAGTCGCGGCGGGGCGGCCACCTGTGCGGGGACCGTTCATCGGCTGCCCGCCAAAGGTCGAGCCTTCGCTTCTCTCGCCCCGCTCATAGCGGCCACGCCCACTGGGACGCGCAGGCGCAGAGGAGGCGGCGGGAACGGGGGCCGGATCATCCAGCGTGAATTTGCGCGGCGCACTGGTGGGCACGCTCTGCAACTTCTCGCGGCGTTCCTGCTCGCGGTCATCGCGGCGGCGGGCGCGGGGTTTGTGTTCGGAATCCATGTCGTTCTCCTGAGTGTCGGGGGTGCTGCTCTGCAGCGTAAAGTCGGTCTGACGGGCCAGCGGATTGACGCTGCTGATGGTCACGTTGACGGCGTCTCCGAGGCGGTAGCTCCGGCCCCGGCTGCGTCCGCGTAGCATCCCAGCATCTTCGATGAATACGTAATAGTCGTCATCCAAGTTGCTGATGTGCAGTTTGCCTTCCACGCCGTTCTCCAGCGCGATAAACAGGCCGCTGGCAACCACGCCCGACACGTTTCCGGCAAAGGTCTGGCCCAGATGTTCCTGCGCCCACTTCGCCTGATAGTACTTGGTCAGGTCGCGTTCGGCCTCCGAAGCGGTGCGTTCGCGGGCGCTGGTGTGGTTGCCCATGTCGGGCAGCTTGGCCTGCAACTGCCCCACGGCGCGGCTTCCGGCCTTCAGTTCGCCGTTCAGCACGCCGCGCAGCGCCCGGTGGACCATCAGGTCGGGGTAGCGGCGAATGGGCGAGGTGAAGTGCAGGTATTCCGCGAATGCCAGTCCAAAGTGCCCGAGGTTCTCCCCGGCGTATTTGGCCTGCTGCATGGAGCGCAGGAGCAGCGTATTGACCACGCTTTCGCGGGGTGTGCCGCGCACCTGCTTGAGTACCGCCTGATACGCCTGTGGGGTGGGTTCGCCGCCGGGGAACGAGAAGCCCAGTCGCCCGATGGCCGCCGTCACATCCTGAAAGCGTTGCAGGGTGGGTTCCTCGTGAATGCGGAACAGGGTCGGAATCTCGCGCTCCAGCAGGTAATGCGCGACGACCTTGTTTGCCAGCAGCATCAGGTCTTCGATCATGCCGCGTGCGGTTTCTTCGCGGATCGGCGTCAGTTCCATGCGGCCATCCGGCCCCACGTCCACCTTCACTTCCCGCATCTTGAAGTCCAGCGAGCCTTCGCGCAGGCGGCGTTGGCGCAGCTTGGTCGTGATCTTCAGCAGCAGGTGCAGGTCGCCTTCCAATTGGCGGGCGGCTTCGGGCAGCGTGGCGGTGGCCTCGCTATACGCCTGAACCTCGTCGTAGGTCAGGCGGGCCTTGGAATTGATCACGCTGGGCGCAAGCTGCACCTTCAGAATGTCGCCCTCTGCCGAGAGTTCCACCAGCGCCGTCATGGTGAGGCGGTCCTGATAGGGCACGAGGCTGCACACGCCGTTGCTGAGGTGCTCGGGCAGCATGGGCAGCACCCGCCCCGGCAGATACACGCTGGTGGCGCGGGCGTAGGCTTCCTCGTCCAGCGGCGTGCCTTCGGGCACGTAGTGGCTTACGTCGGCGATATGCACGCCCACCACAAACGTCCCCTCGGGGGTCGGCTGAATATGGATCGCGTCGTCGAAGTCCTTGGCGTCGCGGCCATCCACCGTAAAGATGTTGTAACTCCGCAGGTCGAGGCGGCCAGCCAGCGCCTCTGCGGGAATTTCGGCGGGGATGGCGTTGGCCTGAGCTTCGGCTTCCGGCGCAAATTCTCCGCGCAGGCCGAACTTCACGATGACCGCTTCAGTTTCGGTTTCGGGGTCGTCCTCGTTGCCCAGCACGCGCTTGATCTGCCCGAAGACTTCATCCTCTCCGGTGTGCTCGGGCCAGTACAGCTCCGTGACCACGCGTGCGCCCTGCTCCAGCCCTTCCAGACCTTCTGGAAGCACCAGAATCCGGTGGCGGGCGCGGTGGTCGTCGGGCTTCAGGATCGGGTGGCCGTGGTGGAATTCTAGCGTGCCCACGAGCTGCTTGTAGGCCCGCTGCACGATTCTGACCACGCTGGCACGCGGGCTGCCGTCTCCGCGCTGGCCCCGGCGGGGGCCGCTGTTGCCATTGCCGTAGCCGTTGCTGCTGCCGCCGCGCCCTTCCATCCGCACCAGCACGATGTCGCCGTTCCAGGCTTCCATCGTGTTGCCCTCGGCCACGTAGTAATCTTCGCCGCCACTGTCGGGCACCACGAAGCCGAAGCCCGCTGCTGACGCCTGAAAGCGTCCCCGCACGAGGCTCATGGCTTCGGGCAGGCCGTAGGTATGGCGGCGGGTTCGCACCACTTCGCCGGATTCCGTGAGGGTGTCCAGCAGGGCTTCCAGACTGCGCCAGTCACCAATCCGCGAGATGGTCTGGCGTGTGAAGGTGCGTTCCAGATCGCGCACATGCACGGGCCGCCCCAACTTCCGAAGCTGCGCGATCACGATGTCACGGGCAGGATTCTGGTTTTCCTCGCCGCTATCCGTTTCCGCGCTGTCGGTCGCGTCGGCCTGCGTCTCCGCTGACCTAGATTCAGCCTCAGTTTCTTCCGACTCCACTTGCGCGGGTTGTTCGGCTACCGCAGGTTCTGACGGCGCGGCTCCCGTCTGCTTGCCCCGGCCCTTACCTTTCGGGCGAGTGGCCTTCTGAGGGGCAAGCTGGGCGGCGGGTTCGGCCACCTCAGGCTCCTGCGCTGCTTCGGCGGGCACCTCGACGGGCACGGCTTCTACACCGCTCAACACCTCGGTCAGAGGCAGTGGCTCGGCGGGTGCATCGGCCACCACCGCTGCGGCTTTGCGGCCTCTGCGGGGCTTGCCCGTTCCCTTAATCGGGACTTCCAACAGCACCGGCTCGGCCTCTACAGGGGCAGGCGTGGCGTTGTCGGTCGGGGTGGGGCTGACCGCTTCGGCCAGTTCCAGCACCGCCGTTTCTACCGTGTTGCTGTCTGCCGTGCTGCTCGTCAAGACCAGAGCAGGCGCGTCGGCTTTGGCCTTGCGCGGGCGCTTGGCTGGGACCGACTTACTGGCGGCAGGTTGGACAGCAACGGGTTCTACGGGCACAGGTTCCGTCGGAATTTCGGCTGGAATCTCAGCCGGAACTTCTTCCGGAGCAGGCTCGGTCTGGATGGCTTGCGCCTCGGCGGTCTGGGCCTGTGCCGCTTCTGCGGCGGGTGCGCTGGCCTTACGGCCTCCACGCTTGGCTTTGGCAGCGGGCGCAGGGCTGACAAGCTCGGGGGCAAGTCCAGAGGTAGCGGCTTCGGCTGGAGCCAATTCGGATTCAACCGGTTCGGGTTCAGTGGACGCAGTGATGGGCGCAACTTCTGGCAGAGCAGCTTCTGACAGGGGAGAGGTAGCGGTGGCTTCTTCTCCAATGCTTACTGCTTCAGCCTCGGCGGGCGCTGCTTCTGTAGGTGCTGGATTCACTGCGGCCTTGCGGCCCCGCCTGGATGCAGGGGCTTTGGGCTGCGGCGCGGTTGTAGGGGCTTCGGCCTGAATCTCTGCCTGTTCAGGCTCAGCCTGCGGCGCTGGTTCGGCCTGAACTTCCGTCACGGCTTCAGCGGGCACCTTCCGGCCCCGTTTGGCGCGTGCTGGCGCGGCTTGTGCAGGCTCGGCGCTTGGAAGCTCAACGCGCAGAGGTTCAACCGCTGCGGCAACCGTCAACAGAGGTTCTGCCTCGGGCGTCGCCACTTCTGCTGCAATTTCTTGCTCTGGCGCAGCGGGTACACGCTTGGTTCCGGTGTTCTTCTTGCTCGGCTTGCTGTTCTGATCGGAGTTGACGGCATCTGCCGCCGATTGGGGCGCAGCCTGCGCGGGCGTGGTCGCCTTGCGCGGGCGCTTGCCTTGCTGTCCCTTCGTGGCCTGCGCCGTGTCGGGTGTCATTGTCTGTTCGGAGTCGGCGCTGACGCTGGTCGCGTTCTGCGCCGCACCCCCCTTGTTCACTTTAGGCATTCCGCACCTGGGGTCTAGAGCTGCTGTGCCCGTGGGTTCTGATTTTGTGTGGGGCACGCGGCCCCGGCCTACTGGCCCTGTCTGCCACGTACGCCCCGGTCAGCACTGGCCGCCCACGGGGATAGATGATCGCTTGTCACGGGGGGCCGCCCTGCATCCGCGCTGCCATCAGGCCACTGTTGAGCCTGGGGGAATTGCGGGGGCGCTTTCCTCATACCACCCGGAAGCGTCCTCAGTTTAACACATGGCCTCGCCCGCGCCGCTGATCCTGACTTCAGGTCAGAGTTAAGAGGCAATTTATGAATGCCGATCAAGCACTTGAGGGCGTATGGGAAGTGGGAAAACTGGGGGTCGCTGGACTGCTCCCGCGCCCCATCCGGCCAAGCCTGCGGCTTACAACTGCACCGTGCCCACAATCGGCGCGTGATCGCTGAGGCGGGCGAAGCGGTCAGCCTGCACGCCCTGCACGTCTATTCCGGCAGCCAGCAGATAATCGATGCGCCAGCCCACATCGTTGTCGAATGCGCCGGAGCGGTTGCTCCACCACGTATAGGCGGGCAGATCGCCCAGGCTGGCGCGGTGGGTATCGGTCAGGCCGCCTGCCAGATGCGCCGTCATCCATGCCCGCTCGTGGGGTAAGAAACCGCTGTTTTTCTGGTTGCTGCGCCAGTTTTTCAGGTCCATTTCCTGGTGCGCCACGTTGTAATCCCCGCCAATGATCAGCGGTGTACCCTCGGCCAACAGCGCGTCTGTCCAGTTCTGAAACACCACCAAAGCCTCATCCTTGAAGGTCTGGCGCAGGCCCCGGCTGCCGCTGGGCAAGTACACGCTTACAAAACGCACGCCTTCCACCACTGCGCTCAGTACCCGCCCTTCGGCATCCAGCGCGTCGTGCAGCAGTCCTACACGCACATCGGTCAGCGGACGGCGCGAGAGGATGGCGACGCCGCTGTAACCGGGCTTTTGTGCCGGAAACCAGGCGCTCTCGTATCCCGGCAGCGCGTCCGGCATCGGATCGGCCCGTACTTCCTGAATCAACAACACATCGGGGGCCGTCTTCTCGACCCAATCGGCCAGCCCTTTTCTGAGTGCGCTCCGCAGCCCGTTCACGTTCAGGGTAGCAACCTTCAACGTGCCGGACGGCTGGGTGATGGGGGGGAGGTCGGGGGTGTCCAGCGTCATCTGCAAGCAGCATAGCGCCCCTGTCTGCACGGCGCCTTAGAGGAGAATGCCAGAGGGGAAATACCGGCCCAGTCAGCCCTAACGATCTTTTGGTAACAGCAGCTTGAGCAGATCCTTAGCAGACGCTTAGTCAATCTATGTCCTCAGTCCATTGGCTATCGCTTAGGCTAGGGGTCATATGGCCGACATCAAATTCCGCAACGAGTCCGACGGCAGCGATTTTCAGATGCCTCACCCCAAGGCAGTCCGCGTTCTGGCGGATGTGGATGCCTGGGCACAGAAGAACGGTTTTGAGCATGTGGTGTTCTGGCGCGACCCTGAAGACGAGCATAAATTCTGGGTGCAGTTGGGCGAAGACAAGCTGAACTACTGGATTCATTCCAGCACCTTCACCGATGGCAAGCACGAAACCGTGGAGATGCAGATGGATTACGCCCGTGGTGCCCAGCGCCGCAGCGCGGCTGGCTACGGCAAATTCGACAAGTAAGTTCAATCAGTAAAACTGGATAACCTACCCTTTCCTACGGGTCATGCCGCCTACACTGGTGGTCATGGCCCGTTTCTCTGTTCGACCCCGCTGGCTGTTGCTGACGGCTTTTGCTGGGCTGGCCGTTTTGCTCGCAGGTTGTTCCGATGTACGTTACCTGGCTCAGGCGGCGGGTGGACAACTGGAGTTGTTGCGGCGGGCGCGTCCGGTGGCGGCGGTGTTGGCCGATCCTCAGACCCCTGCCGAAACGCGGCGCAAGCTGGAACTGGTGGGCCGGGTACGGGCCTTTGCCGTGCGCGAACAGAGTGCAGGAGGGCTGGGCCTGCCCGATCACGGCTCCTTTCAGTCTTATGTGGAGCTGGGGCGGCCTGCGGTGGTCTGGAACGTGTTCCGGGCGCCCGAACTGAGCATCAACCTGTACACGTCCTGCTTTCCGGTGGCGGGTTGCGTGGGCTACCGGGGCTACTTCCGTGAGGCCGATGCACAGGCATATGCAGGATCACGCCGGGCGGCGGGCGAGGACGTGACGGTGGGCGGCGTGAGTGCCTACAGTACGCTGGGGTATCTGCGCGATCCGGTGCTGTCCAGCATGCTCAGCGCCTCCGATGCCAGCCTGATCCGCACCATCATTCACGAGTTGTCTCATCCCAGCCTGTACGTGGCGGGCGACACCATCTTCAACGAGTCCTACGCCACGGCCCTGGAAGAAGAGGGCATGCGGCGCTGGCTGGCCGCCCACGGCACGCCCGAACTGCGCGAGCAAGACCGGCTGGCACAGGAGCGGGCAGCGGGCTTTGAAGCCCTGTTGCTGCGAACCCGCACCGAATTGGAGCGCCTGTACGCCCAGCCCTTACCACCAGCGGAATTGCGGGCAGGCAAACAGCGGGTGCTGGACAGTTTGCAGGCCCAGTACGCCACCCTCAAGACCTCGTGGGGCGGCTACAGCGGCTACGACGGTTGGTTTGCACGCGGCGTCAACAATGCCTCGCTGGGGGCGGTGGCGGCCTACGCTTCCCTCGTGCCCGATTTTCAGCGGCTGCTGGCCCGTGTGGGGGGCGATATTCCCGCCTTCATAGCGGGGGCCAAAGCCTGCGCTGCTCAACCACAAGCTGAGCGGCAGAAGTGTTTGCGGGGCGAAGGAACATGACAGCCGACCATACGGACTCCGCTTCATTCCACCACAACCTTGATCCCACCGCTTGCGGCTCCATTGTCGTGAACAGAGAGGAGTGGCGTGGTCAACCGCGTCCGTTTCCGGGATACTCGCATGAGCAAGCCACTCCTCCACAACGCGTAGCCCGTACTCTTTCCTACTCGTTTCACTCGAATTGAACACCGAAAAGCACAGTGTTTGATCGGAATCCGTATCACTCCGTTCCTGTCGCGTTTAAGAATTTCTGACCCAATCTGCACGCAGCCTTTACATGCTGTGCCGCCTCACGTTTGGCCTCCCCCAGTCGGGCCAGAGTTGGGCCGTGTTCGTTTGAGGGCGGGTCGGATTCAGGCTCTAGCGTCAGCATTGTCTCGTTTTCTGTCTCACCTACCGTTTCAAGCCTATTCACTCCAAAAGCAGGTATCCCATGAAAATTTCTAACCTTTTGTATGTCCTCGGCTTCGCGTCCATTGCTGTTTCTGCGGCCAACTACCTCAAGGGCAAGTCTGAAGACGGCAAGGATGAAGCCACTAAAGAGCGCGATGGCCTGTTCGTGGGTCACTGGGCACCCACCTTCTTTATCCTCGGCAAGATTGCCGAAGACCGCAAGATGTAAAGGCGGAAGCCTCAGCGATAACCCCCAAAAGACAAGAACTGGCCTGCAAGTGGGGCCAGTTCTTGTCTTCTTTTGCTGGTCTTATACGGACTTGCTTGGGGGACCGACAAAAGTCATGTGAAGCCTTGGATGAGGTGCCAGCGGAGTGGGGAACTTCGTCGGCGTGAGGGTTCGGGATCAACGTTTGAGGAGAGGCGCAGCCTCTCCAAGAGCGGCGTTCTTTCCGTGAGCGATCGACGAACAGCTCGCCAGCCGATGTGAAGGTAGCTTAGTCCCCGCTGCCAGTGCGTATCCACCGTCCGGCGCGCTCCAACAGCGACGACCGCAGTCCCTTCACTCAGGAGCATCAAATAGGCGAGACCGATCACACACAGCAACT
>NZ_KB899735.1 GCF_000378445.1 Deinococcus aquatilis DSM 23025 | reverse complement strand
CTCCGGCAGGACACGGTCATCGACGGCTCTCCCGCGCGAGACTGGCTGCAGGGACTACAGCCAGGAATGAAGGGCATCCTGGTTGATGGGGCCGAGGTCTACGGTCAGCCGATGAATGTTGTCCTGACCTACACCCAGGATGGGGAGGCGCTCGTCGTTGCCAGCACCTCTGGCTCTGCCAGCCGTATTCTGGCCGGGTACCGCAAGCGGTTTTGCATTGAGTGCTTATTCCGGGCTTTGAAAAGCAAGGGCTTCAAGCTGGAAAGTACCCACATGACGCTCCACGATCACGTGGAGCGCCTGCTCTGCCTGCTGACCCTGGCGTATGTGTGGTGCGTGCTGGTGGGTCTTCTCCAAACATGCACCGTGAAGGTGCACGGTCGACGAAACTGGAGTGTGGTCACCTTGGGTCTCCGTACCCTGGTGCGCACATTCGCGCGCATCCACGAGCGTGGAGAGGTCGAAGCCCTTCAACTGATTGGACTCTTGGAGCCGTCTCAGACAGAAAAATTAGAAAGTGTCGGGTACTGAGCGCTATTGGTCATCAACGGCTCCCTGGTTCAGGGTTTCATCCCCGGTGAAAAGACTTCCACCGGCCCCGCGCCATGCTCCAGCACCAGGCTGACTTTAAATTTGGCCCGGTCATAATTGGCACTCTGATAGGTGCCCGTCAACTTCGTCCCGCTCGCGATTTCCCGGCCGTCCAAGCGTAAAGATCCAGTCTCAAACTTCTGCACCGTCAGTTTGAGCCCTGTGTCCTGCCTGAGATAGATGTCAAGACTGCCCGTATCCTGCGTGACCACGCCTGAAAATGAGGTGGACGGCAGTTGTAAGATGAGCGGGCCAGCATCAGACTTCACACTGAGTCCAGTCACGGGCAGTCCAGTTAAATTGAGAAGGCTGCTGCCTGTCTCGCGGATGACATGCAGCTTCAAGGGCAGCTTGGGGCTGAGACCCACCTGCCAAGAGCCCACCTCGCGGCTGGCCGAAACGTAGGCCACACCATTTTTGACTGGGGGTTGAGCCAAGCCAAGAGCCGGGCTCATAGAGGAACTCACCGCGACTTCGAGAGGGCCGACCTCGTGGTTCAAGGTGATGTCAACAGAGCGGTAGGTCAGGGCAAGTGCGACGCTCCCTAGGGCGAGGCTCAAGGGAGCCAGCAACAACAGGACGGGTTTATTCATGGATACCTCCGGGGAACCAGCGACTCAGGAATCTCGGCCATTGTGCCGTGACTGTCCTAAGACGTACCCACGAATTCTCTAAATGCTTACGTTTGCGAAGTGGGCTTGAATCGGTTCTGCGCACATCTGGTTAAGCCACTTGAGCTTGGCGCTCAAACTCGTATGGTGTCAAGTCGTCCAGGGTCGAGTGGCGTCGGCATCGATTGTAGAAGACTTCAATGTATTCAAAGATGGCTTGCCGCGCTACAGTTCGGCGTTCAAAGGGAGCCGTGTCTAGCAGCTCCCGTTTCAGGGAGCTGAAAAAGCTCTCTAGGACGCTGTTGTCCCAGCAACTGCCCTTCCGGCTCATGCTCCCTTGCGCACCGATGCGCATCAATTCGGCCTGAACAATTTTGCTGGCGTATTGACTTCCACGGCCCTGCGTGGTGGAGGAGGCCAGGCGAAGGTTTCCTTGCGCCCACGGCCATCCGCAAGGCTGTCAAGGGCAGGGTCGCTGGCCTCTGGGCCTCCATGGCGTACCCCACCACCGCCCGTGAATGCAGATCAAGGGTGACGGCCAAAGAGAGCCAACCCGCTTTGGTGGGAATAATGTCAGATCAGAAATCCACACCATATTGACGTGCTGAACGGCAAATTTTCGGTTGAGCACATTGGGGCAGACCGCACAGGTGTGTTCGCTATCCGTCGTTCGTACGAATCGTCGTTTTCCCTTGGCCCGCAGGCCAGCAGCCCGCATCAAGCGCGAAATCCGCTTGCGGGAAACAGGTTGTCCTTCAGCTCGCAGATCGGCCTGAAGACGAGGCGCACCGTAACGCCCTTTGCTGGCTTCGTGCAGCACACGGACGCGCTGCTCCAGCAGCGCCATGAAGCTCAGCGTGTGGTGAGGTGGGCCTTCTTTGCCAGCTGTAAAACGCACTGCTGGACACGTCCAGCACCCGCCACAAGACTTCGAGCGGGTACTGGGTGCGCCACTGTTGGATCAACACGTATCTCAACGCGTGGCTCTCTGGCAAAGAGGTGGGCAGGCCCCATACGGGTGCCGTCCTGCCCAAGACAGGCCGCGGCTTTTTTCAAGATCTCGCGCTCCTGACGCAAAATTTCATTCTCCTTGCGGAGTCGTTTGAGTTCCTCCTGTTCAGGTGTCAAGAGTTGACGGCCCTGACCAGGGAAGGCCAACTCCCCATTGTGCTGGTCGGCTTTAATCCACTTTCTTAAGGCAGAGAGTCCAATACCAAGGTCGCGGGCGGTGCCCGCTATATTTTCGGTGGACTGCGCGAGTTGGACAGCCGTAACGCTTGAATTCGGCGGTGTATGTTTTGCGCTGGGTCATGGGGTGTCTCCTATGATCGGGGCTTAACTCCACGTGTGCAAAACTGACTCACCCTCAGGTGGCCCCTGGCGGGGCTGGTTGAACGGTTGTGTTGCCCCAACTGGGCTAAGCTACGCTCACCGTCCGTGACCGAGGTCAAACCCGACCGCCACCGTCACGCTGTCGGTGCTGACCAAACTGCGTCCGTCGTCAGAGCCGAGGGACTGGTCTGGCTGATCCTCTACCGCTGATCGGCGCTGAACTCCAGGTGCGCCAAATCGACTTACCCTCAACCTTGAAGTGATCCAATATCGTGACGCTCAGACGTTATGCTGCGCCGCCTGAACATGGGGCTTGCCCAGAAGGCTCAGGGAGGCAACGCATGCGGCCCCAAATGCATCATTTCTACATTTGAGTTTCGACTGCGTGATAAACTATGTTTCCCTATTGGGGATGACCCGGTTTCGACGGGGATCACTGAGCGGGACGTTGCGAGCCGAGGATGGTTGTGGGCCTCGTTAATCATCAACCAAGCCATTAACTGGCAACAACAACAGCACCACCTACGCTCTCGCTGCATAAGTGAGACAGTGATCAGGAAGCCCGGCCATTGGCGTCCTGTTAACTTACGAATAGATGGCTAGCCTGAGCAGACGCCCTTAAGCTCAAGCGAAACAAAGGGGCTGGAGTCAAAGGAAGCGTGTCCTTGCGCGTCTGAGACTTGAGATTTAAACCAAGGACTACGCTCGTAGAAACTACTGCAACGGGTCTTCGGACGGCGGTTCGACTCCGCCCATCTCCACCACCAGAACGCCCCAGGCCTCCATCGCCTGGGGCGTTTCTTATAACCCCTCCACTGTTCGAAGGTGGGTGGGGACAGTGGTTCGGACATACTGGTGAAGATTCGAGATGTGGGCATGGAGAGCCAGAAATTCCTGCCCTCGTCGCGCTTTCTTGAATCTGAGGAACAACCGGCAGCGGTAGAGCTTGCGGTCACGGGCAATCAGCCTACTGCGGATCATGTTGCTGCGTCTCCTCTTTGACAACCCCACCAAATCACTGTGGTTCGATTGGCCCTCACTGCTGGCGTGTATTGGCAGGTCCAACTGTGGGCCTGAATCCTGTCCATCATCTTGATGACCCTGGCGCGACCTCAAACCCTGCTCGCGCTGTACGGCCGCACTGTGCGACTGGGCTTGGACCCGTTTGTCTGCATGCTCGATGGAATTCAGGGGGAACCACCTTGGAGGCACTTCGGACCTCAGTCTTCCCCGTCCAGTGCGTCAATACTTCGCCTGCGTCCTTTAAGGGCTGAGCTGTCCGTTGTTGACCGGAGCGGAACTCCTTTCCCACGGCCGCCTCTGCTAAGCTGACCTGACCTGAGCAAGGGGAAGACCGGTGAAGGTGCTGATGCACCCAGTCCGGCGCTGTTGCGCAACGGTAATCAGATCTCTCGTATCACGGGATTCTGTCAGCCCGAATGCCTCTCAGGGAGACCCACCGTGATTGGTGGGCACCTCTCGCCATTAGAGGGCCACCAATGAGTTGAGGTCTGTCATGGCGCTGTTCTGGCGCGAATTCTGCCCACTCCGGCCCCGGCTGGAGTGGGCTGTTCAGGCTGGCCCAGTTCCAGCTGTTTTCGCCTTTGCCCATTGGAGTCGTCATGCGCTGTCTTCTGTGTTGTGTTCCTCTTCTCACCCTGTCTCGCCCTGGGCCGTCCCTCCCACTGCCCAGGGGCACTGAAATGCCCGATTCCACGACCGGACAGCGCGACAACTCCAAGAAACGCGAAGCGATCAGCAAGGGCCGGCGCGGGCTGATCATTGTGAATACTGGGAAGGGCAAAACCACTGCCGCGCTGGGCCTGATGATGCGTGCCCACGGCCGGGGCCTGAACACGAAGCTGTCTCAGTTTCTGAAGCACGGTAGCGCTCAATCTGGAGAGCGCAGCAAAAACCTTGAGAATTCGGCAGAGTTGGCGCCGCACGGCTGGATACTGGCAGAAGAGGCCATCCTGAACGGCGACCATGACCTGATCGTTCTGGCCGAATTCACCTCTCCCCTGAAATACGGCTGGGCTGCGGTGAACGCGGTTCTGCGTGCCCGTGACCCACGGCTGACTGTGGTGATCACCGGGCGCGACGCGCTGCCCGAACTGGTGGCTTTGGCCGATACAGTCAGTGAGATTCAGCCTGTCAAGCACGCTTATCAGGCCAGAATCGGCGGTCAACCGGGCACCGAGTACGGATCGAAGGGCCGAGCATGGTGACGACGCTGGTATTGGTATTCATCTTGGGCCTGCGGCACGGGATGGACGCCGATCATCTGGCAGCTATCGACGGCTTTTCACGGCTGCGGCCCAGCCGCTGGAACGGGGTGCTGTTCGGGCTGGGGCACGGGCTGGTCGTGACCCTCCTGGCGCTGCTGGTGGGGCGTCTGGGCGAAAAGTTCAGCCTGGGTTGGCTGGCACCCTACCTGTTTTTGGGAGTAGCGGCACTGAACCTGTGGCGGCTGCTCCGCCCCGCGCCCCCTCATGTCCACGCGCAGTTCACGCCGGGCCGCGCCTTTCTGGCGTCCAGTCCCTTTCTGATGGGCCTGTTGCTGGCGGTGGGCATGGAAACCAGTTCGCAGCTCTCGGCGTTGTCCCTGAGCAACAATGTGCCGCCGCTCGTGTTGGGGCTGGTCTTTACCCTGGGCATGGTGCTGATCGACGGCGTGGACGGCGTGCTCGCATCTCAGTTGCAGCGGGGTCAGCAGGCCGATCCTCAGCGGGCGCGCGTTGCCTCTCAGTTGATGGGCTGGATGGTGGTCGTCTTGTCACTGACCTTTGCCCTGAGCGATCTTGCTGATGTAGACCTGGGCGAAATCGCCAACCCACTTGGCTTCGTCCTGTTTGCCGTCCTGCTGGCCCTGCGGGTATGGAGTCGGTTGGGCCGCGTGCCCACGCGGGCCGCATGAGCCGCCCAAGTGCGCCGCGCCAACGGGTCGTCCGCGCCGATGGCCGCACCATCAACGTGGTGCGCAGGCGCGGGCACCTGAGTTACTGCTTTCACGGCTGCTGCTGTGGACGCACTGACAGGGGTTACGCCGAAGCTCCTGTCGACACCTATACAGAAGAGTGGACGCGGCGCAAGCTGCGCAATCAAATACACCTCACCAGGGCGGGCTGCTTGGGACCGTGCCTCCTCTCCAACGTGGCTCACCTGGTCTTCGACGGGCATGACGTGTGGTTCCACTCGGTCAACGACCCCTGGCTGGTGCGGGCCATCTTCGGGTACATCAGCGCCATGCTGGAGGCAGATGGATACTTGCCACCACCACCCGAACTGCTGGAGTACACCTTCAACTACTACACTTGGGACGCCTCCAGTTCAGCACCGGCAGTGGGGCACCGGATCCCGACCGAGGTTTCAGACCGCCCCCTGTCCGGGTTTGCCTTCCTCAGTCACGCCGATACTGACCTGCTCAATCTTCAGGCCGCGCAGGAAACGTTGCCGGACGATTTCGGGCCGGTTACCGGTGTGGCGCTGGGCGGTATTCGCAGTGAAGCGCAGATGGAGGCCCTGCTGGCCGGCGCAGTGGGACAGGCGGAAGTGGTCCTGGTGCGCGTGCATGGCAAGTTCAGTGGGCTGCCCGGCGGTGAGCGCCTGCGGCAACATGCCGCCGCGATCGGTCAGCATCTGCTGGTGGTCAGCGGCACCAACGAACCTGATCCGGAGTTGGCGCGGCTGAGTGTCGCCCCCCTGCACACGCTGGACACCGCGCTGACTTACCTGGCGGCCAGTGGTTGGCCGAACACCCGTGAACTCCTGCTTTCCTTGTCCGACACCCTGCGCCTGACGGGGTACGGCGCACAGCCGCCGCAACCTTTCCCCGAGCACGGTCTGTATCACCCCGACTTGCCCGAAGGAGCGACGCTGGACGATTGGCACCAGCGCCGCGACCTCCAGCGCCCGGCGGTCGGCATCCTCTTCTACCGCGCACACGCCCTGAGCGGCAACACGGCCTTTCTGGACACCTTGGTCGCGGCACTGGACGAAGCGGGGGCCGACGCCCTGCCCGTCTTCACCACCAGCCTCAAAGACGTGAATGCTCAGAGCGATCCACACGCCTTTGCGCTGCTGAAGGGTCAGGTGGACGCCGTGATCTCGACCCTCAGTTTTGCAATGGCGGAGGCCCGCACGCACACCGGCCGGGAAGATGACGGCGCATCGGCCTTCATGCGGCTGGGCGTGCCGGTCGTGCAGGGCCTCACGCTGGGCGGTGCACGCGGCCCCTGGGCCACGAGCGCGCGCGGCCTTGGTCCCCTCGACACGGCCATGAACGTGGCCCTGCCGGAATTCGATGGCCGGATCATTGGCGTGCCCTTCGCCTTCAAGGAACAGGAAGCGGGGGAGGCCCGGCGGCTCGTGGCTGACCCGGAGCGCAGCGCACGCCTGGCCGGAATTGCGGTGCGGTTGGCCCGGCTGCGGCACAAACCCAACGGGGACAAGCGGCTGGCCTTCATCTTCACGAACTCAGCAGCCAAGGCGTCGCAGGTGGGCAACGCGGTGGGTCTGGATTCGGCGGCGTCGCTGCTGCACATCCTGCGTGCCCTGCGCGGCGAGGGCTATGACGTGGGCGACCTTCCCGAAACCTCCGACGCCCTGATGCATGGGTTGATCGAGCGCAGCAACTACGACCAGACTGTGATGACGCTGGAGCAACTGGCGCAGGCAGCGGCACAGATTCCGGTAGAGCAGTACGCCCGTTGGTTCGCCGAATGGCCCGAGGATCAGCGCCAGCGCATGACGCAGCAGTGGGGGCCGCCGCCCGGTATGGCCTATGTTCACGGCGGCGCCCTGTGCCTGGCGGGCATGACTTTCGGCAAGGTATTCGTGGCCCTGCAACCGCCGCGCGGGTACGGGATGGACCCCGACGCCATCTATCACACCCCTGATTTGCCCCCTACGCACCATTACGCGGCGCTGTACCGCTGGCTGCGTGAACCTGCCGCACTGGGCGGTTTCGGGGCCGACGCACTGGTGCATGTGGGCAAGCACGGCACTCTGGAATGGCTGCCCGGCAAGGGCGTGGGCCTGAGCGCCCACTGCTTTCCTGACAGTCTGCTGGGCGACCTGCCGCTGTTCTATCCGTTCGTGATCAACGACCCCGGCGAGGGCACGCAGGCCAAACGCCGCGCCCACGCCACAATTCTGGATCACCTGCCGCCGCCGCTGACGAGGGCAGACACCTACGGCCCACTGGCCGAGCTGGCGGCGCTGGTCGATGAGTACTACCAACTGGAACTCCTTGATCCCAGCAAATTGCCGCTCCTTCAGGGGCAGATCTGGGCGCTGGTGCAGCAGGCAGATCTGGGCACCGATCTGGGAGCCATGTTGCGGCGTGATCACGGTGACCACGTGCATGATTGGGATGAAACTTTTACGGAGGAGGGGTTGCCCGTCACGCTGAGTGAAATGAATGGAGCGGATGTGGCGCATCTGCTGGAAGACATTGACGGCTACCTGTGCGAACTGGGCGCGGCGCAGATTCGGGGCGGCCTGCACACGCTAGGTCAGGCTCCGCAGGGTGAAGCCCTGCCTGAGATGCTGCGGGCGTTGACCCGATTGGCCAACGTCGGCGTTCCGGGTCTGCTGGCAGGGCTGGCCGGGGTGCTGAATCTCAACCTCCCGGAATTGCTTGACCGCCCCGGTGCCCGGCTGGACATCCGCGCCGACCTGAGCGAGTTGGCGGGACGCCCGGTTCAGACCAACGGCGACGCGCTGGAATTGCTGGATGAACTGGCGCTGCACCTCTACCAGTTGTTGGCGGAACGGCACTTCGACCCCGCCACCGTAGGTGAGGTGCTGGCCCTGACCCTGGGCGGTCGGAGCGGCAGGGGCACCCTTGCGGAGACACTGACCTACGCCTGCCAGCGCCTCAAGCCCAACCTGGACGCCACCAGCGACGAAATCACGCACCTGATCGCCGGTCTGGCGGGCCGATTCGTTCCCGCTGGCCCCAGCGGTGCCCCGTCACGTGGGCAAGCGCACATTCTGCCCACAGGGCGCAACTTCTACGCCGTCGATCCACGGGCACTGCCCTCGCAGGCAGCGTGGACAGTGGGCAGCAACCTGGCGCATGAGGTGTTAGAGCGCCACCACAAGGAAGCGGGGCAGCACCCGGAATATGTGGCCATCAGCGTATGGGGCACGAGCAATATGCGTACCCAGGGCGACGACGTGGCCGAGATTCTGGCCCTCCTGGGGACTCGGCCTGTCTGGCATCCACAGAGCCGCCGCCTGGAGGGCGTGCAGCTGATTCCACTTGAAGAGCTGGGCCGCCCGCGGATTGACGTCACGGTGCGGATCAGCGGGTTTTTCCGTGACGCGTTTCCGCACCTGATCACGCTGCTAGACGACGCGTTTACGCAGGCGATGCACGCCGAGGAGCCGGAGGAGCTGAACTTTCCCCGCAAGCATTATCTGGCCGACCTGCGGGACCGCCTGGCCGATCTGCCCACCGAGGAGGCGGAGGCGCGGGCGGCCTACCGCGTGTTTGGCAGTGCGCCGGGCACATACGGAGCAGGAATTCTTGACCTCATTCACGAGGGCAACTGGCAGAGTGACGCCGATTTCGCCCGAACGTTCGTCAACTGGGGTGGCTACGCCTATACGGCTGCGGAGCAGGGCAGCGACGCCCGCGAAGACTTCCGCGTTCGCCTGGGGGCCACTCAACTGGTGCTGCACAACCAAGACAACCGGGAGCACGATATTTTTGACAGTGACGATTACCTTCAGTTTTTTGGCGGCATGATCGCGTCTGTGCGCAGCCTGTCTGGCACGCAACCCAAACATTACTTTGGAGACAGTGCCAACCCCGAGCGTGCCCGCGTGCGCGACCTGGGCGAGGAGGCCCTGCGGGTGTACCGCTCACGGGTGGTCAATCCCAAATGGCTCAGCGGCATTCGTCAACACGGCTACAAGGGCGGTCTGGAGCAGACGGCCACCGTGGATTATCTCTTCGGCTTTGATGCCACCGCCCAGATTGCCCATGACTTTATGTATGAGGGCGTCGCGCAGGCGTACGCGCTTGATCCTGTCAACCAGGAGTTCCTGAAGGCAAGTAATCCTTGGGCGCTCAACGCCATCGCCACGCGCCTGCTGGAAGCCGAGGGACGCGGCCTGTGGGCAGCTGCGCCCGAGACGCTCGGGGCGCTTCAGAACCTGTTGGCCGAGAGTGAAGGTCTGCTGGAAGAACGCGGCGAGCAGGCACGGGTGGGCGGATGACCCTCCAAACCGACGTTTTTGATGAGTGGGCGGCGCAGGTGCGGGCTGTGCGCTCGGGGCGCTGGCAACCTGAACGCGATCTGGCGTTCTGGCGAGAGAAGGCTGCCGGGTACGACGCGGGCCAGCCGTCCCTGCCGAATACCGTGACGTGGCTGCGGGAGCGGCTGGCTCCCGCGCACTCGCTGCTGGACGTGGGCGCGGGCACGGGCCGCTTGACCTTGCCACTGGCCAGTGAGGTGCAGCAGGTCACAGCGCTGGATCACTCGCCCGAGATGCTCGCCGTGCTGCGCAGCAAGAACCCGCCCGCGCAGGTGAATCTCCGTTGCCAAGCCCTCGGAGACGCCTTACGTGATCCCACGCTGTCCCCACACGACGCCGTTCTGAGCGCTTGGTCGTTGGCGTACCTGCCCGATTTGCGCGGCGCACTGACGGGTCTGCTGCGTCTGGCCCGCCGCGACTTGTTTGTGCTGGAAGACGACGGGCTGGGCAGTCCACACGTCACCCTGCGCCGGACCCTGGCAGGGCAACCGCGCCCGCAGCGGGCTCCCAGCCTGCACCGTGCCCTGAAGGCATTGGGCGAGGAGCCGGAGCTTCACCGGATCGGGGAGGTCCGCGAGCTGACTTTTCCTCACACGGCTGCATTGCTGGCTCAGGCCCGTCTTCCCCTTCCGGAGGCGGAGGTGCTGGAAGTTTTACAGCCGTACCTCACCGCGGTCAAGGATGGCTGGCGCTACCGCTGGACATTCGACGTTCATGTGCTGCACGTACGAAAGGCTCATTCATGACTCCTGATTATCCACTGGCGGCTGTGGCCCATCAGCCAGAACTGCTCTTTGCGTTGTCGTTGCTGGCGGTGGCTCCGAGTGTGGGCGGCCTGCTGATCCGGGGTGACCGGGGCGCAGCGAAAAGCACGGCGGCACGCGGGTTGGCGCAGCTACTTCCGCCAGATTCAGACGCCCCTGCACCCTTCGTCAACTTGCCGCTGGGAGCCACCGAGGACCGCGTAATCGGTACCCTTGACCTCGACGCGGCGCTGCGGGGTGAGGCCCGCCTCAAATCCGGGCTGCTGGCCCAGGCTGATGGTGGCCTGCTCTATATCGATGAGGTCAACCTGCTGCCTGACCATCTGGTCGACCTGCTGCTGGACGCCTCAGCCATGGGCGTGGTGCGGGTGCAGCGCGATACCCTGAGTGCCGAGCAATCTGCCCGCTTCGCACTGGTGGGCAGCATGAATCCCGAAGAGGGCCAGTTGCGTCCTCAATTTCTGGATCGGTTCGGGCTGTGTGTCGACGTCTCGGCTCCGCACGGGTCTGCCGAACGCGCCGAGATTATCCGGCGGCGTATGGCTTTTGAGGCTGATCCCACCGCGTTTGCTCAGCAGTGGCAGGAGGCACAAGCGGCGCTGGGGCAGCGGCTGGCGTCGGCCCGTCACTGTTTCCCGCAGGTGACCGTACCCGACCCGCTGCTTGAAATCATCACCACCCTCAGCAGCCAGGCGGGGGTGCGGAGCCTGCGCGCCGATCTGGTACTGCACCGGGCGGCGCGGGCCTGTGCCGCCCTCGAACACCGCATTGAGGTTGAGGAGGCCGACCTCCACCGGGTCGCGCCCTTTGCGCTCCTTCACCGGCAAAGTGTGGGCCGGACCCCCTCCCCCCCACCCGCCGGAGGAGAATCGCCGGACCCCTCTCCGGCCCCTCCTCCTCCGGCTGGCGCAAGTGTTCCGGAGCACATCTTTGCCCCCACCACCGTCACTGTTCCGCTGACTCTCAGCCCACCGGTGCTGCGCCGCCCTCATCAGCAGGGCAGTCCACAGAACGGCGGGACACGGGCGGTACCTGACCCTCAGGCCACGCAACTTCACGTTCCAGCCACCTTGCGCTCGGCCCTGGGGCGCGGCAGCGTCCAGATCACGTCCCAGGATCTCCACACGCCTGTTTCCGAGGACGGCGGGCGGCGGGTGCTGTTCGTGGCCGACGCGAGCGGCAGCGTGGGCATCTCTGGACGAATGGGCGCAGTGAAAGCAGCGCTGCTGGAGGTGCTGGCTGGCCGCACCCGGCGCGATCAGACGGCTCTGATTCTCTTCCGCGGCACCGGGGCGACCGTGTCTTTAGACTGGACGACTGACGACGCCGCTGCCGAGGAGGCGATTCGCACCGCGCCGACTGGGGGACGCACGCCCCTCGCCCACGCCCTTCACCTGGCTGCCGATATGCTGGCGGGTCTGCGTCATGCCGAACTGGTTCTCTTTACCGATGGCCGCGCCAATGTGCCGTTGACTCCGGGTTCCGACGCCTGGACAGACGCGCTGACGGCGGCGGCGGGCCTGCGGGGCAAGGCTGCTCTGGTGGTGGACACCGAGTCGGGGCAGGTGCGCCTGGGACGCGCCTCACAGCTGGCCCAGGCGTTGGGTGCCCGGTGGCAAATCCTGGAGCCAGCATGAAGCGTCGGGCAATCACCGCCCCGGACTCCGGCGGTGGTGAAACGACTGTGGCCTCGCTGCTGCGTCTGACATTCCGGTGCAGGCCAGCCGTTCAAGCTGGGGCCGGATAACCTCGATCCCACCTGAGCCGCGCCGCGCAGGCAGACTCTCGATTCATTTTTACTGGCCCGTCTCACAGTGCAGCTTCGACAGTTCCAGTGTGGCCCGCACAGGACGGTTCTTGTACTCCTCATGGACAGCGCTGACCCATGCTGTGTGCATGTCGGGCAGGTATTCACTCCTGTACAGATCCACGGCCTGCCAGAAGGGCTTTTGCGGGTGCTCAGACTGCTGTCAGCGGCTTGAGCGTCCTGCAGCGCAACCTGCATAGCATACACGTCGCTGCTCGTCAGCACTTCTGGACTCAGTCGGTAGCGCTCGTATGCCTTGAGGACCCCCCAGGATGTCCCAACGCTGCACCGGGTAGGGGCGGCGCGACCCGGAAGCGGTTGCTGCTGGCGACCGTTTTATTCTCTTCGCCAGGCCAGAGAACCAGGCCCGCGTCATGCTGGCCGCGCACCAGACGATGTCCTGGCCCTACAAAGTGACCCGGGGGTGTCCGCAGAGAAAATAATCACGCTCGTATAACGCCTGAAAGTCCTTCACAGAGAACCGCTGTGCCTCCAGCAGGACCACAGAGGGGGATATCCACTGAAGACCGTGAGTGGCGTACCATTTTTCATCGTCCAGAGCAGCGCGACTGGAGCCAGAAACAGCGTCATGGCGCGGGATCAGACCACTTTCAACTGTGTTCGGATAAACAGCAGTTGGCTGTTCAAGTCGTTGAGTTCCACGCGTACCGTTCGCTCCTCGGCCTTGCGGCCTCCTTTCCAGATGGCGGCGGTGAGTCGTACCTCAGCAAGTACCGCTTGACGTTCCAGATGAGCCTGAACCTCTTGCAGCTGAGGACGAGACGAGGGCAGGCTGTCGACCCAAGCCCGCCAATCGCTCTCCCTCATCGGGTGCGGAGATGACAGAGCGGCAAGGAGGAATCAGAGGCGCAGTTCATGACTCAGCCTAGAGTGACGAATCTGACGAGAAGGTTGCGAAGATCAAACCCGAGCTTAAAAAACACCTCATCTCTCAACCAAAACCGGGGCGAGGCCGAAGTTGATTGGGATGACACTGAAACAATCATCCTGTCGAACAATCATTCAGGTGTACGCCCGCCCACCAGGGTCACGACGCTCAAAATTCAAAGTGTCAGCAGGGTCTGAACGAGCCGGCCAAAGCCCGTGATTTCCCGGGGCTTTTCCAGGTAGGCCGCGCCGCACGCCAGCACCGCTTCCACTTCCTTCGGATGGGCGTGACTGCTCCAGCACACCACCTGCACCGCTCCAGCCACTTCTTGCAACTGCTTCAGCACCTCGACTCCGGTCTGTCCCGGCAGATGTAGATCCAGCACCACCACCTGAGGGGGTTCGGCCGACTGGACGTAAGCCAGGGCAGTGGCCCCGTCCGAAATCGCCTCGACCTGCACCTCAGGTGCGTGATCTTCAAAGGCCAGCCCCAACAGCAGCGCGTCTTCCAGACAGTCCTCGATGATCAAGACCCGCCGGACCATGACCGCCGTCATCGATTCCTGGCTGGGAAACTGATCCATATGCGGCTCAGTCTACGGGCAGCCTCCGATTGCGGCACTTCATACAGAGATCATCTGTGGCCAGGTGGTCGAGCGGGCCTGACTCCAGAACTCAAGCAACTTCTTGAGTTGGCACAGGAAATGCTGGAAATCAATGGATTTGATGAGGTAGGCGCTGGCGTGCAGGGTATAGGCGCGGGTGATGTCGGCGTCACGGCTGGACGTGGTGAGCATCACCACCGGAATCACGCTCAGGTTGGGGTGGGTCTTGAGCACCGAGAGCAGTTCGAAGCCGGTCATGCCGGGCATATTGATGTCCAGCAGGATGACATCTGGGATGACGGCAGCAGGCGTCATCAGCATCCACAGAGCGTCCTGTCCGCTGTCAGCGGTCTGGAAGGTACATGGCTGATCCAGAAGGTCAAAGGCGGTTTCAGCCAGCTGACGATCCATGGGACTGTCATCGACCAACAGAATCCGCAGGGGCCGGGTCACAACCGCAGGTGAGCAGGAGGGGCAGGAATCTGAGGAGGAAGCTGACGGAACATACCCTAGTGTAAGGGAATTGGCCTGATGGAGAGGAAGACTTGGAGTGACGGAAAGGGAATATTGAACCCATCTGAACAAAAAATCCCTCGCTCAGGCAGCAGCGCAGGTGAGGGGTTTTCTCCTCTCTTCCCCACACACTGATGTAGGAGCAAAATGCTTCGTGAGCCGAAACTCCCTCTGATCATTCCTGTCGGGGAACAGAAGAGAAACCTTATTTACGCCGTCCAGTACGATCAAAAAGTGAAGTTATCAGCTGCTGAGCGGTGCAGCCCACTCTCCTACCCAGGCCCGCATGCGCCTTCGTCAATGACATGAGACGCTTCTTGGAAACCAAGGCGTCCCCAGAGTTCAAACATTCAGCCTGGTTTTTCAAGGGCCAGCCCACTGTGCCTACATGCCGTAGAGGTAACTTGCCTGCTGAACCGGTACTTCCGGCTCAGTCCAATACTGATCTCCTTCCCCCCGCTCTTTCGCGTTACCATCCACCCTGTGGATCTTGCGTTGTTCAGTCGCCTGCTGCGCCCCAGCCATGCTCACCATCAAGTCGTTCGGGCGTGGCCGCTCCACGGCGGCGTATCTGCGACCGTGACCGCTGTGGAACTGCTGGCACCGAAGGGTCAGGTAAGGACGGTCGTGGTGCGTCAATACGGCGCACTGGACAGCGCCCGAAATCCAAATATCGCGCGTGACGAGTTCAGGCTTCTTGAAACGCTGCGCCGCGCAGGACTCGCGGTTCCAGAACCCCTGGCCTTCGACGACTCCACGAGCCTCATCCCTGGTTCCCTTCTGGTCAGTGAGTTTGTACAGGGAACGAGCGAGTTCACGCTGTCGGAAGTTCCGCAGGCTGCCGCACTTGTCGCCAGATATCTCGTGCGGTTGCATCAAGACGTGCGGGTAGACGCGGATACCGCATTTCTCCCCCAAAAAATGTCACTCCCTGCGCGTCCCACCCAGCCCGACGACACGCTTTCGGAGACATTGATCCGGGATGCACTCGACGATTTCTGGCCGTCTCTGACCGGCGCAGGAGCGGTCATACATGGAGATGTATGGCCGGGAAATGTACTGTGGGATGGCGGGAAGCTGGCCGCAGTGATTGACTGGGAGGATGCTGGTATCAGCGATTCCCTCATGGATGTCGGCAATGCTCGGCTCGAATGGCTGTTCTTCTTCGGAGAAGATGAGATGAACGAGCTGACCCAGACTTACAGGGCACGTTCACAGCGTGACCTGAGTGCGTTGCCACTCTTTGATTTGTATGCGGCGTTGCGACCGGCAGGAAAGTTGCATACCTGGGGACTGGACCCCGAAATGGAGCGGAGCATGCGGGAGCGCCACCGGTGGTTCGTTGAGCGGGCCGTAGCTGCCCTGCGCTGATCGTGTTCAGACTGAATCACTCTCAGTGTTGCGGGAGGCCCCCTTCAATTCCGCTCTGGCTACGTTACTTCAGGCTTTGCATCGCGGCGTCCAGCTGAGGCGCATATTTGGCATACAGCTTTTTGGTCACATTGGCCGTCACCAACAGCGTCTGCTGGCCCTCGGCACTCACACGTAAATGGTTGTAGATTGGAGTGTCCAATCCATTTACCCAGAATCGAAGCACGATCCAGTCTCGCCCGCCCACGCGCTCGATACCACGCTTGACCCAGCGAAAGCCCGGCGTTTTATTGACCGAATTCTCCAGAGATTTCTGCACAGAAAGCAGATCGCTCTTGGGCAGCGCTACATTCCTGAGGGCGAAGGCAATGTTGACTTCCCAATTCGGACCGGGTGTGGAGTAGACCTGAGCAGGCGGCAACCCGCCACGTGAATATTTGAGTTGAAGAACATCGGGAGGCATGGGAATAAATCCGGTCGGCACATTGATACTGACCGTGGTGCCGGGCACCGTGACCCGCTCTGCCAGGGGAGGAGGGGCCAGCAGGAGCAGGCTAAGTAGCGCAAAGCAAAGGCGTTTCACTCCTCCAGCATAGGCAAAGCAGTGGCTGAACCCGTGAAGCGTGGGGGATTTCAGAAGACGAGGCGGCAGAGGACGGCCAGTGCCTTCTTGGCACTTTCCATCCGCGCAGCACAGCACCCGGCGCAGCAGACCGGGAAGCCCAGCTCATGAGGGGAGTGTTTGTGCATTGTCCGGAGGCGGGTCCTGAGCGAGCCTCCCGAGCAGCAGCCGAATCATGCCACCTGCCGCGTTGGTTTTCGCGCTTTGACCATCAATCCTGCCTGCCGTGAGCTGAGCGGTTCGTCCGGCTGCTCAACGCTTCCGTTCTTGGGGCACTCCATGGATGTGCCATGTCCGAAATTGGGCTTAGACCGCGCACCAGCTCGGAAAATTCAGGAGGAAGGGACACCAGACACCTCCAGTCCGCAGGGCACAGAGCATGGTGCGGCTCAGCAGACGCAGGGAATGAATCCGTTTTCGCCCAGGGGCACTCAGATCAGGCCGGGAGGGTTCAAGCAGTACCGTCCGGCGTTTGTGCTCCCTTACCCAGCATCGTCAGGTGTTCGTTTCCTCTGGCAAGGTCGATATCGTCCAGCTGGATCGGGAGCACCACAGTCAGAGGGCCAGCCGCCCTAAAGGTCGTGCTCGATCAGAAACGGCAGAAGAAAGCGCTCCAGCAAACTTGCCAGGAGTGTCCAGGTCTGCTGCTGGGCTTTGGGCAGGTGGGCGGTAAATACCAGCGTGTACTCCGGTACAGCCACACCGCCACGGGCGCGTTTGAAGGCTCCGACACCGCCGCTGGCATTGACCAGCAGGCCTTCTTGCCGGGCGTCCTGTAGCACGCCCAGACTCAACCGCCGGTACCAGCCTTCCTTCTGAGGAGCGCTGAGGTCATACCCGAACACAGGTGAGGTCATCACGCCTGCGCGTCTCACGCTGCCCCGTACCGCCTTGAGGACTCCGTCCACCCGTAATCCTCGCAACTCCAGCAGCCGCTGACGGTGCGCCAGCTGCAAAAAAGGCAGGGTGAACTGCGGATTGTAGGTGGAGTATTTTCCCAGATACAACTGCTGGTACAGCGTGAGGGCCGTACGCAAATCAGCATCGGTGAAAGCGTCGTGCAGCACCGGCTCAGCTGCCGGACGGCGGGTGCGGCTGGCGTCGTTGCGCAGCTGGGCATTGCGCCAGAAGGCCGCCTCACGTGGGTCTTGGTACGTGACCAGGCGGCTGGGGAGCCGCAGATAGCCAGCCGCCTCCAACGTGCCGATCAGCAGCGCATGGCGTGCCGTATCCAGAGACCGCCAGGCCAGCGGCCGGTCGGGAAAGGCGGCCAGCAGGGTGTGGGTCGCTTCCCGCAGTTGTTCCGGTGTCAGGTGCGGGTACAGGTTGGTGGAGAGCAGCCAGTTGTTGACGTACACCGTCCGCTCAAATCCCAGACCGCGCAGGCCCAGGCCCAGGCCTCTCAGCAGCGGCGCGGCCAGTGGGGCGGCCCGGCCCAGTTGGTACAGCTCCTGCGCGGCGTAGTGCACCAGGTGCGTGACCGGCGATACCGTGAAACTGTCATGCCAGCCAGGATCAAAGGTGATCGGCAGGGCTGTCTGGGCGTCAGTCAGCACCGCCACCCGTACCCTGGCATTGGTGACGAACGTTGCTGCACCCCGCTGCAACAGGGGCGTCAAGGCGCGCCGGGCGTAGTCGCCATCGGGGGTGGGGGGCCACTCGATTCGCGAAGCGTCGCTGCCGAGCTTCATGCCTCACCGTTCCATTCGATGTCGTGGGTGGTCGCGGCCAGCAGACCCACCCGCAGGCGTGCGGCGCGTAGTGCCAGCGAAGCGGCCAGGAGCGGTTGCGCCAGAGCCGGTAGCTTGTCGTAGGGCGCGTACATCACGTCCCGCGCGGCTGCCCAGGCCCGCCATTCTGGAACACTTCGCAGCTTGCCGCCCAGCGCCATCGCCGTCTTCAGGGCCAGCGCCGTAGCTGGCTGGGCGTGCAAGGTAGTTGCAGCTGACTGATCAAGGTACACCTCGGTCACTTCCGGTTGGTCGCGGAAGAGGTGAATGCCGCTGGTCAGACGTGGATTGCATTCCAGCGCCCAGAGGCCGTCAGCATCCTCCTTGAAGTCGAAGGCCAGCTGCCCGCTGAGCTTCGTGGCGTGGCCGAATTTCTCGATCCAGCGCTCGATACCAGCGTGCCGAACCGCCTGAAAATAAACGCTGGCACCGCCCACCCTGACCTGCGAGGGATAAACGGCCAGCGCGGCGACGCGGCCCGTCTGCAGTACGGCGTAGGCACACCATTCCTGCCCGGCCTTATACGGCTGTGCGCTCCAGGGCTGCTCTGGTGTGGGGCGCAGGCCGCTCAGGGCAGCTCTGGACGGGCAGATCAGGGTCCGGGTGCCGAATCGAGAGAAACTGGGTTTATAGACCGACGCTGGAGCGCCTGCAGCGTACAGGCTCACAGCCTCTGGACTTTGCAGCAGAGTGGTGACGGGTCCGGGCAGACCGCAGCGGGCGATCAGCTGAGAAAAGGCATGCTTATCGTGCAGCTCGCGCAGTTCGGCAAGTGGCGGGCACAGCACGCGCAGTTGGGGTTCCAGGAGCGGCTTGGCCCGCGCCACCCAGAACACCTCTTCACAGGTAGGAATCAGCAGGTCGTAGCGGCGCTGGCTGGCCAGCTGCTGCAGAGCTTGCGAGAAGGCAGCGAACGCCTGCCGGGGTGGGGGAAGGGGCCAGTGCCGCCCAGTGGCGCGTGAAAAGCGGCAGGCGTAGATCCCCCAGCTTTCAGCAAGCTCGACCTGGTGGCCCTGCCTCAAGAACAGGCGGGCGAGTTCAAGGGTGGCCGGCGCACGTCCGCCGGTCAGCAGGATGCGGGCCATAGCGCAGTATGGCGTGCCGAGCGGCCCTGTTCCCCGGGGTGAGAATGGAAGCACCGACAACCAAGACCTGTGACAAGAGTTGGGTTGCCTTATCGGTCACGATAGGTCAGCCTCCCCTGAGCTGGTCAAGGCAGCACAATCTGGATGAGCACCACCAGCCCGCGAATGCGTCGGTAATCACCACGTTGTAGAGCGTAGGCCCCGACATGACCGCCCCGGATCCCCTGCTCTTCGGCCATGCCCTGGTGTGGCTCAGAACGGAGGAGGGCGTCCTGATAAGTACACCGTAGTTAACAGGACGCCGCTTTACCCCAGACGGCGGGATAAAGCTCCATTCCCACGACGACGTATTTTCTTTGATACTCGCCCTGCTTCGCAGCTTTGCAAGTCCGCTCGTTTCATCCAAAAATGAACTGCGACGTACTTAGACCCCCAGGTACCGCTGAACATCCTGGGTCGCCGTTTGAGCCGTCAGCCCTGTTTCCACCAGGCAGCCTTTTTGCATGACGTAATAGCGGTCTGCAAAAGCCCAGGCAAAATCAAGATATTGCTCGACCAGCAAGACAGCTACCCTCAGTTCCCGGCGAATGCGCACCAATGCCTGCTCGATGTCTTGCACGATGCTGGGTTGGATTCCTTCGGTGGGTTCATCAAGCAGCAAGTAACGCGGCTGCGTGATCAGGGCACGGCCAATCGCCACCTGCTGCTGCTGACCGCCACTCAGGTTTCCCGCCTTGCGCTGCGCCATATCGTGCAGAATGGGAAACAGATCGTAGACCAGGGCTGGAATCTCTACCTTTGCTGTTTCACGTCCAGTCAGGGCGGGCAAGCCCATCAGGAGATTTTCGTGGACGCTGAGGTGAGGGAACAGGCCCCTGCCCTGAGGTACATACGCCAACCCTCTTCGGGCACGGCTGAAAGCGGGGTCCTGTTCGACCTGTTCTCCGTTGAGGCGCACCCCGCCGCTCATGACCGGATGGAGGCCAGCAATGGTCCGCAGCAATGTTGTCTTGCCGACGCCGTTGCGCCCGATCAGCGTGACCGCTTCGGCGTCTCCCAGCTCCAGATTGACTTCCCAGAGAACTTGACTCTGCCCATATGCGGCACTGACGTTCTCAAGTTTGAGCATAGCCGACCCCTTTGTGATGCCCCTCGTCTTTGGGTCGCCCGAGATAAATCTCCATCACATCGGCGTTTGAACGCAGGCTGGCCAGGTCGCCTTCGCAAAATACCTGTCCCTGATGGAGCACCGTCACCGGCGCGTCGAGCAGTTCGACAAACTGCATGTCATGGTCAATCACCAGTACGGTGTGTCGCCCTGACAGTGAGCGGATCAGCTCGGCTGTCTTCGCGGTCTCCTGCGCGGTCATTCCGGCTGTTGGCTCGTCGAGCAGCAACAGTTCGGGATCAGACGCCACGACCATGCCAATTTCTAACCACTGTTTTTCACCGTGGGCGAGGCTATCCGCCCGCTGATCCGCCTTGCCGGTCAGGTTAATGAGCTCCAGCAACTCTGCTATCCGCTGCGTTTCGGCGCGGCCCGTGGTGCGGGTCAAGCTCGCCCACACCCCTTTGGTACGTTTGGCAGCCACCCGCAAATTTTCACGCACACTCAGGCCGTCCAGAACGCCTGGAGCCTGAAACTTGCGGCAGATGCCAAGGTTGGCAATACGGTGCTCGGGCCAGGTGATAATCGACTGGCCCCGGTAGCGCACGTCGCCGCTGACAGGCCGCACTTTGCCGATGATGGTGTCGAGCAAAGTAGATTTGCCTGCACCGTTGGGGCCGATCAGCACCCTCAGACTCCCGCGCGGCACACTCAGACTGAGATTTTGCAGCGCCTTGAATCCGTCGAAGCTCACCGTGACGCCCTGAACTTCGAGGAGCACTTCAGGGTGAGACGACATCGCTCACCTCCCCAAGGGTTTTTCGGCGCGGAGCGGCAGGCTTGCGGCGCTCCAGCAGACCGGCGACGCCCTGCGGAAGCACCAGTACCACCACCACGAACAGGGTTCCCATCAGATACAGCCAGGCGTCCGGCACAGCGCTCGAAATCTTGTCTTTGGCCAACTGGCCCAGGACCAGTCCGCCCACCGCTCCCAACAGACTGTTGCGGCCACCCAACGCCACCCAGATCACCAGTTCTATGCTGAAAGTCACCCCAATCATGGCCGGAGAGATGGTACCGAGATGCAGCGTGTACAGGGCACCGCTGAGACCAGACAGCAGGCCGCCCAGCGCAAAGGCGGCAATTTTGTAGGCGGCGGGATGGTATCCCAGAAAGCGTACCCGGTTTTCATTGTCACGGATGGCGGTCAGCAGCGTGCCGAAGTGGGTCCTGAGAAGCCAAGCAGTGCTGAGGAGGGCCGCGCCCAAGACCATCAGAGTGCACCAGTACAGGTTGCGGGCGATGTGTTCACCGCGCAGATCAATGCCGAGGAGAGTGTGAAAATCAGTGATGCCGTTCGTGCCGCTGGTCAGGCCCTGAGACCCATTGAGCCAGGTCACGAAGGCTAACACCAAGGCCTGAGTGATAATCGAGATGTAGACGCCGGTGATGCGCCGCCGGAACATCAACCAGGCCACCGCTGCTGCGGCCAGCGTCGGCAGAATGACCACCATTGCCAGGGCGAAGGGGCCATTTACGAACGGCACCCAGAACCAGGGAAGGGCTTCGACTCCGTTGTACACCATGAAATCAGGCAACTCACCCTTAGGAGTCGCGGCCAGCTTCAGGTGCATCGCCAGGGAGTACCCACCCAGCCCGAAGAACAATCCCTGCCCCAGGCTGAGAATACCGCCGCGCCCCCAGACGACGCAGATGCCGATGGCCGCAATCGAAAGGGCCAGCACCCTTCCCAGCAGCGTCAGGCCATACGCACTGAGATAAAAGGGGGCGAGCAGCAGCGCCCCAGCGGTGACCACCAGCAAGATGGGCTGCGCCACCCGGTTCATCCTTCCTCCAGGGCACGCGATTGGGTGGGAATCAGTCCCCGTGGTTTCCACTGCAAGAACACCACCACCAGAATCAGCAAGGTGGCCTGTGCAAGGCTCGAACTGGTCAGGCCTTCAGCAAGCGCCGTGACAAAGCCCAGCAGGAGGGCGGCGGCTCCAGCGCCCAGCACACTGCCGACACCGCCCACGACCACCACCAGAAAGGCGTTGACGATATAGGCCGCTCCGACTGTCGGGTTGACTGGAGACAACATCGCCAGTCCAACCCCCGCAATGCCCGCAATACCCGCTCCAAGGGCGAAGACCAGCAGATCGAGTCGCCGCGTGTTCACGCCGAGAATCGAAGCGACCTCGCGGTTCTGGTTCACCGCCCGAACATGCATCCCAAACCGGGTACGGTTCAGCAGCCACCACATCCCACCCAACACCACCAGCGCAAGCACAATCACAAACAGACGGACATAGGGAAAGGTGAGGCTATCAAGTGGACCTCCGTGAATAGTCACGGCCCCATTCAGCCAAGGCGGAGCGGTCACTGGCACACCCGTGGAACCAAAAATCTGTCTCGCCGCCTGCTGCAAGATCAGGCTGATGCCCCAGGTTGCCAGAAGGGTATCGAGCGGCCTGCCGTAGAGCCGCCGAATCACCGTCGCTTCCAGGAGCGCCCCCAGGAGCGCCGTGCCCACGAAGGCCAGTGGAAAGGCCAACCACAAGAAGCCGGGGCCAACAGCCTGGGCAGCCAGAAAGGTCAGGTAGCCGCCGACCATCAAAAATTCTCCGTGGGCCATGTTGATGACCCGCATCAGGCCAAAACTAAGGGCCAACCCCAGGGCAGTAAGCAGCAGGAGGCTGGCTACCGATAGACCTGTAAACAGTTGCCCAAACAAGAAAACGGAATCCATAGCTTGGCTCCTTCACCCAGGTGTAATAGGGATTCAACTGGGTGGGGCAGAGAAGCTGAACCCTCTTGGCTCAGCACACTCCGCCCCAGGTCTGGACATTTGGGAAATCAATCCCTCAAGGGCAGCTTTTGCCAGGGAAAGTGAGAGCGTCGTAGGGTTGCGGAGTCACCACGCCTTTGCTCTGTCCAATTACCTTGAATTGCCCGCCTGCACCGGACTGCCCGGTATACACGGCCTGCGTCAGGCTGCCGTTGGCCGCCACTGTGATCTTGCCCAGTGGGCTATCCATACTGATTCCGACAATGGCCTTTCTCACCGCACTGGGTTCAAAGCTCTTGGCTTTTTCCACAGCAGCTTTCCAGAGGTACACATCCATATAGGCGTGCGCCATCGGGTCAGTGATGGCCGCATTCTTGCCGTATTTTGCCTGATAGGCCGCTACAAACTTCTTGTTGGTCGGGTTGGGCAAGCTTTGGAAGTAATTCCAGGTGGCGTACTGTCCGGTCAGCAGGGCTGGCCCGATAGACTGCGCTTCCTGTTCAGCAATGGAGAAACTGATCACAGGCAGGGTAGTGGCGCTGTAACCCGCAGCTTGATACTGCTTGAAAAACGATACATTGCTATCCCCGTTCAGGGTATTGATGATGATCTGCGGTTTGGCGGCCTTGATCTTGTTGATGACCGAACTGAATTCAGTGCCGCCCAGCGCGACGTATTCCTCACCTGCCAGTTTGGCACCCTTGGCAGCGATGTGCTTTTTGAGAATCAGATTGGCCGTCCGTGGGTAAACGTAATCAGAACCCAACAGGAAGATATTTTTGTAGCCTTTACTGAGCGCCCATTCCAGGGCAGGGAGAGCCTGCTGGTTGGGCTGGGCACCGGTATAGATGATATTCGGACTACACTCGTTGCCCTCAAATTGCACCGGATAGAACAGCAGGCCTTTGTTCTTTTCAAAGACGGGCAACATGGCTTTGCGGCTCGCGCTGGTCCAACCGCCGAATACGGTGACAACCTTGTCCTGAGTCAACAGTTTTTCGGCCTTGGTCGCAAAGGTGGGCCAATCTGAGGCACCGTCCTCTTTCACAACTTCAATCTTCTTGCCCATCACGCCGCCCGCCGCATTGATCTGGTCTATGGCGAGTTGCGCAGCATTGGCCACTGTGATCTCCGAGATGGACATAGTACCGGTCAACGAGTGAAGCACACCGACTTTAACCGTGCCCTGTGCACTTGCACTGCTACCCAACATGCTGAGAGCTAGGAGAAAAGTGATCTGCTTCTTGTGGTCGGTGATCTTATGGCTCATCTGCTCTCCTTACGACTCAGCTGAATGCGCAAAAAACAATATGTCCCAGAACTTTTGAATGTTTGGCAGCTTAAAGCACCTGCTATCGAATCTCCCCCACAGAATTTTGCATTTTGTCAACTTTCTTCCTCCCAAAATGCATAAGGCATCATACCTACATCAATCCTTTCTGAACCACCCCTGTTTAGAAACGCTCTTTGGAGATCACTGAAAAGCTAGTGACCAGCATTTCTATTGAGCACCTGGCGGGCGATAGAACCTCTCCTTCAAAAGTCATCCACGTCCAACAATGGACTTGTTGAAGTTTGATAGAACACTGATTCAGTTTTGATGCGCCCACAATGGAGGGCAGGATAAACACACCGCGCATCATGCACAGTGTGGAATCTGAGCAGGACGCCATTCGAGTCGTTTTGCCCACTGGCAAAGGCCGTGCTGAGGTCCCACACCACTTCGGAGTTGCTCCACCGTTGGTAGTTCGCTGGGTGAGGTAGCACGAACAGCGGGTTCTTCAGGGCCATCCAGCCTTGACTGGACAGGGCATTGCAGCCCGTGCTGCGCAAGAAGACCGGACTGTTCAGTGAGAACGCAAGCTGGACATCGCCCGAATGGAGCGGAAAATCATGAGAGGAGCTGTGGCCTTCTTTGCCAAGGAAAATCGCTGATCTACTGTTGTAGTCAGCAACATCGTCTTCAATTCACCTGACAATTGATGTACCGAGTGTCAGTGGGATTTTTGCAGGGTAAGGAAGGCCGCAGCGTGCCCGTGTTCAGCGGGATCTGGACAGAGGTGCCTATACCTGGCAGTTGTGACGGATCTGTTTTGATGCCAGCTCATTGGCTGGGCGATGCGCGAGACCATCCATACCAGTCTGGTTCTGAAGGCACTGAAGATAGCTCAACGCCAACAGCAGCCTAGGAGGAGCCGACTCCACCACTGTGACCAGGGACGGGTACACGAGTGTGGACCATCTTCTCAAAGTGTTCTGCGGTTCGTGGTTTGGTTGGTGGCACCGTAGCGCAGGCCATCCATCAGGAGATCCAGCAGCCGCTCTGCCTGATCACGCCATTCGCGTTCGGCACTGACCAGCCAGACGCCGCTCATCGCCTGCATCACGTCAGGCACATTGGCGTCGGGCCGAATCACTTCTACCTGAATGGCATGACGCAGCAGGGAATCCAGCGCACCATGGATCTGCGCCCGAAGGTCGGTGAAGTACTCATCTTCAGGAGACAAGACCGTGCGGAGGATGGGGGCCATCCCACGTTTGGCCGCGACGTAGCCGACGAAGCGCCCCATCCACTCCCGCAGGGCCTGATCCGGTGAGAGGGTGCGTTGCAGTTCCGCAGCTTTCTCACAGAGCTGTTCCACTTCGTGCTGATAGGCAGCGATTGCCAGAGTTTCCCGGGTGGGGAAGTGACGGTAGAGGGTGCCGATGCCGACTCCAGCCTGCCGGGCGATGGCTTCCAGCGAGGCGTCCAGGCCAGCCTGAGAAAAGGTGGCGACGGCAGCGGCCAGGATGGTCTCGCGGTTGCGTTGGGCGTCTTGACGTTTGGGGCGGGGCGTTTGGGTATCCGTCATGGTGATCTATTTCCTCTTGTAAAACGGAGGCTCCTCCGCTAATCTGGCCCCCACTGCGGAGGAGCCTCCGTTTAAAACAGTGTAGCAAAGGAGCAGCCTATGACACCCCTTCAGACCCCTTACGGTTTTCATACCACCACTGACCAGGTGCTTCAAGGCGTCGACCTCACTGGAAAACGTGCGCTGGTCACGGGCGCGGCCTCTGGCCTCGGCATGGAGACGGCGCGTGCCCTGGCCAGTGTCGGCGCCCACGTTACCCTCGCGGTCCGCAACACCACGGTCGGACAGACTGTCGCCGACACCATCACGTCCACCACCAATAACCCCCATGTTCAGGTGGCCCGGCTTGATCTGGCAGATCAGCCTTCCGTGCACGCTTTTACCAGTGCTTGGACAGGCCCGTTGCATCTTCTGGTCAACAATGCCGGTATCATGGCTCTCCCAGAACTGGAACGGAGCCCGGAAGGCTGGGAACTGCAGTTCGCCACCAACTACCTTGGGCACTTCGCGCTGACTCTGGGCCTCCATCACGCCCTCGCTGCTGCCAACGGCGCACGCATCGTCTCGCTGGCCTCCAATGGACACCTCCTCTCCCCCGTGGTGTTCGACGACCTGCATTACCGCTTCCGGCCCTACGATCCCTGGACGGCCTACGGTCAGTCCAAGACCGCCAGCATCCTTCTGGCCGTTGAGGCCTCCCGGCGCTGGGCCCAGGACGGCATCACGGCCAATGCCCTGAATCCTGGAGCCATCGCCACCAACCTGCAAAAACATACCGGCGGTCTCAAGACCCCAGTGGAACGCCAGAAAACCGTGCAGCAGGGGGCGGCCACCTCGGTCCTACTGGCTGCCTCTCCCCTCCTGGACGGCATCGGCGGACGGTACTTCGAAGACCTCAACGAAGCCGAGGCAGTCACCCAGCGGCCAGCCGACTACATCGGGGTCGCCCCGTACGCGCTGGATGCTGAGAACGCCCGCCGTCTCTGGAACGTCGCCACCGACCTCATTCGCTTCCCAAACTGATTGACAGGAGCTTCACATGCTCTCCTCTATCCCCCTCAGGTGGGTTTTATTGGCCTGAGCGATCAGGCCGCCTGATGGCCCACGCTCTTGCTGAATACGGCTTCTCGTACACGTCCGGGTCCGTTGCTCATCATCTCTGGGCAGCCTCAGCCTGGCTGGTGTGGATCACCTGGTCTCCCCTCACGCTGTGCAAGCCCGGGAAGCAGAGGCTCCTGTGACTCCAGGAAGAACTCCCGGCATTGCCATTGTCAGAAGTCTGGGTGAAAACGGCCTCTGACCAGCCTGTGCCGAAGCCATGTTGGAATCAAATAGCAGCCTGAATCCTCGTTCTTCACCGCACAAGCCTTCCCCTTTGCCTGCCTGCCGCTCTCTTCACTCCCAGTCATGAGGGCTTTACAACACCCCGTGCTGCCTGTCCTCTTTGGCCACCAGGGACCAAGCCGGGTCTTCCCCAATCCCACGAGTAATTGAGATCGCTGCGTCCAGCAGATGCTCTTTCATCTTTCGTTGGGGTTGCTCCAGCGCTGGTTATGCCATACTTCGTCTCGTTTCGTGGCTCTCTCATTTCTCTCCACTGCCTCAGGGCAGCGATCACAAGAGGTGTTCTTCTTGCCCACTGTCAATGCCTACGCCGCCCAGGACGCCCACAGTCCACTTGCCCCTTTCCAGATCGAACGACGTGAGCTACGCGCCCAGGACGTTCAACTTGAGATTCTGTACAGCGGAGTCTGTCACTCTGATCTTCATCAGGCCCGTAGCGAGTGGGGGCCCAGCCTGTATCCACTGGTTCCGGGACATGAGATCGTGGGGCGGGTGACCGCAGTGGGCGAGGGGGTGAGCCGCTTTCAGGTGGGCGATCTGGCAGGCGTGGGCGTGATGATCGACAGTTGCCAGCACTGTGAGAGCTGCGCCGAAGGGTTGGAGCAATACTGCGAGAATGGGCACACCACCACCTACAACTCGCGTGAGAAGGACACCGGCAACCTGACTTTTGGGGGATACTCGACCTCTATCGTGGTTACCGAACAGTTTGTCCTGCGTGTTCCCGGTTCGCTGGCGCTACCGGCGGTGGCTCCACTGTTATGTGCAGGCATCACCATGTACTCGCCGCTGAAACACTGGAAGATTGGCCGGGGCCACCACGTGGCTATCGTCGGATTGGGCGGACTGGGACACCTGGGTATCAAGCTGGCAGTTGCCCTCGGGGCGGAAGTCACGTTGTTCACCACCTCGCAGGGCAAGGCCGCTGACGGACTGCGTCTGGGTGCACACCATGTGGTCATCAGCAATGATCCGGACGCCATGAAAGCTGTCCGGGGCAGTTTCGACTTTATTCTCAGCACCGTGCCGACCAAGCACGATCTGAACCCTTACCTGCGTACCCTCAAACGCGACGGACAACTGATTATCGTCGGTGCCATCGACCCTGTTGGCGTCCACGGCGGCCTGCTGATTTCACATCGCCGGAGCGTGGCGGGCAGCAACATCGGCGGTGTGGCCGAAACGCAGGAGATGCTCGATTTTTGCGGTGAGCACGGCATCGTGGCCGACATCGAACTTATTGACATGCAGGACATCAACGTCGCCTACGAACGAATGGTGAACAACGACGTGAAGTACCGCTTCGTGATCGACATGGCCTCGTTGAAATAGCTCCTGTTCGCCTGTAGCACCAGCGGCCTGCTGAAAAACAGCTCTGCGTTATGGCCGAAGTGATAAGCCATTCTTGAGCCTGACAGCGTCGGAGGCCCTGCAAAGATAGCGCTTGCGGTGTGAATATCTGAGGGCAAACGGTTCTGTCAGGTTGACCCGTATGTTGGTGGGCGGTTGGGGGAAGTCGCTGGGCCAGGGTAACGTGGAGCTCAGTAGATTGAAGTTAATCTATAAATTAACCGAGCGAAGCGAGTATCGAAGAAAGTACGTTGTAGGGGGAATGGAGCTTTTGAGCATGCTTCGGTTTTGCGGCTCTTCCGCATTCCCGCGCAAGAGCCGCAAAAGCGAGGTATTCCCATTTTGATCCTGAATCAGACATCCGGTTTCACATGCTGCATCTGTTTGAGCTGTTGCCTCTGTTTGATGAGGCGACTTCGACCCATCAGAATTTTGTTGCGACTCATCTTCCGGAACAGCTCCCGCCGTTCTTTGTGGTGTCTACGGGGCCGTGTGGCTCTCTGCTCGCAACCGAAGAAGGCAAAGCTTTGCTCGAGCAGGGTCAATTCCGTGGCGTGGCCTTTCAGGAGTTGCCTATCACCTGGCCGGAACCGTAGGGCGTGGGAGACGCTGGAAGAAGAGGTCATCCAAGGTGTTGAGCCACCCTCGTCAGGCAGCAGAGGCTGACCTGCAACCCATCTGGCAACTCACCGGGGATTCCGTTGAGTTATTGGAGCGCCTTGGGCTGAAGCGTGATGAACAAGATCCCCAGCTCAACATCCATGCCGGGTTAACCACCTTGGCCGCGGCGCAGGCTCACAGCAGCAGCTTCGCGTTGATCAAGACCCCAGAGCGCGTCTCCAAGCCACTCATTGCTTTTGCCGCTGCCGAGGTGTTTCAACATGCGGACATCTTTGACAGCGATGCCCCTTGCCTGGTGGTCGGTTCAGCGTTCATGGCCGACTTTGATCAGGAGATCTGCGAATCCTGCTGCCAGCTTCCCGTGAAGGTGGTGATGTATGGCTCAAGCGCCCTACTGCAACTCACCCGTGACGAATTGTTGAAGCAGACCCGACCAGATGTTCTTCTATACGCGGTCGCCCCGCTCAAGACCATCAAGGCGCGTCGGCCCACCGAGAGAGACGATCTGGTCTTCGTGCCAGGGTCAGAACAGCTGCCCCCTTTCTTCCGGGTGCCCTGGCGAGTGGGCAGCGTCTTTATTCGCGATGACGTCCATCGGCGTCTCCAACACAGTCAGCTGCGTGGGGGCCAATTCAATCTTGACCCGTCTCCTCTTTAACGCAACAGCAGCTGATGGCGCACGTTTTTTTATATGTACGGTCATACAGCTTTATGTCATCTTTCAGCGGCTGCCGCTTTTGAACTACAGCTACGTCACCGCCTTTTCAGATGCCATACTTCTCCTGAATCCCCTACGTTGCCACCTAACCTAATCCCGCTCTGCTGGGCGTACGGCTCCTATAATCGCGACAAACTGGTGAGCGTATAAAGACCCTTACCTCTGACTTGTAGGTGAATTCCGATCATGCTCACAGCAACCACGCCTGCTTTGAGCGGTTGGTACTCCCTCAGGCCCCGGGCCATCCGTCCTCCACCAGAGCCGCGAGCTTCCAGCCTGCTCTGAAGTCCCGCTTCAGATAACCAGAACCTCTGGACGGGCTGACCAACAGCAATGGAGGCCAAAATCTTCACCTTATGACCATTGATCTGGGTGGCAGCAAAACAGTTAAAGTGATAGATCTCAAAAATATTTCCTGAAGGTGGTGTCCAACCTGTGAATCTCGTAGAGCATCTCGAAGTAATTGAGCGCTGGCTGGACTCTGTCGGTGTCCAGAGTGATGACCTGCCTGAACCGGTGGACACCTTGCTATGGGAACAGATTGGGAAGTTTTTCCACCGGCAGTTACCCTCTGATCTGAGTTTGCTGTATGCCAGACACGACGGGTTTCCCGACTGGCTGTACTTTTTCCAGACTTGGCTTATCGTTCCGGCCACTGAGATTCTGGCTGCGACGCAGATGTTGAGGGTGGCCTTCATGCCAGACAACTCCCCAGAGGCGTGGCGTCCGGATTGGCTCCCTTTCGCGGCAGATGGAGCTGGAAATTACCTGTTTCTTGACCTTCCTACTTCAACAATCAACAAGTTCACCCACGAGGGGGGCTATTGCGAATTCCTCTTCAATGATCTCGACGCTTTTCTGGGTCAGATTGCCTCAGACATCAACGAGCAGCTCTACAGCTTTCAGGACTATGAAGTCAATTACTATGGTTCAGTTGAGCTGTAGAAGCTGAATCAGCCAGTAAGAAACGGTGCGTTGAGGCTTAGGCACGGTTTTGCTCCCAACCCATGAGGAGGGGTTCGATCTTGCCCGCTTCTACAACTGTGTCAATGGCAGAATAGGTTTGGGTTTCCCTCACCCTTGGTGAACGTGGCTATTCGGGGTACAGACTTTGGCACAGACGTATAGATTTACCTCCCTGCCCCTCTGCGGCTCGTCCGTCAAAAAGATGTGCCCTTCAACATAACCCTGACCCACATTTGTGTCGGCCCCTACCAACGGTTTGGGCTGTCATATCTGTCTCTTTTGTACTGTTGACTGAAGATCAAGAGGGTGGTCTTCATATGAAGACCACCCTCATTGCTCCCTTGTAAAAGGCATCAGATTTCCGTTTTACGCCCTCTCCCCCGCTCTTCATTCTCCTGTTCATCAAAGAGTTGATTGAGCTGCGTCAGCAGACGTTCCAATCGTTTCTGACGGCTTGCACTCAGGCCTGTCACCACGGTCTTACTCGCCAGCTTGCGCCCCACGGCGCGGCTCAATTCCAGAGCCTTCAGCGGGGCAGTTTCTTCAGGTTGAGATCGCCGTTTAAGCTCTCCATCCAGCGTTTCAAGGGACGCTCCTTGGAGTGCCATTGCCAGCAGTTCCCGCCGCTGTTCCTCGTTGTTACTTGAGCCCAGGAGGGTCGCCTTCCGGTAATCTAAACCCTGTTCCCGCATGGCAGTCAGCACCTCCGAAGGTAGACGCCTGATCCGCAGTTTGTTCTTGAAAAAGCTTTTCCAGCCACCCCGACCTAACTGGCCGAACAAGGTGTCCAAGGCCTGCACCTGAGCTTCATCAGGCGTCCTTACCAGACGGGACAGGGTTGAGGACACCTCGTCTTCAGAGATGCCCAGCGCAGCGCTGATTAGCGCAACCGTCGCGTCAACCTCATCAATCACATTCAGGTCTGTTCGCTGTAGATTCTCTACGGCGGCCAGAACCCGCATCTCTTCGTCCGGTACTTCCCGAATCACGACTGGAAGACGTTGAGTGTCTTTGTTCCAGACCAGCAGGCGGCCTTCTACGGTCAAAGGCTGTTCTGGATTTGACATCAACTGTACAGCTCGCCACCGCCGCTCTCCGCCAACGATCTGGTAGCGGCCATCCGCTACGGGCCTCACCAACAGGGGTTGCAATAGTCCGTGAGTCGAAATGGAGAACGCCAACTGTTCCAGTGCCGTCTGGTCGAAGTGACGTCGAGGCTGATAGGGGTTTGGCTCTAGAACGTCGTGCGGCAGTTCCGTGACCCGCTCATCAGGGGCTACTGGAGCTTGGGCTGTCAACGAAGCCTCTCCCACCAATTCTGCCAGTGAATTGCTGAGTGTTGGCCGTTTAGCTTTCGCCACGGCGCACCTCCACAGGCAACCCTACGGCAGTGATGATCTCATTCGTCACCCTGATCACGTGTCCGTTGGCCTCACTCCGTGGATCATAGAGCGACAGGGGCTGGCGGGCGAGTTGTGCATCCTTCCACACAGCACGCAGAGGGACAGGTGAAGCCAGGGGACGCAAATTTTCCTGGTAGAACGCCAACATCTCGCGGTCATGGGAATTGCGGGTATCGAAACGCGTCGGGACATACAACGCGACGCTGAGGCTGGGATTGAGTTTCCGGTAAGCTGGCAGCATCTGTGTCAGACCTTTGAGGCCCAGCACGCCTTTTTCCTCAGTGGGGACAGGTACGATCAGGTGATCGGCTGCAATTGCGCCCAGTACGGCAAGTTGTCCCAGGCTCGGTGGAGAATCAATCAAGACCACGTCGTAGCGGTCAGTCATTTCTTCCTGGAGATGCGCCCTCAGATTCATCTGAGCCCCAATCGTGCCGAGCATGCGTCCTTCTACCAGCGAGAGCAGTACGTTGCTGGGTATCAGGTCAACGCCATGGGTCCGGACAGGGGAGGGGAGAGGCGCGTCATCCACGGCGGTGTCATGCACTGTTTGGGACAGGTCCTCCGTATAGACCCCAGCCCAGGAAGACAGGTTTGCTTGAGGATCCAGGTCGATCATGAGCACCCGTTGTCCCAGGGCCCCCATGGCGAACGCCACTTCCCGTGTGAGGCTGGATTTCATGGCCCCGCCCACATGATTGAAAAACGTCAATACCTTCATTGTCCCTATGTTACGGTCTGAACGCGCTGATCAAGCCAAGTCAGTTGGAATCTTGATTGGAACTCAGCTACAGCTTCAGGGAATAAGCACGACCTTGCCCATCACCGTACGGGATTCGGCGAGTTCCATTGCCTGCACCACCTCATTCAGCGGGAAGCGAGCGGCGATGTATGGGGTGATCACGCCCTGAGCAAGCAGGTCCAACACCCGGCTAAGATCCTCGTGTTGACGCCTGCGGAAAACCCTGGGAGTGATGGTCTTCCCGCTCCAGAAGTCATAGAACGAGGCCCGGCAACCGTTGGGCAACGCGGTCCAGACGAGGATCTGACCGACCATCTTGAGAAACATCGGGAGCATGGAGCCTTCCTCGTTCAGGTCGGCGGCCATGCCGTACGCGACCAGGGTGCCGCCTCTGGCCAACAGGTCAAAGGAGCGCCGGGCACTGTTCAGCCCCAGATGATCGAAAGCGGCGTCCACACCGTCCGGGGCCAGACGGCGGATCTGCGCATTGAGATCGGGGGTGTTGTAATCGATGGGTTCCACTCCCAGTTCACGCAGGGCGGAGTGATGGCGGGGAGACGCTGTGCCGATCACCCGTATGCCAGCGTGCCGGGCCAGTTGCACAAGGATGCTGCCTACACCGCCATTGGCTCCGTGTACCAGGATCGTCTGACCGGGTTTCGCCTGTGCACTGCGGTGGAGCATCTGCCAGGCGGTAACGCCGTTGACGATGACTGTCTCGGCCTCAGCGGGGTCAACGCTTGAGGGCACCGACACCAGATCGATGGCGGCCACCAGCGCGTACGTGGCCCAGCCCCCGGTCTTGGTGGCAACGGCGACCCGGGTGCCGATCATGGCCCGGTCCACTCCGGTTCCCACCTCACGTACGGTGCCGACGAGGTCATAACCAGGAACGAAGGGAAACTTTGGCTGGCCCGGATAGCGGCCTCGCCGCATGCCCTGTTCCGCGAACGAGACGCCGCTCGCCTCCACCTGCACCAGCACTTGTCCCGCTGCCGGTGCGGGCAAGGTCCGTTGCTGAATCTGGAGACCAGTGGGTTCGACGAGTCCAGGGAGGACCACTTCGGTAATCCGGGTGGAGCGCGTAGGGTGCAGGGTCTGGGTCATGGCTATTCTCCTGGTGAAATGGCGAGGGCGAATTGTGCTTGATCAGTCACTCACTAGATGAGATGGAAGAAACCGCCTGACCTGTGGCGTTCAGTTAAAAATGCTGAATACCCTTGGTAAGCAGACGGGACCAATCGGTGGCGTCATCGTCCAGGTTGGCGACTGTAATCAGGTGGCAGAGCTGACCATAAGCGATGAACTGCTGAACAGCCTCGTCTGGTGCCAGTGACCGGGCCTTGACAAAGCTGACGATCTGCCCGAGGCCATCCCGCAGTGAGGCGGCAATCTCTGGCACCGTTGTGGCCGACTGGGCATGGACCTGCAACATCAGCAGGGAACGGTCGGCGATGAGGGCGGCGTAGGCGCGGCCCATCGCGGCCAGGATGGACTCAGGGGTCTGATCGGATACGGCGGCAGCCCCAGTTTCGAGGGCGTTCTGAATGAGATTGAAGCAGCGTCCCAGGGCCGCGACAAACAGGTCCTCCTTGCGGGGAAACAACTTGAAGACGTAGGCGGTCGAGATCTGTGCGTGCTCAGCAATAGCGCTAACAGGAGTACCGAGGTAGCCCGAACGAGCAAAGACAGTCACGGCGCTCCTGATGACAGTTTCTCGCCGGGCTTCCGCAGTAGAGAGAGTAACAGTTGGAAGCATGTAGTGAGTGTACGATCACTCATTGAGGAAGTCAAGTTGGTCATGGCTCCGCCGCAACACCGAATACATCTGTCTGGCAGTACCAGAGGCGTCTGGGGAGCGATCGGCAACATCAGTGTTGTTGTCTGCTCTGCAACTTCACTCACCTACGACTTCAATCAGGGCCGGTGCTCATTGCATTCTGGACTGATCTAGCGAGGGCAGCCAACGCTGGGGGCAAGCGGGTCGGACATCCATCCATTACCGTTCCAAGGCTGTAAGGTCGATCCGGCCCAGGTGACTGGTACTCGTCTCCATGTAGATCTGGGTCGTCGCAACGTTGCGATATCTCAGAAACTTTCGCACCTGATCAATGGGTAGCCCTCGGTCAAGCATCAATCTCTCGAACCTGTGCCGCAGCAGATGGGAGTGGGCATGTTTTTCAAGACCCGTGTCCTCGCGCTGCACGACAGCCTGTTCCATCCACGCTAGTTTATGATCATGGTGGTGGGTTGGGTAGTCATCCTGGCCCTGGTCGGTGCTTAGGGTGTGGTCACTGACAGCCCAATGCTGTTTTTAGGTCTGACGTGGTCAACCGGCGGAGGCAGGGACTCGTTACGCTGGAGTTGGGGAACCGGACCAGGCCCGAATCAGGGCTTCGGCCCTCTCCAGCGTCGGCTGCTCACCACGGTCTCTGATGGCGCGGCCTGCTGTTAACCCGTAGGCAAACGTTGTCGCCGTCATGATGTACGCCCCAAAGGCAGAGGCGCGTGCATGTTGCAAGATAAAATCGCTTTCCTCGTTTCCGAGGTCTGGGGCTGTCATGAGTTGGCCAAGTGCACGGTTGGGGTAAGCGGCCAAGCATCCGAGATAGGTCGCCGCAGAGCCGAACAGACCCGCCAAGTCAATGTAGATTTCTGGGTGCCCGACGATGTGTTCGAGATACTGGAGAGCAAGCTCGGGGTTCTGCGCTTGCCGGGAGTATTTGATCGCGTAGTTGATCCAGAAGCCATCCGATGCTTCGTTGAAGGCGTACACCACGTCGCGAAACAATGTGTCAAGTTCGGTGCTGGGTTCATCCAGACATGCCTGCAGTGCGGTGATCAATGTTGGAGGAGCATCCTCAAAGGGCGTCCAGCGCTCAAAGGCACTCCTGAGTTCTTGAACGTTCATCTGCCAGCCAAAATATCGGACAAAAGGCGCAGCTGTGCCGTGGCCTGCACCAACGCCGCCTCAATGACGGTGTTGGCCGCGACGTTCCCGCCCTCCGAAAACGCCACAGAAATAAAAAGGCCGTCCCAGCCCTGGCCGAGAGGATGTGACCAGGTAACGCCCTCTCGGGTGCGGCGCTAAAGGCCTGAGCGTCTTGGATTCACACCCTAACGCTGTGCTTCTCAATCTCACCGCGTCCTACAAGGTCAGGAAGGGCAGCAACACGGCTGCGGTGAATCAGCGGCGCTCCTGAGATCCATTCTTTCTAGGAGGACGACTCCGTTGGAAGCCCCAGAGGATTCCAGCCTTCACGTCGCGCAGTAGTGGCGATGTCGGCGACCATGAACAGGTATTCGCGCATCTGAACAATCTTTGTTTCTTTGAGACTGCCGTTCCCACCGAGGGCCAGCACTGGGACATACCCGTACATCTGATCGGCCTTCAGGGGGCCAAGTTTCTTGAGCGCCTTTAAGTGCTCCGTGTGAAAGTCGGAACTGGTTGATACCAAGCCGCTCGACATCAGGGTGTCGAAGACTTCGAGCTTGTGGCCGTAGATGGCGCACGCAATTTGAGGATGAATCGTATAGAGACGGTCATCCAGGATGGCCCACAACCTGCCGAACGACGTGCGGGCATACACGATGAACGGGTGTTGATCCCCGAAAAACGCTTGAACGATGTCGGTGAAGTCGTCCGGGTTGGTGAACCACAGCTCACCCTGACCATGCGAGGTTAACCCGTACCGTTCCCAGATGGCCAACAGCAGCTCCGGCACCTTGCCCTGGTACTTTTCCAGTGTTTCAAGGGTCACATCAGCGTACTTCTCACTGCCAAAACGCTCTTCCAACAGTTCATAACGCAGTAGGTCTACCTGTTCGTACATCTTCACCTCAGTACCAACTGAATATTGAGGAAGCTGGTCGCTTGGTGAGATAGAGGCCCATTCCACTTCCCCTGACTAAACCTCGGTTCGCTGTCTCATTCAGGCCAGCAACCCGGGAAGCGACCGGAAGAATGACGAAAGCTTCTGCATGAGGCCGCTCCAACGCCGCCCTGTTTCAGACCCGGTTGTGAAGCCGCCCCCTGAACGGCGGCTCTGCGTTCTGAAGCGCCTGCCACGCCCCAAGCGAATAGTCATGTCCCAGGCCCGCAGATCCTTCAGTCTGACGGGAAGAACTTGATCAGGGCTGGCCAGAAAGACCTCCAGCATGGCCTTTTGCGCTGCTGGCCAAGAAGAGGTGGGCGAATGACCGCTCTTCTACCGCGAATAGAGGTTGACAAATCAGCCGTCTCCTGTCATCGCATCAGGTCTCAACATGTGGGCCAAGAATAGAAATATTCTCCAAATCCACCGTAGTTAGGATGGGCCGAAATAATTTAATTTCATCGCTTCTCGAACCATCTGCACCGTTTGCCCTGCGACCTCTCGACCACGCTGAGTTCCCTCCTTCAGAGCGGTTTCCACCAACTCCAAGTGTTGTACATATTCGGTCCGGCGCACTCGAATAGGGCTCAGCACCGCATCCAGCACTTCCAAAAGGTAGCGTTTCACTTTCACATCTCCCAGGCCTCCTCGACCGTAGTGATCCTTCAGGGCTTGAACGTGCTGACGGTCAGGATCAAACGCTTCCAGGTATGCAAAGACCGGATTGCCTTCGACTTCGCCCGGGTCATCTACTTTCAGGTGATTGGGGTCGGTGTACATGCCAGACACTTTCCGCGCAATTTCATCCAGGGAATCCGAGAGGAAAATGGCATTCCCCATAGATTTGCTCATCTTGGTTTTCCCGTCCAGCCCCGGCAGGCGAGGCACCTCCCCGACGAGGGCTTTGGGTTCCGTCAGCACAGGTGCATAAAGGCGGTTGAAGCGGCGCACAATCTCCACGGTCTGTTCAATCATGGGCAGTTGATCGTCACCCACAGGAACGAGGTGGGCACCGAACGCCGTGATGTCAGCGGCCTGTGAAACGGGATAGATAAAAAATCCTGCTGGAACAGATTCGCCGTAGCCTTTTTGAGCAATCTCTGTCTTGACGGTAGGATTTTGACGGAGATGTGAGGTGGTCACAAGGTTCAGAAAAAAGATGGTGAGTTCCGCAATCTCAGGGATCTGTGATTGAAGGACAAATGTTGCCGAGTGGGGATCGAGACCGACGGCGAGGTAGTCCAGCATGACTTCCATGACGTTGTCCCGAATTTTCTGGGGATGCTCAAAATTATCCGTGAGGGCTTGGACATCCGCCAGCAGGACAAACGTGTCGTAGTCATGTTGTAGGGCCACACGGTTGCGGAGTGAGCCAACATAGTGACCAATATGCAGCGGAGCGGTCGGACGGTCGCCGGTCAAAATACGTTGCTTCATCAGGGATCTCCAGTGAGTTCAAAATAAAAGCGCGCCCGGTCATCGGGCGCGCAAGACAACACGTGGACGTCACCCGATCAGCAATCGGGCCACCACCACACCGTGTTCAAACTCATGCCCGACATCGTAGCAGGCAAAAGTGGTCCAGAGAAATGGCTTTGTCTCTGGAAGACCCATCGTGCACTTGACGGTAAAGAGGCGCCGAGTTGAGGAGGAAGAAATGCGGTAGGGAGGGTGTTGATGAGCTGTTGCGATCTCACTTCACTGCCGCTTCCCGCTGGTGGAAGCTCCTCAAGCTCAACCACTTCCCGCATTTCCCATCTGAGACTCAGGCCCGCATCCAACTCGCTCGATTGACCCCAATGGTGGAGCGGCTTGTGGCAGAAGTCCAAAGCCTGAACTTCGTTGCTGTGTATTCAATGCCACTCCCTGTCTCGACGTTCAGACGAGCGCCACGATGCAAATTTCGTGGTGCTCACCACGGATTCAGCACGGCTGAGCCGGCCTACGGCTTCAAATTGCATGCCTAGAGTGTGCTGAACGGCAAGATCGTAAAATACGACATCCGTCCCGCGAATGAACATGATTTCAGCATGTTGTGCTGTATGAATCAAGATTGGCGTGCTTTTGGCGGGCCAGAACAGATTGGGGATAAAGCATATCAATCAGGGACGGGCCTGACGCCCCCGAAAGTCAATGCGAAGCACGTTGATTCACACTGGAAGGAAGAATACGGAACCGCGAGAAAGTGCATCGCGTCTGCCGTCTCCGGCCTGGTTGGGGCGCGACTGCGCTGCGGACAGGTCAAAACCTATCTCAGTCTGCGATTGAAGGTGGCGCTCAATGTCCTAGCGCACAACCTGAAATTCATACATCTCAGTGGCTGATCTCCACCCTGTCAACCCCCTATACAAGGTCATCTATATCAGCCCTATTCAGCTGAGCTCAATTCGAAAGCCGCCCTTCCCGCTGCGCCAGCACCCGCAGGGCATAAGCCACAGCCGAGAGCAGCGTCGCCGTGGTCGTCCCACCGTCCAAGCCCAGATAGGCCACCGAATGCAGCGCGTGATACGCCGCCTGAAGAGGTTCATCGCGCTCGGTCACCAGGCGCTCGTACCACCCTTGCCCCAACGCGGGCAGATCCAGGAACCGTTCCCCCGCCAATGCCGCAATGTCTCCCGCATGCCGGTCCAGTTCCACACTGAACGCCAACAACGTCTCCCGCGTCGGCTGCGTGTGGTGCAACGCTGGCGCAAATTCCACCGCCGCCAACACCTGCAAGGTCGTCGCCACACATGTCTCGAACGCCTGCTGATTGTGCAATTGAGCGTGGGGAGCTTGGGGCATCGCGGTCATCCCCTCCAGCATGGCGCGGCCCGCAAAGAGGGTCAAGGGCATAGGGTTACAGCTCGCCTCACGTGCGCTCAGCATTTAACGTTCAGCAGCAGCCGAACCAGCAGCAACATCTCTATGACCGGACACTCCGGCGCCGCCCGCACCAGAGACCCCTTCTCCGCAGTCAACCCTTAGAATGTCGCCAGAGCTGCCGCTGAAGGCACCCGACTCAAGCACAACCGCAGCAACATCCCGAAGGGCCAGGCAGTTCTTCTACTGAGCTGGGAGTTCTCTTTCGCTTCGGAGCAGCTTTGCTGAGGTTACTCACAGCGTCCACCACTGAAGCCTCGAGAGACCGGGACTTACACAGCCAGCCGCCAGCCGGTTCGTCCACCTACCGCAGGGCCGGATCCACGCGGCCGGGATGATCCGCCGCCAGCGCTCCTGCCACAGACCAAGTCACGTCCCAGCTGAGCAGACAAACCAGCAGCTTTAGGTTCCAGCACCAGCAAGAGGGTGTATGGAACGCTGCTTGCTTTGTCGCTGCCTTTGCAGATCGCCTTGCGCAGAGCCCTCAAAGCTGAACATTGACTCAACTAAGGCAACAATCTCAGCGTCAGACAACGCCAAAACAGATCGAAGGAAAGCCACACACTGCAACGGGAAACATGACAGGGTACAGAGAAGAACCACTCCTACCTGGCAAGGGGTCGGCAAAAGAAGGGGCAGACCCGCTGATCAGGCTCTTCTTTTCCTCTGGATGGTGGAGGCGCTCAGCGGCGTACGCGGTCGCAACTACCTGTGGCACTTTGTGGAATCAGAGGTTGTCTCCCTGCGGCACTTTGTGGAATTGCCTGTGGCACTTTGTGGAATTGAGGTGAATTCGGGGCAACCGACCTGTGGCACTTTGTGGAATCAGAGGTTGTCTCCCTGCGGCACTTTGTGGAATTGCCTGTGGCACTTTGTGGAATCTACAGAGCTTTACCTGTGGCACTTTGTGGTGCTTTTGATTCTTTACCTGTGGCACTTTGTGGAATTAGAGCATGTTCGCCTGTGGCACTTTGTGGAATTCTTGCGAAAAATGTCGTCCGCCACAGTGTTTTTGCGTTGCCTATGAATGATGATCATTCATGTGTTTTAACTTCTTTTAAAAAGATTGATCATCAATCAGTGGCAGCAACATCAGGTTCACCGCGTTTAGGAACCCTGTAAACTGATCCCATGGCGACCCGGGATGCAGACGTAGAGCTACGGCATGACGAGCCGAATCTTGCCCGGCTCAACTTAGTCCTTGCACCCAACCGCACAGATCTCTACGAATGGACCAAGCAGTTGGCCTTGGACGCACTGGGGGCGATTCACATCACCTGTACGGCGCCGCGCAACAGTTTGGTACCGCACGGCGTCGACAATGACATCCTGCTGGGCTTGGTGAACGCCGCTGTCTTGCAGGGCCTTCCGGAAGATGACACGGTGCGGGTGACCAGCCGGGAACTGCTGCGGCTCAGTGGAATTACCCCGAGTGCCCGCGCCTATGAGAAGTTGCGCGAGTCGCTCCGCCGTTTGCAGTACACCGCTTATGACGTGATTGACAGCTGGTATGACGGCAGTAAGCACCGCTGGCGAACCATGAGCTTCAGCCTGATCGTGAAGCATTCGGCGGAAGACAACACGGCAGACGTCACCAACCTCGGGCAATGGCGTGCCCAGACGGTGCTGGCCATCAAGCTGGATGACGGCGTGATCAAAAATATTCGGGCTGGTCATATTCTGCCGCTGAATTTTGAGCTATTGGCCAAGTTAACGCAGCCGCTGACCCGCAACCTGTTTCGCACCCTATCGTTCCAGCGGCAGGGGAGTGGGCAGCCTGTGGTCGCCTACTCGGTTCCGCTGAGTGTATGGGCCAGTCACCTCGGGATGCATGAGATGCGGCCCGATACGGTCATGCGCGCGCTTCAGCCCGCCCATGTCGAATTGAAGTCGACGGGCTTCTTGCGGGACGTGACCTATCAAGGCCGGGGGAAATCGCGTGTGGTGCACTACACCTTTGGCCAGATGGACGCCACAGCCCCTGATCCTGAAGCGGCCGCACTGTTGGCCCGCTACGGGGTCAGTGGAGGGCGCACGCTTCTGTTGGCCCAGACCCACGGACTGCAAGCGGTGAAGCGGGCCGTGGGGGTCTTGGAGGCCCTGCTGCGAACGGAGTACCGCAGCAAGATTCGGAACAAAGCTGGAATCCTGACGGATATTCTGGAGCAGCCGCACAAGTACGACACCCTCCTGACCCAAGTCGAAGGTCAGCAGGCGAGTACTCCACCGGCTCGCCACTCAGCCGCCCAATCCTCCAGCGATACGGATGCTCCGGTGGCTGTTCGTGATCTCGCGGCGGCACACATTATTTTGATGGGGACCTATGATCAACCCACTGAACGCCGGGAGATTCGGGATCGGGTCTCGGCTTTGTATGTCGGGGGCCGAGTCACGACCCTTGATCTGATCGGATTGTTGGGCAAAAGTACTGCCGAGGCTCAGGTCATGCTGGCCCAGTGGACAGAATAGAAGGGTTGGTTTCTACGTGCCTGTCTTCCGCAAAAATATTAGGGCAGGATCTGGTGGATTCCCTGCTCCGTACTTTCTATATCTTTCAGATCCCCAGTCTCAATCAGGGCCTGGTTCAAGGCCCGCATATAGTGGAGGCCGAGGTGAACAGCTCAAGCAGAAAGAGAAGCCTGATACTGCATCTCCTCCGGGTCTCTCAGGATGGACAAGGTTCGGTATAAATTCCTTGCCATACGCTGCTTCAATTTCTCCAGAGTTTCGATTTCTAGAGGACGAATGTATCCTTTCCTGATGCTTTGCATCAATTCGTCAGCAATACGGATCCCGATTCTGGTTTCTGCACGCCATTGACCTACGCCGTGCTGATCTGTGGTGGTGTCTTCGGCCCAATGCTTATAAATGATGCTAAGTATATCCTTGCTAAGCTTTGAGGAATGACTCCTCCAGCCCGACACCTGTCGTTGAGTTCCGAAGAAGATGCGGCCCTGCGCAGGCTAGAACTAGGCGCTGGGATCAACGTCAAAGTTCGTTTGCGAGCAAGCATTGTCCGTCTGAACGCCAGTGGGATGACTGTACCGCACCTGGCACAGCATTTCGGGCGCAACCCACAAAGCGTCCACAACGATCTGGATCGCTATGAACAGCATGGCATCCCTGGGTTAATGGATGGCCGGTCTTCGGGGCCGCCGCGCCGGATCACTCCAGAACTGGACCAGTACCTTCAGGAGAAACTCGCGGAGCAACGGCTCTGGAACAGCGACCTCCTCGCCGAAGCGCTCTTGGAGCGCTTCGGCATCACGGTCAGTCGAGACGCGGTTCGCGTTCGACTCCTGGCCTTGGGCTATTCGTGGAAGCGGGGACGCTACGCCCCGGGTCAGGTGCCTGACCCAGATGTCATTCATGAGCATCAGGCGTCGATCGAGACCTTAAAAAAGGGGCACTGGACGGCAAACTCACCCTCAAGTTTTTAGATCAGACCGGCCTGTCACTGATGCTGTCGGTCGCCAACTCCTGGTTCCCACGGGGTTCCGGACGGCAGTTCAAAATCCCCACGCGCTGGGGATCTCAGGGACGGATCAACTTGATCGGTACGCTGGCTGTGGACGCCCAAGGGGAGCACTTGGAGGTGCGACAATTGACAGCGTCCTGCACGCAGGACGTCGTGATCGCTTATCTAGACACCCTCGCTGAACAGTCTGACGACGCGCAGCGTCGTTCAGGAACCGCTCGGTTGACGGTGGTGATTTTAGACAACGCCTCATTTCATCGCGGTAAGGCGATTCGAGCACGAGAGCCGATCTGGGCCGCCAAGGGGATGCTCCTTCGATATCTTCCAGCGTACTGCCCCATGCTCAATCGCATTGAAACGACTTGGCGCAGACTCAAAGGATTCCTGATGCCTCGGCGGTGTTACGACACCGTCAGCGAACTCCAAGCGGCCTTGTTGATCGCCCTTCAAGCCCTCGGAGCCACCCTGATCTAAAACTTAACAAGGATGTACTTAGTACAGCGTTCAATTAATACGAATGGTTTCATAGTGGTGTCCAGGGGTTCGTCGGGCGGCCTGAGTTGAGAACTGCCAGTTGAGCGTGATGGCCGCACGTTCACGCGCGGCGACCCACGCCTCGACTTCGGAACGAAGTCGTTCCAGCGAAGGAATCCGCCGATGTAAACACTGCCGCTGAAGA
>NZ_KB899734.1 GCF_000378445.1 Deinococcus aquatilis DSM 23025 | reverse complement strand
CGCTCATTCCACTCTTGAAAACGCTCGAAACAGGTGGATTTGGGCGGATAGTCCGGCCGGGGGAGTTGCGCCCACTGCGCACCAGTACGCAACACCCATAGGATGCCTTCAAGCAGCTCTTGGTCACCCCGCCGCGGACGTCCGCGGCGGGTCTGCTTCTGAGGGGGAGGAAGGAGGGGGGCGAGGATGGCCCATTGCTCGTCCGTCAACCGCATTCATTCAGGATGCCAGTCGTCCTCGCCTCGCTACCGTAACCAATTTCCGGATGATCTCTAAACCCTCAAGAATGACTTGTCCTGCTCCGCCTGTCCAAGCACTAGGAGTGACGCTTATCTTACCTGCTGCGTCCAAGGTGAGCTTGCCTTCCACCACGGTTCCATCCAAGTTTTTCGCTTCAGGAGCCTTGAACATGTCGCAGGACGCGAGAGCGAGAGGGGCAAGAACCAACAGTCCAAGAGTGATTTTTTTCATACTTTAAGTAGCCTATCGGACTGTTACTGTAAGCGAGGCTAATACGAGCATTCGTATAGACATAAATTTTACAATATGGTTTCTGGTTCAGCGCCGTCCCGCCATCCGTAGCAGCACCAGCCCCGCAAATACGGCGATCAGATCGGGGGCATAGGCGGCCAGCAGGGGCGGCACGGCTCCGTTTTCGCCCATCACGCGGAAGACGCTCCAGGTGGCGTAGTAGGCAAAGCTGAGCAGCAGCGCCCACACCAGCCCCACGTTCAGGCCACTGCGGAAGGTGTACACAGCGAGGCTGACAGCAAAAAAGGCGAGGGCTAAAGCTGCCAGCGGTTCGGCAAATTTGCGGTGCAGAGCAGTAAATTCGGCGGGGGCGCGGATATTCTGGGCGCGGTAGGTCTGGGTACGCGCCAGCAGGTCGGGCAGGGGCAGATAGATGGGCTTGAGCTGCCCGCCGTTGTCTTCAAAGCTGGCCTGAACGTCCTGCACGGGCAGCGTGCCTTTTTCAAAGGTCAGCACGGTCACGGGCCGCGCATCCTGATAGGTGATGCGTTGGCCGTTTTCCAGCTCGAGCACGTTGCTGCCGGGTTTCAGGCGGCCTGTGCGGGCGGTGATGACCTCACGCGGGGGTTGACCGATCTGCATGGTCACGATTCGCAGGTCGCGCAGTTCTCCGCCCGCCTGCACGCTGCCGATGCTGATGGCGCGGTTCAGGGCGTCGCGCAGCACGAGGCTGTCCTTGCCCACCTCTCCCAGCCCGATCACGCGGGGATTGTCGAACACGATTTCGCGCTGCACGGTCTGGGCCTGCACCTTGGCACGCGGCACCAGCGTTTCAGCCACCACAAACGACAGCACAGTTACGCCCGCTGCCAGCGCCAGCACGGGCCGGAACAGCCGGGAAGCTGGAATGCCCGCCGACAGCGCCGCCTTGATTTCCGAATCCGAGGCGAGGCGCGACAATCCCTGCAAGGTGGCGAACATCAGGGCAATCGGCAGCGCCCGTGCCACGGCTTCCGGCACGTTCAGGGCCAGCAGGCGGGCCACCAACAGCGGATTGGCTCCCTTTGCCAGCAGCGGCGCAATGGCATCTTCCAGCGCGGCCAGCACCAGCAGCACAATAACCACCACCAACGCGCCCACCAGCGGCGGCAGGATTTCCTCCAGAACATACCGCTCGAACCGCTTGAGTCCTATCACCGGAGCCGCCACGCCAGCACGCCCGCCACAACCAGAAACACCAGATTGGGAATCCACGCCGCCAGATTGGGGTCGATGGCTCCGGCGCGGGCCAGTTGCGGCACGGTGGTCCACAGCACATAAAAGCTGACGATGAAGACCAAGACGGTGGCAAAGGCAGCGGCGCGGTTGCGGATCAAAAGGCCCAAAGCTCCAGCGGCCAGCGCAAACACAATCGGCGTGACCGGATCGGCCAAACGGGAGGCGAGCTGAAACTGGATGTCGCGGCGTTGCGTGGGCGTCAGGCGGTCATTGCCCTGTGCCAACTGTGCACGGAGGGCCGGGGTACTGACCTTTTTGGCTTCGGGCGGCGGCGGGGCCAAAGTATCGGCTTCCGGCACAGTGATGGGCTTGGTCTGTGCCTGTGGATTCTGTCCGGGCCGCACGATCCACGCGCCCGTCAGCGTCCATGTTTTGGCGGTGGTGTCCCAGGTGCCGCTTGGCGCGGTGATGGTTTCATCGCCCCGCTGCACCATCACGCCCTGAAGTTGCGCCACCGTGCTGCCTGCATCGTTGCGAACCCGTCCGGCGTAGTACAGCGCACCGGGTTCGGCATAGGTGTACTTTTCCTGTGTGGGCTGCGGCGGAAGCATGCCGTAAATCTTGTACCAGGCGTTGTCCCAGCGGTCCAGTCCGGCGGGAACCACGTATCCGGCGTTCACAAAGGCCAGCGCTCCCACCACGGCAAAGGGCAGCACCAGCGGCCACACCAGACTCAGGGGCCGCACACCCGCCGCGAACATGGCTTTAATCTCGCTGTCTTTTTGCATCCGTGAGAAGGCCAGCAGCACGGCAAAAGGCACGGCCAGCACCAAAGCCCGGTTCAGCAGCGTCGGCAAATATCCAGCAAATGCGCCCGCCGCCTGCCCAAAACTGGCGTTGTAGGTCAGCAACCGGCCCACGGTGGTGCTCAGGGCATCGGTCATCTGCAAAATCAGGAACAGGGCGAGGCCCGCGCCGTACCACCCCAACACCTCACGAAAAACAGAACGGGGCAACAGAGACGGCACAGGCGGCATTCTAGCGGCTGAGTGCATGAGAGATGGCGGAAGTGGGCTGGTATGCCCGGATAAAGCCCAATGAAAGAAGGCAGGCCAATTAGACTTCTTGGTCTGCCTTCTGGATTGAACGGATTAGCCCGCTTGCGGAGCCAGCGGCGCGTCCCACAGGTGGCGCTCACGGCGGGCCACATGCTCGTGCAGACGCAGAATTGCGGTGTTGCCGTGTGCCCCGTGATCCTGAATGGCCCGCTCGGTGGCCGTGTCCACATACGCCATCCGCAGCAGTTCGGCGCTGCTGAGGCCATCGCGGGTCTGCTTCACACCACGCTCACGGCGAATGGTGGCGCTGTCGGTGCCCAGCACGCTGCGGTTGCTGATGCTGCCCAACTGTCCGTAGACATTGCCCTCGCCGCCGTGCCGCGCCACGGTGCTCATCAGCGTGCGGCGGGCGTCGGTACTTTCCAGGCGTGCGGCCAGCCAGCGCCGCGCTTCGGGGTCGGGGTTGCGCTCGGCAATCTGGGCACTCAGGCGCACATCGCCCTGCATGGCACGGGCCAGTAGGGTCTGGGCACGCTTGCGCCACCGCTTGGCTTCGGGTGTGGTCAGCACAAAGGCGAGGCGGGCAAATTCGTCGGGGTGTAGCGTGGCTTCCGGGCCGACGCCAAAGTCCCGCTGAGCGCTATGAAGGTCGTGCTGGGCGGCAAAAGTAGTCCAGTCGGAGACGGGCACAGTCAGGCCCAGTTGCAGGAGGGCGGTGGGGGCGTGCAGCAACCCATCCGCGCTGGCGGGCAGGCGCACCGTACCAAATTCCAGTGTGTTGGGGAGGCTCTTCATACGTATATATTAGCATAGATTATGTTTTTAGCATAACAAAACGGGCGGAAAATCACCAATCTGATCCAACGATAAAGGGCAAGTTTTTGACGTCTGGAACGGCGTTCTTGAAATCATCTCGGTGCCGATCTTGAGGTATGTGCCCAGAAGCTCCAGATGCCAGAGATCTGACTCTTCAACGTTCGTTCAGGGCGTCCAGCCAGAGCGGAGAGCCTAGATGTGAACAGCAAAAAAAGCCGCCCTCTCGGACGGTGTTGAAAAGAATATAGCGCGGTATGCAGGGCCAGTCAAGCTATGCATTCGGATTCTGGGCGGCGAACTTCTCCCACGCCCGCTGAAACACATGAAGATTCCCCACGTCATACAGCACCAAGCGCACCCTCAGGTCTGGACGTTTCGCCAACACTTCGGCAATGGCGGCGAGGGCCACAGGCGCGGCTTTTTCAACCGGGTAGCCGTACACGCCCGTACTGATCGAAGGAAACGCCACGCTGCCGCAGCCGTGTTCCAGTGCCAGGCGCAGGCTGTGGCAATAGGCTCCGGCCAACAGTTCAGCCTCTCCCGACTGCCCGCCGCGCCAGATGGGGCCAACCGCATGAATGACGTATTTCACGCCCTGCTGCGCCAATCCGAAGGCGGGGGTAATGACGGCGGTGCCTGTGGGTGTGCCGCCCAGTGGCCGAATTGCCCGCAACAACTCTGGCCCTGCGGCGCGGTGAATCACGCCGTCCACGCCCCCGCCGCCCATCAGTTCCTTGTTGGCAGCCGTCACCACAGCGCAGGTGGTCTGCGCGGCAATATCGCCCTGTACCAGTTCTAGCGGCATCAGTCCTCCTTTAGCTGTTTACGACCTGTTCCAGATCGGCGGCGCTCAGGCCGTCGCTCCGCACCGAAACGGCCAATTCCTGCGCGGCGCGGTCTTCGGGGGTCCAGTGTTCTTCGGGAATTTGCCGCGCCCGCTCGAAGCGTTGTACGGCCTGCAATTCGTGCAGGGCGCGGTTCAGGTCGTCGTTCACGATCACGTAGCGGAAGGCGTGCGCCTGCGTGATTTCCTCACGGGCACGCAGCAGGCGTTTTTCTATGCGTTCAGGCGTCTCGGTGGCCCGGCCTTCCAGACGGCGGCGCAGTTCGGTCAGGCTCGGCGGCATGATGAACACCAGAATGGCTTCCTCGCCCGCACGGGCCTGAACCTGCATGGCCCCTTCTACCTCAATTTCCAGCACCACGTCCTGGCCACGGCTCAGGGCCGTTTCAATAGGTTCTATGGGCGTGCCGTAGCGGTTGCCCACAAAAGCGGCATGCTCCAAAAAGCCGTTGGCAGCGGCTTTGGCTTCAAAGGCTTCAGGCGTGACGAACACATAATCCACGCCGTCCTGCTCGCCGGGGCGGGCGGTGCGGGTCGTCCATGAGGTGGAATAGAACACGTCCTGGCCGTCCAGCCAGCGTTCGCGGAGTGTACCCTTGCCCACGCCTGACGCGCCCGTCATGACGATCAAGAGGCCTCGGCGGGCAGAAGAGGAAAGGGCAGGAGCGTCAGACACGGCCATCATTGTCAGGCAGGATACGCGCCCCTGACACCAGAGGAAAGGGGCAAAACGGATACGATGCCAAAATGCCGCCAGTCACCTGTGTTCTGCCAATAGACAACGCAAACAGGGTGGATGCTCTTTTAGCGTCCACCCTGTCAGTAAAATTAAATAATTGAACAGCCGTGAGGCTTACTTGCGCTTGCCGCCCTTGCTGCCCTTGGCCCGGCTGTTACCCAGAGCCTGACCTTTTTCATAGCTGGCCTGCATTTTCTTGCGGGTTTCTTCGGCCATTTTCTTAAAGTCCACCAGACCGGATTCAATCGCTTCCACGCTGGGCTTGATATTGCCGCCTTTGCGTGCAGCAGCCAGATCACGGTTGGTCTGGTCGAACCAGGCTTCAAAATCAGGCGTGATTTCAAACAACATCTCTTTGGCGTCGCGTTGGTAGGTACCTTCTGCACCACGGCGGCTAAATTGTTTGGGCATGGTGAAGCGTTCAGGCATATACGTGGCATCAAATTTGCCCTGACGTACAGCATCGCGGAAGAGTTTTACAAAGGAGTCGCTGCGCTGTGGATTGCTGAGCTCATGAATCTGCTCGCTGAGTTTCTTGTAAGTCATCTCGGTAATCCTCCGGGGATTCAGTATGGACGTTTGGCCTATACGTTGTAAAGCCCCCTTTTCGAGTGGAGTTGTGTGTAAAGAGCTTGTTTGCACCAGCCAAAGCCAATAAATCTCTCTCTGAACGTACCCAAAGGTTATATGAGGATTTGATTTAACGTAGGACGGATTCTGTGGCCTTCACAAAAACGCAATCCTCTCTTCTCGGAAGTGATGGTCAAAATTTCCAATCAACGCGCCCCTCTGGAAGGTTGAAGGCCGTTCTGAACGATGAAAATTTGCATGGTCTCATGCGGCAACCGATGTCTACTGGTTGAGGCTGAGCAGTCAGATAATGTTTATTGACAGCATGGTAATTTTTTTGAAAGGCATGTAAAGTGCATCCCTCCATATTTGTCTAGAGGGGAAATGTATGGAGATTCTGTGCAAGCTGCTTTTATGCCGCTGGGAGGGCCGTGCCATGAGAGTCAGATCTACAGGGTTGGAATGCCTTTCAAGTTCAGCCCAACTGCTGTCATACCTCTCTGCTCCACCTGCAACCTCTGCACAGACACCTCATCTCAAATGAGAGCAGCCAGCAATTATATGTCCAGAGCGTCATCGCTCTAGACACGGGGCTTAATCCCAATACATATCAGGCGCAATCCACAGAGAGCAGATTCTTTGTGGCTTCAGCAGTCTGGATGTGGTTGGACAGCAGGGGATCTTATTCCGTTCGGCCCTCGTCCAACCCCACGCCAAAGCCCTGATCCAGCAAATCTTCGCTGTAGGTGCGGAAGGCCAGCATGGTCTGGGTGCGTGTAATGCCGTCTACCTTGCGGAGATGACCCGTCACGACGTCGTCCAGATCTTCGTAGCGGCTGAGGCGCAAGACGGCCACGATGTCCCATTCTCCGGTGACCGAATACACCTCGCGCACGCTCGGCACGCTGGCGAGCGCCTCGGCGGTTTCTTGAATGCGTTGACGTTCTGCCTGTACCATCACGAGTGCGGTCACCATGTGCGTATTGTGGCCTGTCGGCGGGTCCACTGTGCACAGGAAGGCCAGTTTCTTATAGAAGGTAGCCCTCATGTGACGCTGCCAAAGCCCCGCACTTCTTAAGCAGATGCAAAGGCTTGGGCCGTCTGCCCCGGCTTACCGCTCGTTCGGGGACGTTTTACCGCAGGGAGCGGGCGTATCTTGAACAATATGACCGCTCCTTCGACCGCTCCTGCTCACCCGGAGCCGATCACCACGCCTACGCCGCGTGAGCAACTGCTGAACCGCATTCAGCGTGATATTCCCATCGTGCAGCGCCCCTACGCCGTCATTGCCGAGCAGGTAGGCCTGACCGAAGCCGAAGCCCTGGCCATCCTGCGCGAGGTCAAAGCTGAGGGTGTACTGCGTCAGGTCAGCGCCATCTTCGATACCCGGACGCTGGGTTACCAGAGCAGCCTCGTGGCCGCTGTACACGACGAAGACCAGCTGGATGCAGGCGCAGAGATCGTCAACGCGCATCCCGGCGTCAGCCACAATTACAAGCGCAACCACGCCTTCAACCTGTGGTACACGATTGCCGTACCGCCCGAAAGCGATCTGGAAGCCCACGTCCAGAAGCTGCACGAGCAGAGCGGCGCACGCCTGACCCGGCTGATGCCCACGCTGCACCTCTTCAAGATCGGCGTGGAATTCGACATGACCGGCAAGGAAGACTGGAACGCCAAAGCCGCGCCGCAGTACACCAGCGAGCAGCGCAACATCGGCTACGCCGTTACCGACCTTGACCGGGCCTTTGTCACCGAGTTTCAGAAAGACCTGCCCGTGACCGAAGAACCCTACGCCGACGCCTGCGCCGCGCTGGGCCTGAGCATCTCGGAAGTGGCCGCCCACGCCGAGAAGATGAAGGCTGCCGGAGCCTTGCGCCGCGTGTCTGCCGTGTTCCGCCACCAGAAGGCCGGATTTACTTTCAATGCGATGGGCGTTTGGGCTGTGCCGCAGGAAGAAGTGGCCGAAACCGGGCGGCGCATGGCCGAATTCAAGGCCGTGTCTCACTGCTACCTGCGCCCCACCTATGCCGAGTGGCCCTACACCATTTTTACGATGGTGCATGGCCGCAGCAAAGAAGAAGCCTTCGGCAAGATTCAGGCCATTCATGATGAAGTGGCGCAGGGTGTAGACCACGCCATCCTGTATTCCACCAAGGAGTACAAGAAGATTCGGTTGGAGTTTTACAAACCCGAGTTCTACCAGTGGGCGCGAGAAAACCTGGGAACTGACGCCTGATCTTAGAAGTTCATCAGCGCGGCACGGCCAGAAAGGGGCAACAGGTTTAACCGCCGTTGCCCCTTTCTTCAACTGGTCTTCAGCTTGTCTGAGTTCACCCATTTTTCCCAACAGGCGGGCGGCAGGCTAAGACCATGCTTGCCTTTCACCCCCACCTGTTCGTGAGGATTCAGGAACTGACTGGCCCCCGTGCGCCTATGCCCCGCCCGCTGGACAGCGGCTTTTCGGAAGACCGCCTGTACCGCGTGCTGGGCGTCTTCAATCCCAGTGAAACCAGCGACGCCTATTTTATTCTGGCGAATGACCGCGACGAGATGTGGTTCATCTGCCAGCGCCATCTGCGCTTCGGCGCGTTGGTGGATACCCAGCAGCACCATCTGCCGTGGGTAGGTCAGCAGGCCGCCGACTGAGAAGAGAAGTTGATCCATTGACTGCCCTTCAAAAAACTGAGATTTCGACCCACCCGCTTTTCCCACTGACCCCTTACTCCTGACAGATTTCAGCGCTTTTCCCATTCCCGCCGCAGGAGTGGATAAGGATTGATGGCCCCGCTATATCCGGTGTAATTGGCATAGATGCCGTAGTGCAGATGTGTAGGCGTCCCCTTTGCATTCCCGCTGTCTCCGACGTAGCCCACCACGCTTCCGGCCTCTACCCAGTCCCCCTCTTTCAGTTCGGAATAGCGCTCCAGGTGGGCGTAATAGTGGCGCTGCCCGCCGGGGCCAAGAATCATGACCGTGCGCCCGCCAAGGCGGTTTTCGCCCACATTCACCACGATGCCGCGTGTGGTGGCCTGAATCGGCGTGTTGCGCGGCGCAAAAATATCGACGCCCTCGTGCTTGCGGCCCTCGCTGCGTGCGCCGCCCCACGTATCCACAAAGCGCTGACCGGGCAGCGGGTTGGGCAGGCTGCGGGCAGCGGCTGGTGGGGCAGACAGCAGCGCCGAGTAGCGGCTGGCGTTCTTGAGCATGGGCCACAACAGATAGGCCAGGCCGCCCAGCACGGCCAGAGTCAAGAGGAGGGAGAGCAGACGGCGCATAGGCTCTCAGCATGGCGGTTCAGGGGGAGTCAGGAGTCCTTCTAAAGTTGCCTTTTCTCTGTGTTCCGAGATGGGGAGCGGTAGACTACCCCTGATGACGATTGGCGCAGAAGGACAGGCAGCCGCGCCTGAGGTTCAGACGGGGACAGGACAATACACAAGCGGGCCGCAGGTCTGGCTCTGGACGCTGGAGAGCGGCTTGCGGGTGGCCTACGAGCGCCGCGCTGGGCCGGGATTCGCCCTTGATCTGCGGATTCCGGTGGGCAGCGCACACGACCCGGTGGGCCTTCAGGGATCAGCGGGTGTGCTGGAAGAATGGCTGTTCAAGGGAGCCGGGGGCCGTTCTGCCCGCGCCCTGCAAGACGCCTTCGATGATCTGGGCGTGCGCCGGGGCGGAGGCGTGGGGCCGGAAGCCACCCGCTTTGGCGTCAGCGGCCTGCGGGCCGACCTGCCCGGTGCGCTGGCATTGCTGGCCGACGTGCTGCTGCGCCCCGACCTGCCCGACTCCGAATTGGCGGTGCTGCTGGATCTGGCCCGTCAGGATCTGGAAGGACTGGAAGACAGCCCGCCCGATCTGCTGGCGGTGCAGGCCCGCAGTGTGGCGTTCGACGGCGCGGCGGCGGCTCCGTTCGCGGGGTTTGCCCACCCAGCCAGCGGCACGCCGGAGGGCCTGGCCGCCATCACACCAACCAGCCTGCGCGACTTTCTGACCCGTTACGGCGGTAAAGGCAGTGTGCTGGGGCTGGTGGCCGATGCCGACCCAGACGAGGTACACGCGCTGATGGCCCATGCTTTTGCCGATTGGCGCAGCGGGCAACACGACCTTGTTACAGCCCGCTTTCTGCCCGGTCTGCGCTCGCATCTGCCCTTCGAGGACGGCGAGCAGACCCACATCAGCCTCAGTTCGCCGGGGGTCGCGCCGCTGCATCCCCACTGGCTGCACTGGCAACTGGCGATCACGGCGCTCTCGGGCGGCAGTGCCAGCCGTCTGTTTCATGCGGTGCGCGAGGAACGCGGGCTGGCGTACTCGGTCAGTGCTTCGCCCGTGGTGCTGGGCGGGCAGGGCTTCCTGTCCACCTATGCCGGAAGCACGCCCGCCCGCGCCCCCGAGACGCTGGAAGTGCTGACGGCCGAACTGGGCCGCCTGCCCCTCGGCCTGACCGACGCCGAATTCGTGCGGGCCAAAACGGGCCTGACCGCCAGCGTGGTCTTCGGGGCCGAAAGCCTGCGGGCACGCGCCACCAGCCTCACGCGGGATGTGGCCGTCTTCGGGCGAATTCGCAGTGTGGCCGACCTGCGCGGGCAACTCGCGGCCCTGACACTGAACGATGTGAACGCCTTCCTGGAGGGCTACGACCCGGCAGGGCAGGCCACCACCGTCACGCTCGGGCCTGCCGAAGTTGGCCCAGCAGATGCAGCGGCAGAGGTCAACCATGTCTGAATTCCCTACTCCAACAACCCAAGTCCCTGAATCTCGTGTGCCTGAAACCCAGCTTCATGTGCTGCCTTCCGGCCTGACCCTGCTGCTGGAACCCGATCCCGCCGCGCAAACCGTGGCCGCCGGATATTTCGTGAATACGGGCGCACGCGACGAAACACCCGCCGAAATGGGGGCCTCGCACTTCATAGAACACCTGATGTTCAAGGGTTCCGAGGCCCTGAGCGCGGCGCAACTGAACGAGCGGCTGGACGACCTGGGCGGCAATGCCAACGCCTTTACCAGCGAGGAGGCCACCGTGTACCACGCCGCCGCGCTGCCCGAATACACCCCCGCCCTGCTGGACACCCTGACCCACCTGATGCGCCCCGCCCTGCGCCAGAGCGATCTGGAATCCGAGCGCGGCGTGATTCTGGAAGAAATCGCCATGTACGCCGACCAGCCGCCCGTGCGCGTGATCGACGAATTGCGGGCCGATTACTGGGGAGCGCACCCGCTAGGGCAACCCGTGTTGGGCACGGTGGAAACCGTCAGCGCCCTGACCCGTGACGCGCTGGCCCGCAACCACCGCGAACGCTACGGCGCGAATGAGGTCACACTGGCCGTGGTGGGCGCGTTCGATCCGGTGGCAGTGTTGGCGTGGGCCGAAGCCGAATTACAGGGCTGGCCCGCCGCCGCGCCTCTGCCCACGCCCCCGCTGCCCGCTCCGGTGCATCCCAGTACAGTGCGGGTCGTTCACGATCCCAGCCTGACGCGGGTACAACTGGCCCTCAGCCTGCCGGGTTTGCCCACCACCCACCCCTTACGGGAAGCCGCCGTGGTCCTGGCCGACCTGATCGGCGGCGAAAACGGGGCGCTGTACTGGGCCTTGCTGGATACCGGGCTGGCCGATGGCGCTGATCTGGCGCATCTGGAATACCGCGATACCGGAACTTTCGAGGGCGGTTTTTCCTGCGACCCAGACCGCGCCCAACTGGTGCTGGACGGCTTCCGGGCAGTGCTGGCCGGGGCCGCTGACCTGATTACCGAAACCGCCGTACGCCGCGCCGCCCGCAAGATGGCCGTGGGAACCTTGCTGCGGGCCGAAACGCCGCATGGCCGCCTGTTTACGCTGGGCATGGAACATCTGGCCCACGGCCACCCCAGTACCACCGCCGACCTCGTAGACCGCTATACCCGCGTTACCGCCGACGATGTGCGCGAAGTCCTGCGCCTGTGCCCCATCAACCTCGTGGCCGAGTTTCCGCCCACGGTGGTGGCGTTGGGGCCGATTGAGGCGCTGAAGTAGGGTGTTGGTCTGGAAGTAGGACGTGGGTTGTGGGAACGGTAGCCTGAAAGCTGGGCGACTGAACCCCCCAGTCTGCTTCGCAGCCAGCCCCCCTTAGAGGGAGCACATCAGCCCTTGTCCTCCCCTCTAAGGGGGGGCGTTGCGTCAGCAACGGGGGGGTTCAGTCGCTCTAGGAACAGAAAAACGAGCCGGAAAGCCTTTCAGAACGCTGTTCCAACAGCCCACTTCCTGGAGCTGCTCTAGGCTTTCCCCACTTCCCCCAAGCCTTCCAGAATCACGCTGATCACGCCCTCTAAGGTCAGTGGCCCGGTGTCAATGACTCGTGCGTCGGGGGCGGGGGCACTCTGCACCTTGTCCTTGGCGTCCCGGCGAATCAGGGCGGCTTCGATGGCGGGAATGTCTTCGGGGCGTTCGCGGGCGCGGCGTTCGGCCCGGATGCGGGGGCTGGCGGTCAGGTAAAACTTGGCTCCGGCCTGCGGAAAAACGTTGGTGCCCATGTCGCGTCCCTCGGCCACAAAGGGTTCAGGCAGGGCACGCAACTGGGCATCCACCCACGCCCGCAACTCGGGCAGCACGGCCACCACGCTCACGCCCGCATCCACGCGGGAAGAATGCAGGGCGTCCGTGAGTTCACGCTTTCCGGCCCAGACGCGGTTTCCTTCGGCCAGCGGCTCCAGCCGGGGCGCGTGGGTTTCCAGCAGGGTCAGGAGTGCCGGGGCGTCGTGCAAATCTACGCCTGCTTCCAGGCCCAGCAGGGTGGCGGCGCGGTACAGCAGGCCGCTGCTGACATACGGAATGCCCAGTTCCCGCGCCACACCCGAAGACACACTTGATTTTCCACTGGCGGCTACGCCATCTATCGTTACGATCACATCCCGCAGTCTACCGTCAATCACCGTTTTGCCCCGTGCCGAGCAGGTAGACTGCACCCGATGAAACAGGCCGCCCTGCTGCTGACCCTTGCCCTGACCCTGACCGCGTGTCCCAAGAACGACACCGCCGCGACCACCACGCCGGAAGAGACGGCCACGGAAACGCCCGAAACTGCGGCGACCACACCCGAAACCACCACGCCCGAAACGGCTGCCACGCCTGCCGTCGCCAAACCCGGCGCGGTGCCTGCTGGCTATACCCTCGTGCCTTTCCTGACCGACAAGCCCGTGCGCGAATTCAAGACCGAGCCTGCCCTGAGCCTGCAAGACGGCAAGAACTACTTTGCCCTGATCGACACCAACCGGGGCCAACTGCTGGCCGACCTGTACGAGGCCGAGACGCCCGTCACGGTCAATAATTTCGTGTTTCTGGCCCGCAACCATTATTTCGATGGTATCCGGTTCCACCGCGTGATGGACGGCTTCATGGCGCAGTCGGGCGATCCTCAGAGTACCGACCTCGCCAAAAAAGCCCAGTGGGGCACGGGTGGCCCCGGCTACAGCTTTGCCGACGAATTTCGCACCGCCCTCACCTTCGACAGTGCCGGAATTCTGGCGATGGCGAATAGCGGCCCAGCCACCAACGGCAGCCAGTTTTTCATTACCTTCGCCCCCACCGAGAACCTGAACGGCAAGCACACCATCTTCGGCAAAGTGGTTACGGGTGACGACGTATTGCCCAAGCTGACCCGCACCAGCGACAGCAGCACCGGACAGGAAACCCCGATTGAGAGCGCTGTGGCCGACGATATTCTGTCGGTGCGGATTTTGACCAAGAACTGAATTCCGAATATCCAGTCGCCGTTTGACTGAATATTCCGAGCAGAGCGAGTAGGAAAAGGGCAGATTCCAGAGTGGAGTTGGCTCCCGGTGTTGTTCCGGGGGCCAACGAAATGGCCGGAATCTGCTTGCTGGTGCAGAGAGACAGAACGTGGACCGCAGCCCGTAGATTCTCCCTACGTTCCACGGTCCACGTTCTGGCCGTCGTTCCGGCCCGCGTTCAGTTCCCTTTTTCGCCGGGCTGATCGTCGTCGAAGTACTCGAAGCGGAAGGTGCCGATTTCCACGGTGTCGCCCTCGCGTGCGCCTGCCCGCTTCAGTGCCCGGTACAGACCCTGACGCTTGAACAGGTTCGACAGGTATTCGGCGGCGTCGTCGAGGTGGCGGGCAAATCGGGTGATCTTCTCGGCAAAGCCGCCGCCATGCACTTCCCAGACCCGCTCGTTTTCGCCGCCGGGTTTGGCGGGTTCGTCCTCGCGGTATACCACCGTCAGGGCTTCTTCGCGCACGTCTTCCACTTCGATTTCCAGTGCATTCTGCTGCGCCCACAGTTCGCGGTCAGGCAGCATGGCAAACACGTTGTCGCGGAGTTCGGTCAGGCCGATCTTCTCTTTGGCACTCACGCGCAAGATGGGCAGACCAAAGTCCAGCAGCTCGTCTTCGACCATCTGGGCAATGTCTTCTTCGACGAGTTCCACCTTGTTCAGCGCGATCAGGGCCACGTTGCTCAGCAGGCTCGGATCGTAGCTCTGAAGCTCGGAACGCAGGCTCCGCATTTCCTCGATGGGGTCGCGGGTCACGTCCAGCACATAGATCAGCAGGCGGGTGCGGCTGATGTGGCGCAGGAATTCCAGCCCCAGCCCTTTGCCTTCGCTGGCTCCCTCGATGATGCCGGGAATGTCGGCCAGCGTAAAGCGGTCATCGGTATCCACGCGGTCCACCACGCCCAGAATGGGGGAGAGGGTCGTAAACGGATAGGCGGCGATGGCCGGATTGGCCCGCGACATGGCCGCCAGCAGGCTGGATTTGCCCGCGTTGGGGTACCCCACCAGGCCCACATCGGCAATCAGGCGCAGTTCCAGACGCACGCGCCGCTTTTCGCCCGGAGTGCCCAGCTCGGCAAAGCGGGGAGCCTGCCGGGTGCTGCTGGCAAACGTGGAGTTGCCGCGCCCGCCGAAGCCGCCGCGTGCAATAACTTTTTCCTGCCCCACGCGCACCAGATCGGCAATCACGCGTCCGGTGTCTTCATCGAAAGCCGTGGTGCCCACTGGAACTTCGATGTAGATGTCTTCGCCGTCTGCACCCTGCCGGAGTCGGCCCTCGCCATATGCGCCGTTTGCGCCCTTGAATTTGCGCTTGCCGACCAATCGCTCCAGGCTTTCTACGCCCTCGATGGCCCGCAAAATGATGCTGCCGCCGCGTCCGCCGTGCCCACCGTCGGGGCCGCCCTTTTCCATAAATTTGGCGCGGTGAAAACTCATCGACCCATCGCCACCATTTCCGGCGGCTACTTCAATATTTAAAACGTCACGAAATGCCATGTGTACCTCTGGTTGTTGGTGCTGAAAAAGAGTGTCTAAGGGTCAGGGGGTCTAAGGAAGGGTGGGGAAAGATATTCTTGGTCTTTTGAACGCTTCTTTGAGGTCTGAAAAGAAATCCAAGTCCTCAAGCAGAAGTGGTTCTTGGACGCTCAGACTTTTGACCCTTAGACAGTCCTTTCCCCAATCCAAACAAAACACGCCATGCCACCTGTGCGGCAGGGCGTGCTGCGTTCCTGCCTGATCTCAGTCGGCAGCGAGTTCGGGTGCGGCGACTTCGATGGAGATGAAGCGGCCCGTTGCGCCCTTGTTGGTAAACACGACTTTGCCGTGCTCGAGAGCAAACAGCGTGTGGTCGCGGCCCATGCCCACGTTGGGGCCAGCCTTGAACTTGGTGCCGCGCTGACGCACGAGGATGTTGCCTGCCAAGACCTGCTCGCCGCCAAACTTCTTGACGCCGAGGTACTTGGGCTGGCTGTCACGACCGTTCTTGGAAGAACCTACGCCTTTCTTGTGTGCCATTTCAGTTCACCTTACCCTTTGATGCCCAGAATTTTGATGGCCGTAAAGCCCTGACGGTGGCCGGTGCGCTTACGGAACTGCACGCCGCTCTTGTACTTGCGGACGTAGATCTTGTCGCCGCGTCCGTGCGCCACAACTTCGGCTTCCACGGTGTAGCCGCCCACAGCGTCACCGAACAGGGCATTGTCGCCGCCCACAAAGAGGGGCTTGAGGTCCATCTTGTCGCCCGCTTCGGCCTTCAGGTTCTCAACGCGCAAGACGTCGCCTTCCTGCACGCGGTACTGCTTGCCGCCCGTTTGAATAATTGCAAACATCGGTCGTTCCTCCTGCTGTCCCCGCCCCGGAACGCTGCCGGGCGGGTGCTGCTCACCCACATACGCGGGTCACCAAGCAAAGACTTTAACACATCTCGGGGCGGCCTGCCAGAATCATGCAAACATCCCCGAACCGGACTGGAGGCCGGAACGGGTCGCAAACATCGGGGTCAACACGGTTTCTGTACAGAAAGACCTCCCTGCACGCGGCAGGGCCAACCCGTGAGGGCTGGATGTTGGATGATGGTTGCAGTTTCCGTTCCTGAACGTGTCCTCGCGGTACACGACGGCTCGCGTGATGCGAGTCATATTGCTGTGGCCTCCGGCGCGGCGCACCTGAGGGCGGCCACGACTACCCGGCAGAATAGCAGATGCCTCCCGGCCCCTTGCAACTCTGGGGTGTCAGACCCCGTATCTGTGGGCGTGATTGCCCGCATTCGTCCCATCTGGCGTGACGCCCTGGCCCTGCTGTTCGCCCTCGGTGACCGCCGAACGCCGCTGCCTGCCAAAGCCGCCGCGCTGATCGCCATCATCTATGCCGTCAGCCCGCTGGACCTGCTGCCCGACCTGACCCCCTTTCTGGGTCTGGGAGACGATCTGGTGATCGTGCCCACGATTCTGGCCCTCGCTGCCCGCAGCCTGCCCGCGCCCGTGCTGTACGATGCCCGCGCCCGCAGCGCCGGAATGCAGCGCCGCCTGCCCTGGCTGCTGCCTGCGCTGGGTGCAGCGTTGGTGTTGGGTGTGGTGCTGCTGGTGTGGGGGGTGGTGCGGAGCTTAGGCGGGTAATTGGTTTATCTGACAGGAAACAGTTTCTTCCCATCAGCACTTTTGCTGCCTGCCGCTCAATGCCGCTTAACCCACCCCTAACCGCCGCGCCTACACTGAGAGCTGTATGAGGCTCCCCCGATGAGACTGCTGCTTGTAGAAGACGACCCCCGCATTGCCGAGCCGACGCGGGAGGCACTACGGGAGGCGGGCTACGTGGTGACTTGGGCGCAGACTGGGCCGGAGGGTCTGGAAGCTGCCATGCTGGGCGACTATTCCCTCCTGGTGCTGGACGTGATGTTGCCCGGTCTGGACGGTTTCGAGGTGGCGCGGCAACTGCGTGGGGCCGAGGTGGATTCGGCCATCCTGTTCCTGACGGCGCGGGGCGAGTTGGGCGACAGGGTACAGGGGCTGGATCTGGGCGGAGACGCCTACCTTGTCAAGCCGTTTGCCATGCCCGAACTGCTGGCGACCCTGCGTGCCCTGTCGCGCCGAGAGCGGGGGCAGGGTGCGCCGAGGCTGGCGTTTGCAGCGGGGCGCGGCGTGGTGGATACGGTGGCCCGCACGGTGGCCTGGGATAGCGAAGAAGTGGCGGTGACTGGGCGCGAATACGCCCTGATCGAGGTGCTGGCACTGGCCCCTGAACGCTGGTTTACCCGCGAGGAACTGCTGGACCGGGTGTGGGGGCCAGAGTTTGAGGGAGAGGCCCGAATCGTGGACGTATACGTGCGCTACGTGCGGCGCAAGCTGGCGCAGGAGGTCATTTCCAGCGAGCGGGGGCGCGGCTACCGGGTCGAGAAATGAGGGGGCTGCGGGCGGCGCGGCCTCGCTTCTGTGGCGGGAGTGTATGTCTCTGAACTGGCCTGCCCTGACCCTGCGGGCGCGGTTGGCACTGTGGGCGGCGCTGGCAACGGGTCTGGCGGTGGCGTTGGTGGCGGGCGGACTGTATGTAACGGTCAACGGCTTCCTGTTGCGCTCGCAGCAAGACCGTCTGCTGAGTGCGGTCAGCGCCGTGCAGGAGCGGGTCGAAGGAGCACTGGGCCGCGCCGCTGGCCCGCTGGGGCTGGGCGTGGTGGAGGTGACGGTAGCCGATCTGGAACGGATCGTGAATGGCAATCCGCAGACCCGCAACCTGGAACTGCGGCTGGTGTCGGTGCAGTTGGGTGTGATGTCCCAGGTTCAGACGGCCAACTTTCCCGCAGGAGTGGCCCTGAATCTCAAAGACAACCTGTACCGCCTGAACGACCAATTGATTGCGGTGCGCGGCGTGCGGGCGCGGGGGCCGGGGCGCGACTCGGGAACGGACATCACGTTGGCGGTGGCTTCTGATGCACAGGCGTTGACCGAGGCGCAGCGGGCCTTCGGGCGGGCGTTGGCCTGGCTGCTTCCCGCCGCACTGCTGCTGTCTTTGGCCGTCGGTTGGGGCGTGGCTGGACGGCTGCTGCGGCCCGTGCGGGCGCTGGAAGGGGCGGCGCGGGACATCGGTGCAGGGGGTGATCTGCGGCGGCCAGTTCCCGGAGCCGGACAGCGTGACGAATTGGCGCGGCTGGCCCTAACCTTGCAGGGGACATTCGCAGGCCTAGCCGATGCCCGAGAACGCGAACAGGCTTTTTTGCGGGCTGCCGCGCACGATCTCCGCAGTCCGTTGGCGGCTGTACAGGCGCGGGTCGAAGGCACTCTGGCCCGTGACCGGGATGCGGCCCGCTACCGCGACGAACTGCGCGAGGTGGGCACCGATATGAACCGCCTTGCCACCCTCACCAATCATCTGCTGCTGTTGGCACGCGATGCCGAGGCGATGGGGCGTGCGCCCGTGCCCCTGCGCGATCTGGCCGCCGACGCCGTAGACCGTGCCCGAGAACTCTCGCCTGAAGCCGACGTGGATCTGCTGGCCCCCGCGCCGGTATCGGTGCAGGGAGATCGGGTATTACTGGGTCAGGCCATCTGGAACCTGACCATGAATGCTGTGCGGCACGCGCCCGGAGCCACCATCACCGTCAGCGTGGAGGCCGAGGCCGGGGGCGCGAGCATCACCGTTCAGGATGACGGCCCCGGCGTATCTTCCGAGGTGTTGGCCCGCCTGGGCGAAGCCTTTTACCGCCCCGACGCGGCCCGCAGCGGCGAGGGGCACGGATTGGGGCTGGCTATCGTGCGCCGCGCCGCCGAACTGCACGGAGGAACCCTGACGCTGGCAAGTACGCCCGCAGCAGGCTTCACCGCAAGACTGTATCTGCCGGGGTAGGGTGTGTCGGTCAACATGCCTCCACAGCATCAGGAATGAACTGAAGCGGGCCGCGAAAGAGCGACCCTCGTTGCTCATTGATCCCCTGTGTGCGGCAACTCAGCGCTTCTTCAGCTCAGGCTCTCAGACGACTGATATAAACACCCGTTCAGACTCACTGTCTTGTCCCTGCTACCCTTGACCCAGATGAGTCAACCTGAGCGCGTGACAAGTGACGCCCCCCCTGCGGCGGCCTCGGCGGTGCGCTGGAGTGCCGTGGTACTGGGCGGCGGCGATCCCGGCGATCCTTTTGCAGCGGCGCACGGCGTGAAGGTCAAGGCGCTGATTCCGGTGGCGGGCCAGCCGATGGCGCTGCATGTCCTGCGTGCCCTGCACGGCAGCGGGCGCGTGGAGCGGATTGCTTATGTCGGCCCCACGACTCCCGAGATGGACGCCATGATTGCCCTGCGCGTGACCGATCACGGCACGTTGCTGGGCAATCTGGAGGCTGGTGTAGAGGCTCTGGCAGCGGGCGTGGGCGAGCGTGTGCTGGTGGTCACTGCCGATATTCCGCTGCTCACGGCAGATCAGGTGCGCGACGTACTGGACGCCACCCCCGCCGACGCCGCGTTGGTGTATCCGGTGGTGCGGCGTGAGGTCTGCGAGGCCGCCTATCCAGGAGTGAAGCGTACCTACGCCCGCCTGAAAGACGGCACGTTTACGGGCGGCAACCTGTTTATGCTCGACCCGGCCCTCATCGGCCAATTCTTGCCGCGCCTGCGCGATGTGCTGGCTGCCCGCAAAGCACCTCTGAAACTGGCGGGCCTGATCGGGCCGGGTATCCTGCTGAGGCTGCTGACCGGGCAACTGACGGTGGCGCGGCTGGAATCCAAGGTGGCTGCGCTGCTGGGCGTGCCCGTTCACGCCCTCCTGACGCCCCACGCCGCTGTGGGCACCGATGTAGACAAAGAAGAGGACCTGCACCTGGCTGAGGCACATTTTACTGATCAATATTCTGGGGCAGCCCAGTAGATCGCCCTCTCCTGGCCCTGTTCTGCATTCCATCTACCCCGCGCTGGGCAATCCCGACCTCTAAGCTCGGATTTTTCCGCACCCGCACGGACAAAACCTGACTAGTCCGGTACAACTCCGTTGGGGGGCTTTGCCCTTGTCACTTCCCCCGGCGCTGTGCATACTGTCTGGCATGCCTCATGTCATCGTCAGCCCCTGCATTGGTGTCAAGGACAACGCCTGCACCGAAGTTTGCCCCGTAGAGTGCATCTACGACGCAGGCGACCAGTTCCTGATCCACCCCGACGAGTGCATTGACTGCGGCGCGTGCGTGCCTGCCTGCCCTGTCAGCGCCATCTACCCCGAAGAAGACGTGCCGGGCGGCGAAACCGAATTCATCGTCAAGAACCGCGCCTACTTCGGCCTGTAAGAACCGCTTCGTTCGTGTCGCCTACCTTCCGGCTCTGGCTGGGGGTAGGTGTTCTTTTTTGGTTGCAGGACATGACTTCTGGGACATGCGGAAGAGGCCGAGTCAATGGCGTCTTTCGACTTGCAAAAACCGCAGGCGGCGGCCTGAGCAGTTGGCCTCAGTCTATGCAAGGCACTGGGAAACGCCTGAAGAAAACTGACGTGCAGGATGAGGTTTTCTGGTCACAGCGTATGGGTTTGACTTTGCCTGCATAGCACGCTATATTTAACTTATCACCGTCCGAGCAGGGCGGATTTTTTGTTTTCTCTCTTCCCGGCCTGCCGTTGTAGGCTAGCGGGCATGACCGACGCCAAGATTGTTGCTGGCCTGCCCTCTCCGCTCAAGTCTGCCGGATGGCTGCTGGAACATCTGGCCGACCCGCAGGTCAGGGTGCTGGACTGCCGCTACGCCCTGTCTGATCCGTTGGTGGGGCGTTTTGCGTACATGGGCGGGCACATTCCGGGCGCGGTGTACGCCGATCTGGAAACCGACCTCAGCGGCCCGGTGCAGGAAGGCGGCGCGGGTGGCCGTCATCCCCTGCCCGATCCCGAGGAGTTGGCGGCGTGGCTGGGCGCGGCGGGCATAGACAACGGCAGCACCGTGGTGGCCTACGACGATCCCAGTACCGGGCAGGGCTTTTACGCGGCGCGGGCGTGGTGGCTGCTGCGCTGGCTGGGGCATGCCGAGGTGTATGTGCTGGACGGCGGCTGGCCCGCTTATCTAGCAGCGGGCGGAGAGGCCACCACCGATGAGGCCCCGGTCACGCCCAGCACCTTCACGCCCCAGGTGCGCCCCGAACTGGTCGCTACCGCGCAGGATGTGCAGGCCCGCGACGGTTCCACCCTGCTGATCGATTCCCGCGCCCCTGCCCGCTACCGGGGCGAAACCGAGCCGATAGACAAGAAAGCCGGACACATCCCCGGAGCCGTGAACCGTGACTGGACCGGTGCACTGACCCCGGCGGGCACCTTCCGTAGCGGGCCAGAGCAGGCCGAGCGCCTGAACGCCGCTGATGCCCCCACCATCACCTACTGCGGCAGCGGCGTAAGCGCCACGCCCAATCTGCTGGCCCGCGAACTGGCAGGCGTGCCACTGGGCGCAGAAAACCGCCTCTACGCCGGATCTTGGAGCGACTGGATCAGCGATGATGGGCGGGAAATTGTGGAGGGGGAGTAGAGAGTGGGAAGTAAAAAAATTATGCTTTCTGACAAAAACTAGAGCCAATTAAGAAACTAAGAAATCTCTGATGGTTTCACGGAAATGGTCAGATAGCTTTTCAAGCAGATTAGGATCTGTGACTCCATCAGTATTGAGAGAAAGAATGAGTTGATTCGTCAAGACTCTGTATGCACTCATTGTTTTGCTGGACGCAATTCTTGCTTCTGAGGGTCTTCTTTCCTTGATTTCATATTCTTGGCTTATATAATCGCAAAAGCCTAAAAAGCTAACATTCGCGTAGAGTATGTTGTTTAAATCTCCATTGACTTCGAAGCTCGCCAAGTAATGAGGGATACATATGCAGGATTCCAGTGCATTGTCGCCCAACTCAATAGCCTCATCCAGCAAACCTTCATAGGTCTGCATCATATCTTGCCAAGAGGGGGCGGGGGTAGTATGGAATATTCTTTTTATATGTAAATCTATAGTCCCATTGTATCTAGCCAAAAAGCTGGAACTCACGGCCACGCAAGATGGATATTGCCTGACTGTTTTCAATAAAATCAAGCCATACAAGGCGGCTTTTCCGGTCTCTAAATTACTGATGGCAATGTGAATAGGATCATTTTTGTAAAATTCTAAAGTTGTCAAGCGTATCTCCTGTAGAAGTGGGACTGTTTATCTATTGAAAGGTCTATTTAGGTACTCTGTCCACTTACTCGCTCACCACTTTCCGCTCCCCGTCCTGAAACTCCAGTGTCAGGCGTTCGCTGGGGCCGATCTGGGCGGCGCGGGTGATGGGTTGGCCTGCCGCGTTGCGGACCAGAGCGTAGCCACGTTGCAGCGTGCGGGCGGGTGTGAGGCCCAAGGCTTGGCGCATCAGGGCATCGGTGTGGGCGTGGGCGGCGTCGGCCTGGCGCAGGGCGGCGGTGCGGGTACGGTCAAGCGCCCACTCTGCGGCGGCGGCAGCGTCGACCAGAATGTCGCGGGCATGGGCGCGGATGGAACGGGCATCTTCCTGGGCCTGTGCAGCGGCGGCGGCCACTACACCCACGATCAGAGCAGCGGCCTTGCTGGGCGTGTCGGTGCGGGTGTGGGCCACCTCGTCGGGCAGGGTATCGTCGCGGGCGTGGCCCAGTCCGGTGATCACGGGGGCCGGAAAGGTCGCCAGCGCACGGGTCACGTCCAGATCATTCAGCCATGCCAGATCGGTCACGGCCCCGCCGCCCCGGATGACCACCAGCGCGTCAACAGGAGCCTCGGCGTGTGCGGCCCGCGCCTTTGCAATGGCCCGCGTCAGGCTGCCCGAGGCGTCCCGGCCCTGAAAGGTGGCTTCCAGATAGATGAATTGGATGACCCCCGCGGCCTCCAGCGGGTCTGTTTCTCGCCGGAAGTCGCCCAGACCCGCCGCCCCTTCCGGGCTGATCACGGCCACTCGCGCAAAGTCGGTGGGGGCGGGCAACAGGCGATTCAGGCCGTAGACGCCTTCCCGTACCAACTGTTCGCGCAGGGCGTCCAGCCGGACCGCCGCGTCTCCGAGGGTAAATTCGGGCGATACATCCAGCACATTCAGCGAGAATCCGTATTGCGGGTGAAATTCGGCGGTGCAGAACAGCAGCACTTTCAGGCCCGCCGTGAAGGTGCCCCCGGTGGCGCGGCGAAACTTGCCTTCCAGCGCGAAGCGTTCACGTGCCCACACGGTGGCGCGGCACTTGGCGACCTCGCCCTCCTCGCCCAGTTGCACCAGATCCATGTACAGGTGGCGGCGATCCGTGAGGCTGGCAATCTCGGCCCGCACCCAGATGGCCCCCGGCACGCCCCGCGCGATGACCTGACCCACGTAGGTCAGCACGTCGGCCAGATCCAGAAACTGTTCGGGCGGGCGGGTGGCTTCGGCTTTGGTCCGGCGTTTTTTTCCAGTCATGATTGGTGCCGCTACAGTACAGCGGCGGGTAGTGGTGAGTGGTCAGTGGTGAGTGGGAAAGGCGTGGGGGACACTTCATCAGCGGTTTGGTCAGGGCCAGAAGCGTCCTGAAAGTCCCTTCCTACAGCCTGCCCCCCAACACCCGCCCTGCCACCGCCGCCAGTACGCCCAGCAGCACGCTGCCCAGCGCATAAGCCAGAGCTGTACCCACCGCGCCGCGCCCGATGAGGCCATCCAGGTCTACGCTGAAGGTACTGAACGTAGTAAACGCGCCCAGCACGCCTGTGCCAAAGGCCAACCGCGCCGCTTCCGGCCAGACGCCGCGCCCCACGAGGGCCACCGTGAGGCCCAGCAGGAACGACCCCAGCACATTGATCACCAGAATTCCAGCCGGAAAGCCTGCGCGGGCGGCCAGCGGTGCGAGGGCCATCGCCGCGCCGTAACGGGCCACCGCACCCACCGCGCCGCCGAATGCCACCCATGCCCATGCGTTCATCGGATTACAGGGTAAGGGATAGCGGTGGGACGTGGATTGTGGGGCGTAGAAAAAGGCAGAGCAAAAAATAGACCTGTCTTTCCCCGATGGCCTTTCCCACTTCCCACAACCTATAACCCACTACCTTGGGAGCATGATTCAAGCCAAGCGGCTGGACGGCAGCCTTTTTCAGTGGAACGGAGAAAGTGAGCATCTCTGGCTGGACGTGCAGGACGTGACCCCGGACGAGTTGGCCGCGCTGCAAGCCGCCTTTTCTATCAACAAATTGGCGCTGGAAGACACGCTGGAAAAGGGCCACTGGAGCCGCGCCGAGCAGTACCCCGAGCACACCTTCATTACCATCCGCAGTCTGGCGAATCCCCAGGAACCCGACGACTTTACCGAGCGCCTGAGCATCTTCATGTATCCGCAGGCCCTCGTGACCATCAGCACGCACGGCACGCAGGCGCTGGCGAACGTGTGGGAGATGATCGGACGCGAGCACATCAATACGCCGCAGGAGATCATGTATGAGCTGCTCGACCATACCGCCGACACCTTTTTTACGCTGGCCGACGCCCTGGAACTTCGGGTGGAGGCGCTGGAAGAACGGGTGTTCAAGCAGCGGCGACAGAATCCGGTGTCGGATGTCTTCGATCTCAAGCACCTGATCAGCCATGCCCGCCGCCTCGCCACCGATGCCCGCGAAGCCGCCGCGCTGCTGGGCCGCCACGCCACCGGCACCGCTGCCGATCTGGTGCGCTACCGCGATGCCCAGGACAGTTTTACCCGCGCCAGCAGCCATCTGGACGGCCTGCGCGACTACCTCACCGGCCTGCTTGACCTGCACCTGAACCTGCAAAGCCAGCGCATGAACGAGGTCATGAGAACCCTGACCGCCGTGAGCGTCATCTTTTTGCCCCTGACCTTCCTTGCGGGCGTATGGGGCATGAATTTTCAGCACATGCCCGAGCTGCCGTGGAAATACGGCTACGCGTTGGCATGGGCCAGCTTCATGCTGATCGGCGGGCTGCTGGCCTACTATTTCAAGCGGCGGGGCTGGTGGTGAAAAACTGTGAGTGGTCAGTGGGCTGGAACTTAGATCGTGGAACGTGGATCGTGGAAAGAGCTGAGCTAGGAAGCGCGGCAGCAAATGCTTTTTTTGCTTTTCCCACTCACCACTGACCACTCACGGTTTTCCTACTCCAGCGCCCCAACCCCCGTCAGATGTCGTCCCACGATCAGCGTGTGAATGTCATGCGTGCCTTCGTAGGTGTCCACGGTTTCCAGGTTCAGCATGTGGCGAATCACCGGGTATTCGGTGGTGATCCCGTTGCCGCCCAGCAGTTCGCGGGCGAGGCGGGCACCGGTCAGGGCCACGCGTACATTGTTGCGTTTTGCCATGCTGACCTGGGCAAAGTTCATGCGGCCCGCGTCCTTCAGTTGGCCCAGACGCCACGCCAGTAACAGCCCGGTGCTGTGGTCGGTCGCCATGCGGACCAGTTTGTCTTGAACCAGTTGGCGGCTGGCAATCGGTTTGCCGAAGGTGGTGCGGCTGCCCGTGTAGTCCAGCGCTGTTTGCAGCACGGCCTCCAGTGCGCCCAGTGCGCCCCAGGCGATGCCGAAGCGGGCAGAGGTGAGGCACGACAGGGGCGATTTCAGGCCGCCGCTGCCCGGAAGCAGGTTGGCCGCCGGAATCCGGCAATCTTCCAGCACGATTTCCCCGGTCACGCTGGCCCGCAGGCTCATCTTGCGGGTAATTTTGGGGGCATGAAAACCGGGGGCGTCGGTGGGCACGATAAATCCACGAATCACGCCCTCGTCGTCTTTGGCCCACACCACCGCCAGATCCGCCGCCGGAGAGTTAGTGATCCACATTTTGGACCCATTCAGCACGTATTCGTCGCCGTCCAGCCGTGCGCGGGTTCGCATCGCGCCGGGGTCAGAGCCGCCGTCGGGTTCAGTCAGGCCGAAGCAGCCGATCAGTTCGCCGCTGGCGAGTCCGGGCAGGTATTTCTGGCGCTGTTCATCGTTGCCGTAGGTAAAAATGGGGAACATCACGAGGCTGCCCTGCACGCTGGCGGCACTCCGCAGGCCGCTGTCGACCCGTTCCAGTTCGTACATCATCGCGCCGTATGCGCTGTAGCTCACGCCCGCGCCGCCGTACTCTTCGGGCGTGGTCGGCCCCAACAGGCCCATGCCGCCAAACTGCTGCATCAGGTCACGTACGGGCAGGTCGCCGCTGTCCCACCACTCAGCGATCTGGGGCATCAATTCGGCGTCGCAGTAGGCCCGCACACTCTGGCGGATCAGGCGTTCGTCGGGGGCCAGCAGGTCATGAACCAGAAATTCGTCGAACATGGGGACTCCTTCGGGGATGGGTCAGTGGGAAGTGGGTAGTGGGACAACACGAAATCAAGAGAACTTACGCCGAAGCTCTAGGCCGTAAAGCCCCCGTTGTGATCGCTGCTGAATTGAAACTGCTGTGGAGAATGCCCAGAGTCTATCCGGCGGAAGGGGTGGCATACATCCCGTACACCCGTTCTGCGTTGGCATCGGCGGTGCGTTCGAGTTCGTCGGGGTCCAGCCCACGCAGCGCCGCGATGAATTCCAGCGTGTGCCGCACATAACCGGGCCTGTTGGGTTTGCCACGCTTGGGCACTGGAGCCAAAAAAGGCGCGTCGGTTTCCAGCAGCAGGCGGCCCAGCGGCACAGTCTGAGCGGCGGCCTGAATCTCGTGGGCCGTTTTGTAGGTGGTGTTGCCCGCAAATCCGAAATAGGTGTGCGGGCCGCGATCCAGCCCAAATTTCAGCAGCCCCGCATGCCCGCTGAAGCAGTGCAGAATCACGGGCACATCGGGCCAGGCGCTCAGCACGTCCATCACGCCCAGATGGGCCGATTCTGCCCCAGCCTTGTCGCGGGTATGAATGACCAGCGGTTTGCCCACCCGCCGAGCCAAATCCAGTTGCCACTCAAAGGCCGAGACCTGCGCGGCCCGCTGCGTCTCGTCCCAGTAGTCGTCCAGCCCACTTTCTCCGATACCCACCACGCGGGGATGCTGGGCCAGGAGTTCCAGTTCGGCCCGCACTTCGGGGCTGTCTTCGGCGGTGTCGGTGGGATGGATGCCCACGGTGGCCCACACGCCGGGGAGGGTTTCGGCCAGTTGTACGGCGTTGCGGGCGTGCTGGGCACTTGCGCCGATGCAGACCATCCCGGTCAGGCCCAGTTCGCCGCGTGCCGAGGCGGGGTCTTCGAGGTAGTCGAGGTGACAGTGGGTGTCGATCATTGAGACAGGGTAAGTGGTGAGTGGGGAGTTTGCCTTCCGGCGCTGCGTGTAAACCCCCACTCTGCTCTGCTTCGCAGCTTTGCCAGTCCGCAGCCAGCCCCCTTGAGGGGAGCACAACAGCCCTTGTCCTCCCCTTAAGGGGGGGCGTTGCGCCAGCAACGGGGGGGTTCACCTTCCAACCCGGAACCACCCCCCCAAGTCTCACCTCCAGTCAGGCTGGCCCCACCACTCTCATGAGGGTCTGACGCTAGAGTGCCTGCGTGTTAAGAGCCGGGTTATGGACGCTGACGGCGCTGGTCCTGTTCGCGCTGGTGTTCGCGTTCCTGCCCAGTGGGAGCCAACCTGGAGCCGGAACAGGGGCGCAGTTGTCGGGTGTGGTCCTGTCGCTGTATCCGGCGCGGGATGAAGGTGCAGTGTGGCGTTTTCAGGCAGCCAAAGTCAGCAGCGACCCCGTAGCGGGCGAAACGCGCCTGAGCGGTTTGTCGGACGGCCAACGCCTGCTGCGCGAAAAGAACAGGGCGGGCATCTACACCGGGCGCGAGACCCTGGACGCCACCCTCACGACCCCTGACCTGACCATCGATAGCCAGGACAATATGACCACCCAGAAGGCCCGCATCACACTGGTGGCCCAGTGCGCCGACTTGGATCTGGCCGGAAACGCCACACAACCGATAAAAATCGAGCAGGGCTACGGCTTTACGGCTCCGCTGGCAATCATAGATTCCCCAGATGTAACGGGCCGTGTAGAAAAACTTCGCATGAGTTTTCAATTCGTCATCGAAGATTCAGATAACGACAACTCCACCTACTCGGCCAATTTGGATGCCACCGAAACCTGCCGAGATGGAAAAAGAGTTCCACTCTAATTCCAGCCTTCTTTTTCAAACCCGACGACACCCAAGGAGCCAGACCATGACCAACTTCACCACCAAGACCGCCAAACTGAACCGTAACCTCCTGCTGATGGGCCTGCTGGGAGTCACGCTGGCCGCAGCTCAGGCAGATACCAACAAGCGCATCATCACGATTCAGGGCGGGCCACGCGGCGACCTGCGAAATGGGCCATTGACCTTCAGTGGCAATCCCGTGAAGGCCACCGTGAGTACCCTGCAAATTCAGGCCACTCAGGCGGTGCTGGCCGCGCCCGCCGGAACCCCTCTGATCGAGGCCAAAGGCAAGCGCAGCGCCAACTTTACGGGCAGCGTACAGGTCACGCGGGGTCGCCTGAGTGCCAAAGGCACTGCTCTGGCCTACAGCGAAACCACCGGGCAGGGCGTGCTGAGCGGCAATGCTAGCGCCACCTTTCAGCCTGCCAGCAAGGAGGACGGCGACACGGTAAGCATCACGGCAGCCCAGATGAGCCTCGACGTAGACAACAACGTCTCGACGAGTACAGGCAATGTGGGCCTGACCAACGGCACCCAGACGGGCAAAGCCGCCAAGCTGATCTTTGACGAAGACCGCGAACTGGCCCAACTGACCGGTAGCCCCAGCCTGACCCGCGCCGCCAAGGGCACCCAGAAAGCGCTGGTCATGACCGGCCAGGAAGTGCGCGTGTTGACCAAGGCCAAGACGCTGTATGTGCGCGGCGGCGTGAAGCTGGTGCAGGGCACACTGACCACCACGGGCGACGCCGTGTTCTACGACGATAAAAAGAACGTGGCTTACGTGGTGGGCAATGCCATCAGCGTGGACAGCAAGAGCAAGGTGACCGTGAAGGCTCCGGCCAGCGGCTACCTCGAACAGCGCACCGATCTGGCCCGTGTACGCGGCCTGAACAGCGCCTACAAGATCCCTGCCGATCAGTTCAAGCTGCGCGGCGAGTAAATGTCGGTGCCCTCTCAACAGGTAAGCTGATGGCTATGAAACGGCTTCCGGCAGCGGGCCTCTGCCTGACCCTCGTGCTGGGGGCCGCCCTGACCTGGGGCGTGAATGTGGGGGCGCAGTCCACAGACCAGGTGCCCACGCCTGCTCCGACAACAGAACCTCAGCCTGTGTCTGATCCCCCGGTCACCCCGGTCACGACCCCCACAGAGGCCGCAGACGAGGCTGAAAATGCCACCCTGGAACTGATCCGCAAAGGAGACGACGGCAAAGAACGCCGTATCCGGGTGGTCCGCACTGGGACGACGGATGCAACGGGCATCTTTACCATCTGCTCGCGGCAGGATGACGAACCCGAAGATGCTCCCAGCCTCGCCGTCTTCAGCGAAACAGGGACAGGCGGGATTCAGATCACCATCGACCAGAACGTGATCCGCGTGCCTCTGGCTTTGGTGACCCAGAAAGACGTTCCCGAGGGTCAGGAAGGCAGTGACGGACGGATCGAGGCCAGTGCCGGAACAGCCCGTTTCCTCGATAATCCACCGGAAGGCAAAACGGATCGCCTGAGCCGCTGCGCTGTGGAAGCCACGCCCGCGCCCACGCAGGGCACGGTACGGGTGACGCAGGGCAAGACGGAATTGACCGGGCAAAAGCTGGTGTACGACGAAACCGATGGCATCGCCCGCATCGACGGCCCGATTGTTTTTTCCCGTGCCAACACCGATGGTCCTCTGACGGGCAGCAGCCAGCGCATAGAGGTCGATGTGGATGCCGAAAAAACGGTCCTGGTGGGTAATGTGACGCTGACCAGCAAGGGGGGACGCGTCAGCAAGGCGGGCCGCGTGGAGTACGACGACGCGGCGAATGTCGCCCGCCTGATTGGAACGCCCGAGCAACCCGCCGAAAGCGTGCAGGGCGGCGATACCCTGCGTGCTGGCGTGATCCTGTACGACCTTGACCGAAATGAGGTGGTGGCCCGCAAAGCAGAAGGGGGCACCATCACGGGTGAGTTTCAGGACGGGGAAGCAAGTCCGGATACGCCAGAGACCGCACCAGCAGAAGTTCCGGTCAGGCCCACGCTGCCCGTGAATCCACCGCAGGAGGAGCCGTAGGGCACAGGGGCAAAGGCTGTAACGGCTGAGGACAGGCTGGAAGAAGGGGTGGGGGAGTCCAACATCGGACAAGCCCCTACCCCTTCTCCCTGTCTTCCTACCGACTCATCCGAACGGTCAAGACTGGAATAGGACTGCGGGCCACCAGCTTTTCTGCCGTACTGCCCAGAAAGAAATGCTCCAGCGAACCTTTGGCGTGCGTACCCACGATCAGCAGCTCTGCACCCCAGTGCTGTGCGGCGTCCAGCAATCCAGTGACCGGGTCGCCGACCAGCAGTTCCGTTTCCTCACCGTCCATCATGAGTTCGTTCAGGCGGCCCGCGTCGGCGTGTTCCATCGTCTGGAGAAGGCTGGGATCGGGCAGGGCCGGGGTCATGCCGCCCATCAGGTCGGGAGTGGCAGTCACGCGGGCGTCGGTGACGTGCAGCAGGCGAATGGCCGCGCCGGGAAAGCGGGTGCGGGCCACATCCAGTGCGTAGCGTGAGGACGGCGAGAAGTCGATTCCCACGGCGATTCGGGCAAAGCCGCTGCTTGGTCTGACGGTGTCTGGTTGAGTCATGCCCTGACCGTACACCCGCGCACCCGCCCAAACCTGAAGGGCGCATAAAGGCCCATTGGAAGTGTGACGGAACGCACGGTCAGACTGGGCCGCTAGACTTGCTCCATGAAAATGCAAAGTCTGGGGGCGGCCTGCACAGTCACGGGCAGCATGCACTTGCTGACGCTCGGCGCACCGGGTGGCGGCACGCGGCAACTGCTGATCGACTGCGGGCTGTTTCAGGGTGGCGAGGACCTGGAAGCCCGCAACCGCGAACCGTTCCCCTTCGACCCGCGTGATCTGGCCGCTGTTGTGCTGACGCACGCGCACCTCGATCATGTGGGCCGCCTGCCGTTGCTGATCAAACAGGGTTTCCGGGGGCCGATCTACTGCACTGCGCCCACCGCAGCACTGGCAGAAACGGTGCTGCTGGACTCGGCCCGCCTTCAGGTGGAAGGCTACCGTCAGGACATTCGCCGCGCCCGCAGGCAGGGCCGGGAAGATGAAGTGCCGCCCCCGCTCTATGAGGAAGAGGACGTTCACCGCACGGTGGCGTTGCTGCGCCCACGGCTCGAATTTGGCGATACCCTGCTGATAGAAGGCATCCGCATCACGCCGCAGCGGGCCGGGCACATTCTGGGCAGCGCGTACCTGCTGATCGAATCGGCGCAGGGCCGCCTGATCATGAGCGGCGACCTCGGCAACCGGGAAAGCGGGCTGCAACTGGACTTTACGCCGCCGCCGGTGGCCGACGCCGTGGTGATCGAAACCACCTATGCCAACCGCACCCACCGCGCCTGGCCGGAGACACTGGCCGAATTTCGTGACGCTCTGCGGGAAAGCGTGCGTCTGGGCGGCAAAATTCTGATTCCCAGCTTTGCCATAGAGCGGGCACAGACCATTCTGTATACCCTCAAAGAGCTGATGGACGCCGGAGAAGTGCCGCGTATACCGGTGTTTCTGGATTCTCCGATGGCGGCGCGGGCCACCCACGAATACTTCGAGTACGGAGACGAACTGATTCCGCCTGTGCGTCAGGCCCTGCAAAACGGCGAAGACCCTTTCCGGCCCAACACTCTGCACGTCGTTCCCACGGCTGCCGAATCACAGCGCATCAACCGCTACGACGGCCCCGCCATCATCCTGGCAGGCAACGGCATGATGACGGGTGGGCGTATCCAGCACCACCTCAAGCACCATCTCTGGAAGCCCAGTACCAGCCTCGTCATCGTCAGCTACCAGTCGCCCAGCAGCCTCGGCGGGCGCATCGTGGAGGGTGCAGAATCGGTGCGGATCATGGGCGAAGATGTGGCGGTTCGGGCCAGGGTGCACACCATCGGTGGCTTCAGCGCCCACGCCGATCAGGATGATCTGCTGGCCTTCCTGAGTACCGCCGGCAAACCGCATGTGTGGCTGGTGCACGGGGAACTGGGTGTGATGGAGGCTTTTGTGCCCGTACTGGACAGGCTTGGCCTGAAGGGAGACATCGTGCCCGACCACCAGCCCGTGGACCTCCTGGGGGCGGGTTTCCCGGCAGGCAGGCCACCCGGATTGCCCGCTGCAGAAGTGCGGGACACACAACGGAGCGCGGGAGGCGAGTAGGTCTTTGAGCTAGAACAGATAGCTGAGGAACGAGGGGTTTGAGAAAAGCGGTGGCTCTTCCCCTCATTCCCCGACCCTTTTCCTCAGGGTATCTGGGACAACTTCAACAGGACGAGCATCTCTTCATCTCTGGAGTCAGCTGCTACCTCCTTGAGCGCCTTCCAGCTCGCAGCTGAGGGTGAGGACCCTCTGTGCGCGGCGACCACGCCATTTCACTGGACATCTCTCAAGGATGTCCATCAGCGTGCACCAGATGTAGGTCAGGGTGAGCAGACAGAGCAGACGTCAAGCTCTCAACGTCCGAAAGCCGCTGCCAGAAATCAATCACCACCTGCGGATCCGTGGCTGCCTCAACTTACCCAGTGGTATGCGAGACGATCTCTATCAAGAAGCCATTGTTGTCGCGCACGTACGCGACCCTTCCCCACGTTTTGTTCTCTGGGGGCTTGACCACCACGGCGCCCGCAGCAACCGCCCGCTCGAAGTCGGCATCAACCGAGTCAGTAACCATGCCCAGTTCAAGGGGTGGCGCAGGCTTGTGCAGGGCTGCCGGTTCAAACGCGACATCAGACAGTGTTTTCACAATGCTACGCGCGGTAAACGCCAGCGTGGTGCTGCCGGTCTTGAGTTCACCGTATTCTCCGGATTCCAGGATCGTCCCGCGTTCAAAGCCAAAGGCCCGCTCGTAAAAGTCAATGGTTTCGTAAACAGACTCGACAAAAAGAGCGGTGTATCCGTACTTCATGGCTGCCTCCAGAGGCGCTGATCCTGTTTGAGAGCGTATTGCGGAGTAAACGAAACGGGTCATCAACGGACTGGCTATGGCAAAGACAACATGGGTGAACTCCTCCACCTGGCTCTTACGGTCATCCGGGAAATGGTCCGGTGAGGCAACGCGCCAGCTGGTGCGGGGTAAGGGCAGACGCATTCTGTTCGTGCGTGTCAGAGGAGATTTTTCAAGTCTATCGGAAAAGTGTCGGGTAAAGAGCTTTTTCCCACCTCCTAGACCCTGATACGGATTCCGTATGATTCCCGTACAGTCGGCCCCTTCGCTAAGACACGGCCACCGCCTGTCCGTCCATCTCCCGGAATCCATATCTTTTCCTACTCGTTCCACTCGGATTAAAGACCAAAAAGCACGGTGTTTAATCGGAATCCGTATGAGACGCCCTCAGCCCACCTTTGCCGTCACCAGCTTCAGCAGTTCTACGTACACCTGCGCCGTCACCGTGGCGTCTTCCAGTGCGTCGTGAGCGGCATAGCTCAGGCCAAAGTGCTTGACCAGTTGGTCCAATGGGGTGCCAACCTTGCGCGGCAGGTGGCCGGAATGCAGCAAAAACTGGGCCACCAACTTGGTATCCACCCGCCCCCGCCGGAAAACCCGGCCCAGATCGGGCAGCAGCGGGGCCAGAAACCGGGTATCGAATTGCAGGTTGTGCCCGCCCAGGATGACCCGGCCCACCTCTGCGGCATAGTCGCGGATGGCCTGTGCTACGGCTTCCGGCGGCTGCGCGGCGGCGTCGTGGGTGATCAGGTCTATGCCGTTCACAGCCATCGCTTCCGGCTCCACGTCATATTGCGCGTGCCGTACGCGCAGATGCAGAGGCCGGGTGATCTCGCCTTCCGGGGTCAGGGTGACCAGACCCACCGTCAGCAGCGGGTGGCGGGATGGGTCGCGGCCCCCCGTCTCGGTGTCTACAAAAATAATCGGTTGGGTCAGGGCGGCCAGCATGGGTCCAGGGTGGCATATCTGGCTGCTGCCCAACGCTTCAGGCACTGCATTCGTGTCCGTGTATTCACATCGCCCCAACTTTTACCCGCTAGGCTGTAGCCTGATGAACCGCACCCGTCTCACCCTGCTGCTCCCCGTCCTTGCTGTCTCTCTTGCTGCCTGCGGAGGCGGCGGGGGGATAGAAGGACTGCAAACCTTCACCTACCCGGCGGGCGATCACCGCAGCGGCTCGCTGGTCTACGCCGAGAATCCGCCCGCAGGCGGCCCACACAATGCCGTGTGGCAAAACTGCGGTGTGTATGCCCAGCCCCTGTACAACGAATACGCCGTACACAGCCTGGAGCACGGCGCGGTCTGGATCACCTACCGCCCTGACCTAGACGCCGCATCGGTGGATCAACTCAAAAAGCTGGTGGACGGCAGGCCCTACACGCTGCTCAGCCCCTTTCCCAATTTGCCTTCCCCCGTGGTGGCAAGCGCGTGGGGCGCACAGGTGAAGGTAGACAAGGCCGACGACAGCCGACTGAAAACCTTTCTGGACAAGTACGAACAGGGTGCGACGGCCCCTGAGCGCGGCGCGGCCTGCTCGGGCGGCTACGGCGGAACGCAGTAGGCGTGTAAGGGTGTGGGCAGAAGGTTCCTACAGCCCACACCCAACGGTCTAGAACACCTTCAATCGGTGGAACAAGAAGGCCAGAGTGGATGCCAGAGCCAGCGCCATTCCCAGGACAATCCACATGCCATATGGATTCTGGGCAAAGGGAATAGGCACGTTCATGCCAAAAATACTGGTCACCAGCGTCGGGATCGCCACCAGAATCGTCGTCACGGTCAGCACTTTGACGACCTGATTTACATTGTTGGAAATCACGCTGGCAAAAGCTCCGGCCATGCTGGTCAAGATGTTGCTGGCGATGCTCGCCATTTCAATAGCCTGCAAGTTCTCGATCAATACGTCATCCAGCAAATCTGAATCTTCCTCGTACATTTCAAAGATCCGGTCACGTTTGACGCGCTCCATCATCGCTTCATTGGCCTTAAGACCGGTCATGAAGTAGACAAGGCTTTTTTCCAACTTCAGCAGGTTCAGAAGTTCGCGGTTTTGCTGCGAATTTTCCAGCTTGTCTTCAATCAGGTCCACGCGTTTGTTGATCTGGCGTACATCAATCAGAAACCGCTGGGCATTGCGGAGAAACAATTGCAGAGTCAGGCGATTTTTCTTGGCCGTGCTGACGCGCCGCACCAAGCCGCTGATGACATCCTTGACCACCGGATTTTCCAGCGCACATACAGTAACCAGGCAGTGATCGGTGTGCAGAATGCCGAGTGGCACAGTGTCGTAAGGAATATCGCTCTCGTCGGGCAGACGGTAGCTGGTCTGCATGATCATCAGCAATTGGCCGTCTTCACGCTCAAAGCGGGAGCGTTCGTCCGGGTCAAGGGGGTACGACAGGTAATCGAGTTCCAACCCGGTTTCGCGGCTGATGCGGGCCAGTTCCTCGGCGGTGGGCGCAGTGGCGTTGATCCAGCAGCCGTCGCTGTAGCTTTCGGCAGTGGTCAGCTTGCCGCCGATAGAGCGGTAATAGGTCAGCATGGGCTGCCGCCGGAGCCTAAAAAAGTGCGGGTAACTGAGATGAAAATCTTTTGTGGCACGTTGTGGGGCACAGCTGGAAGCATGAGCGTCCTCCGGTGGGGTGGGATGGCGTCAAGTTCAAACTGGGCGGTTCGTTGTCCAGAGTTTCGGAATGCACGTCATCACCTCCCTTCCGGTGGGCTGCCTTTTGCGGCTCGGCCTTACCGCCCGCCATGCTAGCTGCATACACGGTAGAGGTGCAAGGGCAGGCCAGGAAAGTCATCCGGGATGGCCGAGAGTATGGATGTGTGCCCCTCTGCCATACAGCAGCCTCAAAACTCTCTTTTCAGAGCAATAAAAAATCCGCCCTGCTCGGACGGTGGTTATTTTCTCTTGATTGAAACGAGTGTACCGTTAGATGCAGAGACCGTCAAGCCCATGCTGACGCTCCAGTAAATCCCGTCCTACACGATAAAAATGCTGAGCCTATATCCAGCTACATGCATAAGGGCGACCAAGTCAGGCCGCCCTGCTGTTCTTCTGTACTTTTGGCTTTAGCGGGCGACCTCTACCGCTCGGCTTTCACGTACCACCGTCACCTGCACCTGTCCGGGGTATTCCATATCCTGTTCGACCCGTCCGGCAATCTCGCGGGCCAGCAAGGTGGCCTGCGCGTCGGTGACTTTTTCGGGCTGCACGATGACGCGTACTTCCCGGCCCGCCTGAATGGCATAAGCCTGTTGCACACCGGGAAACGATACCGCGATCTGCTCAAGTTGCTCCAGGCGGCGCACATACGATTCCAGTTCTTCGCGCCGCGCACCGGGCCTTGCAGCGCTGATGGCATCGGCGGCGGCCACCAACACCGAGTACAGCGTTTCGCCGTTTTCGGGGTCGTGGTGGTGGGCAATGGCGTCGATCACGTCAAAAGGTTCGCCAAAGCGTTTGGCAAGATTGATACCGATTTCGACGTGTGTGCCGTCTATTTCGCGGTCAATACTCTTGCCCACGTCGTGCATCAGTCCAGCGCGGCGTGCCAGTCCGGCATCCAGCCCCAGTTCGTCGGCCATGATCCCGGTCAGGTGGGCCACCTGCACCGAGTGTTTAAGCACATTCTGGCCGTAGCTGGTGCGGAAGTACATCCGGCCCAGCAGTTGCACCAGCCCCGGCTTCAGGCCCACCACGCCAGCCTCAATCGCCGCCTCCTCGCCCTGCGTATGAATGAAGGTTTTCATTTCATCCTGCGCTTTCAGCACCATCTCTTCGATGCGGGTCGGATGGATGCGCCCATCGGCCACCAGTGCATCCAGCACATGCTTGGCAACCTCACGGCGTACCGGATTAAAGCTGCTCAGAATCACGGCTTCGGGCGTGTCGTCAATGATCAGGTCCACGCCGGTCAGGGCTTCAAAGGCCCGGATGTTGCGGCCCTCGCGCCCGATCAGGCGGCCTTTCATGGCGTCGTTGGGAATAGGAACCACACTCACGCTCAGGGCGGCGCTGGTCTCGCTGGCGCTGCGCTGAATGGCCTGTGCGATCACCTGCCGCGCCGTGCGTTTGGCGTCGGATGTGGCACGTTCCAGCATGGTTTTGATTCGCAGGGCTTTTTCTTCTTCCAGCTCGGCATCCAGCCGACCCAGAATGAGGTCGCGGGCCACTTCATGCGTCAGGCCTGCGACCTCATAGAGTTTCAGGTCTACCTGGCGTCCTCGCTCGGCCAGATCGGCCTCCTGACCGGCCAGGACCCGCAACTGACCTTCCAGACGTTCTTCCAACGAGTCCAGCTTGTCGCCTCTGGCATCCAGTTGTTCTGCACGGCGGTTCAGGCGCTCGATCTCACGTTTCAGTTCCTCGCGTTCGCGGCGGTTTTCCTGCCGGTCTGCGGCCAGTGATTCCCGTTCCCTTGCCGAATCCTGTTTGATCTGAGCGCGTTCGGCATCTAATCCAGCCCGCAACCCAGTAAGTTGTTCGCGCCTCGCGGCTTCCTGTGCCGCCTGAGCTGCTTCACGTTCGTTGGCTTCCTGAATTCGTTTGCTGGCGTCCTGTCTGGACTGGTCTGCCTGCTCGCGCACCTGCCGGGCCTCTGTCTCTGCTTGCCCCCGAATGCGTTCTGCTTCTGCACGCGCTTCCCGCAACAGCCTGTCGTCGATCTCGGCCCGTTCTTTCAGGCCGCGTGACTGCCCCGCGAAAAACCCGCCGACCAATCCCCCCAAGAGCGCCAAAATGACGTACAGCATGGTCATGACGGCTCCTTTTGTCCTTTGTTCATTGGATGATGTATGAGGCGTCAGTTGCTGGCTGGCTCCCGTCTACACCATATGAAAAGTGATGAGGGTGGAACTGTTGTGATTGCTCTGGCGTCCGGCCCAACAGAATCGGGCCTGAGCCAACGCGAATCGTTCGCATCAGAAGTGCCTCAAGAACAAGGTGCATTCAGACAGAAACGTTTCGCCCTAGCAGTCTAGCCCCAAAGTCGGCTGACCCCTGCGCTAAACCCGGTTCATTTGTTTATTTGTGTGCAAACAGCAGTCAGGGAAGACCGCCTCTGAGATATGAGCGGCCTTCCCTGCACCGGGATTGTCTTTTGTGTTAGAGAACTCAGTTACCTGAGCGTTTCTCCAAAGTAATTCAGCATGTCGCGCCGGGCATCACGGCTGGCCTGCGTGTTTGCTATGTTGCCTTCCGCCAGAAGGAATCCGTGAGGTTCGCCCTGATACACGCTCAACTTGAAAGACTTGTTGGCCGTGTCCAGTTTCTGGGCGTAGCTGTAGATGGTGGCAACCGGGCTGGCCTGATCCTTGGTGCCGTGAATAATCAGCATGGGCGTGGTCAGATCCCCAATCAGGGCGCTGGGCGTTTGCGGTTTCAGCGCGGTGCCGCCCTGATCAGGAAAGCCGTACCAGGCCACACCCGACTTGAAGGCCTTGATCTGGGGCAGGAGCAGCATGGTGTAGCGTCCGCCCGCGCAAAAGCCGGTCAGACCAACGGCGTTGGCATTCACGTCTGGGCGCAGGGCCAAAGCCTTCAGGCCGTCTTCCACCAATGTTTTGACGGTAGCGTCCGTGGGTTCAGGCTCGAAGGTCTGCCAGCCCAGCGCCAGTGTCACGTATCCGGCGGCGGCCATCTCGTCTACCAACTCGCGGTAACCCGGCTCCAGCCCCCGGAAGGAATGCAGCAGGATGACGGGTAGCCGGGGTGGTCGCGGCAGGCGCGGCCAGATAGCTTTTGTAGGCTTTGCCGCCGCTCTGGATCTCCAGGTCCTGTCCCTCCGATACGGCAACGGTGGTGGGAGGCGTGGCTGTGCTGGGCGTTGTCTGAGCCGAACCCGGCTGAATCAGGGCGAGCGAAATCAGGGCCAATGCAGTCAGCGTGTGCTTGAGCATAGGTGAATCCTCCCAGTTGCCTTTATGTACTGATACCGTACCCAACTTGGTATTCCTGACCTGTCTGTTGCCTCCCAGAATAAGGGAAAGATGAAGCATAACAACAAGCGGGGCCGTCTCCCATGACAGGAAACGGCCCCACTTTGGTATTGGCTTTACTTCTGAGCGTGTACCACGAGCTTCATCGGAATGGTGACTTCCGGGTGGGCGCGGTAAGCAATGTCGTATTCGCCAATTTCCTTGACGGTCTTGGGCATTTCGATCTTGCGGCGGTCCACGTCGAAGCCGAGGCGGTCGAGGGCATCAGCAACGTTTCCGTGTGTGACGGCTCCGTAGACTTTGCCTTCGCCAGCGCGGACGCTGATTTCTACAGCCACACCGTTGAGGCGGCTGGCGAGATCTTCGGCCACGGCCTTCTCCTGCGCCTGAATCTTCTGGCGCGAGCGGAGGCGGGCTTCGAGGCTCTTCATGTTGGTGGTGGTGGCGGGCGTTGCCATTCCCTGAGGAATCAGCCAGTTGCGGGCATAGCCAGCTTTGACTTCTACAACGTCGCCGGTTTTGCCGAGGCGGCCCGGTTCAAGAAGAATAACTTGCATGTCTATTCTCCTTACTTCCGAACCAGTTTCTCGGTATAGGGCAACAGGGCAAGCTGGCGGGCGATTTTAATCGTCTGCGCGATGCGGCGCTGGTGCTTGGCCGAGAGGCCGGTGCGGCGGCGAGGAAGAATTTTGCCCGTGTCACTCACGAAACGGCGCAGCATCTTCACGTCTTTGTAGTCGGTGATTTCCAGTTCGCCAATGGAGAACGGGTCCACCTTGGGCTTGCGGGGGCGCTTAGGCCCCTTGCCGCGCGGTTTGCGATCGGCACTGTTTGACTGCGTCATAGGGATTCCTTGTGATACTCGTTTTTAGAAGCCCCTGCTCGCCACACCCGGAGGTGAGGTTTAAAAAGGCAGGTCTTCTTCTTCCGGCGGAAAATCGTCGAGACCTTGATCAATATCCAAGCCGCCCGAACGGTTCCCCGAATTCGTGGCTCTGCTCGCAGTTGCTGCTTGCGGAGCACGCGCCGTACTGCTCGCGGTCTGAGGGCGAGGTGCGGCGGGGGTGGCTGCGGGACTGCCGGTCACGCCCGCGCCTCGGGACAGGGCTTCGACTCGCGTCGCCTCTATCTTGGTGCTGTTGCGCTTGTTGCCGTCTTTGTCTTGCCATGATTCGTTGACCAGTCGGCCATGCACCAATACCGGATCACCCTTGCGGAGATCTTTCATGGCTTCGGCCAGTTCACGCCAGAGCGTCATGTCGATCCAGTGGGTCTTTTCCTGCTTTTGCCCCTGACGGTCATTCCACGTTTCGTTCACGGCAAGGCCGATTCCGAGTACCGCGTCTCCGGCGGGGGTGTAGCGCAGTTCGGGGTCGCGAACGACGTTCCCGATCATCACCACTTCATTCATGCCGTTTTGCATCCGGACGCCGCCTCCGGCATCCTGTACAAGTTCGGGTGTATAGCCCAGCTGCTCCATGCGGAGTGCTTTGACTTTCACCGCGCTGCGTTTGCCGCCTTCCGGCGCTTCCCACTGGCTGTAATCCAGGCTGCCTTCGACCATCACGGCGTCTCCGCCTTTCAGGTTGCGTTCGGCCTGCCACTCGGCGGGTTTGCCGAGAATAGATACGCGGTGATACCAGGGAAGTTTGCGCTCGCGTCCGTCGGCGCCGACCACATGGTCTTCTCCGGCGACAGTGGCCTCAAAAACCGCCACACCAGTTGGGGTGTAACGCAGTTCGGGGTCACGGGCGAGTGCGCCAATCAGGTAAACATGGTTCATGCCTCGGGCCATAACAGGTGCTCCTTTTTTGCTGGCTGATACGCTGGGCGTACCGTACTGGGGTTTAATGTTGCTGGCTGACCCTGCGCTAAACGAAGCAGGTTGACTTTACTTTAACAAGCCCTGAGCGTTACGTCAATGGCATAATGCCGCCGCGTACAGTTCAGGCTTTCTTCGTCTTCCACTCGGGGCGGTCTTTGACCACCAAGATGCGGCGGACGTGATCGCGCAGGCGCAGGCTAGCAGCAATGTCCTTTTCAGGGTTGCCACTGGCTTTGATGGAGTACATCAGGTAGTAGCCTTCGCGGTCTTTGTTGATGGCGTACGCCAGGCGGCGGTTGCCCACATCGTCGAGGCTGGCGATTTCGGCCCCGGCCCCTTTCAGGGTGGTTTCGATGTACTCCTTCTCGATGGCCACTTGCTCGGCGCTCAGGTTGGGGTTCAGGATCAGGTTCAGATCGTAGGTATTCATGTTTCACCTCCTTGTTGTGCAGGGATTGGCTGGTTGTTGTTCGCAAACACGAATCACCAGACAGCGCAACTCACCACTTTACCAGAGCCGGAGCCAGGATGCCAGAGCCTTGCGGCCTATCTGGTCGGCGCGGGGGCCAGCAAGTAGGCTTGGGCATGACTGAACTTGTGCCAGATGCAGAGCAACACACTCCGGCCACCACTGAAGCCACCACCAATCCGGCTCAGGCCGTGGCCCAAACTGACGCAGATCAGAGCGGCACCTGGGTGGACGGCATTCTGGATATTTTGAAAGAAGCCGTCGAGGGGGGCACTCCCGGTCAGGGCACTGCCTTCTTGGACGGCACCAAAGCCGATGGCAGTGGCAATCATGGCCTCCTTGCCACCCTGGACGGTCTAACGGCGGCGCAGGCCAGTCAGGAGGTCCACGGATCTACCATTGCCGGACACACACTGCACACGGCCTATCACCTGGAAGTGATCGTGCGCTGGGAAAGGGACGGCGACCGGGGGCCGTTCGATTGGAAGGGGAGTTTCGGCAGTGGTCAGGTCACGGATGACGAATGGGACGAAGCCCGCGTGCGTCTGCGCGTTGCCTATGACGCTCTGTGCGCTTTTGCCCGCACACAGGCCACGCAACCTGCCACCGGAGACGCGGTAGGCGGCCTCAGCGGCGGCATGGCCCATGTGGTCTATCACCTTGGCAGCATCCGGCAGATGGTCAAGGCATTGGGCTGAGTGGGCAGGGCCGTTCGCGCCTTTACGCCCGCCGATGCTGAGGCCTGGGCCACGATTCAGAGCGCCGTGACAGGTCAGCCGATCAGTGCCGAGGCTCTGCTGACCGATGAAGCTCGCCGTAACCCGGCCCATTTCAGTCGCCGCTGGGTCGTCGAGGACTCAGGAACCGTCGTTGGGATAGCCCACCTGTATTTCTTTCCCTTCGATCCGCCGGGATTCCTGCATGTGGCCTTGCAGGTTCACCCGTCGGCGCGGGGCAGAGGAGTGGGAAGCGCACTGTGGGGGGCGGTGTCAGCACAGGCCCACGAACACGGCATGGCTCTGGCAGCCAGCGTGGACGACACTGATACCGAAAGCCTCCGCTGGGCCACGCGGCGCGGGTTGGTGCAGCAGGCCCACCGTTTCGCCTCGGAACTTGATCTGATTCACTTCGATGCAGTGGCTCACGCACCTGCTCTGGCAAACGTCACGGCTCAGGGTGTCACTTTTACCGATCTGGCGGGGGCGGATACAGCAACCACCGAGCGCTACCTGAATTTCGTGGCCGATGGCCTGACCCAGACGCCCGATCTGGCTGGTCATCCCCGCTGGCCGCTGGCACAGGTGCGCGAGACACTGCGGCTGGACGGCACGCCTGACTTTCCAGCCCGTCCTGATTGGCTGATTCTGGCCGTGGCTCCCAGTGGGGAGTGGCTCGGCACCACGGCCATGATCGGTTTTCGCACCCGGCCTTTCGTGTACAACGAACTCACTGCCGTGATTCCTGAGGCACGCGGGCGCGGCCTGGCCCTGCCGCTCAAGCTTCAGGCCATTGCACGCGCACAGGCTGAGGGTTACGCGCGGATGCGAACCAACAACCTATCGACCAATGCGCCCATGCTGCGCGTCAATCAACAATTGAGGTTTATGCCGCAGCCAGGACGCTTTGAGATGCACCTGAGCAGATCAGATTGAGGGCGGCGTTTCATCACCCTGTACCCACTGATTTTAATTTTCTCCAAAAGCGTTATTCGGTTGTCCTTTATGCCCTTCTTACATCCCATAACCTACAGCCCAGCTTCTACTTCTTGGCACGCTTGAACGGATTCCAACTTTTGGCCGGAGCTTCCTGCACCTTGGCCGGGGCAGGTACAGAGGGCGTGGGTTGCAGTGGAGCGCGTGCGGTTGCCATGCCGTGTCGTCCGGCGCGTCTGCCTGCTTCCTGTACGGGCGGCGCTTCCTCCAACTCATGAAAATTTTCGTCCTGGGGAGTCTCGCCCATGGCCGTCAGCAGGGCGCGGCGGATGGCGTCGGCAGTGGGGCGGTCATGCGGACGTTTGGCGAGGGCCAGTTCTGCCAGCCGGGAGACGTTGCGTGCCACCTGCGGATTCAGATGAATCAACGGCTGCGGAAAACGGGTCATGTGCGCCACCATCAGTTCTTCGTAGGTATTGCCGACAAAGGGGCGCTGGCCGCACAGCAACTCATACATCATGATGCCGAGGCTGTACACGTCGCTGGCTCCGCTGCTGCCTTCCCCGTGGTAGATCTCCGGGGCCATGTAGTACGGACTGCCGCTGACCTTGCCTCCCTGAGAAGTGAAATAGGTATTTCCCAGGTCTCCCAATGCCGCTCGTCCCTCGCTGACATACACGTTCTGGGTCTTCACATCCTGATGTACCGCACCCAGATGATGCAGGTAGGTCAGCGCGGAGGCGATGTCGGCCAGCAGCCGCATGCTGGCATCCAGCGGCAGCATCCGCCCCGGTTGACGGGTCAGGTGCTCGTTCAGTGCGCCTTCCGGGTAATAGCGAATCGCCAGAAACGAGAGCGGCCCAAACGGAGTGCCCGCGTAGCCCGGCACCAGATGCGGATGCCGGAATTGCAGCGTCAGACGAACCTCGTTGCCAAAGCGTTCGGCAGCGTCATGTACGGCCAGCGTTTCGGCCAGCGGAATCTTGAGGGCCACCTCACGTCCGTCGGCTCCTCTGCCCAGGCGCACAAGCGATGTATTGCCGCGTCCGAGGGCTTGCAGCAAGGTGTAACCGGGAATGGAGATGTAGGTGGGTTCAGTCATAGGGCGGGGGAGAGCAGAATTCAAGGAAAAGCTGTGAAGGGCATTGCGCCTTCAGGAAAACATGCAGAGCTTCGGCACGGTGGCTGGAGTCAGTGTACTGCTCGTTTATCACGTAAGTCTGTCGAACTGACCGAGGAACTTCATGAATGGCTGAATTGGCAACGGGGCGGGCTACCGGAGATGCGCAAAAGCAGAGGCCAGAGCAGAAGATGTCTCCCGCTCTGGCCCAGCTTGTCCGTTCTCTGGTGTACCAGTCCTGCTTACTGCCGCTCCCGTGCTACATGGAGTGATCTGGCAGCAGTTTATTCGTCTTCTTATTCGTCGTCTGTGCCTTCCTCAGCGACCCGTTTCCCGGCCATCCATTCCAGTCCGGCCCACATCAGGTCGTCCAGATCGCCGTCCAGCACGTCGCTGGGGTTGTGCTTCATCAGGCCCGTGCGGTGGTCTTTGATGTACTGCTTGTCCAGCACGTAGGAGCGGATTTGCGATCCCCACTCGATTTTCTTCTGTTCGCCGCGAGCTTTGGCTTCTTCCGCTTCGCGTTTCTTGATCTCAATGTCATAGAGACGCTGTTTCAAAATTTGCAGGGCGATGTCGTGGTTCTTGATCTGAGAACGCGTGACCTGAGAAGCCACCGCGATCCCCGTGGGCAAGTGTGTCAGGCGCACAGCAGAGTCGGTGGTGTTTACGCCCTGACCGCCCGCACCCTGCGACCTGAACACGTCGCGGCGCAGATCGCTGACCGGGATATGGATGTTGATTTCCTCTTCCGGCACTTCTGCCACTACATCTACAGAAGCAAAAGAGGTATGACGGCGATTGTTGCTGTCGAAGGGCGACACGCGTACCAGGCGGTGAACACCGTGTTCGGGGGCCATCATACCGTAAGCCTTTTCGCCCCGAATAATAAATTCGGAACTCAGCACCCCTGCCTGCTCGCCGTCTTGCTGATCGATCAGTTCGACCTTAAAGCCGCGCCGCTCGCCCCAACGCATGAACATCCGCGACAGCATCCCGGCCCAGTCCTGAGATTCGGTGCCGCCTGCACCGCTCTTGACGCGCACGATGGCCGAAGTATCGGCGTGTTTCATCGTAAACAGCGTCTCGCGGTACAGGTCATCTACCCGCGCCTGAATGCTGGCCTGCTCTTCGGCCAACATTTCCAGTTCTTCGGCGTCGGCCATCTCCAGCATTTCGCTGAGGCCCTCTGCGTCCGATTGCAGGCTCTGGTAGCCGTCTACGATGCGGCGCACCGTACCTGCTTCCTGGGTTACCTGCCGCGCCCGAGCCGAATCGTTCCAGAGTTCCGGATCGGCCAGTTCCCGGTCCAGCTCGTTTAATCTGCGTGCTTTGCCGGGAATGTCAAAGGTACTCCCGGAGCGACGCCAGTTTTTCTAGTAAGTCCTGCATAAGCGTGCCTCCCTTCCGCGCCGCTCTGTTGATCAGGAGCGCGGGTACTGCCACCACCGAGTATAAGGACGGCGGCCACTGAAACGCAGTGAGCGCGTCGAGCTAAGGCAGGGTGCTTAGGTGAAGAGTGCTTAGGTAAATTGCGGTGTTGTTCTTCCTTATGCCTTCGTACAGCTCAGCATCTTCAGCTCACCGATCAGAGCCAAAGGCGTCTGGGTCAGTGTTTTTCCAGGATGGCAAGCAGCAGGCGGGGAGCACGTAGAAGGTCTGCTCGGGGAGGGGGTTGACAGAAGGAGGCTTGGCCTGTAATCTTTCTGAGCCTCAAGAGAGGCGGGACGCATGAAAAGTGAAGAGCATACGAGAACAGGGTTGCCTGACAGGGCAATTTCAGCGGGTTGGCAGGAATGCTGATCTCCAGACTGAAGCAAGGCGGAGACGCCAAATGAAGAACTTCCTTGGAAGTTCGCAAATCGACCATGCGACCTGTTGCATGGACAAACTGATCATTACAGCTTCTTTGGAAGCTGCACTGAATCCACTTTTTGGAGAGTTTGATCCTGGCTCAGGGTGAACGCTGGCGGCGTGCTTAAGACATGCAAGTCGAACGAGGGTCTTCGGACCCTAGTGGCGCACGGGTGAGTAACGCGTAAC
>NZ_KB899733.1 GCF_000378445.1 Deinococcus aquatilis DSM 23025 | reverse complement strand
CACTGATCAAGGTGGTCGATCATTGGCTGACCCGACGTCGGGAGCGTGCCGTTTGCATCTGTTGGCAGTTCACCACTGGGGACGCACGACGCAAACTGAGTCGGTTATATCCCACCCTGACCGATTGACGCTGTACTAGAGCTGTGGCCGGTCTACGACCGCATCAGATGGATCAGCCTCTCCTCCTGCCAGCCGGAGCCAGCCCGGGAGTTGACCTGTACTCCTCCGGCGATTAACGCAGGAGTTGAAGATTCAGGATCGGTTGCATCTTCCCGCCGTAACCTGGGCTGCGGTAGCCGGAGGTCTCGTATCCCGTGCCCCCGAACGACACCTGCATCCGGGCCTGTTGCCGGGTGCGGTCATCCGGCAGGTCAGGCGTGTTGAAGAACCGCAGTTGCGCCTCCGCCCGCAGGCTGCCGCCCTCCATCCGGGTCGGCCCCACACCCAGGATCTCCACAAAGTCTGAAGTGCGGCCACCGACTTCAAAGGACAAGCCGAGTGCGACCGGGGCCGGAAGCGGCGGCATGGTCGTCAATACCACCGTCACCGACTTGGTTTCACCATCCCGGCCGCTGATCGAGCTGGGTTCAAGAGAGGCCTGCACCTCCAGAGGCTTGACGTTGATGGTCACCAGGGCACTGGCCACGTCCTGTCCCCCTGAACTGGCGATCAAGCGGTAGGACGACAGATTACGTGCCGGATCATAAGACAGCTCATTCGGGGCGCTGATCGTCACCGGGTACGTGGCGCTCCCTGACCCCGTGAAGGGCACCGAAGTGGTGAGTAACTCCAGTGGCAACCCCCCGCCTTCCAGACGCAAGGCCAACGGCCCAGTGACCTTGGTGGTCGAGGAGAAGGTCGCGTTCAGGGTGGCACTCAGCTTGTGGAAGAGTGTGAGCTCGCTGCGGTCCAGGCCCATCTGCACCGCAGGGGTTTGATCGTTGCAATAGATCTTGGGATCAGCCCAATCGGCGTGGTCATAACTGATGCCGTCACCGGCAGCGTCCACCAGCAAAACCAATTCCTGAGCGGCCGTGAGATCGATGTCGATCTGTTGAGTTGGACTGCTGCCGATGAGGAGCGGCGAAGAATACTTGAGTTGCTTGTCGATCAGGACGCTGAAAGAGACGCTGCCCCTGGCACCCACTTCGTCATCTACGCCGACACTGGCCGTAAAACGCGTGCACTGTGCGCCGTTCGTGCCCTTGAGGCTGAAGCGCAGTTCACTGCCCGCGTGTACTCCGTAACCCTGTGAATACACTTTGCCGTTCAACGTCAGTGGTTTTCCGTCGCCAGCCTGTTGTTCCCCGTTGCTGCGGTTGCGCTCCACTGGCCCCCAACTGTTGCGGGCGAAGGTGGCGGTCTCGTACTGCAGGGTATTGACCCCTGAAGTGAGCGACTGCGGAGTCAGCGCTGTGGTCTGCGACCAGGGATAGCTCTGGCCGTTGGCATACGGGTCAGCTTCGGCGAAACTGGTGGGCTGACTGCAGCTCCACAAGATCAGGGGAACGCTGAGACCGAGCAACAGGCGGGGCAGGGTGGATGGCATGAGTGCTCCAGTCATGCTGAGAGAGGAAGACCTGAGTTGCAGTGGAACCTGCTCAGTCTCAGGTGGGAGACCCCCCATATATTTTAGGATCATGAACAGATACACATAGGGTTTTCATTGACTCACAATGTCTGGCCTCGCCAAAAAAAGTGCTCCCATTCACAGCCGAAGCTGGAGTAAGGGCCTTCGCTTGAATGACTGGAGAGCGACTTCAACCAGATCGACACGGGGTGCACGCCGATGCTCGGGCGCTCAGCCTGCACCGCACACGACCAGCGCAAGCCCAGAGCGATTTTCTCGGCCGTACACCAGACTTGCGTAACTTGTCAGAAGTGCCGAGGGGCAGCCCAATGCCGTCGCTCGGCTTGGTGGGGTCGCCCGTCACTTCATTCGGGCTGGAATCGGCGAACACCGGACTTGTCCCTTCGCGGGTCAGCGTGCCGCGCCCGGCAGGTTGCAAGCGCTGGGTCACCGGAATACAGGGGCCGACAGCCCGGTACAGATCAACATCAGCAGTCGGTGATGCTGTCCCCGTTTCAGATCCAGCAGTTCCGGTCAGAAACGCAGAACTTCGGTGCAAAAGCGCCTGGGCAACTGCTTGAGCACGCTATTCAGGACAGCCCCCGTCGGCAGGCTGATTGCCAGTTCCAGCAGGGAACTGACCAGGCGTGTGACGGCCCTGGCGGAGAGACTGTCCAGACTGGGAATGGATTCTCCTGCAGATGGTGGGGCGATTCCCGCTTGAATCCCTTGTGGAACCTACACCTCACCTGCCAGCCTCCGGAGCCTGGCAGATTTCGACATACCCTGACACAGGCGCGAGTTTGTCCAGTTGAACTGTGAGAGAACGAACGGTTTTGTCGTCAGCCAACATACTGTAGAAATCGGTGCGGCTGCCCGTGTAATACGGCGCAGAGGTTCGGTAGATTTCAAAGCTCAGAGGGGAGCCGTCAGTGTAGGTGCCTTGCCGCACCTCAAGGTAATTCGCGGGCGCGTCGGTATGAATATGAATCAGGCTTTCGCCTGTGCTGGGCGCGGCCAGTTGAGGCGTAAACGTCATTTTGGGATTGGGTGCTGCAAACTCAGTCTTGATCAGGCGAGTGGCGGCCGAACAGCCGAGCAGGGCCGCCCTCATCTGCCCGTAATCGAAAACGTTGTTGGAGAGACCACCCATAAACGGCACCACCACGTATGGAGGGAGCTTGGCCACCAGCTTGGGATCGGCCAAATAGCCTGCCAGAGTCGCCGTTTTTCCGTTTCCGGAGACTGAGTTGTTGACGGTGGGCAGCCCAGTTTTGGCTTCAAGCATGACGCTGAAGTTTTTGTTGGGGCGGTTGTAGGCATTGTAAGGAAAGCTGAGCCCAAAACTATCGCCAAAAATGCCGATCAAAGGCTCGACATCATCAAGCAAAGAAAGTGATTCGACGGTATAGGTGGCGTCATAGAGCGGCATAGACTTGATCTTCGTGCCGCAGGCTGCGGCGTAATGCTCACCTATCGAACCCACGAATTCTCCGCTCCGGCTGACCTTCAAGCTTCCTTCCTGCTGCTCCAGACTCAGGTTCTGAGCTTTGGCAAGCCTGTCGATCTCTGCAGCAATTTGCTCGGCGGCGATCTCCATTCCAGACAAAGTCCAATGATGATCACGGGGATAGAAGAAACCTTCTCCACGCGTATTTATCTTGAAACTGACGATAGTGGGCAACAGATCAATCACTGTGATGCCTGTGGCCCGCGCCTGCGCCACCATGGAATTCCATGACGCTGTGTAGGCCTGCGCCGAAAAACGAACCTGTGGGTAGCGGGTCAGGTCAACTGTTTCTGCAGCCCGGATGGCCCGCGTGGGCACCGGCACCAAAATCAGCTTGGCCCCACGCGCCTCAAACGCTTCGGCCAGTGACGTCAGAGCTGCCAGTGTTTTGCTGGTCAGCACTTCCTGAGACTTAAATTCATGACTTTCAAAAATCCAACCTTCTGAACCGAACAGTTCAGCAGTGCCTTTGCCGTCTATATCGCCTGATTTGGCGCAAGGAGCATAGAGAGGCTCAGAGACCGGTTGGGCTGCCGTCATTGACAGTCCACCACACAGGGGAACGAGGTTGAGAAAAAGCGTCGCCATTCGCTTCCAGAACCTGTCAGGAAGAGAACGCGGCACCTCTCTGCTGCTGTGTATTCGCGATTCAAGGGAAGGAGGAGCCCACCTGAAGGCCTTCATCCACCATATGCGCCTACTCTGCATGATTTATGTTGGCGACTGCAGCGCTAATAACACGCTAAAGTTTGCTCTTATAGCATCTCGTCCACGCGATGAAATGTGCCTGCCCTCAAACTTAGCTGGATCGAAACTTCAATGATGAATACACAATGAAGAGCTTTACTTCGGAAAAATTCCACAACTTTGCCTGCATGTTGTATTGGTCTCGATTAAATTGAAGACATGCCAAAACCTTTTGCGCTTGCTTGCCTCCTTCTTGGGCTTGCTCTCGCTCAGGACACAAGTCTTTATGACCCCGCGCCTCCCGCTGACTCCGCTTTCGTGCGGGTGATCAACATGCCGGCGGCCACGCTGGGAGGCAAAGCGGTAACTGCCCTCAAGGGCGCCGCCAGCCCTTATGTCGTCATCCCGCAGGGTGAGTTTGCGGCCAAACTTGGCATGACCACCAGCAAGCTCAAGGTCGAAGCGGGGAAGTTCTACAGTGTCGTGAATATCGGCAGCAAGGTCACACTGCTCACCGATCAGGCCGCCGAGAACCGCGCCAAAGCCCTGCTCACCATCTACAACCTCAGCAAAAGCGCTTCTATTGACCTGAAGACCGCAGACGGTAAAACCGCTGTGGTGGCGGGTGTCAAAACGGGCGAGAGTGGCAGCCGCGCCGTCAACGGCATCACCGTCGATCTGGCCGCATTCGCAGGCACCAAGGCGCTGGGCACCCTCAAAGGCGTCAAGCTGGAACGCGGCAATGCCTACGCCCTCGTCTTGACCGACACCGGTTTGACCCTGACCCAGAGCAGCACCACGACCAAATAAGGCCGTGGTCTTTAGCTCGAACGTCTTTTTATTCCTGTTCCTCCCGGCCTTCCTGATCATCTACTACCTCCTGCCGTTCAAAGGGCGGAGCGCGTGGATCCTGGCTGGCAGCTACGCGCTGTATTCGTGGTGGCGCGTCGATTTCCTGTGGCTCCTCATTGGTATCACCCTGTTGGCTTACGCCGTGGGGTTGGCCCTAGATCGGCAACCCGATGAACGCAAACGTCAACACCTGCTGACTGGGGCCATCGTCCTCAATCTCGCTGCCCTGGGCTATTTCAAATACGCCAATTTCGGCATCGACAGCTTCAATGCGCTGACGACCAGTTTCGGCCTGCAGGCCTTCAGTTGGACCCCCATCCTGTTGCCCATCGGCCTGAGCTTCTTCATCTTCCACGCCATCAGTTACATCGTGGACGTCTACCGCCGCGAAGAACCCCCCACCCACAAGCTGCTCGACTTCGCCGCCTTCATTGCCCTATTCCCACACCTGATCGCTGGCCCGGTGCTGAAGTACAACCTGCTGGCCGACCAGTTCCGCACCCGCACCCATACGCTGGAGAAATTCAGTTACGGAGCCACCCGCTTCATGACCGGCTTTGCCAAAAAGGTCTTGATTGCCGACACCATCGCCCCGCTGGTCACCGCCAGCTTTAACCAGCCCAGCCCCACTATGGGCGATGCGTGGTTGGGTGCCCTAGCCTATACCCTCCAGTTGTATTTCGACTTTTCGGGTTACAGCGATATGGCGATTGGGCTGGCGGCCATGATGGGCTTCAAGTTCCCCGAGAACTTCAACCATCCGTACATCAGCCGTTCGATTACCGACTTCTGGCGGCGTTGGCACATGAGCCTGAGCAGTTGGCTGCGCGAATACCTGTACATCAGTCTGGGCGGCAACCGCAAAGGGCGGGGACGCACTTACCTGAACCTGTGGCTGACGATGGTCTTGGGCGGATTGTGGCACGGGGCCAACTGGACATTCGTGCTGTGGGGCGTCTGGCACGGCAGCATCCTCGCCATCGAGCGCCTGATGAAAGAGGCCAATCTGTGGAAACCCAGTCCAGCGTGGCTCACCATTCCCGGAACGCTCTTGCTGGTGATGGTGGGCTGGGTGATGTTCCGGGCGGACAACGTGCCCGACGCGTTCCGGATGTACCGGGGCATGCTGGGGCTGAACGGTGTGAGCCTGAGCGATACCTTGGCGTGGCAGGTCAAACCCAGTGTGCTGGTCACGATGCTGATCGCGGGCGTGCTGGTGTACGCCGCGCCTGTGTGGGGCCACCGGGTGGGGGATGTGGGGAGCAAGCTCTTGCGTCCCCGTCTGGCGGTGGCTGCGACGGTGGTGCTGTTGCCACTGTTCGTGGTGGCCATCCTGAAACTGTCGGCCCAGAGCTACACCCCCTTCCTCTACTTCCAGTTCTGAGGTTTGCATGACGGAATTTGCCCAGGACACTCTCAAACCCAAAGCCGATAATCCCACTGCTCCTCGCTTGTTGCATTGGTTGCCCGCCGCCTTCCTGTTAGGTGTGGTGGGTCTTGGGGCCGTCGCCACGTTGACCAGTCCTGGCTTTCGGGAACGGATCATGGGAAAAGACCTCATCACGGGCACGTGGCAGTTGAGTTGGGAGAAAGGACTGGACACCAAGGTGCCCTGGCGGGATCCCAGCGTGAGTTTGTGGGGCAGTCTGAATTACCGCCTGTTCGGGGAAGCCCGCGACGGCGCTCTGGTCGGTAAGGATGGCTGGCTGTTTACCAGTGAGGAATATCAGACGGCGGCTGAAGACGCTGCTGAGATGGCCGCCAAAGTGAAGTACGTGCAACAGGTTCGCGCTGAGCTGGCAAAGGATGGGGTAAGGCTGGTCGTGGCCCTGATCCCAGCCAAGACCCGTGTGTATGCCGAGTTCCTATCTGTGCCAGTACCCCGTCAGAACGCCAAGACTTATGCCTCGTTTCGGGCTGCATTGACGACCGCAGGCATCGCCTCTCCGGATCTCTTCGCCAGCTTTCAGCCCGCAAAGCAGAAGGCCGCACGAGACCTGTTCTTCCACACCGATACCCATTGGACGCCAGAAGGAGCGCGAATCGCAGCCCAGACAGTGGCCCTTGCCGTACAAGAATTGGCCCCCGACCTGCCGCCTGCTGAATACACGGTGCAGATCAAGCCGACTACCGAACGCAGGGGCGACCTGCTGCGCTATGTGCCCGGCCCCGCGCCAGACCGGGTCAGAGAACTGGAGTACATCCGCACCGACGAGGGTGGGGGCGGCCTTTTGGACGATGAGGCGCTGGCCGTGACCCTGGTCGGTACCAGCTACAGCGCCGAGACCAAGGACAATGTCTGGCACTTTGCGGGCGCCCTATCGCAGGCTCTGAACACTGAAGTACTCAACGTTGCCCAGGAGGGCAAAGGCCCCATCGTCCCGATGCGCGAGTACCTGAAGAGCGAAACCCGCGAAAACAATCCACCGCAGGTCGTGATCTGGGAAATTCCAGAACGGTTCTTGCGGGTGAACTACAGGGAAATAAAATGAAGCTCTCTATCCTTCCATTGCTGCCAGTGCCTTTGTTGATGCCAGCCAGACAATCCGTCCTACTTAACGTTTCTGGCGGTTAAACCTAATTTCATGACCTGGCAGTGTGCTTCAAAGATGAACAGTGTGATCCGAAGACCAGCAACTGCATCCCCCGTCTGGAAAAGATTGAGATCTCTATCTCTAATATGGCCCACACGCAAACCGCCTAGTCTCAGGTCAGAACTCAATCTCTATGGAGGTGCCTATGCGTTTCGGTTCTTTCTATCTTACTGCTGTAGTTCTAGGCTCTTTCAGTATGGCCGGTGCTCAATGCATCAAGAGTCCATCCCATGGTTTTAATGGCCTGGTCCCTCTGGTGTATCCCAGATCGAATGGCGGCTCAGCCCTGTTACAACGTGCCTGTGACCTGGGTTCAAGGCAACTCAGCGCTGATATTTTAGCCAGTGCCAAATCTCAGGGCATTCCCGTGAAATGGGTGGAAATTTACGGAACCCGTAACTGGGGATCTACCTTCCACGATCTGATCTATAAAACTCGCGCCTACGGCTATAACCAGGCCAGCTTTTCTAAGTACAATGTGGTTCCTAAAAGCAAGATGAGCGGTGGTGAATTTTTGGTATATGCGACCAAGGCGGGGAAATATATTGCCATGGCTTCATACCGAGAAGGAACGAGCACTGCGAATACCATGGACGTCTTCGTGGTTTACGGAAACTGAATAGGGTTTCCCTGTTCAGAGCCGAGTCAGATGGTGCATAGAGCAAGGGTTCACAGAATGATCTGGCCGACTGATCCGCTGCTCAAGCGACTGTGAGAATAGACCTCCCGTACCGTGACGCTTGTTTTCTCAGTCAAAGTTTCTTGGGGATTTGGTCACAGAAAAGAGACTTTTTCAGGTAGTGCAGCCTCATGGCCTCTAGAATACGCTGCACTGCTATGAGTTCCGTTTTCCCTTCTGCCCTTTTCAATGCGGCTCTCGACTACATCATCCCTATCAATTCAGAGGGACACATCACGGAGTGAAACTGGGCTGCCGAGCAGACTTTCGGCTATACCCGTGTCGAGACGCCGGGACAGCATTTGATGAATTGATCAGGCCGCCAGGCCACCGGGAAACTCACCAGCAGGGCATGCAACGCGACCTGACGACAGGGAAGAACCGTATTCTGAATCAGGGGATCCGGTCTGGCCCTCGTCTACGATCAGATGCACGCCTTTAAGGAGGCCAGACACTTGTTGCTGAGTGTGATAGACGAGCATTGTGCGGTGGCCCTCAGCCGGGCACAACTCATGGAAGTCGAGCAGCAGGTCCGCGAGCACCTAGCCTTCCTGGCGGAGGCTGGAGAAGCTCTGGCCTCCTCCCTGGATTTCGGGGTCTCGCTTGAACAGCTGGGGCGGCTGGTGGTGCCCCGACTGGCCGACTGGTACGCCGCTTCCCTGCCCGAAGGTGAGCTGCTCTATCCATATGGGCTGGCACACCGTGATCCAGCCAAAGTTGACCTGCTGCGCGATTATGTTCACCAGACGCCTGTCAGGGTGGATTCCTCCAGCGGCGCCGCAGAAATTTACCCCACGGGTCACTTTATGCAAATGCCTCATCTGGATATCTGTGAAGAACATCCGTTTCTGGAGAGCAAGGCGCCTCACCCAGGGCAGCAATTGGCCGGAAAGAAGCGCCATCAGTGACGTTTGCGTTGAAGTGGCCCCGTGGCGACTTCCGTCCGGGGCCAACCATAGAGTGCCCTGACTGCCTCCCAATAACGCTCATAGGCCTGCCGATCGGCACGTAACCGTGCTACCTCAGGCACGCCCTTCAAGAGGTGATCATACTGGCTGCGCCAGTAGAAGTAGTCACCTGAGTGACGTTGCCGGAGGTCTGTTGAACTAAGAACTTCATGCCGCGGATTAGGCCTCAGGGCAGGCAGCGGCACAGACTCAAACTGAGCAAGTTGCCGCTCCTGGTTCCGCTGGCGGGTACGGACGGACTTAGCAGCGGCAGTTTGCCGGGCAGATAGACGGCCACGTTGCTGCATGAAGGGCAACGACGCCTCGGCTTCCATCACCCTCTGCCTAAGGTACCGTTCAACCTGCCGGATCACCGCTCGGCCATTCCGGCCAGTCCCCACTACCTCCGTGACGACATCATCCGGCTGGATTAGCAGTTTCCTGATAAAGCCTGGTGTCCAGCCCCGCTCTTTGAGCTGCTGGACGGTCAGCAGGTCAGCAGTTCCATCGAATGGTCTGGTGATCATGCTCTCTCCTGGCCACCTCAGCCAGCCGGGTGGGCTACCTACCAGCTCCAGACAGAGAATAGCCAGGCAAAATTACTGGCATCTGGTCACCACCTCTTACCTGCTGCTCCGTCCACGTCGCAGGCCCGTCCTGTTTAACGGATCATAGCGCGGAAGGACACGTTCCCTCCCATCCCTGGCGTCACCACACCAACAGTGAGTTTCAGGGCTGTGTTCAAACTGCCCGCGTCGTCCAGGGAGACTGAAGTCAGCTTAAGGGGGGCAGCCGTACCCAACACCCAACTTAACCCCAAAGATTTGCCGCTGCTATCTATGCCGTAACCGTTCAGCTGAGCGATGGTGTTGCTGGGCACTGGGTCGTCAATTACCAGACTGGCCGCGTTGGCGCTGCCGGAATTGAGGTACGTCACGCGGTACTCGAGGACGTCTCCGGGTTTGCCTATGCCGCTGATCCCCCAGACTGCGCTTCCCGGGCAGGCTGCTCCAGGCGAGATCGGCCCACAGTTGCGTACCTCCTTGGTGAGAATCAGGTTGATCACTTGGGTGGTGGCGGACGCCGAGTTGTTGGCTGGAGTCAGTTCGGACAGGGCGGCGGGCACACTGATGGTCACGCCGTTGACAATGGGACCTGTTCCCACCGTGCCGCTCACCGTCAGCAGAAGTGATCCCCCAGCAGGAAAGGTAGCGATCGCCTGGCCCGCAGCCAGAGTGGCTATATTCAGGCCTACCGGGCATACTGCACCGTTGCTGGGGGTGCAGGTGAGACTCGTGGGCGTAAAGTTGGCGACGCCAGCATCGCGCAGCACGGCTCCATTCGCTCCCCGCAGACCTGCGTTGGAAGCAGTCAGGGTATAGGTAATCGTCACGCCCGCCGAGGCGAACTGCGGCCCCGTCTTGGTGACCACCAGATCAGTGCCAATGCCTGTCGAGGCTGGAGGGGTGGTCAGGCCGCCCGGTGGGCCGCCGCTGTAGGTCACGTTGGCGGCGTTGCTCACGCCCGCAGCGCCGTCCGGATAAGGGGTGTTCACGGTGACCTTGAAAGTCACGGTGACGGCCTTGCCGGCACCCACGGTGATGACGCTGGGAAAGCTGCCCGCACTGCCGATCTGTCCACCAGCGGCGTAAGGCATGACGCCTCCCGAGACGTCGGAAGTGGCGACGCCATTGGTGGTGGTGCTGCCTGCAAGATAGGTGGTATTGGCAGGGATTGCATCGGTCAAGCGCACGCCGGTGGCCGCCGCGGTGCCGGAATTGGTGGCAACAATGGTATAGGTCAAGGTATCGCCGGGCTTGGCCACTGAGACACTGACGGTTTTGGTGAGACTGAGACTGGGGCTGATCACGGGATAAACGCACGAAGCGAGGTCGGTGGTGGGGTTGGTATTCGTGCCAGTGGTCACGGCAGTCGCGACTGCGTTGGCCGGACTGATGGTATAGACCTCATTGCCCGTTGTGCCGTACAAAACCCCCGAGGTCGTGAAGGCCAGCCCGTTGAAGAGCAGCGTTGCCGTGACACCACCAACCGTGACGCGGTCGACGGGCACAGCTGAGCGGGTGGCTGGGTCAATCGTGAAGAGAATTGCCTCGTTGGTCGTGTTGTTGGTGAACACCGCCCACAAGACGCCGTTGCCGTCAATGGCCATGTCGCCGCTGCCGTAACTGGAAATGGCCACCCCACTGGTGGTAGTCACGCTGCCGAGGTTCGTGATGGTCGAGGTGTTGCCTGCTCCAGTCGTAAATGAATACAGGGCGCTGCCGTCAGCGATCATCAAGTAACCCAGCCCTGCCGCGTTGATGGCCATGCGGGTAACTACCTGCCCCCCCGTGATGCCGGAGACGGTGCCTACCACCACGTCTTGGCCGGTGGTGAGATCCACCGCCCGCAGATCCGAGACCGTGGGGGTCACGGTCGAGCGGGTCGCGTAGTAGACCCGTCCAGTGTTGGGGTCACGGGCAACTGCGGAAGTCTGTGCCGCCAAGGTCTTGAGCAGCGGCCCCACCACGCCGGACGTGGCGTTGACCCCGTAGAGGTACCCGAGATCGTTGGTGCTGTCTCGGCCGACGGCCAGGAGCGAGCCGCTGGCACAAGTCGGAACCGCGTTGAAACCAAAGTTCTGCCCGGTGACGCTCACCGCACCTACCGTGACGCTGCGGCGGGCAGGACTCGGATTGATCGGCCCCTGGCCTGTCGGCGCAGTGGGCACTACGGCCGTGTAGCTGGTAGAGGCCGTCACCGGGAAGGTATAGTTCCCGCTGCCGTCGGTGCTGGCCGTGCTGATCAGGGTGGTACCCGCCGCGTTGTACAGCTGCACGGTGACGCCCGCCAATCCGGACTCAGTGGCGTCCAGCGTGCCGTTCACGTTGGCGTCGCTGTACACCCGGCCTGAGAGCTGCAACGCTGCCGTGACCGTCACGTCTTCCCCAGTGCTGGAGGCGGCCACATACGAAGCGTTGGTGGTGCCCGTGGCTACCGTGCGCTGGGGATCAAGGTAAGTCGCGGTGGCCGGGTTTTGATAGGTACCGCTCGCTGCATTCAGAGTGACGGTCAACGGCAAAGTCACGCTGCTGCCGCCCGGTAAGGTGAAGGTGCCCCAACTGGCCACCGCCACTCCGACCGCCGGACTGGTGGTCGTGGTCCGGGTGGCGCCGCCTGCGAGGGTCACCGCCCCGGTGCTGGCATAGGTAAACGGCGCAGGCAAAGCGTCAGACAGCACCACTTCTGTGGCTGCGGCCCGGTTGGCGGCGTTGCTGACCGTGATGGTGTAAGTGGCCGTGGTGTCTGTTCCTAACGTGCGGCTGGGCGTCGAGGTACTTTTGGTCACCGTCAGGAGAGGCAAGCAGGCTGCTGCGGGACCAACGCCCGTATCGGTGGGACTGGCCACCAGGGAGCCGCTCTCGCCAGGTGCGCCCGGCGCAGAAGTGAACGCCGTGGAATTCGCTGCGGTGAGAGGACCGACGGTGGTAGCCGAGAGGGGCGTCAGACCATTGGGACCGCCCAAAACGTTGGTCACGGCGCTCACATTGGTGTACACCACGCCGCCACCGCCGCCGCCGCCCGGACCGTGAGGGGTCGTGAACGTCGAAGTATCGGCGTCGCCGCCCGCCCCGCCCCGGACATTGATGCTCAGCGACGCAGCGCTGCTTGCGGCGTACACCAGCACGCTTCCGCCGGCCCCCCCGCCCCCCGCTGCATCGTTGCCAAGATAGTCTGGTGCGTCGTTTCCGTCGGCACTCAACGTGCCTGTGCCGCTGAGCGAGCCTGCCCGCAGCAAGATGAGTCCGCCGCCCCGGGCCCCACTGGCGTAGCTGGGGTCTTGCCCGCCGCTGGAATTGTTGTTGCTTGACCCTGCGCCGCCGCCGCCGCCCAGCACGATGCGGGCCGAATTGGCAGCAGTGAAGTCTGCGCCTCCAATTCCTCCCAAAGGAGTGGCCCGCGCCGTGTCTGTGCCGTTGTACCCGTCCCCGCCCCGGCCGCCCACGCCTCCGTTCGACCCGCCGCCGCCGCCCGAGTTATTGGCGTTGGCCGTATCGTCATCGGTGCCGCCGCCGCCAGCGTTCCCTGGGGCGCCCCGGCCTGCGGAGCCAGAAGGGTAGCCTTCGGCAGCCGTGTCGACCACCAGGGGCGTCAAGTTCAGTGAACTGTTGACTGCCCGCGGCGTGCCGGCGATGCCTTCTCCTTTGGAACCGTGCCGGCCGGCCGTGCTGGAGACGGGCGAGGAGGTCGGAAAACGGTAGTCGTCATTGGTGGGGGCCACCCCGCTCACGCTGCCGCCCAGCAGGGCCCGCCCACCACCGCCCCGGAAGCCCAGGCCAGTGACGCTGACCGTGGCCCCGCTCATGTTGGCCTGTCCAGCCACGTCCATGGCCAAGACGCCTCCAACGCTGCCGTTCCAGGGCAGGGCAGTCAGCGCCGAGGTGAAGGCAGCGCTGGAGTACTGCGGTACCCGGATCACTTGAAAACGCTTCTGTCCCTGTGCACCGGCAACAGATGAGATGTAGTCGCGCAGCAGGCCGCCCCCCGCACCGGTGCTGCCGATGGTCACGCTCCCCGCTGCATTGGCGGCCAAGGCGCTTTTGGCCACCACATATTCGTACTGACCCGATTTATTCACGGCACTGATTGCGTAGGCGCTGCTGTTGGCCGCGTTGAGATCAGCGTCTTGCATCTGCATGACCAGGAGCAGGTCGCCCACGGCAATGGCCTTACTGGTGTCTCCCAGCGGCGTTCCCAGGCTGAGGGTGAGGCTGCCGGCGCTCACGGTGATTCCGGGGTAATAGGTGTTGACCACGCCGCCGCTCGGCACGGTCAGGGGACCGTCTTTCCCAGGCGTGGCACAGAACGTGGTCTGGGCTTGGGCTGTGGTCAGCAGGGCGGCGCTCAGCACCAGGCAAGTAAACCGCACCACGGCAGAAAACGGACGCAGAACACGTCCGGGAAGAGAGGCAGGCGCGACAGACATAGGAATCTCCGTAAGGAAAGTGAGGAAAGAGCGACAACAGTCTGAATCAGCGAAAGGGAAGTGCTCAAAAGAAGTCTGCTGTTAAGGGAAGGGGGGGCCTGCCGCGCAAACGCGGGGCAGGCCCGGCAGAAGTTAGTTGACTGTCACTTTAAATACCAGCTTCAGCTCGGCGCCGCTGGGCAAGATATCGGTGTTGTTGATCAGGTTGTCATTGTTCCAGTCGTAAGCCACTTGGAACACGGTGCCACTGGGCAGGGTAACGTTAGTGGGAGCAGTGGCAGACCAGACACCCGTGGGATCCACCCGGTACATCACTTTCGAACCGGCGCTCTTGTCCGAGTTGGTGTAGGTGCTGCCGTTGTCGTTGTAGGTGGCTGTGAGGCTGCGCAGCGCACTGTTCACAGGCAGCGTGTCGCTCAGAACAAAATTCTTGATCACAGCGTTGCGGGTGTTGCGGCCGTAAATCACGTAGCGCAGCACATCGGTCGGCTTGGCCTGACTGCCCGCGTTGTAGTTGGCCGGATCAGTGGTGAGCGTCGGTTCAGCCGGGTAAGGGTTGGCAGCGTCATTTAACCCTGTGTTGTCTACGAACTTTTTGACCACAATGCCGCCCACGAGCCCAACCTGCACCGTGTCGTTGTTGTCGCTGTAGACGATCACGGTGGTGGCGCCGTTCTTCAGGGTAGCGGACTGCGCCGCCGTGGCGGTTCCGGTCACCGCGCCTGCTGGCACCGTCACCACGCCCACAAGTTTGAGTTCTGCGCCGGCAGCCACGGTCTGGGTCACGATGGGGGTGGCATTGTCGGCCACACCGTTTCCATCGGTGTCGGTGTAGTAGGTGATGGGCGCGAGCACCGGCTGTCCGTTGGCATCGGTGAAGGTGACGCTGCCCACTAGGGTGTAGGTCCCGCTGACGTTGCCCGCGTTGTAGAGATCCATTGGAATCGGGACGGTCTGGCCCGGGGTACCGGGTTTGGTGGGGTTGAGCGTGGGGTCGGCCGCGGGGGTGCCGGGGCTGCCTGCGGTGGCATTGCCGAACAGACCGCGCTCGATTTGCACCCGGTCGAGCGTGGTGTCCGACTGCGCGGGATCGTTGGTGGAGGTGGCCGTGACCGTCACACTGGGCACGGTGCCGGGCAGGTCAGGCATGGCGTTGGCAGGAAGACTCACGCGCACGGTGAACGAGAAGCTGCCGCCCAACCCCGTGCCGGCGCCGTCGGGGTCGGCGGCCAGCAGGGGGGTAGTCGTGACAGGCGTGAGAACACCGTTCACGTCGGCTGTGAACAGTTCGGCCACGCTGCCCACCGGGAAGCCCGCCGCGTCCAGGGCGGCCGTCGTGGGCACCGTCAGGGTGAAGCGGTCGTCGCGGTTACCGGAGTTGCGTACCGTGTTGCTGAAGTACACCGCCTGTGCCGCAGGACTGGCCGGAGCCAGAGTGGTCTGGGTATCCGCGCTGGGGATCACCTGGTTGTAGGTGGTGGTTCCCAGCGCCACGTTGTAGGGTGCGGCCGGCGTGGCGGTGCCGTCCAGGGTGCCGTTGGCATCCGCGTCACCCCGGGGACCAAGGTTGCCGGCGTCAACGCGGGTGACCAGGGACTGGTTGTAGTTGTCGCTGTCAGACAGGGTGAAGGTCTGACCAGCGTCGTAGGTGGAGTTGGCATCGCGGGTGCCCACTGGAGTCAGGCCCAGTTTCTGACCATCGACCGCGGTGCTGGGGATGTCATACACCACATAGAAGGTGCTTTGAGCATCGGGAGCCAAGCCGCTGATTTTGTTGTTGCTGATCAGGAGGTCGGTGGCCACATCGAAACCCGCGCTGGTGCCTGTCTCCAGGTAGTAGCGGACATTGGCCAAGCCAGCTGAGCCGCTGTTGAAGGTAGCGCGGCCCAGGCTATAACTCTCATTGGGCACGTTGCCCGTGTTGGTCAGGACGTAGGTGAAGGCCACGTTGGTTTGCCCGGGCTTCACGTTCTTCTGCTCACTCGGTGTAAAGCCCGCGGTCAGCGGCGTGCCCACCGAGTTGGGCAAAATGGTGAAGCTGGGCACCGCCTGCACGGTGGTGGTGACGGGAACGCCGTTGTTGGACAGCACGTTGGGCTGCGCCGTGCCGTTGTCATCCGCATACGACGCGGTGGCGGTGTTGGAGATGGTGCTTCCAGCAGGAGCACTGGCAGCAGCGGCAGAACCTGCGGCAAGGGCGAGCATCAGGGGGAGCAAAGACAGGGATTTTTTCACAGGCGACCTCAGGGGGAAAGGAGTCTCAGTTGACTTGAACGCGGAAGGGCAGGCTGTACTTTCGGTGCGGCGTGACCTCGGAGCACCTGGGGTGTGGCGCTGGGCCAAAGGTTTGCCAGCCTGCTGAGCTGAGGTGCGGGCCCCATGGGTGACCTGGATTGGGGTGGCTTTGCTCTGAGAGCAGCGCGGCGGAAAACCGGCAAGAGCGGGACCCATGTTCCAGCGAGGTGACTGGTTCGCGGCGGTGACCTTGAACCAGCAGTGCGGTGAGGTCCCCTTGTGGGGAGACCGCCGGCTGATGGTGGACAAGAGAACGGCGTAGACGAAGTCTCTTGACGTAGAACCGACATCAGGGGCGAGAAGAGGACGACCGGACGCTGAAGCAGACAACCCCGAGATCTGAATGGGCTCGTTGGATGAAGAAAGAATAAAAAATGGGCTCTTCCAATGATCTTGCGGAAATAGTGCAGAAATCCACTGGAAAGACCAGCCAATCTCAAGATGAGGGGAAAATTAACGGCCTCACGGTATTCTCAGAGGAGAAATCTGACAGAACTGTCACTCGGGCCGTCTTCCTTCCGCTCAGGAATAAAGGCCTGTGAGGTGGACTGCCCGTCCTGATTTTCCGGCAGTTCACCACTGCTGTTCAGCACCTGACGTCGGAAAGTCGATTTTATGCAGGCAGCCCCCTCGCGAAGACTCTAGAATGCGCTGCACTGCTATGAATTCCGTTCTTCCCTCTTCCCTTTTCAATGCGGCCCTCGACTGCATCATCTCGATCAACTCACAGGGACACATCACAGAGTGGAACCGGGCGGCTGAGCAAACTTTCGGCTACAGCCGCGCCGAAGCGCTGGGGCAGCTGCTCGGCAACTTGATTGTGCCCCCTGCCTACCGGGAAGCCCACTACCAAGGCATGCAGCGCTACCTGAAGACGGGGCACGCCCGCATTCTGAATCAGCGGATCCGGCTGGAGGCCCAGCGCCGGGACGGACAGACTTTTCCGTGTGAACTCTCGGTGCATGCCCTGCAACTGGAAGATGGGCCCTCTTTTACCGCCTATTTGCGCGACGTGAGCGATCAGGTGCAGGCGCATGTCCGTCAGGCGGCGCTCTATGCCGTGGCTGGCCAGTTGGCGCAGGCCACCACACCCGCTGAAGCCGTTGACCTGATCCTACGGGAAGTGATGCCTGCTGCGCGGGCCGCGCGGGGTTCGGTGGGTGTCCTGACGCCGGACGGTCAACATCTGCAGCTGTTAGGAGAACTCAATTACGACGCCCGGACCAAGGCAGCTCTGGCGTCCTTTCCGCTGACACTCGATCTTCCCGGCAGTCACGTGGTTCGCACTGGAAAGGCGGTCTTCGGCCACCGGGATGCCCTCACCCAGCAGTTCAGCGACCTGGCCCAGAAAGGCCCCCCAGAGCTGATGGCCGCCGCCGCTCTGCCGCTTCAGGCGCAGGGCCGGGTCTTCGGCTATCTGGCCCTCGTCTACGATCAGGTCCACGCCTTTGAGGAGGCCGAACAGCTGTTCCTGACGGCCATGGCTGAGCACTGCGCGGTGGCCCTCAACCGGGCACAACTCATGGAAGCCGAGCGGCAGGCCCGCGAACATCTGGCCTTTCTGGCAGAGGCTGGAGAAGCTCTGGCCTCGTCCCTGGATTTCGGGGTCACGCTTGAACATCTGGGGCGACTGGTGGTGCCCCGGCTGGCCGACTGGTACGCCGCTTACCTGCCCGAAGGTGAGGTGCTCTATCCCTATGGGCTGGCACACCGTGATCCAGCCAAAGTTGACCTGCTGCGCGATTATGTTCACCAGACGCCTGTCAGGGTGGATTCCTCCAGCGGAGCCGCAGAGATCTACCGCACGGGTCGTTTTATGCATGTACCTCATCTCAGTCCGGCCCTGATCGAGGCCCAGGAGATCAGTCAGGAACAAAAAGAGCGGGTACATGCTCTGGGACTGCACTCTTATATGGCGGTGCCGATGGTGGCGCATGGCCGCACGATTGGAGTCATGGCCTACGCACTGGCAGAAACAGACCGGAGCTTTGGCGCGGAAGACCTGCATCTGGCCCTCGAGCTGGGTCGGCGCGCTGGACTGGCCCTCGACCACGCCCGCCTCTACCAGCAGCTTCAGGGCAGCCACGACACCCTGGAACGCCGGGTGGAGACCCGCACGCAAGAACTGGAGCTGCGGACGCATGAGCTGGAGCGCAGCAACGCAGAACTCGAGCAGTTCGCCTACATCGCTTCCCATGACCTTCAGGCGCCCATCCGGGCGGTGACGAGTTTTGCAGGAATCATCGCCCACCGATACAGCGGCCAACTCGATGACCGGGGTCAGCTGTATCTGCAGCAGATCGTGAGCAGCGGCGAACATATGAAGCGCCTCGTGGACGATCTGCTGACCTTTTCGCGCATCCATACCCATCAGCACGAACAAGTTCTGGTGGACAGTCAGGCGGTTTTTGATGAGGTCGCCCGCCGCCTTGAGTCGGAGGATGCGGCAGGCACCTTTGACCTGAGTGCAGAAGGCTTACCGGGGGTCAAGGTCAATCCACAGCAACTGGATCAACTGCTGCAGAACCTGATTTCCAATGGGCTGAAGTACCGCCGGGAGGGCGTGAGGCCACGGGTGCAGGTTTCCGCCGTGCGCAACGGCGACTTCTGGCGTTTTGCGGTGTCGGACAACGGCATCGGCATTGAGCCCCAGTACTTTGGCCGCATCTTCGAGATTTTTCAGCGGCTGCACGGGCGCGAGGCCTTTGAGGGAACCGGCATCGGGCTGGCGGTGTGCAAAAAAATCGTGGAGCGGCACGGCGGTCAGCTGTGGCTGGAGAGCGTAGTTGGAGAGGGCAGCACCTTCTTCTTCACGTTACCAGCAGCGTGAGGGCAGCTGTGGACCTCCCGTCTCGGGATGGGAGGTGGTAGACCTTGAGGGCACTGCGCTGCTGCAAGCGGCCATGCCTGAACGCAGCGACCGGTCCAGTTCCAGAGCTCGAAGGATTCGGTGCTGTAGATAACCAGTGCGCCGCGCAATAACTCCCTCATCTCGGCTCACAGTTCTTCGCGCCGCTGGTCCTCCAGATGGACCTGAGACTCGTCGACCGGCAGTAGATCGGCGGGTTTTGATTGGAGCACGAACGGTCGCCAGCCACTGGTACCCACTGAGTGGTCGGGCAAGCGCTCGACCACCGGTTCAAGGGCGTGGCCACTGCCTGCACGCAGTCGCAGCTGGGCGCCCTGCCCTTGGTGCTCGCTGACCTTCCCGATCAGGTCAGGGCGCTCCTTGGTGACACACCGCTCCAGAAACCCCCCACCAGGGTTGTACCTCCCGCGTTACCTTTGCGCTCGACTCCCACGGCGACCCCGTCGTGCTTAAACGCTCTATCAAACCACACTTGGAGCTGAACCCACGTGGGCGCCGCGCACTTTGCCCCGTCCACCCGCCCGGCATGCCCGCGCCTGAGCCGCTGCTGTTCCTAGAGCGCCCCATCTCGTCTGGAGAGGAAGACTGGCCCGTGACCCGGCGCTTGAAGGGAACGACGCTCAAAGCGGCGCTCCGCACTGGGCTTGACCACGCCCAGCTTCGGCAGCCACGATTGGCTCGAGAACGTCCTGGCCGTTACGAACAGCCTGAATCCAACGGCACGCGCGGCCCGGCAGGGGCGGCCCCAGGATCAGCGGCCCACATCATTGGCACCGGCTCTCGTCCGTGGCGACCGGTTTCTGGACAATGTCATCACGGCAGGCGAGCGCGTGACGGGCCTGATCGACTGCGCGTTTGCGGATGTTGGCGACCCATGTTACGACGTGGCTATGGCGACGCACGAACTCACGCGGTTCAGGCGGGACGCCTTCACTGAGGGCTATGGATCGGCAGTGCGGCTGAGGGTCCAAGAGGCCGCGTACTTCGCTCAGGTCGCGCTGCTCTTCTGAATCACGCTGCAGGAATGGCGTGCAGCGCAAGGACGGACAAACCCGACAAAAGACATTGGCATCACCTTATTTCGACACTGTCTTTGACCCTTGGCCGGCAGCTCCTAGCCGTCCCCGACACGCAGCATGTCACTCAGCGAAACGCCCAGGGCCTCGGCAATCTTTTCCATGTTGTCGACGCCGATATTGCGCTCTGCGCGTTCAATCGAACCCACGTAGTTGCGGTGCAGCTTGGCCTGTGCGGCCAGTTCTTCTTGTGACCAGCCCCGCTCCTGACGGAGACGCAGGAGGGCGGCTGCAAAACGTTCTCGGGCGCGGTGGGGGACAAGGGACACTGCCACAACTATGAGCGGAGACCGAGATCAGAAGTCTACCACACATCGTGTTGAACACTATCTATGGTAGGATCACTTATGCGTGCCCGACAACGGTTTTTAGGTCTGTCGCCAGACCACCGCCCGCGAAGCGATGAAGACGTGATGCTGCCGGAGCAGGTTCAGTTTGCTTCAGGCGCGCGCTGCCAATTGCGTCAGCAGCTGTGCGCCCCCGGGCGGCTGCGCGGTGGACTGCTGTTCGGCTCCCTCAGGGCAGGCCTTCTGGAGGTCCTTCTGGCCAGTCCCATGGGGTTTCCGTGGTGGTATGCCGATGTGGATGACGCTGTGTTGACTGTGGATGAGCGTTACGTGTTTGGCTGGAGCGACTGTGTGGCCGCGGTGCACGGCGAGCAGGTGGATTGGCGAGGCAACTGGATCGCCTATCCCGACAGCTCGCTGCCAGATGTTCGGGAGGACCTGACGTGGCTGCAGCTGGGAGCTTCTCTGGGTCTTTTCGATGACTGCCACGTCCTGTTGGTGGTGGGCTGGGAGGAGGGCAGGTTGGCTGGGCGGGCCTACAGCGTCGACGCGGGCGAAGCCGTCACACTGGAATGCACCTTTTTCAGGTAAACCAGTTCTCCAGCCTCCCAAGGGTTGTTGTGTGAAGAATGACGTCTGTGATTAGCGAGCCCAGGGGTGTTCGGCTTCCAGCCGGGTACCCAAGCGTTACCGGGTCAGGCTGATCAGAACCGCGACGGGGTCTTGACCGCGCAAGCGCGCGGTCTCCACGGTGGACTTAATCCGCATGTACGTCTGCCCGCCCACCACGTTCTTGCTGCACTGCGAGACCTTCCTCGCCATCACGACGGTTCGCAGACTCCGTTCCGCCGCGTTGTTCGTCGGTGGAATATCCAGGTCCTTCAGAAATCGCCACAACCGATCCAACACGTCTTGCTCCAGGATGCCCAGTCGGAGTCGCTCGTTCGCTTTCGACTTCAGTGGTGCCCGGTTCAGCAGGGCGTCCAGGCGCAGGGTGAGTTCCTCACCCTGCTGCGTGTACTCCTCTCGCGTGCATCCACCCAGCGCTGCTCAGCAGCATGCCCACCACCTGGGCCTGAAAAAAGGGGGAACGCAGCTGCAGTTCTGCTTGCAGTCCCTGGGCCTTGCCTTCCGGATCGTGAATGCGGATCTCGACCAGGCCGCTGCGCCGGGCATGTGACAGCAGCCGCGACACTCTGGGGCGGGACAGGCCCAATTCTTTGGCAATGGCGTCGGTGGTCAGCCCCTGAAGGTAAGACAGGCGGGCCACTTGAACAGCCTGAACCGACAGGGCACCGAACTGAAGCGGAGGAGGTCGTCCATGCGCTGCGCCAGCATACGGCTCACTCCCCCCAAAGGAACAAGACCCCATTCCTTTCTGTCGGGGCCGCGGTTTGCGGTTGTTGGAGGGTAGGCCGTTACCTCCAACTGGGGGCCGGCCAGCGCTGAGGCTCTTCGCTCACCTGTTTGAACCGTACCCGGCCACCGCGCTGGAGAAAGAGGCCGTAAACCTGTCCTCTGGCAATTTGGACGGCCAGTGGTGGCCAGGAATCACCTTCGTCAGTAACAGGCTGCCTGGAAGACGTCATAGCGCTGCCCAGCACGCAGGCCAGAAGCGGCGGAGAAACCATCAGGACATGCCAATACAGAAGTCGGCGCGGCCGCGCCTGCAGGCCAGGCAGCTGTCCGCCCTTTCACGCGTCAGGAGTGGATCCACCGGGCTGCAAACCAGCAAAATGCTGAACACTCCTTGGAGAAAGGTCAGGCGTGTCAGCATTCCCAGCCCGCCGCCGCCCTACCTGCCCGTCTGGCTGGTGACCTTCAGAAGAGCGGGCAATGTGCGCGGGTCGCGGCGCGGCCCACTGTCACGGCCATCCCAGTCGGATGGCGCCCAGGGTGATTTTGCCGTGCTGGATTCTGTTGTTCGGTGCAGGTTCCTCTGGAAAACAGAGATAAACCCGGTTGCCTTGAAGCGTCCCTCTCACTGCCTCTGTCAACGACCTGGAACACTGACCGGGTCCGACTGCGTCTCAGTGTTCCGGCCTGCCGCACTCACCTGTGGCGTAGAGTGCTGCCAAGTGAGTGCAACTGTTCCTTGAGCTGGTCGACCTGTTGGCCCAAAGAAGACGTGGCGGCGGCACTCACCAGCGCGCGCGTCAGTTCCGCCGCCTGAATCTCGCCCCGAAGCGCCAACGCTTCCAGCTGTGCCCACTGATCAGCGTTGAGATGCCGCTTGAGGATCAGCTGCAGCGTGGCGCGCTGGGCCGCCCACTGAACTTCTGGCGGAGCGGCGTTCAACTCTACAAATTCAGCCTCTGTTTTGAGCTGGGCTTCTTGTTCTGCCTGAGCCCGCTGTCGTTGGGCCTGCACTTTCCGCTGTCCTTGCCGGACTTCTGGAGCGATGAAATCTGGGGGAAGATCGTACTTGGAAGGATTCTCTAAGAAATCGGCCACCAATCCCCCAGGATTACGAACGGATCCGCTGGTTGCTTGGCGGCGGTGTTCCAAGAACCGCAGCGCTTCCTCCACCCGGTCGGGATGCCTTCCTGCAAGCGAAGCCGCACGCGCCACGGTCACGCCTGCCTGGCGCAGCATCACCACCAACGCTGGATCGGCCGCAGCCACGTCAGCAAAGACGTAACAGGCCACCGCAGTTTTGCCCCGACCCTCAATTGACGCGTGCTCCAGGTAGTTGTTGGCCCGCAACTCGTCATGTGCCGCCTCCAAAGCCCGCCGAACGAGGTCGCTGCGGTCGGTGGTCAAGCCAGTGGCCTGTCTCCACTGTGACAGGGGCACCCGGAGTTCAGTCAGCAGGGTGCCGTCATCTTGTCGGCGGTGGGCCTGCAACGTGCGGTAGAGCGCCCGTGCAGGCGGCTGTTCCAACTGGTGAAGCAGGTGACCGTCAAGCACCTGAGAAATGCCGGCCCGAATGCTTGAAGCCAGTTGTTCTCCCAAGCGGATGCTGAAGGTGGCCTCACTGTCAAGGGTACTCAGTTCCCCGTTATCCTCACTGTCGCGGTAACGCAGGCCTTCGAAGAAGCGAACCCCCACATTGTCCCACCCTATCCGTTGGCTGCCCGTCAGGGCCGTTTTGCGGCCTACGATGACACTGGTGAAATACAGTCGCCGGATGCTCTGGCGAAGTCGGTGATAATTCTCGCCGTTGTTGGACAGGCCCATCAATTCCCGCACTGCGTAGGCAGTGGTATGAACCCAGTTGTCTTCCGGACACCCGTGCGCCACGAACAAGGTTTCAAGTGCCACCAGCGTGTCCGTATCAATCCCGTGCGGGCGGCCCTGAGGGGTAATGGCCTCGATTCGGAAGGTACGGGTATTCACTGTGAACTCGGTATTCCAACTGGTGATGTTCTGGTCGATCCGGGAATGCATGCTGATCACGCCGAACCGGGCGAAATTGAGTTCGTCGTGAATATTTTGGGGTTTGGACTTCTTCGCCACTGTCTGCTCCTGTTGTTGTTTTTAACTGAGGTAAAGATATAAAAGAACAACAACAAAGGCGTCATCGTTCTGCGTCCTACACAGTACATTTCAGTTTTTTCCCGCAAAGGTATCGCTAGTTTGGCCCTAAATCCCGCAAAGGTATCGCTAATTTCGAGGGGAAACCCCACAAAGGTATCGCTAGTGGGAGTTATTTGGCAATTTCTGGGAAGAAATCCCTAAATCGTTGTCTGGCACGATCTTAACTCCTAAATTCCGCAAAGGTATCGCTAGTGGTCGAAAATCTGAATCCCGCAAAGGTATCGCTAGTTCGGCCCTCAACCCCGCAAAGTTATCGCTAGTGGACAGATACGGATATGGCTGCATTGGAACGACCTTTTTCAAATATCCTACAAATATCCCGCAAAGGTATCGCTAGTGAGACCGAGACAAATGGGACAGATTTACCTCCTTCGCCCTATATTTTCCCGCAAAGGTATCGCTAGTTCTAGCGGTTCTGGAAAGTGGTTGGCGTAAGGTGAGGCCGTGCTGACCGACCGGCAGCCGCCCAGTTACCGGTTCCCGAGGTCGGTCATCGGCCATGCCGCCCCTGCTTTACGACCGCTCTGCCCTGAGCAACCGAGACGTTGAGGAGGTGCTGTTCGAGCGGGGCATCAAATCAAGGTGTCTCGCGAATCCATCCGCACTTGGTGCATCAACTTCAGCAGCGGGTGCAGCGGGTTCCCGGTGGCATGTGGTCGTGGGCAGGGCAACTCCTTGGTTATGGGGGGCCGTCGACGAATACGGTGCGGTGCTTGATGTTCTTTCCAAGGCACCACGGCACCTCGGCGGCGATGTCATTTTTCTGATGCCTGCTGGGTGAATGCAATGTCCCAGAAACAGGCTGCACCGATAAATTGGCAAGCTACGGGGCGGCGATCCGTGAGCTCCGGTACTGGATGATGTCGATCACCAGCAGATCATCTCAGGCGCCCAGTGTGACAACCTGATTGAACAATCTCACCGATCCGCACAACGTCAGGAACGGAGCCAAATGGGTTTTCAGCAAGTCGAGCGGGCGCAGGAAGTTCTCGATCTCCACGCCAGAATCGCCAATCTCCACCGTGCCGCACGCTTTACCTTGCCCGCCAACGACCGCTGACATCCGTTGACCATCGCCCTGCGAAATTGAAGGGCGGTCGTGGAGCAGGTGACCTGAAGTTCAGGCCAGCTGCTCTTGGTGCCCCTATGCGATAACAGCTTGAACTTGCCATAATCAGGTAAAGCAATAAAAGAACCACGAGCAATACATAAAACAACGTTATAGACGGCATTCTTACGTTTTTTTCCGCAATGATGTCGCTGATCTGATCTGAAATCCCGCGAAAGTATCGCTACTTTCGAGTCTTTTCCCGTAAAGGTATCGCTGATCTTTAGAAACAGAGAATGCTGTGCCAAGTGACCTCCTCGCAAACTCCACTCAATCTCACGCAAAGGTGTCGCTGGCCACCAAAGCCACTTTGAGAGGTCAACCCGATGTTTTTACCTGCTTTTCCCGCAAAGCTATCGCTCCCGCGGGCTGGACACGCCTATATCCGAAGGGGACGGTACCCGTGAGAAACCCTGCCCCTGAACGGTGCGCCGAGGTCAACCACACAGCCGTTTACCATCCAGACCAGACTCGCTGGGCGTCTTGGGGTAGTCCCTTCTCAGCTCTGCTCCGGGCAAACTGGGGTGTGCAGGGTCCCCGAATGCAATAAGGATGCCGCGAAGCGCAAGGCAACCTACCGAACAGGGAGTTCTGATGACTCCCTGCCCTAAAGCGCCAAGCCCTCCGTCTTATTTCTCCTGGGCAGGCAGAAACACGACGGGCACGTTGGTGACCCGCTGCCCCTGGAGGATGAATGCTCGGTATTCCACGCTCTCCTCTTCTCGGCCCAAGGTCAGGAGGAAGATGTCCTCGTCAGCGAGCGCCTGTGTTTGGGCTTGGCGCATCCAGTCCAAATGCTCTTGAACGCTGCCCAGGTGGCCATGAGGGGCGATCAGCCAGTGACCCACCCAATCAATCTCGCTGTCGCTGTCCGTGAGGATGTCACTCAAGCCCAACACATACCGGGCATCCAAATGGAACGCTCCCGAGTCATTGGAAATTAGCCCTGGCGGCACCCCACGCGATGCCTGGGTGATGCGCCTGACGCCAGAGTTGCGTGAGCCGAAAAGCGGCCCACTGCGGAATTCGCCGGGAGCATAGAGCTGGGCCAGTAAACGTCGGTGCACCTCCATGGTTAACTCGATGATCTCTGGAGGCTGTGCCTGGGTTTCTGGGGGGGGGTGATTGTTGGTCAGCCCCAAGAAGCGCTGCCGAGCACGGGAAATCTGGGATGGGGGGGGCACTGGAGACTGGGCCATTAACTGTGACCGGAGAGACCTAAACAACCAGTCCAATATGCAGGCCTAGTGCGGACAACACGATAAATCAGCGTAGCTATAGGCGTGGAGCACACCGAGTTAGCCCCATTGACTCGCCGAGAATGGGTGATGAAACGAGATGTAGTGGTATCGTTCATAACGATTCCTTCTGTTTAGGGGGAGTCAGTGAGGGCGCGACTTTTCGACGGTAAGCGCCCTCTCTGCTTCGTAAAGCTATACCTTTTCCCGTATAATTTCAAGCGGGAAAAGGTATAGCCTATCCAACCTAAAGTGTAAGCTGAGCAAATGGGAAGTATCCGCAACACACTGCCCGAGATCATGGAACGGCAGAGGATAAAACAGACGGCTTTGGCGGCCGCTGCAGGACTACGCTACGCTACGGTTAATGCCTTGTACAACGGTAAAACGGAACGGGTAGACTTGGACACACTCACCGATATCCTTGACGGACTTCACGCTCTGACTGGTCAGATCTACAGCGTAGCTGATCTTTTGGAATACACCCCTTCTGAAGATGTGACAACCTCAGGGGTCTTGGCTCATCAACCCAATATCTTGGAACGGGTCTCGCAGCTTGAGCTGGGCGAGTCAATTCTGATTCCCATTGAAGACGTGGCCGCGAAACACGGCATTACCTTATGACCCTCTTCTGCATCCATACGCCGGTTTTGGACTCACAGCCGCCGACAGTCTAGAATCATGGCTCGCCACAAGAAACCTACAGAGCCTGCCACTGCTCCTACTTTTGAGTTCCTTGTCAAATTTGATGCTCATGCCGCAGCGGATCTAGAGCGTATTGATGATCATGCCACGATAACTGCCATTCTCCAGCAGGCAATGGGGCTCAGAACCGAACCGCTCAAACAGGGCAAACCGCTCAAAAAAGCCCTTAAAGGGTACAGATGTGTGCAGGTCACGCGACACCACTATCAGATTGTGTACCGTGTCATCAAACAGGCGGAAAACTTGGTCATTGCGGTGATGAGCGTACATGTCAACAGAGATAGAGATGCTCACGTCAATAGAGTTTCCCCTCATGAATAGATTTTTTGTCATGGGTACCCGCACCTCTGCAGTTTATGCACCCGCCAATCTCGTGCGTCGTTTCGTTTCGAATGCCCGTGGACGGTGAATGCCTTCTCAGCTGTCAACCTTCGAACCAGTAAAACATTAAGGTCAGATCACGACTCTCCTCATGCTACAGTCACGCTTGTTTGCGTCTCCGGGCGCCGTTCTACTGAGCAGTTTTGGAGCAGTGTTCCGGGAGGATGTGAATGTCTATCAAATTCGGCACCGATGGCTGGCGCGACGTGCTTGCAGAAGGCTTCACCTTTGCAAATGTGACGCATGTGGCCGCAGCTCACGCACGCTACCTGACCGCGCAGGGCGGCAAGAGCGTAGTGGTCGGGTACGACACCCGCTTTCTCGGAGAACGGTTTGCACACCTCAGCGCAACTGTGATGGCGCAGCACGGCCTGAACGTCTGGCTTTCTCAGAGCTTCCTGCCCACGCCTGTCGTGTCGTTTGCCACCCGGCACCTCGGCGCGGCGGGTGGGGCGATGATCACGGCCTCCCACAATCCACCGGAATACAACGGATACAAGTTCAAGGGGCCGTACGGAGGAAGCGCCACACCCGAGATCGTGGGACAGGTTGAGGCCGAGCTGTCTGGGGTTGAGGCGCCCGGCAGGACCCCCGGTGAGGTGACGCTCTTCGATGGCCGCCGCAGCTATTTCGAGTCTCTGGACAGGTTGCTTGATCTGGACACGCTGCGCAGTTACCAAGGGGTGCTGTATCACGATGCGATGGGCGGCGCAGGTTGCGGCTGGCTGGAAGCCTATGCCCAGCACGCCGGGTTGGGCGTGGAGATCCGGCCCCTGCATGGTCAACCCGATCCTCAGTTCTACGGCGTGAATCCTGAACCCATCGCGCCCAACTTGGCAGAGCTGATGTCCGTGATGACCCATGAAAAAGCGTTGACCTTCGGCACGGCGACCGATGGAGACGCAGACCGTCTGGGCATCGTCGTGGCAGGCGGGGCCTTTTTCAACAGCCATCAGATCTTTGCCGTGCTCCTGAAGCATCTGCACGGCAAAGGCCTGCGCGGCAGGGTCATCAAGACGGTCTCGACCAGCCGCATCGTCGAATTGTTGGCCGAGCACTTGGGGCTGTCCGTCACCGAAACACCAATCGGCTTCAAATATGTCACTGACGCTTTTTTGGAAGGCGAGCAGGATGCGGCGCAGGCCGTGCTGATCGGCGGCGAGGAATCCGGCGGGCTGGGTGTGCAGGGACATCTCCCGGAGCGTGACGGCCTGTTCAACAGCCTTTTGCTGCTAGAAGCCGTGGCCCAGAGTGGACGGAGCCTGCCGGATCTGTTTCGCGACATTGAACTTTTAACCGGCTTTTCACATGCCTATGACCGGGTAGATCTGAAGATGCCCGCCAGCTTCAACAAAAACGTCACCTTAAATGAGGTGAGAGGCTGGACAGAGATCGCGGGGTGGAACGTACAGAGCATCAACGAACGGGACGGCGTCAAACTGTTGTTAGACCGCGAGGCCTGGGTACTCGTGCGGGCCAGTGGGACAGAGCCTCTGCTGCGGGTGTACGTCGAAGCGGATTCGCCAACCAGTCTGAGAATCATTTTAGAAGAGGTCGTGCAGCGTGTTGGCGGCTAGTTGGCGGCATCAATTGAACGGTGCGCTCACCCCTATTCATGAGCCAATCAACTCCTTGACACTGGTTAAGAGAATGAGCCCCGCAGGTTATTTTTGATCCAACAATTCTCAGGCTTGAACAACCGCCTTGTGGGAAAATTCATGAGAGTCATAATGAGAATGACAAATGTGTAATAAAGCATCCGGTAGAGTCCCTGTTATTCCGGGGCGGAGTAGTCACCCGGTCACCGCACAGGGGGAAACCGAGTTATGTTCTATCCAGTGATTTTGGCCGGTGGCAGCGGGGAACGGTTTTGGCCCCTGTCGCGTCAGCATAAACCCAAGCAGTTCCTGATTCTCGAACCCACGGGGCGGAGCCTCCTTCAGGCCACCGCCGACCGACTGAATCAAACGAGTGGCGAGCCTGACCGCCTGATGGTGGTCACTGCCCACAATCACCGCTCGCAGGTGCTGGAGCATCTGCCCGACCTGCCGATGGAAAACCTGCTGGTTGAGCCGCTGCCCCGCGACACGGCCGCCGCCATTCTGTATGCCGCCCTGACGATTGCCCGTGACGATCCCGACGCCATCATGGGCGTATTTCCTGCCGATCACCTGGTTCAGGATCAGGTGGCCTTCGCCCGCACGTTGGCTCAGGCCATCACAATTGCCTCAGCGGGTGAAGCGCTGGTCACGCTCGGCATCACACCGGAGTATCCCTCCACCGGTTACGGCTATATCGAGCAGGGAGAGTTGCTGACCGGTACCGTGGGTGAGGCCTATCAGGTCAGGCGCTTTACCGAGAAACCCGACGCCCAGACTGCCGCCCACTTCCTGTCCACCGGGCGCTTCTTATGGAACAGCGGCATGTTCGTCTGGCGTGTCCAGGCGATTTTGCAGGCTTTTGAGCAGCATGTGCCAGAGCTGTACGGTCCTATGAGCGCGGCGTCACAGGTTCGGGGTGGCCTCCGGCAGGTCTATCCCAGCCTTCCGAAAATCAGCGTGGATTACGCCGTGATGGAACGGGCGGCCAACGTGGTGGTCATTCCGGCCAGCTTCGGTTGGGACGACCTGGGCGACTGGAATGCGTTGGAGCGACTGCTGAAAGGGGACGGAGTCAACGTGACTGTCGGGCGGCACATCAGCCTCGACACAGGCGGCGCGATCCTCTACACCACCAACGGCGATGACCTGATCGCCACGATAGGCCTCGAGGATGTGGTCGTGGTGCGGGCTGGAGACGTCACTCTGGTGGTTCGCAAAGACCGCACCCAAGACATCAAACAGGTGGTGCAGCAACTCAAACGTACACCTGAATTGGAGCATTTCGCATGAAGAATACTTTTCCCCAACGCGTTGCCGTCATTGGCACCGGTTACGTTGGTCTCGGCACCGCCGGACTGCTGGCCCACATCGGCTATCAGGTCACGGGCATCGATATCGATCCTGTAAAAATTGCCCAGTTACAGCGTGGTGAGGTGCCGATTCACGAACCGGGACTGGAAGGCCTGCTGGCTGGACAGGAAGGACGTCTGACTTGGACCACCAGCTACGGTGCAGTGGCTGAGGCCGATGTGATCTTCATCTGCGTGGGCACGCCCCCCGGGCCTGATGGAACCCCCAATCTCACCTATGTGACCAGCGCCGCGGCCAGCCTCGCGCCGTATTTGAACGGGCACGCACAGATCATCGTGAACAAGAGCACCGTGCCCATCGGCACCGGTGATTACGTGCAGCGCCTGCTGGAAGACCACTCGCCCAACTTCGACGAGGCGCGTCACCGCGTGGTCAGCAACCCGGAATTTTTGCGCGAAGGCACGGCGCTGTCTGACAGCCTCTACCCCGACCGATTGGTGATGGGTGGCCATCCTGACGCCGTGGATTATCTGGCCCGGCTGTACGCGCCGCTGATCGAGCAGACCTTCGTGCCCCCTGTAGGCACACCGCGCCCCGACAGTTACACCCGCCCGGCGCTGGTCAAGACCACACTACAGAGTGCCGAGATGATTAAGTACGCGGCCAATGCGTTTCTGGCCCTCAAGATCAGCTTTGCCAACGAAATCGCGGGCCTGTGTGAGCGGGTCGGCGCAGACGTTCAGGAAGTCAGTACGGGCATCGGCTTCGACGGACGCATCGGTCACCGCTTCCTGCAGGCAGGATTGGGCTGGGGTGGCAGCTGCTTCGGCAAGGACACGCAGGGCTTGATCAGTGCCGGGCGTGAACACAATTACGCCATGCCGATCCTGCAGGCCGCCATCGACGTCAACTACCGTCAGCGTCAGACCGTCATAGACAAATTGATGCGTCATCTGAAAAGCTTGAAGGGCAAACGCATTACTGTACTGGGGATGGCGTTCAAGCCCAACACCGACGATCTGCGCGACGCTCCCGCCCATGACCTGATCGCTCGCCTGACCCAGCTGGGCGCAGTGGTCACGGCCCACGACCCAGTCGCTATGCCCCGCGCCGCCCGCGAGTGGACGCACCTCAGCTATACCCCCGCCAGCGACCCGGTCAGCGCCATTGCCCGTGCCGACGCCGTGATCATCGCCACCGAGTGGGATGAGTATGTGCAGCTGAACTGGGCCGAGCTGGTGGGGACCATGCGCCGCCCGCTGATCATCGATGCTCGCAATATTCTGCGCGACGCGCTGCCCGCACAGGTGGAACAGATTGGCCGTGAAGCGCCTCAGTACCTGGCTGAACAGGTACCAGGGTGACCGAGTCGGCGCCGCAGACCATCCTGATCACGGGGAGTGCGGGGTTCGTGGGTTCGCATCTGGTGGAACGCTTCCTGAACGAAGGCCACACCGTGATCGGCGTGGACAACTACATCAGCGGTCAGCGCCAGAACACTGAATTGTTTCTGACTCATCCACGCTTCCGCTTCATTCAGGCCGATGTCAGCCTCGGCATCCCCTACACCGGTGAGGCGCTGGACTGGGTGCTGCATTTCGCTTCTCCAGCCAGCCCCCCTCACTACCAGGAATTCCCGGTCGAAACCCTGATGGTGGGTGCCCAGGGCACCCAACACGGTCTGGAGTTGGCTCTCAAGCACGGCGCGAAGTTCTTTCTGGCCAGCACCAGTGAGGTGTACGGTGATCCGCATGTTCACCCCCAGCCGGAGAGTTACTGGGGGCATGTCAATCCCAACGGCTTGAGAAGCTGTTACGACGAGGCCAAACGCTATGCCGAGGCGATGACGATGGCGTATCACCGGGCCAAGGGGGTAGATACCCGGATTATCCGGATCTTCAACACCTACGGCCCGCGCATGCGGGCCGACGATGGGCGGGTGATCACCAACTTCGTGCATCAGGCGTTGCGGGGCGAGGCACTGACGATCTACGGCGACGGGTTGCAGACGCGCAGCTTTCAGTATGTGGACGATCTGGTCGAAGGGATCGTGCGGTTGATGGGCGTGAGTTATCACGAGCCGGTGAACCTGGGCAATCCGACGGAATTCACCATGCTGGAACTGGCGGATGTGGTGCGGGAGATTATTGATCCGGAGCTGGCGGTGGTGTATCAGGCTGCGCCGAGCGATGATCCCCAGCAGCGCAAACCCGACATCTCCCGCGCCCAGGAACTGCTCGGCTGGACGCCCCAGGTGGCTCTGGCCCAGGGGCTTCAACGGATGACCCAGACCATCCAGCAGACGGTACTGTGTGACGCTACGGACTAAAGCCCTCCGGGGGGGTGCCGTACTGGCAGGCAGGCAGGGCGTCGGCATGGTGCTGTCGCTCCTTTCGTTGTTGCTGGTAACCCGTGTCATCGGCCCCAGCAACTACGGCGTTTACGTTGTCGCAGCAAGTCTTCAGAGCTATCTGTTCAGCCTAAGCTTGCTGGGACTCAACGTGTACCTGATTCGCAATGAAACTGTTCCTTCCGCCTATGAATACAATGTGGCCGCTACGCTAATGTTTGCGGTGGGCACCGGATTGGCCTTGCTTACCTTCTTCTCACTCCCTCTGCTGGAGACGACTTTCAAGCTTCCACATTTTGGTGCAGTCCTGCCCCTGATGCTGCTGGCACTGCCTGTTCAGTTGTTGGGGATCACGGCCATTGCCCAGCTGGAACGCGACCTGAACTATGAGCGGGTGGCCTTGGCTGAACTGATCATTCAGGTGGTCAATATGCTTGTTGCCGTTGCTATGGCTTGGCAGGGTTTCGGCGCGGTGGCACCTGCACTTGGTGTTCTGACCAGTCAATTGGTCGGTTTGCCCCTTTTGCTGTGGTTCAGTGGCCGACGCCTGAAACCGGGCTGGGATAGTACGCTTGTAAGGCAGATGTTGAGCTATGGACTGGCTTATGCAGCCGCAAACTGGGTCTGGCAACTACGCCAACTGGTCAATCCCCTAATCGTAGCCCGGTTCTTGGGAGCGGAAGCTGTCGGCATCATTGCGCTTGCCATCCGCTTTGTTGACCTCCTCTCTTTTGCGAAGTCTGCCACCTACCGCATCGCTCTGTCTGCTTTGTCAAAAATGCAGGATGATAAACAGCGCATCCGCAAAGCCGTGACAGAAGGTGCTGGATTGCAGGTGCTAGCCGTTGGCCCCTTTTTGGTCATGTTTGCCCTTGTTGCCCCACTGGTCTTGCCCAAATTTTTTGGTGCCAGTTGGGCTGCCAGCATGACTATTTTCCCCTTTATAGCCCTTGGTGTCTTGGTCAACGCCGTATTTAATCTCCACTCTTCTGTCTTGTATGTCTTCAAGCGCAATCTGGATGTTGCTCTGTTTCATGTCGTACATATCATGCTGTTTGCCCTATCTGCTTACCTGCTTGTACCACGCTACGGCGTCATAGGGTATGGATGGGCCGAAGTGGTTGGAATTCTTGCCTATATTGTTATTCATACTCTAATTGTCCGACAGGTTGGCTCACCAAATTACAAGCTGGCTGCCTTCTGGGGTCTGCCGTGTGCGCTGGCACTCTTCACACACTTTATCGGACCTCTCGCTCTAGTACCGCTTACTGTGGTGGTTATCATGCCTTATACCCGTCGGACTCTTAAAAAGTATGCAGGACAAATGAGGTTGCGCCATGGATAAACCTCTAGTCAGCATCATTATTAACAACTATAACTACCAAAATTACATATCTGAATGCATAGAAAGCGCAGTAAAGCAGGATTACGAGAATATTGAGATTATCGTCGTAGATGATGGCAGTACAGATAATTCAGAGAAAGTAATTTTAGAATATGGCGCAAAAATTAAATATGTAGCAAAATCAAACGGCGGTCAGGCTAGTGCTATGAATGCAGGATATCAAATGTCTTGTGGAGAGGTCATCATTTTCTTAGATAGTGACGATGTTTTAACTCCTCATATTATAGGACAGGTAGCTGGGCTTTTTGAGTCCGGCACAAAAGAATGTATACAATTCCTGATGCGAAGGATGGATAAAGATTCTAAGATCTATGAAGTAATCGACAGAAGGCATCATAGAAGCGGAAATCTGCGAGGGGATTTGTTATCAAAAGGCCCCGGAAATATAAAATTTCCTCCGACTTCTGGAAACGCTTGGTCGAGAACAGCGCTGGAAGAGGTAATGCCCATCCCACAAGATGATTTTAGAATATCGGCAGATTCGTATTTGTTTTCGAGCATTCCTCTTTCAGCTACCATTAAGCAGTCTGATTTAATTCTATCCTTCTATAGAATTCATGGGAACAATAACTATAAAGCGCCCTTTAATGAGGCCAAGGCAAAAAAATCTTTAGATCTTTATTTAAAAAGGTGTCAATATCTTTTAGAAAAGGCTCCATGTAAAAATGATGTGGATCATTGGACTGTTTCAACTATATACTACTTATCGCTTTACTGTTATTATAATTCATCAAAGACGCTTGGTCTGATAGGGATAGCCTTAAAATCAACCCTTACACTTAAACAGAAACTTATTCGGCTGTCGATAATTATTATATTTCTACTTCCTATCAAGAGCATTAAGATAAAATTTCTTAGGGCAATACATGCTAAGTTTAACTAGGCTACTAGGTCAGAATTTTGCCTTTATAGGGACGGCCATTTCTTTGATAAATGCGATTCTGAAGACGCTGATTGCGAGAGATAAATCTCAGAAAGATATAATTTTGCTGGGTGACACTCTTATATCACAACCGACCTCATTTAGAAGTTTTGCTATGGTTACCGTATTAGCTGTAGACATTACTTGTCTAAATAACCCAAAAGACCTAAAATGAACAAAAACGGCCTAAATATTAATCGTCGGAACATAATTACATATATTATCTATTGTATAACTGTATCTCTCATTATTAGTAACAGTTTTTCAACAAGACAATTCAACAACGGAACATTCTCTACTGCCATAAATACAGATGCTCCGTTTATCTCGCTATTTCGTCTTTTATCCGTAGCTTCACTAATATTTATCGCAACACTATATATAATCTCAACCATAAATCAAAGAAAGGGTTTTAATAAACAAAGCTGGAGTATTGGATTTCCCGCTATAATATTTATTATTCCACCACTGATATTCTCTCCATTATTTTCGATTACACATGGCTTCGATTATCACAGTTTTTATGGTACAATGCTGATTCTCGTCCTAATGAGATTGGATGGTAATGACTCAGGTTGGTTTTTAAAATTATCGAGAAACTCGGTAGGATTATTCTTATTTGTTTGCATTCTTTCACTTGCTGTACCAGGAATAAGCATTGAACAAAATTATTCTGGCGATTTATTAGTTCCTCTCCCGATTAGATTTCATGGAGTGGCGTCTTTGGGAAATCATTTAGCTGCTTTAGCGTGCCTATTCATTTTGTTGGACATTCTTAGGATAGAGCTACACTCACACAAAACCTCACTCTGGAATATTTTCTCTTGGGCAATCGCTGTGGGCATTCTAGGCATGACTCAATCAAAAACTACCTTTTTTGCTTTTATTTCTGGATTGGCTATATACTCTGTACTAAAATTTAGAACTCCCTGGTTTGTAAAGTTTTTCGTGGCAACATTGGCGGTAGCATTTATGGTCTTATTCCTACAATCATCAAATACAGTGCTAGAAATAAATAACGAAACCGCAACGTTAACTGGTCGCACACAAGTATGGGATTATGTGATAAGCTTATATAATGAAAACAAGTTCTTTGGTTATGGGACTGAGTTATGGCTAGATGATACTAGAACAAACTTTTTCACCCAGTACGGATGGGCACCTGGTCAGTCACATAATCAATGGGTACAGACTCTAGGGCGTAGTGGTTGGTTAGGAATGTTCGGTATGATTATCTACGCCTTGTCTATTATTTTAGCATCAAGGATCGTGTATGTGAAAGGCGGAAAAGTAATTTTCGTTATAGCTTGGGTATTTTTTGTGCGCTCCGTGACAGAATCGTCTTGGATGATAAATCTTTTCTCTGAGAACTACATGTATCAAATTATTTTTTTGGGTGTCTTAATCTCTTCAGTTCAAGATAACCATACCAATTCTAAGATCGAGAAAACTGGGGTGGTCTAGTATGAATATGCTATGTATTGCTAGAAGAAGAAGTGGTGGGGGTGCAGAAATAGTCCAGCAAGTTTTCCTGTCTGGTATCGCCGACGTTCATCAAGTAGAGGTAATTTATTTAGATGACTACGGTAGAAGTAAATCACTGTTATCGAAAATGAGTAAAATCTTGGCAGTTGTAGATATTATTAAAAAAGGTAAGAAAAAAGATATAATTTTTGGAATGCAAGATACCACTCCCATATACTTAGCCGTTTTATCGGGCAAAATAAATTCGGTAAGATCTGTAGGCTGGATACATAACACTTGGAGTCGCAGAAAAAAAGATTTGTCGAAGATTCATATATTGCTTGCCCCTCTATTTTACAGATTTGTTGGAAAATTTATAGCGGTTTCAGAAGGTGTTAAACAGGATTTAATGAGTGAATTTGACCTCCCAGAAGACATAGTAACAAGTATTTTCAATCCTTTTGATTTTGATCATGCAAATCGATTGATCTCTGCAGGCATTGCAGAAATAGATAAATCCGATTATGAAATCATGACTCTGGGACGGCTAGAATATGTCAAAGGGTTTGACATATTGATCAATGCAATACCAAAACTGAGCAACAAGACTGCTAAACTGCTCATTATTGGCTCAGGTAGTCAGGAAAGGAGTCTCAAACTACTCGTGAGTCAACTTGGAATGGAAAATAGAATCGGGTTTATTGATTTTACTGACAATCCATATAAGTACTATACAAGGGCAGATCTTTTTGTCATGCCTTCGCGGTATGAGGGGTTTGGCAGAGTAGCTGTCGAGGCCCTTTATTGCGGAACCTCATCGATATTATCTGATTGCCCCAGCGGACCTGCAGAGATTGCTGAAAATGGAAAATATGCACGGTTGGTAAAGTCAGAAGATGTGAACGCACTAGTAGAAGCGATTGATGACCATCTAACTAATCCTCAGGAATTAAAAAATAAGGCGAAACAATTTAAAGCGACTATAAATCGTTTTGAAAAGAAGAAGGTAGTTGATGAAATGATTGAAATCATGCGAGGTAAAAATTGAGCACCGCTTAAATAGAGCTGTATGTTTCCGATTTCAGGCAATATTTCTAAAACTTGGAAGAATAACAAGTAGAGCAAAAACCCTAACGATAAGGCTATCCTATAAAATGAAAGTTTTGATGGCACACAATCACTACAAAAGCCCAGGTGGAGAGGATCAGAGCTTTCTTGCAGAAGCTGGACTTCTTGAATCGTACGGCCATGACGTGAGTAGATATACCCTTCACAACGACGCCGTAAATGCTCAAGGCGTCGTACAAACAGCATTGCAGACGGTATGGAGTGCGCCAGTGGCAAGGCAGATTGCCGGGCTGGTACATGAGCGTCAGATTGAAGTGGCTCACTTTCAGAACACTTTCCCTCTGATATCGCCTTCGGCTTACTATGCTGCCCATAACAGTGGTGCGGCCGTTGTGCAGTCGCTCAGGAATTACCGCATCGCCTGTTCTAATGGGATGCTGTACCGGGATGGCAAGATCTGTGAATCTTGCGTGGGTCAGTTCGCACCCTTGAGCGGAATTGTGCACAAATGTTACAGAGGCAGTACGCTAGGTTCTGCCGTTGTTGCAGGAATGGTAGGAGTTCATAAGATTTTAGGAACATATAAAAAAGAAGTCGATTTATTTATTGCCATTTCCGAATTTGTCAAAAACAAGTATATCGAGATCGGTTTTGACGCAGACCAAATTGTAGTAAAACCGAATGTAGTTGCTCCTGACCCTGGGCCGGGAACTGGTCAAGGTGGCTACGCCCTCTATGTAGGACGACTCTCTGAAGAAAAAGGGCTCAGAACTCTTCTTGAGGCTTGGCAAAAAGGCTCGCCATCAATTCCGCTTAGGATTATAGGAGAAGGCATTCTACAGTCAGAAGTTGAAAAAGCGGCAGAAGCGACCAATATCGAATATTTAGGACAACGTTCCCTTCAAGAAACTTATAGTCTGATGGGAGAAGCTGAAATGCTAATCGTGCCTTCCGAGTGGCACGAACCATTTGGCCGGGTCGTTATTGAAGCGTTTGCCAAAGGAACACCAGTCATTGCAGCGGCAATGGGCGGCCTGACAGAGCTGATAGAGGATGGCCTGACAGGTTACTTATTTGAGGCTGGTAATAAAGATGCCCTCATTGATAAAATTCGTCTTCTCAAAGGAGATGAGGAATTGTCAACCGGGATTCGCAATGCGTGCCGTCAAATCTACCTTGAAAAATATGCTTCGGAGAGGAATCACGAAATGCTCGTGAGCATCTACCAGAGCGCGGTAGCTAAAAAATCAAAGGCTAAAAATGTTCGAGGCTAAAAATATTGTCGGCAGCAACATACACGCAACCTCCTATACTTTGGCCGCAGAAAGAATCATTGAATGGAGTGGCCCAAGAGTGACCCACCGCGTCCACGCCGCCAATGTTCATATGGTGATGGAAGCTGTAGATGACCCGGCATTCCGCGAGGTGGTCAATACTGCCGATCTGGTGACGCCCGACGGGATGCCTCTGGTCTGGGCACTCAAATTGTTGGGCGTCCCCGATGCCGAGCGTGTGTATGGGCCGACGCTGACGCTGAAGGTTTGCGCTGCCGCCGCCTTGGAGGGCATTCCAATCGGGCTTTACGGAGGCACTCCTGAAAGCTTGGAAGAATTCAAGGCGTTTTTGTATCACGAGTTTCCCGGTATTCGGATTGTCTGCGCCATCGCACCGCCTTTTCGCCCACCGACAGCGGAAGAAGACGCCGCTGATACGCAGCAGATTCTGGACTCCGGGGCGCGAATTTTGTTCGTGGGGATCGGCTGTCCCAAGCAGGAGTGGTGGATGTACCATCACCGTGACCGCTTACCCCTGGTGATGTTGGGGGTCGGTGCGGCCTTCGACTTTCATTCTGGACGCGTGAAACAAGCTCCAGCAGCCATGCAGGGGATGGGGCTGGAGTGGTTGTTCCGGTTGATCATGGAACCCAGGCGGCTCTGGAAGCGGTACGCCCGGCAAAATCCACGGTTTGTCTGGATGTTCGGGCGGCAACTTCTGCGGGAGCGAATGCTGAACAGGCGCAGCGGAGGAGCTGAACAATGAAAAAAGCACTGGTAACGGGCATTACAGGTCAGGATGGATCTTACCTGACGGAACTTCTCCTCTCTAAGGGCTATGAGGTACACGGCATGATTCGCCGTGCTAGTACCTTTAACACCGACCGGATCGACCATCTGTATCACGATCCCCACGAATCAGGCGCAAAGATGTTCCTGCATTACGGGGACCTGTCGGATGCATCGGGTTTGCGGATGCTGATCGAGAAAGTGCAGCCGCAGGAGGTCTACAACCTTGGCGCACAGAGTCACGTCAAGGTCAGTTACGATCAGGCCGAGTACACCGCCGACGTGACCGGACTGGGCACCCTGCGTCTGCTGGAAGCCATCCGCGACTATCAAGACCGCACTGGCCTGCAGGTGAAGTTTTATCAGGCCAGCAGCTCTGAGATGTTCGGGGCAGCCGCGCCCCCACAGGGGTTGCACACGCCATTCCACCCCCGCAGCCCCTACGCGGTCGCCAAGGTGTACTCGTACTGGCAGACGGTCAACCACCGCGAAGCCTACGACCTGTACGCCTGCAACGGCATTCTGTTTAACCACGAGTCGCCCCGGCGCGGAGAAACCTTCGTGACCCGTAAAATTACGCGGGCTGTGGGCCGGATCAAGATGGGCCTGCAATCCAAGTTGTATCTGGGCAACCTGGAGGCCAAACGCGACTGGGGCCATGCCCGCGACTACGTGGAAGCCATGTGGCTGATGCTTCAGCAGGACGCGCCGCGTGATTACTGCATTGCCACGGGTGAGGCGTACAGCGTGCGCGAGTTTGCGGAACGCGCCTTTGCACAGGTGGGTCTGAACCATGAGGACTACGTGGAGATCGACCCCCGCTACTTCCGTCCCGCAGAAGTGGATTACCTGCTGGGCGACGCCACTGAAACCCGCCGCGCCCTCGGCTGGGTGCCCAAGACCAGCTTTGAAGAACTGGTGCGCGAGATGGTGGAAGCTGACCTGGAACTTGCCAGACAGGAAAAAACCCTGATCGCGGCGGGGCATCAGGTGGCCCTGAAGGGTGTGGGCAATACCTGATGACCAGCACGATGCAGCACGACGCCCGAATCTACGTGGCTGGACACCGGGGACTGGTAGGAAGCGCCATCATGCGCCGCCTCAGGGCAGAAGGCTTCAGCAACCTGATCACCCGCACGAGTGCTGAGCTGGATCTGCGCGATCAGGCAGCAGTCCGGGCCTTTTTTGCACAGGAGCAGCCTGAATATGTGTTCCTGGCCGCAGCGAAAGTGGGCGGCATTCTGGCGAACAGCACCTATCCGGCCCAGTTTTTGTACGACAACCTGATGATTGCGGCCAACGTGATTCACACGGCCCACGAAACAGGCGTCAGGAAGTTGCTGAATCTGGGATCAAGTTGCATCTACCCGCGCCTTGCTCCCCAACCCCTTCAGGAAGAGGCGCTGCTGACCGGGCCACTGGAAGATACCAACCGAGCCTATGCGGTGGCTAAAATTGCGGCCATCGAACTGTGCGACCACTACCGCACCCAGTACGGCGCGGACTTTATCAGTGGCATGCCCACCAACCTGTACGGCCCCGGCGACAACTTTGACCTGCAAGGCTCTCATGTGCTGCCTGCGCTGATGCGGAAAATGGTGGAGGCCAAAGAAAGCGGTGCGGCGCAGGTGGAAATCTGGGGATCGGGAACCCCACTTCGGGAGTTCCTGTATTCCGACGATCTGGCCGACGCGTGCCTGTTTCTGATGAAGCAGGTGTCTGCACCCGGCCCCATCAACATCGGCACGGGCGTAGACCTCAGCATCCGTGCTCTGGCCGAGCTGATTGCAGAGGTGGTGGGCTTTGACGGTGAACTGATCTTTGACCCGTCCAAGCCCGACGGTACACCGCGCAAGCTGATGGATGTCTCCAAACTACGCGACCTGGGCTGGCAGGCCCAGACTGGCCTCCGCGAAGGAGTAGAGCGCACGCTGACATGGTATCTGGCACAGCGCGAAGCTGGACTCGTTCGCGGCTGATAGAGGCTAACCAGGAACCGGGGGCGCAGAAGTTATTTCTGTGCCCCCGGTCCAGTGTGGTCAGGGCACTGCCACAAACCGTACGGCACTCACGAACAGGTTGCGGTCTTCGGGCGGGGTGGTGTCAGGCAGGTAAGCGTCGTCGTGAAAGGTGATGGTCAGCAGCCCTGCTTTCGGCACCTGTACGCGGTAGAGCTGCTCTTGACCTACACGGGCCGTCAGGAGTGGCTGATCGCTGGCACTGACACTCATCAGGGGCAGGAGACTTTTAGCCGCTGTGCCGCGTGCCGTAAAGGTCAATACGCCGGGCCGACAGACCTGTAAGACCACCATGCCGTTGGTTGCCAGCACGGCCCGGCCCTCCACCAGTGGCTCAGCCTGGTCATTCATCCACTGGGAAGGCGGCTGGGGAACACATGAAGGCAACGGGACAGCAGCCCAACCCGGTACATGAGGCGTCGAAAATGCGAGGACACCCCACAGCGAGGCAGGCAGCACCAACCACAGCAGGACCGTCAACAGCAGCCTGAGTCTACTCAACGTCGATCACCCGGACCAATTGAGCTACAGGTTGCTCCACACTTAATCGCGCCCGCTGGTCAGAGAGTTGGATGCTCAGGCGGTAACGGCCTGCGGGTAACCCTTTCATGGTCACACGTTTCCAGCCCGACTGAGAGGCGTCCAATGGGGTCTGGAAGGCCTTCTGGCAGGGACCACTGACCGGGCAGGCCGACCCACGCACCACAAACTGGCCCTGCGGCACCTCGGCCTTCAGAAACAGGGTCACGTTTTCGCCTGCTGTCAGCCGGGTCGGTAGGGTCAGCGCTCGCAGGATCGGCACGCCCGCACCCACGCTGGGCCGCACCCGCTCCAACCACAGCGGCAACGTGAAATAGGCCAGCAGCGCCAGAGCCAGCAGCGGCGCAGCAGGAGACAGGTGGGGAGCAGGCTGGGGCGCGTCTGTTGGGGCCTTCTGCTGGGCCAGCGCCACTCCCACTCCGCCCAGCAGCCAGTACAGTTCGGCGTGGCCCAGGTTGGGCAGAAAGGTGGGTGTGTCCACCAGGCCCATCGCCACAATCGCCCAGGTCACGCCGTTGACCAGTGGATCGCGCGACCTCCATGCAGCGAGAGCCAGCGCCCCCATCAGGGCCAGCCATCCAGTCAGGCCCACCAGACCCGTTTCACCCAGAAGATGAAAAGCGGTGTTGTGAGCGATCAGCCACGCGCCGCGCAGGGCGTCCAGTGCAGGTGGACAACCCTGCTCAAGGCCATAGGAGTTGGCAGGCAGCCACAGCTGGCAACTGGTGTCGCTGTACTGGGTGCTGAAGGCGGGACCGAGTTGATACGGCCCGGTGCCGCCCCAGGGGTGCAGGCGGGCGGCAGTCAGGGCATCGGCCCAGAAGGTGCCGCGTCCGTTCAGGGTATTTTCCAGGAAACGGCTGGTCACGCCGCCCGGCACCGCACTTTGAAGGCCCAAGACCAGCACGGCGGCTCCGGCCAGAGCCAGGAGCGACGCCTTCCACTGGCTCCGCAGGCCCACCACCAATGCTGCTGCCAATCCGGCGACCAGCGCGATGAGAGGCCCCCGGCTGCCGCTCCAGAGAAACATACCGAGGCTCAGGCTGCCGCCCATTACCCGCCACACCCACGGCCCACTGCGCCAGGTGACGGCCAGCAACAGCCCCAGCGTACCGGCCAGCCCCAGGCTGACACTGGTGTAGTAGGGATGCAGCAGGCGCGTGGTGAATGCGGCGGCTGGATGCAGGGCCAGCGTGGTGGCAAAAGCAGTCAGGGCCACCACGCTGTACCCGAGCAGCACCGGACGCACGGCGCGGGTGTGGCCCAGGGTATAGCCCGTCACGATCAATGCCACCACCAGACCCCCCCTGATCAGGGCTAAGGGCAACGACACCAGGGGCTGCGGCGACAGCAGCGCCGCCAGCAGTTGCAGGCCCAGAAACACGCCCAGCAAGACTTTCCAGGCAGGTGGAAGAGTACGAAAGCGGGGCAACGCCAACAGGCTGAGCAGGCCCGCACCGGGAATCAGAGGCAAGAAACCTAACCAGAGGGCGAGAGTTTTAGACAGACGGGAGTTCACTAGACGTTTATATTGCGCTATATGGATGCCCGTGTCTCTCCCCCGACCCCTGTTATCGTCGCGGAGGGTCCACCGACGGAGGGAAGCCTACGCAACCAACTGCGGGCGCAGAGGGCAAATGCATACCTCAGGCGGCGACTGGGCAACGGCGCGGCCCTGCTGAGCAGCGAACTGCTGGGGTGGGCGGCGGCGGCGGCTCTGACCAATACGCTGCTGGCCCGCTGGGGGTTCACCCCTCTTCCCTGGGCCTGGCTGGAAGTCTTGCTGCTGATCTATGCCGTTGTCGCGTCGCTGCGGGTGCAGCCCGGCTGGGGGCTGGGAGCCGTGACCGAGCTGGAGCGGATGGTCACGCTGGCCGCGCTGCTGGTGCTGATGCTGACCCTGGGCCTGGCGCTGACGGAGCAGGGGTGGGCGGCTGTCCGGTCAGGAGCGCTGCTGCTGGGGCTGGGCCTTCCTGCTGTGTTGTTGGCCCGCAACCTGGCCAAACGGGTGCTGGTCAGGAGTGGGCTGTGGGGCGTGCCCGTGGTGGTCTACGGCGCGGCCCTAACGGGACAACAGGTGGTGACAGCGCTGCAAGCCGAAGCAGGGCTGGGCTACCACCCCGTGGCCGTGTTCGATGACAATGCCGCGCTACACGGAACAGAGGTGAGCGGCGTACCAGTGCTGGGTCACACCAATCTGTGGACTCAGGCCGCACCAATTGCCATCGTGGCCATGCCGGGGGTGGCCCGCACGCGCCTGGTGGACCTGCTGGACGGCCCACTCAGCGTGTACCGCAGCGTCATCCTGATTCCCGACCTGTTTGAAATGCAGTCGCTGTGGGTACAGGCCCGCGACCTCGGCGGACTGCTGGGCCTTGAAATCACGCACAATCTGGCCGATCCATTGGCCCGCCGCCTGAAGCGGGGCATTGATCTGCTGGCCGTGACCCTGACGCTTCCGCTGTGGCTTCCCCTGTGCGGCCTCATCGCCCTGCTGATCTGGCTGGAAGACCGTGCCAAGCCGCTGTTTTTGCAGCGCCGTACCGGGCTGGGCGGCGAAACATTCGACACCTGGAAATTCAGAACCATGCTGCCCGACGCTGAAGAAGTTTTGGCCCGTCGCCTGGCCGAAGACCCAGCTCTGAACGCCGAATGGCAGGCCCATTTCAAACTGAAAAACGATCCCCGGATCACCCGCATCGGCGGCCTACTTCGCAAAACCAGCCTTGACGAATTGCCGCAGCTGGTCAACGTTTTGCGGGGCGAGATGGCGCTGGTAGGGCCACGGCCGCTGCCGCTGTATCACCTTGAAGAACTGCCCCTGTCTGTTCAGCAACTGCGCCGGGAAGTCCGTCCGGGCATGACCGGGCTGTGGCAGGTGTCGGGCCGCTCGGACGCGGGCAACGAAGGCATGGTGCGGCTCGACCCCTACTATGTGAGAAATTGGTCAGTTTGGCTTGATATCGTAATCTTGCTGAGAACAGTCAAGGCCGTGTTGAGAAGCGCCGGAGCCTACTGACTCTTTTTCCCCGCGCTTTCACCCTCCCCTCTCCCCTGTCTGCTTTCCAATACATCGTTGACCCACAAAGGATAATTCGCTTTGACCCAGCTCCCCTCACAGTCCGAGTCCCGCTCCAAGTCCACCGACGATATCGATCTGGCTCAGGTGTTCGCGGTGCTGCGCCGTCAGGCCCTTCCACTGCTGCTGGCTCCAGTGCTGGTGGGCGGGGCCACCTACGCCCTGTTTAAGCGTCAGGCTCCCACCTACGAAGCGGTCACCAGTGTCATGGCTGCTCAGAACGATAACAGCAACAGCGTGCTGAGCAGCGCCTCGGTCACGGCGCCGCAACTGCCGCAGGGCGCCGTCGAAGAGGTGGTGCACAGCCGTCAGAGCGTAGAACGGATGATCGAGCTGCTGAGAACCGCCAACCTGCCAGACAACATCAAGACGGCCATCAGTCAGCAGCTGAACAACGAGCTGGCCAGCGACAAGTTCAGCCGCGTGACCGTCAAGGCCCGCCTGGATACCCAACAGCGCGGCGTGTATGAGCTGCGGGCCAGCGCGGAATCGCCTGAAGCTGCCCGCGTGCTGGCCAGCGCCGCCACGCAGGCCCTGCTGGACTGGGACATGAGCCGCGCCCGTACCGGCGTAGGCCGCGCCCGCAAAAACTTGCAGGAACAGCTGAAGAACATCTCGACCCGGCTGGCAGCGGTGCCAGCCGGAAGCGTGGAGGCCCAGAGCCTGATCGCGGCGCGGGGCCAGTTGATTCTGAATCTGTCGCAGGCCACGGTGTTTGAGGAAGGCGCGGTGGGGAACCTGACCCTGCTGGCTGAAGCCAATGCGCCGCGCTCGCCCGTGGCCCCCAAGCCCGCCCGCAACGCCGTCCTGGCGGCTCTGCTGACGCTGTTCGCAGGAGCGGGCCTGGCCCTATTGCTCGATTCGCTGCGCCGCCGCGTCCGCTCGACAGCGGACATCATCGCGTTGGACGTGCCTGCCATCGGTGAGTTGCCCCGGATGTCCCGTGCTCGCCGCGCCGACACCGCTGGCGCGGCCACTGCAGGCGTGCTGTACGAACCCACCGGGTTTATCCGGGTCAACCTCAGCACGGCGGTGCCGCACAGCCCGGCTCTGCTTACCGTTTCCAGCGCCCGCCCCGGCGAAGGCAAAAGCACCGTGGTCGCGGCGGTGGCCGAGTCCTATGCGCTGGCTGGCAAACGGGTGCTGGTCATTGATCTGGATGTTCACCGACCCACCCAACAGGAATTCTGGAGCGTAGGCGGCAGGCCCTGGGTGCCGCTGCCCGGTGCAGAAGAGGGCCATCAGACTACCGTAGTGCAGGCCATCGAGCACCCGACGCTGGCCAGCGCCATCGATGTGGGACGCGGCATTCATCTGCTGCTCGCCGGAGAGGTGGGCCGCCGCGCCGCCAGCCTGTTGAACACTCCTGGCCTGCCGGAACTGCTGCGGCAGTGGGCCACCGGCTACGATGTGGTGCTCATCGATACCCCTCCCCTGTTGTCGGTGGCCGACGCCTTCGTGATCGCTCCCCATACCGACGGCCTGGTGCTGGTCGTGGAGAGCAACGAAACCTCGGTGCCCGAAGTGCAGCGCGTCCTGCAGGGCGCACGCACTTCACAGGTCAAGCTGCTGGGCGTCGTGGTCAACAAGGTGCGCCGCGGGCAGCAGGGCTACGGGTACTCGTACAGCTACGCGCAGGGAAACTGAGAGATCAAGGCGTGGCGGGAGGAGCGCTCACGAGCCAAGTCCCGTTCCCGAACCCATCTCAACTCGTTATCAAGGAGACGGACTCCATCGGCCGAGCACGCCACTCGGGTTTTCAGCGGCAGAAAGTACGTAGGGTGATCTATCGAGAACTTCTCAGCGATCCTACTCACTTGTTCCCTGACCAGGCGTAGCTCATCCGCAGAGAAACCTGAACAACCAGCCTACTGGGTTATGGGCTCTCTCACCAACAGCTGAACAACCTACAGGCTGCTTGCCCTCAACCCCTCAGCACCTGACACTTCGGGAAACTGACGTGCTGGCGGTCGGGAACGGCATCCCAAGGAGCCGCAGGTAGTCCCAGAACACGTCGCCGCCCCACCGCGCCGCCTGACTCAGGATCTGCCACCCGATCCGCGCCTGACTCACGACCGCTCGCCCGCGCTTGTCCCGCCGAGGGGCGTGGGTCTCTGTCCGCTGCGCGCCGATCCGGGTCATCCAGGCCAGCGCGATACACAGCAGCCCAAAGAGCCGAGAGATTCGCTCTGGGGCCGTCATGTGCGTGGCCTCCAGATTCAGTCCGCGAGATTTCAAAGCGGAAAATGCCGATTCAATCGCC